>JAEPDS010000015.1 GCA_016842065.1 Candidatus Thiodiazotropha sp. 'RUGA'
TGTTAGTCCTCACCTTGGTGCTGGCAAGCATCATTCAGCGTTATAACGACTTTGTTGAAGAGCGTAATCAGAAGGTACAGCGTATTCTCAACCGGGTAACTGAAATCGAGGCGCTGATCGGGCGCATGCCCGGATTGCCCATACCTGCTGAGGCGGAAACCCTGCTGCGCCGGGACATTCATGCCCGTTTACTGGCTCTGCAGAAGATGCATCCAAAATATGAAGGCATCGGGCAGATGATCCAGACTGCGGAGCAGGCAATCGGTCAGGTCAAGCCTGAGAGTGAGGAGCGACTGCTCGAAACAGCGCGACTGGAGCAGTTCTCCCGGCTGTCAAACGAGATCAGCTGGCTGTTGAAAGAGGACCGGCTGTTGACTCCGGTGAGCGACAGTGTGCGGGAACAGCTGACGACGAAACTGGAGTTCAGGCGGGTCGAAACCGCCTATCACCACCACATCCGACAGACTGAACGCTTGATAAAAGGCCAGCAGCTGCACCAGGCTCAATGGTACTGCAGCCAGATGAAAACCCTGATTGAACCCTGGTCCCATGCCAATAAACAGGCGGCAGGCTGGTATCAGGAAGTGCTCAAGGTCTGTAAAAAAGTCTCAAGCGGATTGAAAGGTGAGGCTCAGTCGAAGGGTTCTTCTTCGAGTTGACCGTTAAGGGGCTCTGAGATTCGGTGGTTCTCATCCAGCCAGTCCCCCAGATCAATCAGCCGGCAGCGTTCACTGCAGAAGGGTTTCCACTTCGAGTTCTGTTGCCAGAGAACCGACTTTCCGCAGTTCGGGCAGGGGACTGTAGTCGGGGCGGTTTTTTCCATCAGAAGATACAGGTGGTCAGTTGAAAAGGGATGTCCTGTTTGGATTGGGTCGGTTTTCCCGTGTCTATGGACTCCAGAAAGCGGATGCTGAAGCGGTGCTTGTTGCCGCTGATCTCGGTGAAGACATTGGTGTGTCGTGGCAGGCTGACCCGTACCAGCTGGGCCGGTGACGAGGGCTCCAGGGTTTTCTGGAAGAAGCCCTGATGGGCCATCTCCTCGCTGGGCAGGTTGCTGCCGCGAACCAGATTGAGCAGCAGAACAACCGCCTCCCGCACCGGATGCAGTTCATGCATCCATTCACTCATTTGATCCTGACGTACTTCATGGGGCTGGTTGAGCCAGCGATGATATTGGGGCAGATCAAAATTACAGCCTCCTCCGGGGATGCTGCTGCGTTGCATGATGGAGGTCAGAAACTCATTGTTGCGCAGATTGCGGGCGATCTGTCCATCCATGCGGTAGACCTGATGGATCGCCTGCTCCAGATCGTCCAGCACCAGCCCCAGGGCCTCCATGTTGACACCGGGCTGTTGACGCACCCTCTCAAGATTGCTGACATGACGCTCCAGCTCCTTGAGGATCTCAGTTTTGAGGTCGGAGCGACCGAATACGCTCATGATGCTCAGCAAGCCCTCAATCGCAGCCCGGTTGCTCCAGATGTCGGCCAGCGGACGAAAGTGGTCGACCTGCATGAACAGGTGCTCCAATCGAAGAAAGGTACGGATCCTTTCATTCAGAGGATGTTCGTAGTGAATCTGATCTGTCACGAGATTTAGTTCAACCCGTCAGGCGGAGTAGATAGCGGCCTATTATGTCAGGGCTCGGACCTGACTGCTAACACGATGGTTGTGGTAATGGGTGCAGCGGTTATCATTTTGTCAAAATCTCCCCAGCTCCAGATGTTGAACACCCCAGATTGTATGAGACGGCGCACTCGTCTATCAAAGGTTTTTTGGTGGGGCAGGGCCCCACCAAATAGTCTGCACCATTCGGGACGGGCTCTTTTTTTTGTGCCCAGCGGCGTTATCACTCGCTCACGGTGACTGGCTACACCACACTTACCCTGCCTTGCTGAGGACAAAAACAGTCCCAGCAGGGCGTATTGGTTTCGTGTTGACAGCTCTTAGTATGCGGCAATCGTCTAGCTTCGTACACCCGGGCCGAAACTGAGACTGTCCAGAAAGTGTTTCTCATACCGAACAGATAACCGGCAGCTGCTGAGGTTTGTTATCGCCATTCTGTTGCTGCTTCCGCTTGTTGATTCCATCCATGCTTTTAGTTTTAGCCGTTTTTTTGTTGATCGCCAGATCAACGTCATGGGTTGGCCAAATTGGTGTTTTCAGACCGGCGGTTTTCGCTTGTTACACTGTGTTACAGTCGAATACCCAGCGTAACACCCTTTCTGCTGTGGGCATGCTATGGTCAGGAGTGTCAATGGGAGAGGATTGATGAATGATGGGAACATGACTGCCGGACCTCCCAGGGTGCTGCTGGTGGAAGATGATATACAGCTTGCCGGATTGGTACAGGAGTATCTGCAGCGTTATGAGTTCGAAGTGCATCTGGAGCATCGCGGTGACCGGGCGAATGAACGGGTAAGTTCACTCAAGCCGGATATCCTGGTGCTGGATCTGAACCTGCCCGGTAAGGATGGTTTGGAGATCTGTCGTGAGATCCGATCCGACTTCGGCGGCCCGATCGCGATGTTTACCGCACGGGATGAGGATGTGGATGAGGTTGTGGGTCTCGAGCTGGGGGCGGACGACTATCTCACCAAACCGGTGGAACCCCGGGTTCTGCTGGCTCGTCTGCGTTCCCTGTTACGACGCTATCGTGCGATTGGTTCCACTGCGCCGGATGCCCAGGGGGATCAGCTCGCTTTCGGCAAGTTGCAGATCGATGCACGAGGCAGAACCCTGTCGCTGAATGGCGAGACCATCGAGCTATCCACCGGTGAGTTCGATCTGCTCTGGCTGCTGGCCTCTACGGCGGGTCAGGTGGTGGATCGGGACAAAGCCTTGAAGACACTGCGTGGCTTTGCCTATGACGGCCTCGACCGGTCGGTGGATATCGGTATCTCGAGGTTGAGAAGAAAGCTCAACGACAACGCCCATCGGCCCTTTCGCATCAAGACGGTGCGTGGGCGGGGTTATCTGTTTGTGCCGGACGCCTGGGACTGAGCATGGCGCGCCTGTTCATTACACTCTACGGCATTCTGTTCATTACCGGCGCACTGTTTGTGCTGGGCATCGTCTGGTTACCGGAAATGGCGCTGAAAGGCACCATTCGGGACTATTACGAGCGCTCGATGTTCGGTGTGTTCGGTCTGGTCGAGGATCGCCTGTTGAGCCAGCCGCAGAGTGAGTGGCCGCAGACCGTGAAAGAGTTGAAAGCCAATTTCAAAAGCGGTCTGGCGTTGATGGAGCATGATCAGTTACCACTCAACGATGATGAGCTCTCCTCGCTGGCGCTGGGAAAGTTCGTTTTTACCGACGATGACAATCTGACCCGCTTCTACAAACAGATACCCGGCTCGGATCGCTATCTGATGCTGGCCCTGGGCAAGAGCCGGGAACAGCGGGAGGTTGAGGAGGTTGAAGGCATTGTTCAGCTGATCGGTGAACTGTTTCTGGATCGGCAGAGGGAGGAGTGGCCGCAGATACTGCAGACCCTGGGGAAGCGATTCAAAATGCCCTTGAAACTGCTGCCCCTGGATGACCCCTCGCTGCCGGCGGATCGCCTCGCTGATATCGAGGCGGGGAAAGTTGTGGTACTTGGCTATGAGGAGAGCCGGGATACCTATTATGCAAGAGTGCATGACTCCGATCTGGTGTTCCGTGCTGGTCCTTATGAAGCACCGTTTGTGTTGCGCAACTTCAATACCATTCTGTTGATCCTGTTTGCCCTGCTGGTTGCCCTGGCGGTCTATCTCTGGGTTCGTCCCGTATGGCGGGAGTTGAGTCGATTCGACCAGGGTGTGACGCGACTGGGGGCCGGCGATCTGAACACCCGCCTGATCGTCAGTAACGGCGCTGCATTGAAACCGCTGGCAGAGACGTTCAATGGCATGGCCCGGCGGATTCAGAAGTTGATTCAATCCCATCGGGATTTGACCGGTGCCGTCTCCCACGAGCTGCGTACGCCGATTGCCCGGCTGCGCTTTCGCATCGATATGCTGGAAGATCCGCTGGGTGAAGAGGACAGAGAACGGCACATCACGGCGATGCGCAAAGATATCCTGGAACTGGAAGAGTTGGTCAGTGAATCCCTGAGTTATTCACGGCTCGACCGGGAGCGCCCGGAACTGGTGATGGATACCGTCTATTTGCAGGATTGGTTGGAGGCGCTACTGATCGAGACCGAGGATGACTATGACGGGATCAAACCTGAACTGGTCACTGATGCGATCAACACGCATTTACAGGTCAGTGTTGATTCCAAGTTGATGGGTCGGGCCGTCAAGAATCTTCTCAGAAACGGACAGCGTCATGCCCGACAGCGTCTGATTGTATCAGCCGACTGTCAACAGGGGCAGGCGATCATTGTAGTTGAGGATGATGGCAGTGGTGTGCCTGAAAAAGAGCGCCAGCGTATCTTTGAGCCCTTTGCACGACTCGATACGGCGCGTGATCGGGAGTCAGGTGGTGTGGGATTGGGATTGGCCATCGTGCAGCAGATTGCCCGCTGGCATGGTGGACAGGCCTGGGTCGAAGACGCGGCCGCCGGTGGTGCCCGTTTTATGATCAGCTGGCCGCTATCCCAGGATTGAGCCTGGGGCCGATTGGATTCGTGTTAACAGGCCCTGGAACCTGAAAACACAGACCCGACTCGCGCCGGGCCTGCGTGTGGTGGTTGACGTTGAGCAGAGAGGTCGTCGATGTGATCAGTCTCCGTCAGTACTGCCCCAGCCCCATCTCGATGTAACCGGTGGGACAGACCTCTTTACAGATATGGCAACCGACACACTTGGCATAGTCGGTCTCCACATAGCGTCCCATGACGCGCTGATCCTTTTTCACCCGGGTGACCGCATCCTGAGGACAGTAGATGACGCAGTTGTCACACTCGAAGCAGAAACCGCAGCTCATGCAGCGTTTGGCTTCGCTGATCGCTGACTCCTGGGTAAGGCCATTAAAGCGCTCGATCATACTGCCCAACACGTTGGAGACGTTGATATCCATCTCATCCCGGGCATTGACCGTCTCATAGTCGAAGTGACCGGTGTAGAGGGATTTGCTATTGATCACGTCTGCTTCGGCCCGGTTCTCAAAATTGTGTACAGACCATTTGGCACTGCTGGTGCCCCAGGTCGAGCCATGCCTGTACTCATCCGGCGACAGGGATTTTTCATCCAGCTCCTGCAGCAGGTTGAAGTGATGACCTTCCACTTTGGGGCGGTCATCAAGCGACTGACCGCTGAGATATTTGTCGATTCCCTGGACGGCCACCGAGGCCTGCCCAATCGCGGTGGTCAGCAGGTGGGGATCGATGGCGTCACCGGCGACGAAGTGACCCTGTTGGCCTTTCACCTGCATGCTTCGATCCGCATCGATCTGATTCCACTGGTTGGCGATCCCGTCGATGCCGTCGTAGTCACCGGTCTGTCCGGTGGCGGCGACGATCAGGGCGCACTCGATCTCGAAGGGTTCTCCATTGGCTGCCATTTTGCCGCTCGACCAATCCACCGGTTGGACCTTCAGAGCAGAGGCACGGCCCTGCTCATCCAGCACCACCTCAAGGGGAGCCAGACTGTCGTGGATCTCCACACCTTCAGTGATACAGGCCTCCAGTTCATGCTTGGTACAGGGAGCCTTTTCGATCGGGCGACGGTAGACCAGCCAGCAGTCGGAGTCGGTGCGCAACGCTGCCCGATCTTCCCGCTGGGAACCCGATCCATCAAACACCGCCTCCGGGCGTTCGGGTTGGTCGAGTTCGGCCACCTCTCCAATGCGTTTCGCAACCGCCGCCACGTCCATGGCGGTATCACCACCGCCGATCACCAGGATGCGACCATCGAGGTATTTCAGAGAACCATCGTTGAAGGACCTGAGGAAGGTCATGCCATCGACGCAGTTGGGGGCCTCGCCACCTTCGACACGCAGTGGTTTGCCGATGATCGTGCCAACGCTCCAGAAGATGGCGTCGTAGTCGCGCTCCAGGGTTTCGACTCTTACGTTGTCACCTACCCGTGTGTTGAGTTGCACATCGATGCCACCCAGGTCGAGGATGCGCTGGATCTCATATTCCAGTACATCTCGCGGAATACGGTAGCCGGGAATGCCGAATACCATCTGTCCTCCCAGCGCATCATGAGCTTCATAGATGGTTGAGTTGTGGCCCAGACGGCGTAGGAAAAGAGCGGCGGCCAATCCGGCAGGGCCTCCTCCGATGATGGCCACCCGCTTACCCGAATCCGTCTCCGGTTTGTCGAAAGCGAGATTGTTTTCCCGTGCCCAGTCGCCTATGTACTGCTCGATGGAGTTGATGCCGACAAAGCCGTCAAGCGTGTTGCGGTTACAGCCACTCTGGCAGGGGGCGGGGCATACCCGACCCATGATTGAGGGAAAGGGGTTGGCCAGGGTCATGCGCTCGAAAGCGTATTGCTGCCAGGGCTTGTCTGTCTGTGGCTTGTCCAGGCCGCGTACGATCGACAGCCAGCCACGAATGTCATGACCGGACGGGCAGGCGTTCTGACAGGGTGGGGTGCGCTGGATATAGGTCGGGCAGAGGTAGGACTCGCCTTGATTGATCACATCGCTGTTCCAGTCGTAGTGTTCGTTGTCGCCGTCGTTATAACGTCGATAAGTTGGATCGGTGTCACTCATTCGTTTATCACTCCATTACAAAGCAGTGTGACGCTCTGTTAGCACACTGAAGATTTATAGACATGCCACTGGTTGGTCGTGCTTGGGTTCGGTGTTTTATGGATCTGATTCCGAACTGTTATTTTTGTTTTTGGTTCTAATTTGTATGTAATAAATCTATCGGGTTTTCGCTGTTATGGGTTAGTGAACCAGTTGCCCTCTTCCAAGTAGATCAAAGCATTTTTAAGAGAGGCTTAAGTTTGATGTGGATTGGGTCACTATTGAGTCAATACAAGCTGAAAAATCGAACTCCGTCACAGCTTCATCGGTCATGATGCGGCTGAAAAATATCCGTGTTAAAAACATCAGGCAAGATGTTACCAGCGATGCGGGGATTTTGCCTGATGTTTTTTAGCTGGGATTGTCAGCTTCTCCGTGCACTCAATTTGAGATGATAGCTCAGTAGTGAGTATTATTTAAGTGACTTAAGGAAGCAGACAATCCTTTCGGTTTCGATGAAACCGAGCTTTTTATGCAGGGTGATGCTTGTCTGGTTGTGGCTCTCCGTATCGCTGGCGATCTCCTTGAAGCCTTGCCTGGCGGCCCAGGATTCCGCTTGCTGCATCAGCGCTTTGCCGTAGCCTTCGCCGCGATGTCCGGATTTGACGAACCAGCCTTCGATATAGGGTACCTGGGATGACCGGCTGCCTTCGGCAAAGTTACGGATGTTAAGCTCGATAAATCCAGCCAGCTCCCGGTCGGCGATCTCAACCACAAAGGTCTCAACAATATCGATCGATTTGCCGGCAAAGTATTCAGCAAGCTCTATTGGGTGTTGATCCTGATCCTTAGGCCAGAGTTGGCTTCGCATACTGATCCAGTCTGCTAAATCAGATGCTTCGACGGGGCGGATAATCATAAGCATTGCTCGTTGTTTGCGTTTTCAAATCTAAAGAACATTCGACAAGAAATTTATTCTTAAGTCACTGCTGTTGCGTTGACTCAATATTAGCCAAGGAGAGGAGAAAAAGCCCCTCTCCCTTGATGGGAGAGGGGTTGGGGAGAGGGTGAACGCGAAGCGTTCTATCTACCTGAATAAAGAAACTCATCGATCCTATATTTTTATCGCCTTGATTTCTTATAAAGACTGAGATGCTTTTTATCTCCCCCTCTCCCCCTCTCCCCCAGCCCCTCTCCCGCAAGGGGCGAGGGGAGCTACTCTTTTAGGCTGTTTTTGTGCCCAGCAGGCGTATTGGATTAGTTGTTAACAGTCCCTAGAGAAAGCATCTGAAATTAACCTGTCTATGGGGCATGGCCCCGCCCTACTATTGATGTCAGAGCGTAGGGTGGGGCCATGCCCCACCAAATGCGTTGAAATCAACTCGCTCGCATCATAAGCGATCAAAGTTGATGGTAAAGCAGTGTCTTAAGATAACTCCAAGTAGAGCTTGTACCCTCAGTCAACTCAAAGCGTCACACGGCAGAACAGGGTGTCGCTATTAAGTTCGATCATTCCATTATCTGAGATCGCTGTCACTTCGGCGGTATGTTCTCTTTTAAACGCCTCCAGCTGTTCAGGCTTGAGTCGATCAAGCAGTGATTTATAGGCAGCGCTGTTGAGCAGCCCCCACCACTCATCGACCGTCACCGGATAGCGAATCGGCTCTTCTATGATCTCCAGATCGGTGTAATCAGCACGCTCCACGAGTGTCTGCCAACTTTTAGCGGTTTTCAGTCGATCTATTAACTCTCCAGGGGGTGACACGTCATACTCTGTTTTGAGGCGATGCAAAAACAGTTCAGCGTGGGGATTGAAGGCCGCGTCTGTAAAGGAGGAGCAGATTAACTGGCCACCCGGCTTGACGGTTTTGCAAATTGCCCTGTATGAGGCTTCCATGTCCGGGTAGAAGAACATGGCATAGCCACAGGTGACCACATCGAATCTGCCTGCCGGGTAGCTCAGCTCATCCACATCGGATTGAATGAAACGAATATTGGTGAGCGCCATCTGCTGGGCTTTTCTAGTTGCAATATCGAGCATCTCCCGGGATAGATCGATGGCTTCGATCTGCGCGTCCGGATAGTTGATAGCGATTTCAATTGCCACGCTGCCGGTGCCTGTCGATATATCCAGTACATTCAGTCCCTCAGCCGCAGGTAAGAGTTCTGCCAATCTTTTTGCGGAGATGCCAAAGAAGCTGTTTTGGTCATATCGGCTTGAGACGTTGTCAAAGGTGGTCTGCAGGGTCTGTTTGTATTCTATGGTATCCATTGATCTGCCGCTGTTGAGAGCGTTGTGATTTGTTGGCATCAATCCGTTTCAAGTGGAATGAGTAAACAATGTTTAAGTCGATTTCGGGTTGTTGTTACCAGATGCAGTGGTGTTGTGACGATTGTTACAGAAGGATACATATCCAAACAATATCATCACAGACATTAACACGCCTGTTTCTTAACCTGATGATGTCAACAAAATAACAGGGAGCATCATCATGTCAAACGAAGAGTCGGCGGTTAATGGATCCAGACTGGCAGCACCATGGATGCTTGTCTTTGGTTGCATACTGCTACCCGGCCTCGCTGCAGCGGGTGAGTGGACAGCCGGTATCAACCTCGGAGCAGGGCGAAATCCACTCATCGGTGAAGACAACTATCTTGCCGCCATACCGGTGATTGCCTATCGGGGGGAGCGTTTCCATGCCAATCTGGGTAATCCCGGTCTCTCTTACTTCAATGGCAGCTCAAATTTCGGCGGTTTGGGCTACAGCCTGATTAAACAGGATGATTTTAAACTCGATCTGGTCGGGCGGATTCGCGCCATGGGGATTGATCCGGACGATAACGACGAGTTGCAAGGATTGGATCAACGTAAGCCGGGTTTCGATGTTGGTATCGATGTTCTGTGGGGCAGTGATCTGGGTGAGCTCAACGGCCAACTGCTTAGCGATGTCAGCAGCCGTTCGAAAGGCCAGGAGCTGGTGGTCAGTTACGCCTATCCCATGAAACATGGGGATTGGTCGTTCAGACCCGAGGTGGGTGTCAGTTGGCAGAGCAGTAAATTGAGCGACTACTACTTCGGGGTGGATGACGATGAGACCGGGGCCGGGCTGGAAAGCTATGCAGCCAAGTCCACCGTGACACCCTTCCTGGGTATTCAGGCGGAGTATGCCTGGTCCAAACAGATACGCTTGGTCGGTGGTGCCGGTATCGGTCGTCTGGGAGATGGTATCAGTGACAGTCCGATCGTCGATGGGCGCAATCTGGCCGGTGGTTTTGTGGGGGCGGTTTACCGTTTTTAGGCGGACTTTTCATGCGACTGAAATCCATCGCAACCGGGTTGTTGATGCTGCTGCTCCCGCTCGGT
Source organism: Candidatus Thiodiazotropha sp. 'RUGA' (assembly GCA_016842065.1). Classification (GTDB taxonomy): domain Bacteria; phylum Pseudomonadota; class Gammaproteobacteria; order Chromatiales; family Chromatiaceae; genus Thiodiazotropha. The sequence goes on from JAEPDS010000015.1 coordinate 9,992, forward strand.
CTGTTTCTGGCCGGGTTCTGGGATCAACCCAGGCAGGTCGAAACCGTTCAGGTCGAGCGGGGTGATCTGTCACTGCTGATCCGGGTAACCGGTGAGGTGATCAACGATCGCCGGGTGGAATTGACTGCGTTGGTGGATGGTCAGCTGATCGGCGTCGAAGCGGGTGTCGGCGATCGGGTCAGTGCCGGTCAGATACTGGCGAAGATGGACAATCGTGCTGCGGCCGCCAATCGTCAACGGGCAGAGGCGTTTGTGCAGCAGCATGCGGTTTTACGTAAAGAGGCAGACCTGCGCTACCAGCGACTGAGCAAGCTGGTTGCCAAGGGTGCTGTAACCGAGGAGCAACTGGAGGATGCAGAGCTGGAGTGGCAGGCCGCTACTGCGGTTTGGCAAGTGGCCAAGGCAGAGCTGCTGCTGACGGAGGTGGCCCAGGAGTGGCAGGTGATCCGTGCGCCGTTCGATGCGGTGGTAGTGAAGAAATCCACTGAGAAGGGGCAGTGGGTTGAGGCGGGCACCCCGCTTTTCTCCCTGGTGGCTCTGGATGGTTGGCAGATCGAGGCCCATGTGGATGCGGTGGACAGTGGGCGTATCAAGCTTGGTCAGACGGTTGACTTGAAATCCGATGCCTTCCCCGGAAAAAACTGGCACTCGGAAGTGAGTTGGATCGGACCCAACGTGGAACAGGAGCAGGAGCGTCGACTCAACACCTTCAAAGTGCGGTTGGATCCGGGTGAGGCTGCGCCGGCACTGCTGTTGGGTCAACAGGTGGACCTGGAGATTCTGGTGGCGCAGCGTCAGGGTGTACTGAAACTGCCCCTTACCGCACTCAAAGAGGATCAGGAGCGGTTCCAGGTCGGGATGATCGAAGCGGGTCTTTTAAGTTACCGGGAGGTGGCGCTGGGTCTGCAGGGGGATAGTCATGTGGAGTTGCTGTCCGGTATCCAGGAAGGTGACAAAGTGGTGCTGTTGGAGTCCGCCAAACTGGAGTCCGGAATTGTTGTGCAGGAGAGAACAGAGCAATGATCCAGATGCAGGCGTTGCATAAATCCTATTGGCGGGGCGGCAGCGAGCTGCCCGTGATCCGCGGCATCGACTTGAACATTTCAGCGGGTGAATTTGTCGCCATCATGGGGCCCTCCGGATCGGGTAAAAGCACTCTGATGAATATCATCGGTTGTCTCGATCTGGCGGACCGTGGTGAGTACCGGCTGAACGGGGAGAGAGTGTCGGGTGCGCCGTCTTCCCGCTTGGCCGAGCTGCGGGGCCAGGCCATCGGTTTTATATTTCAGTCCTTCAATCTGATTGCCAATCGGAGTGCGTTGGAGAATGTGGCACTGCCGTTGCTCTATCAGGGCATTGCCCGGGATGAGCGTATCAGTCTTGCCACACAGGCGCTGCAACGAGTCGCTATGTTGGATCGGGCCTCGCATCAGCCAAACCAGCTCTCAGGCGGTCAGCAGCAGCGGGTCGCCATTGCCCGGGCACTGGTCAATCGCCCCAGCTTGCTGATCGCGGATGAGCCGACCGGTGCGTTGGACAGCCGCAATGGAGATCAGGTTATGCAACTCTTCAACGAGCTGCATAACGAAGGACATACACTGGTGATGGTGACCCATGATCCATTGATCGGTGAGCGGGCGGATCGGGTGATCATGTTGCACGATGGTATGGTGATATGAACCGGCTGCGGGTGTTTATCGAGCTGACCGGCGAGGCGGTGATTGCATTGTGGCAGAACCGCTTGAGATCACTGCTGAGTGTTTTGGGTATTGCCATTGGCATCGCCGCGGTGATGACGGTCAGCGCGGTGAGCAGCGGTGGTAAACAGTTTGTACTGAAAGAGCTGGAGACGTTTGGGTTACGATCGCTGTGGGTGTTTCGGGACTACAAGGAAAAAGATCCCCAGTCGCGGGTCAGAGACAGCTCCGGAATCGATAGCCGCGACCTGAAACTGTTGAAAGGGGCGTGTTGCCCCGCAGTGAAGCGCTTGAGCCCGGTGTTGCTCGCTGCCAATCGACCGATTGTGCAAAACGGCAATCGTTACAGCAGTGCCCAGTTGAAAGGTGTGGATGCCAACTATACCGGGATCAACAATGACCGGTTGACCATGGGGCGCGGTTTTCAACCAGGGGATATCAAGGGCCGTCGTCCGGTGGCTCTGATCGGTGAAACGGTGAGTCAGGATCTCTATCCTCAATCGGAAAACCCAATCGGTCGGGATCTGCGTATCGGGGGACGTCGATATCAGGTGATCGGGGTGTTGGAATACAAGAGCCGGGATCTGCTCGCAAGCATTGGATCGGATGGGGGCGAGGATGCGAATAACAGAATCCTGCTGCCCTATACCCAGGTGCAACAGATGAATGGCAATCAACAGGTCAGTTATCTGCAAGCGGAAGCGGTCTCCATCGCCAAGGCCGAACAGGCGGCCGATCAACTGAGGTTGGCGCTGCAGAGGCGCTACCGGGGCAGCTACCAATACACCAAGATCACACTCGCCTCCTATCTGAAAACCGTCGACCGGATATTGGGTGGAATTACCGCGATGGGGGTGGTGGCCGCTTCCACCGCGCTGCTGGTCGGCGGTATTGGTGTGGCGGGCATCATGAGTACGGCGGTGGTGGAACGAATCCGTGAGATTGGTGTACGCATGGCGATCGGTGCAAATCGTCGCCACATTCTGTTTCAGTTTCTCGCCGAGGCGGTATTGATCAGTCTGGCCGGTGGTATGGCGGGTCTACTGTTTGGTTTATTGCTTGGTGGAACCCTCGATCTGTTAACCGGGTTTCCATTGATGCCGACATTGGGCGGCGTACTGACCGGATTGATCGTATCGGTTCTGGTGGGGTTGGCTTCCGGTTACTATCCCGCTCGTCGTGCGGCAGATTTTCTACCGGTTGAAGCGCTGCGGCGGGAGTGATTTGTGGCTGCATGCAGGTCTACAGGGCTGCGTGGATGGCCCCCGCAGTACGGGCCTCGTTGCCATCGATGGTAAGCCTCTCGTGGCACCGATCCTTGCTTCCCTGGTCATCTTGTCAGTTGGCCTGTTTAAGGTGGAAATTCCCAAACATGCCATCAGCCATATCCGAATAATCATCTCACTGTTGAATCATTAATACACTGATCAATTGCAGCTACAGGAGATTCGCTGTGTGGATTGAGAAACCTCATTATGAGATGGCATGTCGAGCTTTTTCATGTGGCTGTTCAGTTACAGATTATGGATAAAAATCGATGCTTTTGTACAACAAAAGCCGTAGTTAATTTAGGGTTATGCTGTGGAACAAAGCACAATTGAAATATGCCTTTGAGGAAGTGTAAAAAAACTCGCTTCGATGCCTATTGTCCGCTTGGTTTTATGCTAGTTTTTTATATAGCGACATTCGCTTTTTGAGGGTATGACGACTGGCCTGATTCCACATGCTCCTCAAATCAATCGCCTGAGTGTACTGGGATCTACCCTGATCCTTTACTGTTAATGCAGCTGGATAGGGATTGAGGCTATGTGTGGATAGGGTGATCTCTGAAGGTATGGATGACCACAGTGAGGCAGAGGAGTTATAAGGCACTCACTGTCGTTTATAAGGGGCTGATCTTTATCGCGGGAAGCGTTTCTTAATGGCCTTGAAAGATAATCTGTCAATCAGAGGTTACCAGGCGCCGAACAATAAACAGCGGTCTGAGTGATCAGCACCGCGAATGTGAGGCTGTTAAAGTGCAACAGAGCGCTAAGATTGAACGACAACCGGGCTTTCTGCCCCGCGCCGACTTTCAGCGGTTGCTGGATGGGGTTGTGAAATCCGGTTATCAGCTGTTGGGACCGGTTGTGAAGGATGGGGCGATCCAGTTGATGGAGGTCTCCGACGCCAGGCAATTGGTAAAAGGGCTGACCAACGAACAGCAGCCCGGTCACTATCGGCTGCAACAGACAGCCGGTGAACGGTTGTTTGACTGGAATCATGGACCGCAAGGGTTAAAACCACTCTGTTTTGCCCCCCATGAAGTGTTATGGGTTGAACAGAAGGATCCTTTGAGTTTTACAACCCGTCTACCGGATCTGAAACCGACCGCTGTGCTGGGGGTGAGGGGCTGTGACCTGGCCGCACTGGCGATCCAGGACCGGCACTTTCTGCATGCCGCTGGTGCCGACCCCCACTATCGACAGCGACGTGAACAGTTATTGTTGATCGGCATCGATTGCGCCCACTCGGCGGAGAGCTGCTTCTGTGCCTCAACCGGTGATGGGCCGAGTGTCAATCAGGGCGTCGATATTGGATTATCAGAACTTGATGATGGGTTTCTGGTCTGGTCCGGAAGTGACCAGGGAGAGGCTGTTCTACAGCAGATCGATTTGGCCGCAGCGCAAACTCAACAGCTGGAGCAGATGGCGCGTCAGTCAGAACAGGCGGCGCAGGAGCAGCAGCGCAAACTGCCATCAGCTGAAGAGCTGATGCGTCTCTATCAACGGCTTGAACATGCCCATTGGCAGCAGATTGCCGAGCGCTGCCTGGGGTGTGGTAACTGCACGGCTGTCTGTCCCACCTGTTTCTGTTACGACACTCACCACGAAGTCTCATTGGATGGCCTGTCGGCACAAAATGTTCGTCAGTGGGACTCCTGCTTCAGTGCCAGTCACAGCAGTATGGGCGGTTTCAAGGTGCGTGGAGATATCCTCAGCCGTTACCGTCAGTGGCTGACCCATAAGCTGGCGGGGTGGCAGGAGCAGCAGGGGCGGATTGGATGCACCGGTTGCGGTCGCTGTATCACCTGGTGTCCGGTGGGCATCGATCTCACCAAAGAGTCCGACGCTATTCTGTGGGAGGGGAGTCTCGATGAGTGATCTGCATCTGCCCCGTACAGCAGTTATCGATGAGCGTATTCAGGAATCGCCGACCATCTTTACACTCAGATTGAGGTTTGAGGATGCGGCCGCCCAGGAGGTGTTTGAGTTCGCGCCCGGGCAGTTCAACATGGTGACCCATTTCGCCGCCGGAGAGATCCCGATCTCGATCGTCAATGATCCCAAGGACAGCCACTATTTCGACCATACGATACGGGTGGTTGGCCGGGTCTCTGAAGCGATGTCGAATCTGCAGCCGGGCGATCGGGTGGGGATACGCGGGCCGTTCGGCAGAGGCTGGCCGGTAGCGGATGCGGCGGGACGCGATGTGTTGCTGGTTACCGGCGGTCTGGGTTGTGCGCCATTGGTTTCGGTGATCCGCTTTCTGATGAAGCGACGCAATCAGTTCGGTCATCTGCATATCCTGCAAGGGGTCAAGCATTCGAATGATCTGATTTGGCGTGAGCAATACGACACCTGGGCCAGGGAACCGGATGTCAATGTGCTGCTGGCCGCCGATGTGGTAACCCGTGAGTGGCATGGTCAGCAGGGAATGGTTACCGAACTGATCGGGCAGCTCAATCTGCGTCATGGTCGCACCATTGCGATGTTGTGTGGACCGGAAATGATGATGTTGGCCGCCATCGCCAATCTGAGGGATCTTGGGATTGCCGATCACCAGATCTGGTTCAGTATGGAGCGCAATATGCAGTGCGGTATCGGACAGTGTGGCCACTGCCAGATCGGGGCCAAATATGTCTGTCGGGATGGGCCGGTATTCTGTTACTCCGAACTGGCAGATTTAATGGGAGCGAAAGGCTTTTGATCTCTCCATGGCTTAAACCCTATGAGCAACCCATAGAGCTGGGCAACGATTATGGCCACAGATAAACCGAAACTCGCTGTACACAAATTCAGTTCCTGCGATGGCTGCCAGCTGGCGCTACTGAATCTTGGGGAACCACTGCTGGCGCTGCCTGGACTGGTGGATATCGTCCATTTCGCTGAAGCAGGACCGAATTCGCCGGACCAAGCGGTGGATATCTCACTGGTTGAGGGAAGTGTCTCTACCCCGGAGGATATTCAACGGATTCAACAGGTCAGACAGAACAGCAAGCTGCTGGTGAGTATCGGGGCCTGCGCCACCAGTGGCGGTTTGCAGGCGCTGGGCAACTTTGCCAACCGTCACGAGTGGATGGCATCGGTCTATAGCAATCCTGAAAACATCGAAGTTCTGAACAGTTCCGATCCCATCTCGAAACATGTCAAAGTCGATCTGCAGATTCAGGGGTGTCCGGTCAACTCCACTCAGGTGATCGGCGCTTTGAGGAATCTGCTCTCAGGGGTAGCCCCAAGAGCCGAAGTCCACTCGGTCTGCATGGAGTGCAAGCGTCAAGGTCTGATCTGCACGATGGTGACGCAAGGGGAGCCGTGTATGGGGCCGGTCACTTTGGCCGGTTGCGGTGCCCTGTGTCCGGCAACCGGTCGGGGTTGCTACGGCTGTTACGGGCCGGCAGAGCAGCTCAATGATCGTTCCATCTCCGATCGATTTGAACAACTTGGTCTGGATGCACAAGCCGTACTGAGACGTTTCCGTTTTATTGCCAACAGTGCAGCCGGCTTCAAAGCAGCCAGTGAAGGGCTGCGAGGTGATACCGATGGCTGAGCATCGCGATATCCATATCAATGTACCGGTATTGACCCGTGTCGAGGGAGAGGGTGCCCTGGAACTGGACATTGTCGGTGGTGAGATCGAGCGGCTCAATCTGCGTATCTTCGAGCCCCCCAGACTGTTTGAGAAATTTGTCGAAGGCTATGAACGCAACCAGGTCATCGACATGGTGGCAAGGATCTGCGGGATCTGCCCGGTTGCCTACCAGATGAGTGCCGTGCAGGCATTCGAGCGTCTCTCGGGTTTTACCCCGGATCCCTGGGTTCAGAGGATGCGCAGGGTGATGTATTGCGGTGAATGGCTGCAGAGTCATGCCCTGCATGTGCATCTGCTGGCGGCACCGGATTTTCTCGGTTTCGAATCCGCTATCGCCATGGCGGCAGACTACCCGGACGCGGTGCGCCGCGGTCTGCAGCTGCAAACCCTGGGCAATGATCTGATCGCCATGTTTGGTGGCCGCTCGGTACATCCGGTTGGGATCAGGCTGGGTGGCTTCTATCGGGCGCCCGATGGCTCTGCGGTGGAGATGATGCTGCAACGGCTGCGGGCGGCTCTGCCGGAAGCCGAGGCGCTGATCGGCTGGACAGCCGGGTTGAGTTTTCCCGATGACGATCAATCCTTCATCAGCGTGGCGTTGAGTGACCCCGATGAGTATGCGATTGGTCAGGGAAGGCTGATTTCCGGGCAGGGGCTGGATATCGATATCTGCTATTTCGACAGCCACTTCAAGGAGGTTCAGTCGCCCCATTCGACCGCCCTGCATTGCGAACTGGAAGAGCGGGCCTATCTGACAGGCCCACTGGCGAGGTTGAATCTGAATTTCCATCAGCTGCCGCCCGAGGTGCGCCGGTTGATGGAAGGCTGCGGTATCAGTTTCCCCAGTCACAATATGTTCCATAGTATCGTGGCCCGTGCAATCGAACTCTACTTTGCCATCTTCGAGGCGATCCGTTTGTTGCAGGATTATCAGACTCCGACACAGCCTTACCGGGAGGTGGAAGCGGTGGAGGGGAATGCCTTTGGCTGTACCGAGGCGCCGAGAGGGATCCTCTGGCATCGTTATGACGTGGATGATGCGGGTATTGTGCGTTACGCGCGAATCGTACCGCCGACCAGTCAGAATCAGGGCCGCATAGAAGAGGATATTGCCCTGTCGCTGCAGAAATTCGGCCTGGATCAAACCGATGAAAAGCTGCGGCTGCGAGCCGAGCAGGTGATACGCAACTATGACCCCTGCATCTCCTGTGCGACCCATTTCCTCAAGCTGAACGTCAACCGCGGATGAACAGAATCATTGGTGTGGGTTCCCCTTTTGGTGCGGATCAGGCTGGCTGGCTGGCGATCGATCACCTGCAGCGCTGTCAGCTGGCAGATTGGGAATTGATCAAGCTGGATCGTCCAGGCAGTGGATTGTTGAGCTACCTGCGGGATGCGGATCAGGTGGTGCTCATCGATGCTTTGAAATCGACCGGCAGGGCCGGTGAGGTGTCACTGATCAGTCGGCAAGCGTTGGCCCAGTGTCAGGAACTCACATCCTCCCATGGCTTCGGCGTATCGGAAGCCCTGGCGCTGGCCGAACAGTTAGGGGAGTTGCCGCAACAGGTCTCGTTGCTCGGTATTCATGTCGGTGGTGATCTGAATGGACCGCCTTCACTGGATGTGGCCTCACTCGAGCAGCAACTGCAAACCCTGCTGGTGGGTGGCTGAGCATGGCCTGTTCAGGTGTCGGGTTGGTAATCCGCTTTGACTAGAGTTTTTCGATCTGGCAGGAAATGGCAACTCTCCGTTGCTGCTCCAATCAACCATTTCGCGGATATTGGCGGAGATTCGTTTCATTTGCGGCGAGATGCTCTGAATGCCCCATAAGAAATTCCGGCGAGTGCCGCTATGATCTCCAGAGGTTAAAGAGTTTGGTTGGATCATTTGATTCCGGGATTGGTGCATGAGGCTGAAACAGATCGGGCGTTTTCAGGTGGGCAAAGAGCTGGGCTCGGGTAATCAGGGTACCGTCTATCTCTGTCACGACAGTCAGCTGGAGCGCCAGGTAGCGATTAAGCTGCTCGATAAGGTATTGCAGGACGCTTCGTTCCGCGATGAAGCGCGCACCATGAGTAAGCTGCAGCATCCCAATATCGTCTCGATCTATGAAGCGGGTGAGCACCAGGGTACACCATTTCTGGTCTTCGAATACGCTCAGGGTAAACTGCTCTCGGACCATATTCAGGGTGAGCCACTGGAGCTCCCTTTGGCGTTGAAGATCTTCGAAGGTCTGCTGGATGGGATGAGCCAGGCTCACCAGGCAGGGATCGTCCATCGGGATCTGAAACCGTCGAACATCATCATTGTAGAAGATAAACAGCCGAAGATCATGGACTTCGGTATTGCCAGATTGCTCTCTGAGGCGAAAGGTCCTGACAAACAGCTGATTGGCACACCCAGGTATCTGGCTCCCGAGTATATTCAGGTGGGAGAAGTGGGCCCACAGGCGGATGTCTTTGCCTTGGGATTGATTCTGGACGAGATGTTGACCGGTATGCCGGTATTCAGTGGCCAGAGTCAACAGATCGTCATCGACGCCATTCTCAAGCTGGAACCCAAGCCGCCCTCCCAGTTCAACTCCGCAGTGGATGAAAAACTCGACCGTTTCATCCTCAAATCCCTGGAGAAGGATCCGGCGCTGCGCTACAGCGATGCCCAGGAGATGCGGGATGCCTTCAAACAGATCTTCAAGTCGCCTGAAGCGGAGCCGGCATCCGATGTGGAGGCGAGCGGTACCGTCGATTTTCTGCTGCGGCGGATGAAACGCAAGAGTGACTTTCCCGCTTTGTCCCAATCGGTTCGCAGCATCAATGCCATGTCGGATGTGAGCGATCGCAGTGTCAATCAGATGGCTGGTGTGATCGTTAAGGATTTTGCTTTAACCAATAAGATACTCAAGGTGGTCAACTCCGCCTACTACGGTCGGTTCTCCGGCCATATTGGAACCGTCTCCAGAGCGGTTGTGGTACTTGGTACGCAGGCAATCCGCTCTCTGGCGGCTTCGTTGATATTTTTTGAACATATTGAGAATAAACAGCAGGCCGACTATCTCCGGGAGTTGGTCTCATCGGCACTGTTTCGCGCCACCCTGGCACAAAATGTGGCGGATGAGATCGATCATCAGGAGGCTGAGGAGTACTTTCTCACCGGCCTGCTCAGTGATCTTGGTAAAGTACTGGTTGCCTTCTATCTACCGGAAGAGTCAAAAGAGATTGAGCGGTTGATCGAAGTTGAGAAGAAGGAACCGGTATCGGTGCAGCACACCGTGCTTGGGGTCAGTTTTGAAACCATCGGTATTGAAATTGCCAAGCAGTGGAATTTTCCCAAACCGTTAACCGACAGTCTGAAATCCTGGCAGGGGGATCATTCGCCGGTCAATCGGACTGAGAAGCGTCGATTGGTTTCCCTGTTTGCCGATGAGGCGATGCAGGTGATTGTCGAGAACGGCTCTGACGATAAGGCCGCTTTGGATAGCCTGACTAAAAAATACTCCAAGAGCCTGAAGCTTGGCAGTAAGAAAGTGGCAAAGTTGACAAAGCAATCGGTTGAGGATTTTCAGGAGTTGGCCGAGGCCATTGCCACCGATGTGTCGAGCAGTTTTGTCAAAAAACTCAAGGACGGTCAGGAAACGCCAGCCAAGGGTAGTACAAAAAAGCGGGAAAAAACCGGCGCAATCACTCAGGATGGTTTGGACAATACGCAGATACTCGATGAGTCTACCCAGACACTTGATGAAAAGAGTATAGAGCAGGCCGCGCATAGTGAAGAGGATACGGAAGCGCTGCTGATGGATGGTCTGCAGGAGGTGACCGGGATGCTGGTGGGAGACCATAGCGTCTCGGAAATTTTCAATGTTGTATTGGAGACCATGTATCGGGCCGTCGGTTTCAAACGGGTAATCCTGGCGTTGCTGAATCCAAAGCAGGGCGAGATGGTGGGGCGGCTCGGATTCGGCGACTCGGCTGATGATTTTACCAAGGCATTTCATTTCTCCACCAAGTACCGGGTCGATGTGTTTCATGGCGCCATGAAAAACGCGGTTGATGTCTATATTGCAGATGCCACGGATAAGAAGATTCAGGGTGACATTCCGGACTGGTATAAAAAGATCTCAAAGGCGGGTTCCTTTTTGATCTTTCCCATTGTGGTCAATAAACGCGCTGTTGGTTTGATCTACGCGGACCACACCAAACCGCACGGGTTAGCGATTGATAAAAAGCGATTGAATCTGTTGAAGTCTTTGCGCAATCAGATTGTGTTGGCGGTTAAGTCTTGAGTTTTTAATAGTCTGCAAATTAACGTTAATGAATTCAAATAAGAGTCGCTAAATGTATTGGTGTTCGGGTTGGATTGAACCCATGCAGTGGCATAGCCTGTCACTGTTGTCCCGTTAAGAAAATAGCGTAGCGGCTCATTGATGTCTACATTACCTTTTTCGTCTGATTAGGAGATTAATCAATATCCTCCGCTGCCTGTCCTGTCTGGGTATGGCAAAGACCTCGATGTGGATTTGCAGGGTGCCTATTATTGCTGGTAATTAGTAGCTATCTCTGGAATTGATAAACACTAATACGTAGTTCGGCAGCAGAGTAATAGAATAAAACGACCATTGATTGTTGCGTTGCTACAGGCGGCTATCGGCCAATAGGGGAAATTGAGTTAGATCAGTAATTTGGTCCGCTGTGTGCCGGTTGCTGCCATTAATCCCAATTCACTGACCGTCCGCAATGGTCGCAAGGTACTAAAGGCTTCAGACAAATGGCGGCAAAAAGTGGACAATAGAGAAAACGAATCTGTTCTCCATTATTCTAATCTCGCCTGCCACTACGATCTTTAGTTACTCTATTGGGTCCGACACGGACCGTGCTTCCATTGAGGTCGCTGTTGTTTAGCCAGGCTACATGAGCGAATGATAACGCCGCTGGGCGCGAAAACAGCCCCAGCACCCTCTTTTTTATTTATAGGTGGGGTTGCGCCTGAAAAAGCGCCACTCGGCGTTGCTCGTCGCTCATTTGGAACAACCAAACTACACTTCTCGCGCCTTGGTAGGCGCTTTTTCATGCGCAACAGGGCGCATAGGATTAGTGTTAACAGGCCCTAGCTTGAGGGAACGAACAGTTCCGTATTCTGAAAAGAGGGAGGCCAGAAATTCTTCAGTAGTCGATCTTGGTCGCCCGCAAACTGAGAGAGTTATCAATCTGATTTGCCTTTTGTCTTAGTATGAACATTGATCAATATGCGGCAGCACAGATTCTAGCCATTGTAAATTAGGAATAGAACTCTGCCACTGATAAGGCAGAGTTCGTTTTAATACAACAGGCTACATGGGTACGACATTTTCCGCTTGAGGGCCTTTCTGGCCCGCGGTTTCGGTAAATTCAAACTTTTGGCCGTCTGCCAGGTCGCGATGACCTTCACCAACGATTGAACAGAAATGAACAAACAGGTCTCTTCCTGCTTCACGTTAGATAATACCATAACCTATTGAACTGTCGAGCCACTTGACGGTTCCGGTTTGCCTTTCAGATACCTGTAAATACCTCAAACAAAATAAAATATATCCGCCTTTGAGGGCGGTGATTCACCACTATTCATTGAAAAACACTATGAAGCTCGATTTGGGTGTAACTGTTGAGGAAACCGCGTATATAAGACGATACAGGCAGGACTAGGATCTTACAGGGTGTTCACCATTATACAGCTTAATACTGAATTTCAAATCGGATATTTTATACAGCCACTGGATTGTTATTTGACCAAATTATGTATAAATAAGGAATGAGACTGGGGTTTGACGGTTAACTTCCCGATAAGCCAAGGCGTATTTCCAGAGAAAATAAAAAGCTATTCGGCATGATTTCAACTATAATCATTGCATTGCGATGTTTATGGCGAAGGATTAAGCCATATTTCACTGTATAGACACACACAAATTCGGAATACAAAAGTTGAAAGCAAATATACTGCTTTATCCTATTGCAACCCGGTGCAACATTTTTTCTCATAGGTGCTTTAGCCGCAATTGGATGATGCGGTATCAGTAAACAGGCCACGTCATGCAGTTTAGCCGCAAAAAAATAACCATTACAGACGATACAGTAATTCATTTTCCAGGGTACGAGTCATGGAATAGTATGGCAGAAATGGCGACTGTTGCAGCGGATGTCAACAAAGAGCGTGTGCTCTGTAGAGTATCGTTGAATATATTGGAAGATAAATTTGGTGTTATGGATGAAGCACCGATCAGATGTGTCGCTCATCACCGAGCAGTTATACAAGATGCAGCGAGAAGGTTGATTCAGAGCGAGTCTTTTGAGGAGGATGGGTCAATACTGATTCGTTCAGGCGATATATGACAGAAATATCCGGTACTCCTCAGTAGATCAATTTTCACTGCTTTGTGTTCAGACTACGTGACGCTCTTGATCATGTAGCCACCGGATTTTTCATCAGCTTCCAAGATTACTAAATTCCTTTCCTGTGCCTCTTCAAGCAGCGCATTGAAGGTGCTGAAGCCATGGTATCGTTCACTGAAGCCGGGTTTACGACGCTTCAAGGTTTGCTTGACCATAGAGCCCCATACTTTCCCTCTTTCTCCGCGTTCCTGAATCAGATCTTCTACCGTGGCGACAACCAAGTCCAGTGCTTCCTGCTTTCTCTGCTCCTCTTCACTAGGTTGCTTCTTTGAGACTTTCTTTTTAAAGGTTTTTTTGCTGGTACTTTTACGCCGGTTTTGGCTGGGCTTCTTGCTATCTCTCACCAGATCGTCATAGAAGATAAACTCATCGCAGTTGGCAGTAAGTAGGTCTGAAGTGGAGTTCTTGACGCCGACACCAATTACAACCTTGTTGTTTTCGCGTAACTTACTGACGAGTGGGGAGAAGTCAGAATCTCCACTGATAATGACGAAAGTGTCGAGATGAAGCTTGGTGTAGCATAGGTCCAGGGCGTCAACCACCATCCGGATGTCGGCCGAGTTCTTGCCTGACTGGCGCACGTGGGGAATCTCTATCAATTCGAATGCCGCTTCGTGCATGGTTGCTTTGAACTCTTTGTAGCGATCCCAATCACAGTAGGCTTTTTTTACAACGATGTTGCCTTTCAGCAATAAACGCTCAAGAACTTTCTGAATATTAAAGGCTGCATAGTTGGCATCACGCACCCCCAATGCAACATTCTCAAAGTCACAGAAGATAGCCATATTTTGGGTTGGGTTCAATTCGGGCATTGGTCACTGTCCTGGTATAGGTCTTCCGACCTGTAGAATAGCCAACTTAACCGTTGTTTGTCTGTATCACAAGAAAAATAGTATCCTCATGTAACGGTTGATACTGTTGAATCGTTAACCTTGTGCATAGATCTGATTTTTTCGGATACGATTTTTTGAATCCAGTTTTGGCATCAAAGATCATGTGTGGGCGTCTGCTCAGGTCGCTTAGCAGAAGTTGTTTATCTCAGTTAGTGGTCTGTATTCGGCAAGAGACGAAGCCAATCAGAGCAATCTATCCCGTCCGAGGTTAATCATATCCTCACTTATCTATAAAGTTGTTGAATGTAGCGAGTACAGCATTCTACGCTAAATTTAGAAATCTCTTTTGGATTGTCGAAAAAATATGAATTGTAATATTGAGTACGGCTGTAACTCATTGATATCCCTAATTAGGGGTGCCCCTATGATTTGCCAATGAGATGCATGAAAGGCCTCTCCCTCTAGGGACACTACTGACGGAATAAATACGTTTAATCTTGCTGGTAACTACGGATCACTTGATTTTGGAGGGTAAAAGCGATGGCAAAGGCTCACAATCTAAGATTGATAATCTGCGCAAGGGAATGCCAGAATAGATCTGGCTGGTGCTTACTTTGAGCCTGTTTGGTGGGGCATGGCCCCACCCTACATCCTGTTTTGGTGGTACTTTTTCTAACCTTTATCTTCTGCTCGGTTGTCTCTTTGTATCTCATATTTCTAGATAGACTGGAGAGCGTCAACTGACGTTAATCCCCTTAGTATCACATCGATATAAGTTAGTGGGTCAATAGTATTAATTCCGGCCATTTGCGGCTTGAATAAAGCTTTCCTACCAATACGAATATCTGGCAACCATTAGCGTTCATTTGCGGACTTTTAAGGTTCTTAAAGGGGGCGATTCGGGGAGTGCCAGTTTTTACAGGCCTGAAATGAAGCACCGGGTTACAGATGGTGTCTCTGTAACCCGGTGCTGAGTGCCAACCAATCGGTTGTCGGTGCAAATCCTTTTGCGCTGGTCTTTACTACATGGTGTCTTTCGCTACGACATTGGAGAGGTCACTTTCATTCCCTGAGAGGTCGTACGCTGTGATTGCGAAGTAGTAAGTACCGGTTTCCAGATTTTCAAATACATGGTTACTGATTGTGCAGTCATCCACATCCATTACTGGTGAGAGATTGCTGTTGCTGGTTCCCATGTAGAGTCTGTAGCCGGAGATTTCACTCAGATCCAGTGAGCTACCATCGGTTCTGGTGGCAGGTGCTACCCAGTTGAGTGAGACACTACCAGTGGTAGGTGTGGTCTGGGAGGCTTCCACGACCAGGGTCAGTGGGCTCAGGGATGCGCTATCAGTTCCGTCGGATACGCTGATCACGATGTTGTTGTAGCTGCCTTCGTCCGCTTCTGCCGGTGTGCCGCTCAGGGTGCCGTTGCTGCTGTTGAAGTTGGCCCAGCTTGGCAGGTTGCTGACGCTGAAGGTCAAGCTATCGTTGTCTGCATCGGATGCGGTTGGTGTGAAGACGTATCCGTCACCGACCACCACACTCTGATCCGGTGTGCCACTGATAACTGGAGCATTGTTCGGTGCTTCCACATCATGGATGGTGACAACACTGACGGATGGGTTGTTCAGGGTGTAACCGGTGCTTGGCTCGTTGAGGTGAACTTCGAAGGTCTCCGCACCCTCGTCTGCTGTGTCAGACATGGTGTTGATGTTGATGGTCTTGCTGGTTTCGCCATCAAGGAAGTTCAGGGCTGTCCAGACATATCCGGTATAGTCCTGGGAATGTCTGGCTTCGACGCCGTAGGTACCGTAGTTGACGGTTGCTGCGCCACTACCGTTGTTACGGGTAACGGTCAGGGTTACGCTGCTGCCTTCTTCCACATCGTAGCCGTTGCTGGCGAACTGGAAGGTGCCGCCTTCTTCAGCTACATCGGCAACTGTGATGGCGAAAGGTGACAGACTTGCCTGCTCAGTGCCGTCAGAGACGCTGATCACGATGTTTGAGTAGCTGCCGGCTGAGTTGGAGTCAGGGGTGCCGCTCAGTTGGCCGGTGCTTGAGTTGAAGCTGGCCCAGCTTGGCAGATTACTGACACTGAAGCTCAGGGCGTCGCCATCGGGATCGCTGGCTGTCGGCGTGAAGCTGTAGGCGCTGCCTTCATCCAGACTGGTCGCCGGTGTGCCACTGATGGTCGGTGCACGATTGGTGTTGGAGACCGTGATGCTGAATGCGCTCAATGAAGCGCTGTCGGAACCGTCAGAGACACTGATGCGAATGTTGCTGGTGGTGCCGGCATCGTCCATACCCGGTGTGCCGCTGAGGACGCCGGTGGAGGTGTTGAAGCTGGCCCAGGAGGGACGATTCGCGATAGAGAAGCTGAGGCTGTCGCCATCCGCGTCATTGGCGGAAGGTGCAAACCGGTAGCTGCCACCTTCGGCAACGGAGGTTGCAGGTGAACCACTGATGGTGGGTGCCTGGTTGGTGCCGGTTACGGTGATGCTGAAGGCGCTCAGTGAAGCAGAGGCAGAGCCGTCTGAGACACTGATCTGGATGTTGCTGGTGGTGCCTTCGTCATCCATGCCGGGTGTGCCGCTCAATACACCGGTGGAGGTGTTGAAGCTGGCCCAGGATGGGCGGTTGGCGATGGAGAAGCTGAGGCTGTCGCCATCCGCGTCATTGGCGGAAGGTGCAAACCGGTAGCTGCCACCTTCGGCAACGGAGGTTGCAGGCGAACCACTGATGGTGGGTGCCTGGTTGGTGCCGGTTACGCTAATGCTGAAGGGACTCAGTGACGCAGAAGCAGAGCCGTCAGAGACACTGATCTGGATGTTGCTGGTGGTGCCTTCGTCATTCATGCCTGGCGCGCCGCTCAATACACCGGTGGAGGTGTTGAAGCTGGCCCAGGAGGGACGATTCGCGATGGAGAAGCTGAGGCTGTCGCCATCCGCATCATTGGCGGAAGGTGCAAACCGGTAGCTGCCACCTTCGGCAACGGAGGTTGCAGGCGAACCGCTGATGGTGGGCGCCCGGTTGGTATCGGTCACAGTGATGCTGAAAGCACTCAGTGAGGCTGTGTCAGTACCGTCAGAGACGCTGATGCGGATATTACTGGTGGTGCCGGCGTCGTCCATGTCCGGAGTGCCGCTGAGCTGACCGGTGGCGCTGTTGAAGCTGGCCCATGCTGGTCTATTGGCAATCGAGAAACTCAGGCTGTCGTTATCGGCGTCGCTGGCGCTTGGACGGAAGCTGTAGGCCTGGCCTTCGGCTACCTGTGTATTGGGGGTACCACTGATTACAGGTGGTGTGTTTTCCGGAGTTGGATCTGGATCGGGATTGGGATCTTCACCGGCAACGAAGCAGTCGCTTGGTGCCCGGGCGACGAGCAAATTGGCTGCATCCACGCCGGATACCACATCGACTTCACAAGGTACGAACGGAGGAGCAACCTGTCTGATGCGCCAGATGCCTTTCTTGTTAACGGTCGCTGAGCCAACCGGAAGGATTGAATTTGCTACGAACGCGTTGACTCGTGCACCGGGCTCTCCCAGACCTTTGATTACCAGTTTGTCCTTTGCATCTCTCCAAATCGCTTTGGAGATGGAGAAATCAGCGGCTTGGGCGAGGTTGATATCTGCAGAAAACAGGGCCGGGAATAAAATCAACGGAAGGAGTTTGCGTGTTGCGTTCATGACCTTTGTGACCTCGAAAAAAGATTTTCCCTAAAAAGTTGTTGCTCACTATGGCGGTCAATCGGACTTTTTATGCAGACACGAGGTCACAGTTTTAGTGGACGGAATTCACACTATTTGCGCTTCCTCGCGGCAGTGTGAATTGGCTCGAAAATAGAGTAGAAGGAGTTCACAATTTATCTCTCAAGTTGTTCAGACTTGAGGGGGGTGAATCCGGCTTCTTATCGGCGCACAGATCAATTGTTGACTGCTAAGCTATGTTTTAAAAAGCCCCTTGTTTTAAACAATTAAGCGTCGTTGGTTTAGATTCGGCACGAACAAACAGGCGGCCATGTTCCAGCGCAGGAAAAAAAGTGAAGCTTCGTGTGAGGATGATATGAAAAGAAATTCCAGACTGTTTATCTCGGTATTGTCCATTTTGTTTTTCTACGCCCAGCAGAGCGCCGCCTCGTCCTATGTCATCGATACAGAGGGTGGGCACGCCTTTATCCAGTTCAGAATCAGCCATCTGGGCTACAGTGTGTTGGCCGGACGTTTCAATAAGTTCTCGGGGGACTTTGTCTACGATACGGGTGATCCCTCGGCGGCTTCCGTCAACGTGCTGGTGGAGACGGCGAGTATCGATTCGAACCATGCCGAGCGGGACAAACATCTGCGGGATGAGGATTTTCTCGCGGTGAAGCAGTTCCCCCAGGCCCGCTTTGTCAGCACTTCCTATCTTGAACGTGAGGATGGCAGCGGGCTGTTAAAGGGAAACCTGACCCTCAGGGGGGTCACCCGGCCGATCGAGATCGAAGTGGAGCATGTGGGGGCAGGTAGCGATCCCTGGGGCGGCTATCGGCGTGGTTTCACCGGCAAGACCCGATTGGTGCTGGCGGATTTCGGCATTACCAAGTATCTCGGTGACGCAGCCAAAGAGATGGAGCTGATCCTGGGAATCGAAGGGATTCGCAACAAGTCGCAAGGCGGGTCGAGAAAGCCGCGCTAATACCCCTCTCGTTGTGACGCAGTATGATTGGTGTTGACAGGCCCTAGGAGACCCATTCAGAGGTGCGCTCGCCGACCCAGGTGACCTGAAAGCGGATCCGGCGCCAGGGGTTGTCATCATCCAGCAGGCGTATGATGGTGGCTTCCAGGCGTTCACCCTGGTCGAGCAGACGGGCCAGGGTACGGTTTTCCCGCTTTGGGATATAGCCCAGGTGCTCGTTTTTGAACCATACGGCGATGGCGAAACGGTCGTGGGGGTTGCTTGTTTCGCGTCTCAGGTGGAGCGTCTCTCCGACTTGGAGAAACGGCCAGATGGCCGGTCCGCGATGGTATTGGAAGCCAGCCAGCGGGGACTCCTGCAGGATAACTTTTTTCCGGCTCGGGATGGTTGTTGTTCTGCTGTGAATTTTTCTCGCCAGATGTCGGGCGGGAAAGCGGAATAGGGCAGCAAGCATTTGGCTCTGTTTCATGGTTCGTGCTCCAGGTCGGTGGAGGCTATGAGACTAACATTCGAACAGGCTCATTCTGTGAGTCCACCAAAAAATTATCTGTTGGAGAGCGCATGTTGGAGTATGTTTTTTTCGATCAACGTCCGTGGCAGGAGTTTGTCGATTATCTGAAACAGCTGGGGCTGGTGATTGAGACAGCCCGGGATGATGAGGAGTGGCTGGTCTATGTTCCGGAGGAGCTGGACGATGAGACGGATGAGAAGATCGAAGCGCGTTACGAAACCCTGCTGGAGATGAATGAGCAGTTGGTTGCCGAGCAGCAGGGAGTCGCCCATGTGGATAAGGCTGGGATCAAT
The DNA here is from genome assembly GCA_016842065.1 of Candidatus Thiodiazotropha sp. 'RUGA'. Taxonomy (GTDB): domain Bacteria; phylum Pseudomonadota; class Gammaproteobacteria; order Chromatiales; family Chromatiaceae; genus Thiodiazotropha. The sequence continues at coordinate 29,273 of JAEPDS010000015.1, forward strand.
GTAAGCCTGATGGACGGCCGGGTTGTGCAGGCGGAGGTGGATCCACAGTTGATCAATCGCCTGTTGCAGGTGGTTTCGGCGGAAGAACTGGGTGAGTTTGTCAGTGCCATTGCCCTGGCGGTTGAGCAGGGGGATGAGCGGTCACTCTGTCAGCGTTGACTCTTTTCCGTGGATGCTTCAAGTGCCTCATCGGTACGTTGCTTACCCGCTTTGAGGGCCTTTTCTGTGGCAATCCTTGCCGCTTTTCTCTGCTCTACCAGCTCGATGTACTCTTTTGGTGTCTGATTGATGCTGGTCTGGGGCGGATTGTCGCTGCTCTTCATGACATAGATGATGCCAAGGACCAAGACAATGAATACCGCAAAAAATGCTCTGCTGGACATAATTCCTTATCTCCCGGCGGCCAGGGCCGATTGGATTTGCGATACCAGGCCCCAGGTGGATCGTCGCTCAGCGTACTTCAGGTTGAATGCAGTAGGCGCGTTGCAACCTTATATCAGGCATTATAACAGGCCCGGGGCCGGGTCATCGGCTGTGCAGTTGGAGAATCGGCCAGTTGCGCTGTTTCGCCACTTCCGCCAGGGTCTGGTCCGGATCGACCGCGACCGGATGCTCTACCTGTTCCAGTAGCGGCAGATCATTATGGGAGTCACTGTAGAACCAGCTGCCCTGCATGGTCTGTTCAAACTCATCCAACCAGTCGTTCAACCGGCTGACCTTACCTTCGCGGAAGCTGGGGGTGCCGGCAACCTCTCCGGTGTAGTGACCGTCGATCTGCTCCGGCTCCGTTGCGATCAGGTGATCGATGCCGAAGCGCTGGGCGATGGGGGAGGTGACAAAGGCATTGGTGGCGGTGATGATCAGCAGTAGGTCCCCGGCCTGGCGGTGTTTTTCAACCAGTTGCTGTGCCTCCTCACTGATGATCGGGATGATCTTCTCTTCAATGAAGAGCGCGCGCCATTGGTTGAGTTTCTCCGGAGGGTTCGTTCGCAGCGGCTTGAGTGAAAAGCGCATGAACTCATGGATGTCCAGTCTGCCGGCTTTGTAGTCCTCATAGAAGCGTTCGTTTTCACGCTCATACTGCGCTCCGTCCACAATGCCCTGTTCCACCAGGAAACGGCCCCATAGGTAGTCGGAGTCACCGGCCAACAGGGTGTTGTCCAGGTCGAAGATTGCCAATGCCATGATTTTGTCCTGCTTGTTTACTCTATGAGTTATCGATGGTTTGTCCGGCTATCTTACCTGGTTAAACGGTAAATGTTGTTAACGGATTCTTGCCTGTATTGTCGCCTGCTTAATTAAACATCATCCAGAAGTTTACCTGTGCACTCCGGGTGTTGTGAGATGAGATGTTTACTGGCAATCGACGATGAAAATTATATGATTCGTGTACAATTTTGGAATTTCCATGATTTGCAAAGGCTTAAGTTTGCTGCCTTGCTGCACTACATGGATTATGGAAGAATCATAACCTAAGAATTTGACTAATTTTGGCGGATCAATTGATTGACTCAGACGGCTTTAGACCGAATGTCGGTATCATCCTGTGTAATGACGATCGTCTCCTGTTTTGGGGGCGCCGTACCGGACAGGATGCCTGGCAGTTCCCCCAGGGCGGTATAAAGCGGGACGAAACCCCTGAAGAGGCGATGTACCGGGAGTTGAATGAGGAGGTGGGCCTGAATGCCGACCAGGTCTCGATCATCGGCTCCACGCGCAGCTGGCTGCGATACCGACTGCCGGAGCGCTATATCCGCCGTCACAGCGAACCGCTCTGTATCGGTCAGAAGCAGATCTGGTATCTGCTGAAGACCAACTGTGGCGAAGATGCCTTCTGCCTGGACCACACCGAAACCCCGGAGTTCGAGGAGTGGCGCTGGGTAAAGTATTGGCATCCTGTTCGCGAAGTGATCTATTTCAAACGCAATGTGTATACCAAGGCTCTGGAAGAGCTGGCGCCACTGCTCTATCCCGAGGGGGTTCCCGGGCGCTCCCTGACAAGCTATCTTCGGCAGAATCGTCGTTGAGGCTAAGCCATCTCTCCGTCGGACTGACTGAAAAAATTGCAAATGGACGTGAATCACCGCTAAGTTCCGCGAAAACCTTTGATGTTGCGGTCTTAGTTTGAGTGGATTCGAGTTGATTGGCGATTGTTTGCGACTAACCAAAGATAGGCATTCTCCAGCTTTGCCGGGGGATTGTTACCAGGACCATGCTTGAGACCCTTCACCGCATCGTAAAAGAGGTTAATGCCGCTTCCGACCTGGAACAGGCCCTGGCGATCATTGTCCAGGATGTGAAGCAGGCCATACAGGCGGATGTCTGTTCTGTCTATCTCACCGATTTCGAGCGGCGGGATCATGTGTTGAAGGCGACGGACGGATTGCATCCTGAAGCCGTCGACAAGGTCAGGTTGCCCTACCATCGGGGGCTCATCGGCCTGGTTTGCGAAAGGGCGGAACCGGTCAATCTGGCGGATGCACCGAATCACAAGCGCTACCTGTTTGCCCATGAGACCGGCGAAACCTCCTACAAAGGGTTTTTAGGCGTACCGATCATTCAGAACCGTAAGGTGCTGGGGGTGCTGGTGGCGCGTCAGATCGATCAGCGCAGCTTCGAGGATAACGAGGTTACCTTTCTGTTCACCCTGGCGGCACAGCTTGCGGGTGCGATTACCCACGCCCAGGCCTATGGCAACCTGGATACCGAGAGCGATCTGGCGCCGCCGAAGCGGTTTCTTCAGGGCCAGCCCGGATCTCCTGGCGTCGCCCTGGGTACTGCGGTTGTAGTCTATCCACCCGCGGATCTGGAAGCGGTGCCCGACCGGCCGGCGAAGGACCGGGATGAGGAGGAGGATGCGTTCAGAACGGCGGTAGCGGCGGTGGTGCAGGATCTGATGGCGATTGAAGACCGCTTTGAGGACAGCCTGCCTGCAGAGGACCGGGCGCTGTTCGATGCCTGGCTGATGATGCTGGGCAGTGATTCCCTGATCGGCAATACCGTGCGTCGCATTCAAAAGGGGAGTTGGGCGCCAGGCGCGTTGCGCGAGACCTTTCAGGAGCATGCCCGGGTATTCGAGAACATGGAGGATGTCTACCTTCGGGAGCGGGCCTCCGATGTGCTCGATCTGGGGCGACGTATCCTGATGCATCTGCAGCAGAAGGTCTCCACCCTGGATGAGTATCCGGAGAACACCATTCTGGTCGGCGAGGAGGTCAGTGCCATGCAGCTTGCCGAGGTGCCGCGAGAGCGCCTGGCCGGTGTGGTATCGGCCAGTGGCGCCAGCTTCTCCCATGTGGCGATACTGGCCAGAGCCCTGGAAGTGCCGGCAGTGATGGGAATGAGTAATCTGCCGGTAAGCCGCATGGAGGGTCATTTCCTGATTCTCGAGGGCTATCTGGGGCGGATCTACGTCTCGCCTGCGCCGTCGGTCATCCAAGAGTATCGACGACTTGCCAGTGAGGATCGGGCGCTCTATCAGGAGTTGCAGGCGGACAAGGATCTGCCTTGCGAAACCACCGATGGTACCCGCATACCCCTCTACCTGAATACCGGCCTGCTCTCAGAGCTGAGCAATCAGGGCGTGGCCGATTCGGAAGGTGTGGGGCTCTATCGCACCGAACTGCCGTTCATGGTCAGAGACAGCTTTCCCGGAGAGTCGGTACAGGTTGCCAACTATCGAAAGGTGCTGAAGATGTTTCACCCGCGCCCGGTGATCATCCGTACCCTGGATATCGGTGGAGACAAACCGCTGCCCTATTTTCCCGTCGAGGAGTCGAACCCGTTTCTGGGCTGGCGGGGGATTCGAATCTCTCTCGACCATCCGGAGATCTTCATCACTCAGGTGCGCGCCATTCTGCGTGCCGCTATCGATCTGAACAACTTGCGCCTGCTGTTGCCGATGATCAGCCATGTGCAGGAGGTCGATGATGCTATGCTGCTGATCCAGCGGGCGCATGACGAGCTGTTGGAAGAGGGCTATCAGGTGGAGATGCCCCAGGTCGGTGTGATGATTGAGGTGCCGGCTGCGGTTTATCAGGTCGAAGCCCTGGCCCAGCGGATCGATTTTCTCTCCGTGGGTACCAACGATCTGACCCAGTACCTGCTCGCCGTCGATCGAAACAATGCCCATGTGGCGGAGATCTATAACGATCTGCATCCGGCCGTGTTGCGGGCCCTGATCCAGATCGTCAATGGGGCCGCTCAGTATGGCAAAGAGGTGAGTGTCTGTGGTGAGCTGGCGGGAAATCCGGCCGCTGCGGTGCTGCTGCTGGGTATGGGAGTCAACAGTCTGAGTATGAACGGTGGCAGCCTGCTGCGGGTGAAGTGGGTGCTTCGCTCATTTTCCCACATTCGTGCAAAGCAGTTGCTGCAGACAGCCCTGCGGTGTGAACAGGCGGGAGAGATTACCAATCTGTTGTCGAATGCCCTGGAGGAGATGGGGCTGGGTGGACTGATGCGTGCCGGCCGTTAGGGATTGTCATGCCGATAGGTCTCTAGCTGGTCGTTAAACCGGCTGAAGATTTTTAAGAATGCTGTCCGCTAATGAACGCGAATAAACGCAAATATTCGGAGCAAGAAAAATATATAAATCTAAGTATGAGACACTACACTAGTCTGGTGTCTCGCTGCAGCCAGCCCCGCTGCGGTTGAAAACAAACGAATTGGTCGCCTGGTCATGATGAAACCGCAATCCGCATTCTCCAGCATTGAGTGGTCGAAGCAGTTTTTATTTATCCTGCTACCGTTTGCGGCGATCTTTGCGCTGGGTGCCTATGTCCACTACTACACCAATTCGGAAACCGATCGGGTTACCCTCAGAACCAATGAGTTGCTGAATGTGGGGTTGGCGCGAAGTGTTCTCAACCGCGACCTCTCGAATGTCATCTCGGATCTGATCTTTCTCGCCAGCTATATCGATAAGCAGAGCTTTGAAGCCTCCGGTGAGTTAAGAAAAAAACAGGTCGAAGAGTTGTTCTTCACCTTCATAAAAGAGAAACGACTCTACGATCAGGTTCGCTATATCGACCGTCAGGGCCTGGAGAAAATTCGTGTCAACTTTGGTGCTGGAAATCCAACGCTTGTTGCCGATCGGGAGTTGCAGGACAAATCTGCACGCTACTATTTTGTCGAGACCGTGTCGATGGCTCCCGGGGAGATCTATATCTCACCCTTGGATCTGAATATCGAAGAGGGGGTTATCGAACAACCGATAAAGCCGGTGATGCGGTTTGCCGTGCCGATCTTTGCCCAGCGGGATCAGATCCAGGGCATTCTGGTGCTCAACTATCTCGGTGAGCGTCTGTTGAGTGACTTTGCCCGAGCCGGTGCCAATATTGCCGATCATATCCATCTTTTGAATAAGGATGGGTACTGGTTGAGCAGTCCCCAGAACAGCCATGAATGGGGCTTTATGCTGCCGCATAAAAAACACATCACTGAACTCTATCCAGCCGCCTGGGAGCTGGTCAGTCAATCGGTTTCCGGTCAGTTGGAGACCAGTGATGGTCTGATTACTTATGAAACGGTTACTCCGAGAACCGTTGCCTCTCAAACGATCCGGGGATACGAACAGCAGCAGATGAGCATGTCCCCGCTGGATGAACTGCGTTGGAAGGTGGTATCCCGGGTCCCCCTGGATCGCTATGCACCAGGTTTTTTAGGTTTTATCCGACAGCATACCCCGCTCTATTTTGTGATCATGGTGGTTTTGCTGTTCGGCTCCTGGCTGTTGGCAACCGCCAATCTGCGTCATCGCAACGCACAGCGTCAGAGTGAATATGAGCGACGCTTCCGGCGCACCCTGGAGGATATGCAGCTGGCCGCGATTACCCTTGATCGTGAGTATCGTCTGGTGTTTTGCAATGACTACTTTTTGAAACTGACCGGTTGGGCCCGTGAGGAGGTGCTGCACGACGAGTGGATCGAACGCTTTGTCAGAGCCGAGCACAAACAGCTGTTTCGCAATACTTTGGAAAAACTGCACAACGAAGGTGTTGAATCACGGGATGTGGAAGTGGATGTGGTGATGAAGCTCGGTGGCTACCGGCGGATTGCCTGGCACCATACGCCTTCAACCGATACCCACGGTAATGTTGTGCGGGTGACGGCGATCGGTGAGGACGTGACCGAACGTCGTAAAGCGGAAGATAAGGTGCGCAAGTTGTCTCATGCGGTTGAGCAGAGTCCCACCATCGTGCTGCTGACGGATCGGCATGGGCAGATCGAGTATGTGAATCCCAAGTTCACCCAGGTGACCGGTTACGATGCGGATGAGGTGATCGGTAAAAAGACCAATATCCTGAAATCGGGTGAAACCTCGGGAGAGGAATACAAGCAGCTCTGGCAGACCGTGTTGAACGGTGATGAGTGGCGCGGTGTCTTCCATAATCGCAGAAAGAATGGTGAGCTCTACTGGGAGTCCGCCTCCATCTCCGCGTTGAAGGATGAGGCGGGTGAGATCACCAACTTCGTTGCAGTGAAAGAGGATATCACTGAGCATAAGCGTCTTGAACGGGAGGTTGAGATGCAGCAACAGGAGCTGGTGCGTACCCAGGCGCTTACCGTGATGGGGCAGATGGCCAGCATGATTGCCCACGATCTGAGAAACCCGCTCTCGTCGGTGAAAATGAGTATGCAGATTCTGGGTAAGCATGCGGCCAACGAAGAGAAGGAGTTGTCTGCGATCGGTCTGGATCAGATTCGTTACATGGAGAACATCCTCACTGACATGTTGACCTATGCCCGACCTGAAGCGGTTCATGTCGATTGGGTGAATATCGAAAAGCTGATGGATGCAACCGTATTGAGTCTGCACAAACGGATTGAAGAGGTACAGTCGACGGTCGATGTGGAGTACCAGTCCGGATTGCCCGCGTTACCGGGAGATGCGAATAAGCTGCGGCAGCTGTTCTCGAATCTGATCGTCAATGCGCTGCAGGCCAGTGAGAAAAATGAACACGGCTCCAGTAAAATCAATATCAAGGTGATTCAGGTGATGGATGAGACGGGTAGTGGTGTCGAGATATCGGTTTGCGACAACGGCATCGGTATTGAAAATGACGATAATCAGAAACTCTTCGAACCATTCTATACGACCAGAACCAAAGGTACCGGCCTTGGTCTGGCGATCGTCAAACAGATTATCGATCAGCACCAGGGGCGGGTTGAACTGGTACCTCGCGAGGCCGGCGGTACCTGTGCCATTGTCACGCTGCCAACCGTGCCGAGGGAGGTAGAATCGCTGTCGTGAATAACAATCAACCGAAGCAAGCCAATGTCTGTACTGCCATTGTGCTGTGGAGAGCTCACCGCTTACAGTTTGCCGTCTATGCTTGTGGCTACGACGCTACAGATAATCGAGCAGATCCGGGTTTACAACATGACTAGAATTCTCCTTGTTGATGATGACATTGCCAGTTGCCGTACCCTGCAACTGCATCTCTCCGGTCTCGGTCATGAGGTCAGCATGGCCCATAGCGTGGATGAGGGATTGCAACTGCTGGATGAGTTCAAACCCGGTCTGGTGGTGCTCGATATTCGCATGCCGGGAAAATCGGGTCTGCAGGGATTGCCGGAATTCAAATCAGCACTCCCCGGGGTGCGCATCATCATGATCACCGCCTTTCACGATATGGAGAGCACCATCGAGGCGATGCAGAAGGGGGCGGACGACTATATCCACAAGCCGATCGATATCGATGAGTTTGACGGTGCAGTGGAAAAGCTCCTTAGCCATGGGGAGGGTGAGTTGGTGGAGACCGACAGCCAAAACTTCTCCTCACTCACCATGGTCGGCAACTCCCGCGCAATGAAGGAGATCTTCAAGACCATCGGTCTGGTGGCAAAGAGTCCGGCCACGGTGCTGATCACGGGCGAGTCGGGTACCGGCAAGGAGTTGGTGGCGAGAGCGATACATCGAAGCGGTGACAACCCCGATGGGCCGTTTGTGGTGGTGAACTGTGCGGCCATTGTCGAGACGCTGCTCGAATCCGACATGTTCGGTCATGAGAAAGGCGCGTTTACCGGTGCCGTGGCGAAACAGGTCGGTAAATTCACTCTGGCGGAGAATGGCGCCATATTTCTCGATGAGGTGGGTGAGCTCTCGCCGGTGATGCAGGCCAAGCTGCTGCGGGTGATTCAACATAAAGAGTTCACCCCGCTGGGGGCCAAGGAGAGCAAGATCACCAACGCACGGATCATTGCGGCGACCAACGTCAATCTGGCCCAGCAGGTCTCACACGGGGCGTTTCGGGAAGATCTCTTCTATCGGCTGCAGGTGGTGAATATTCATATTCCCCCGTTGCGGGAGCGTAAAGAGGATATCATGGGGCTGGTGCAGGCACTGCTCGCCCGAATCAATGGTGAGTTGAATCGTAAGGTGGTGCGTATCACTTCCGATGCCTTGCGCTGTCTTCAGGACTACCACTGGCCGGGCAACGTCAGAGAGTTGGAGAATGCGTTGATGAAGGCGGTGGCGCTGTGTCCTACGGATACCCTCTCCTGCGACCTGTTACCGATGGAGATTACCGGCGTGAGCCTGGAGGAAGTGGACAATCAGCCGCTGGTCGGCAGACCGGTAAGCCTGCAGGCGATGGAGAAAGCCCATGTCAAACAGGTGTTGCAGATGGTCGATTGGCATAAGGGGCGGGCCTGTGAAATCCTCGAGATCTCAAGACCGAGACTGCGCCGGATGATCCAGCAGTACGAGCTGCAGCCGCCGCCCGGCTTTGTGGCGGATAAGGACAACGGCGACTGAAACAACGGCTATCGCCCCCATTTCCTGTTAGGCCCTAAGCATCCGGCATCAGGGCATGCAGGTTGCCCTGAAGGTGGATGATCAGATCAGCGGATGCCGGCTGGTAGGGATCAGAGGGTGCCCCAGGAGTTGCGACGGCGCTGAAATCTCAGATGAGGCAGGATCAGTCCGATCAGGATGCCGGCAATGATCACTCCGGCACCGATCAGAAACCAGTCGCGGGTCGCTTCATTACTCAGATCCCGGTTGTCCTGTTTCAGCTCTTCCACTTCCCGGGTCAACGCGGCGACCTGCTTGACCAGTTCATTGCGTTCATTGGAGATGCGGATCGCATTCGAGGCGGTTCGCTGAATGCTCTGCAGCTCCTGCTCCTGTTTATCCTTTACCTTTTGCAGGTTTTTGTGGTTGCTCGTGAGTTCACGGTGGTTTTTCTGCAGATCGATCAGTTTACTGCGTAATTCCCCTGGTGCCGCCTTCAGTTCATCAATCTCTTTGCGCAGCGTGCCCAGTTGCGCCCGTGCACTGGGTTCATTCATCAACTGCCGGGTAAGCACGAACCCCTGACTGCCGCCGACCCGGACTTTGGTGTAACCCGATTCCGGATTGGTGGAGAGGACATCCAGCGCCGCGCCGCTGTTGAGCATGCGCATGATACGGTGTGATGTGCTCTCGCCACTACGCATGGTGATTTGAAAGGTATCGGTCACATAGAGGGTTTTAGCCTGGACCAGCAGCGGTAACAGGAGTAACAGGGCGAGCAGCAATAAGGATTTCTTCATGACTGTATCTGGTATCTATCCGGAGCAATGGGGCCATTGTACAACTGAAATCTTCCATTGTTGCCAAGCAGGCCGCAGAATGTCGCATTTTTGTGGATCATGCACCCCTTGGAGGCATCTGTAAACCGCTTATCCGGCGTGCATTTATCGATGGAGTTGCCGGGATGATCGCCATCAGCGGCCGAGCAGCAGAAACTCCATCAAGGCTTTTTGCGAGTGCAGGCGGTTTTCAGCCTCATCCCAGACCACGCTGTCCGGGGTGTCGATCACCGATGCGGTAACCTCTTCGCCCCGGTGGGCGGGCAGGCAGTGAAAGAACAGGGCGTCTTTTTCCGCTTGGGCCATCAATTCGTCATTCACCTGGTATTTGGAGAAGGCTTTCTCGCGCAATGCCTGCTCCTCTTCCTGACCCATGCTGGCCCAGACATCGGTTACCACCAGGTCCGCGCCACTGGCTGCCTCAAGGGGGTCACGGATGATGTTGGCCCGGTCACCGGCCGCTTCGAGGATCTCCGGCTCCGGATCATAGCCTTCCGGGCAGGCGATACTGAGGCGAAAATCGAACTGTCTGGCGGCATTGATATAGGAGTGGCACATATTGTTGCCGTCACCGACCCAGGTTACGGTCTTGCCCTGGATGTCCCCCCGATGCTCCGCGTAGGTCTGCATATCCGCCAGCAGCTGGCAGGGATGGTATCGGTCGGTCAGGGCGTTGATTACCGGTACCTGGGAGTGGGCGGCAAACAGCTCCAGTTTCTCCTGCTCGAAGGTGCGGATCATGATGATGTCGAGCATCCGTGAAAGCACCTTGGCACTGTCCTCGATCGGTTCGCCCCGGCCGAGCTGGGTGTCCCGTGGGGAGAGAAAGAGCGCATGACCGCCCAATTGGGACATGCCGACCTCAAACGAGACTCGGGTGCGGGTGGAGGATTTTTCGAATACCATACCCAGATTCTTGCCTTTCAAAGGGGTATGTATTTCACCCCGGTGCTGCATCCGTTTCAATTCGGAAGCGCGGCGAATCAATGATTGCAACTCATCATGGGTGAGATCGAGAAGGGAGAGAAAGTGCCTGGTCATAGTGTTATGCCTTTGCATTGGCTATCAAAGAAAGTCGGCAACCAGGGCGCTGACTTTGTCGATAATCTCTTTGCACTCATCATCGTTGAGGATCATCGGCGGCAACAGACGAATCACATTGCCTGCGGTCACATTGATGAGTAGGTTCTGTTGAAGTGCTTTGCCGACCAGCTCCGGGCATGGGCGTTCGAGTTCGATGCCGACCATCAATCCCTTGCTGCGAATCGATGTGACGCCGGGCAGTTCGGCCAGTTTCGCTTCAAACTCGGACTGGAAACGTTGCCCCAGCTTGTCGGCTCTGTCAGCCAGGTGCTGAGACTCCACCACATCCAGCACACTCATCGCCACCCGGCAGGCGAGTGGATTGCCGCCAAATGTGGAGCCGTGATTACCGGGAGCGAGCAGATTCGCCGCTGCACCGCGTGCCAGGCAGGCACCGATCGGCATACCATTACCCAAGCCTTTGGCCAGGGTCATGACGTCGGGCAGTATGCCGTTGTGTTGATGGGCGAAAAGTTTACCGGTGCGACCTACACCGGTCTGGATCTCATCCAGCATCATCAGCCACTGGTGCTGATCACAGATCTCACGGATCCGGTTGAGGTAGTCGGTTGACGGGATATTCACACCACCTTCACCCTGAATCGGCTCAACCAGTACCGCAACCACGCTATTCTGGTGTTGCGCAATCTCTTCGATCGCCCCGATGTCATCGAAGGGTACTCTGATGAAACCCTGTACCAGAGGCTCGAAACCGGCCTGAACCTTGCGATTACCCGTCGCGGAAAGGGTGGCCAGGGTTCTGCCATGAAAACTCTGTTCCATGACGATAATGGATGGATTCTTGATCTCCCGCTTGTTGCCGTAGAGCCGGGCGATCTTGATTGCCGCTTCGTTCGCTTCGGCACCGGAGTTGGCAAAAAACGCCTTCTCCATGGAGGCCAGGGAGCAGAGTCTCTCGCCGAGCGCCTCTTGCAGTGGGATGCGATAGAGATTTGACGTATGCAGCAGGCTGGAAGCTTGATCACACAACGCCTTGGCGATCTCCGGGTGGGCATGGCCGAGTCCGCATACCGCAACACCGGTCACCGCATCCAGGTAGCGGTTACCCTCTGTATCCCACAGCCAGGCACCTTCACCCCGCTCGAAAGCGACGGGCAGTCGTTGATAGGTTGTCATCAATGAGTCGGCCATTCTCAAGCCCCATAAAACAAAAAAGCATCCTAAAAAGGACGCTGGTTTAATCAAGCCCCTATGATCGGCGAATGGGATCGATTGTTAGCGACCCAATCGTCGGGGAATCGACTAGTCTACCATTCAGTAAGAGTTTTTCAAATTGTCTTGTGCGGCGCCTGAGCGAAGAGGATTCACAATTGGCAGCATGCTGGATTATCTTTGTGCAATCCTTCTCTGCGAGTCACGCCTTGATCAAGGGTGTTCTTGAAGCCCTCTACATAACCTATTAAGGTGCCAGGTTAGGAGTGGTAGAGATATTCATCGATTGGGAGTCTGCTCAATGTCCATTGCCCTGACACTGCATCTGTTGGCCGTTATCGTCTGGGTTGGCGGTATGTTTTTCGCGCATGTGATTCTGCGCCCGGTGTTGAATGAGCAATTGGAGCCGCATCAGCGACTGCCACTGCTGCTCAAGGTGTTCGATGGCTTCTTTCCCTGGGTATGGGCTTCGGTTATCACGATTCTGGCCAGCGGTTACTGGATGCTGTCTACCCAGTATGGGGGTGAGTCCGGTTGGTGGCTCAGTTTCATGACGATGGTGGGCACGCTGATGGCGGCCATTTTCATCTTCATCTACTACATTCCCTATCATCAATTTGGTACTGCCTTGAAAGGCGACGATATGCCCAGGGCGGTTGCGGCGATTTCGTTGATCCGCCAACTGATCCTGGTGAATCTGATACTCGGCATGCTGGTGTCGCTGCTGGCAACCCTGGGTAAGTACGGTTTCGCCTGATTGGATGATGCTGAATCTGCACAGGCTATCGATCGGTGGGATTCGCTGCTTATGGCCTTAAGAACCTTGTGATAAGCCAGTTTTTTGGCTGTTGGCTCAGGGATTTTAGCATCAATGTTGCTGAGTGAGTGTCAGGGTTCTGTTTGGTCAGGACAACTCGCAGTGACTCTCTGCGGATTTCTCATTGCGGTCTTCTTCAAGAGCTTGGAAGCCTGAATCGATGCAAAACATAATGCTTCTCTCAGTAATGATTGATTCTTGATCTGCAAAGATTGGGCTACTAGTCTTGGTGGCAAGTAAAAATAATCAGTGTTTAGTTCTTTGATCAACAAAATGCCGAATCGAGACTCCAGAATTGGAATGCTGATTGCGTTTGCACTCTGCTCACTGTTACTGGGTCTGTTTTACTACTGGTTGCTGCGTGCACCGGAAAGCGCTCTGCTGTTATCCGTAATTCCCGAGAATCGCTCCATTGCGGTTGACCCAAGCTTGGCCGCGTCCATCGGATGGTTGCCCACGTTGCTGCATGTTTTCACCTTTTCTATCCTGACCGTTCTGGTATTGGGCGATCAAACGATCAATTTCTCATGCGCTTTATGGGCCATAGTCAATGCAGGTTTTGAGATAGGTCAGGCACTACCCGGCGATCTGATTGTTCGGTTGCCAGAGTTTCTGAATCTGCACCAATACCTTGTCAGCGGGACATTCAGCTATCTCGATCTTATGGCCTGCCTATTGGGTGCTGTCGCGGCCTGGCTGCTGCTCAGCCCTATCTCTACAGGCTCAAGCCAAAAACAGTCTGCTCATGAAACGGCTATACCGTAGGTCATCAATCCGAGAGATTCGAACTATGCTTAGCAATCGACATAACGCACCTGAAAACCGCGCTCGAAACTCACCGTTGCTGTTGATCAGGCTGCTTTTGTTCAGCATTGTGTTGATGCTTGGAATCGTCAGCATTATGGCCTCAGGCGGCGGTGGTAAGGATACCTATCCGGTGGGTGGAATTGAGGTGTTTATCAGTGGTCAGGGGAAGGTGACTGGCGATGGCATCGATTGTCCCAGTGATTGCCGTGAAAACTATGATTTTGAATTGGGTGATGAGGTTGATTCACTTGAAAAACCAATGTCCGCCAATCCTTATATTGATTACAAACTTGACGAGGATGCATCATCCCCGTCATTCAGTGGTGAAGGTCAGGTCATCAGTGTTGATTCCGGAGATGCCATCTCGCTAACCGTTGTATTTGTCGAGCTCAATAACGATGAGGGTATGCCTTTGGCGCTAAGCATCTCTGTTGGGGGACAGGTTGTGGCTGATCCGGGGGGGCGAGTTTGTGACGCTGAAACAACTGCATCATCCTGTGACCATCGGGTTGCCGATGCCATCTACAGTAGTGTAACTGGCCAAATTCAAAAACGCCGAAGGATCAACCTGCAGGCGATCCCCTATTCAGGCTATGCATTTGCCGGCTGGCAAGGCGACTGCAGCGGTAGCGAAGCAGAGCAAGAGCATATCCTGGGTGGACCCGGCGATCCAATGGCACTCAGTTGCAGCGCACTGTTCGAGGCTGTGCCTGTGGCTGACTATACGCTCAGCGTGCCTGAGCCTGCCGAGGGTGGTTCCATCGCCAGTATCTCCGGTGCGATCAACTGTCCGGGCACCTGCTCAGCCAGCATTCCCGCCGACACGGAGGTTGAGCTTTTCTACACCCTTGATGGTGGTTTTCAGTTTGGCGGTTGGAGCGGTGATACGGAAGATTGCAGTGGTAGCGGTAGCTCCGTGACATTCACCATGACCAGCGATACCAGCTGTGGTGGCAGTTTTATCGCGGATAACGAAACCCAATACACGGTCAGTCTCACTGCCCCGGAAAACGGCACGGTGACCAGTGCTGGAAACGAGTTGAATTGTGGTGCTACCTGCAGTCACGATTTTCCGCAGAGCGCCAGTCCGGTAACGCTGACTGCCACACCCGACACGGGCTATAAGTTTACGAGTTGGGGAGGAGACTGCGCTTCGGCTAGCACCAATATGGCTGAACTGGTATTGGATGGAAACAAGAGCTGCACGGTGAGTTTTACCGTCCTGGACAGCGATGGTGACGGTGTGGCCGAGAACGTTGATAATTGCCCGGTGGTGGCAAATGCGGACCAGCTGGATAGCGATGGGGATGGGGCCGGGGATCTCTGTGAGCTGACAGGGACTTGGGATTTTCGTACGGAAGTGACTGTAGCCACTGGTGGCTGCAGTGGTGAGGTAGGTATCTCCGATAACTATACCATCGACATTGATCAGAACGGGCAAAACGTCACCCTGAGCGGTTTTATCGGTGTCGCGACGAATGTGCTTCAGGGGAGCGTGGATGGAAGCACGCTGACTTACTCAGGCAGTTATCCCGAAGATGGTGGCACCACAACCCAGGAGCGTACCGAACTCACCATCGATTGGAATCCGCCCATCTCCATGACTGGTGTTGAAGAATGGAGTTGGACCGATGGGAAGTCGACTTGCCCATCGGGTAACGAATCTGAAATCAATGCCACATTTCGCAATTGATCAGATCGATTTCAGCGGTGGAGCCTGTGAGCGGGAAACAGCCTTCAGCCGTTGCCCGCTTGTTTAAAGCTCAAAGGATCAGCCGCCCAAGGCTGACATGGGTCGAATGATGGCCGTTGGGGTTTCGTTGAAATGGTGTCGTTCCGGCTTGCGGGCGATGGCGGATCGGATCGCCTGTTGCAAAGTTTCATCCGAAGCTCCCTGACGAAGCAGGGGGCGTAACGCCAACTTATCCTCCTGGCCGAGACAGAGGTGGAGGTCGCCGCTCACGGATACCCTGACCCGGTTGCAGGTTTCGCAAAAGTGTTGTGACTGAGGGGTAATGAAGCCGACCACCAGACCGCTGTCGTCAACCTGGAAGTAGCGCGCAGGTCCGCTGCCCTGCATGGCGGCGGGTTGCAGTTTGTAGCGCCGGCGCAGACGGGCTTCCACCTCAGTGAGTGGGATGTAACGCTCAATTGCCGCCTGTCCGCCTTCTCCCACCGGCATGGTTTCGATAAAGCGCAGGGTCAGGTTATGGGCCAGACAGTAGTCAACCATCTTCTCGACTTCATCGTCGTTGAGTCCGCGCATTACCACCATGTTGATTTTGATCGGTGAGAGGCCAGAGGCCCCGGCGGCTTCGATCCCTGCTAAAACCGGTTGCAGTCGACTGCCGGTGATCTGCTTGAATTTGTTTTCATCGAGGGAGTCGAGACTGATATTGAGTCGTGTTACACCGGCCTGACTCAAGGGCTCGGCGTATTGATCCAGGCGCGATGCATTGGTGCTGAGGGAGAGCTCTTCAATGCCCGGTACATTGGCGATACGCGAGGCGATATCGGTCAGCTCCTTGCGTACCAGGGGTTCTCCGCCGGTGAGCCTCACATGCCTGACACCCAGCGCAGCGAATTGTGCGACCAGGCGTTCTGTCTCAGCAGGTGTCAGCCAGTCATCGGGCGTTTCAAAGCCACGATGACTCTTGGGCAGACAATAGAAACAGCGGAAATCACAGCGATCCGTAACGGACAGACGCAGATAGTCGATCTTCCTTCCGAATGGGTCGTTTAGCATGCTTGCCTCTTGGCTGGTGGTTTTATAGTTACCTGCAAGTCATCCGCGTATCATTCAAAAACAGACCTTCAATGTCAATATTCAGCATTCGGGTCAAAACCCTCGGGCAGTGAATGGGCAATGCCTTTATGGCAGTCGATACAGGTCTGTTGCGGCTCGTTGCCATCCACCGCATCCCAGTAGTGGGGGTCGTGCTGTTCCGAGCTGCGCGGTGCCTGTTTGTCCAGATCCATGGAGATGAACTTGTGACAGTTGCGACACTCCCGTGAGTCTGTCTTTTTCATTGAGCGCCAGACGTTCTGTGCCAGTTCCAGGCGTTTGGCTTCATACTTCTCCGGCGTATCGATGGTGCCTAACACTTTGTGATAGAGCTCATTGGTCGCCTGAATCTTGCGTACGAACTTATGTACCCACTCTTTGGGCACATGGCAATCCGGACAGGTGGCGCGTACCCCGGTCCGGTTGGTGAAATGGACCGTCTCCTGAAGCTCCTGATAGACAGTATTTTCCATCTCGTGGCAGGAGATGCAGAACTCCTCCGTGTTGGTCATCTCCATGGCCGTGTTGAATCCACCCCAGAGCAGGATGCCGGCAATGATGCCAACTCCCACCAGGACCAGTCCGCTACGCTTTTTACTCTCACTCATTGTTACACCAGATTATTGATCGACTACTCATCAAAATGGTTGGGTCTCCGCTCGATGAGCGGTACCCGACCAACCCCTATTTGGCACCTTGGAAGTTGTTTTGCACCAGCGGGTCTGCGCCCATTTGAGCGGCATGGCACTGGGTGCAAAAGTAGCGCCGGCTGGAGAGGCTCTTCAGCATCTTGCCATCCCGGTCCATGTAGTGGCTTTCGCCGACTTTGGGAGCTTTCTCCTTCTCATAGGTGGCTTCGCTGTGACACTTCATGCAGCCATTGTTTTTCAGATTGATGACATACTTATCCACTTCATGGGGAACCATCGGTGGCTGTAGTTTAAAACTGCGCTCAATACCTCCCTTGATGTTGACAATCTTCATGTTGGCGGGTTTTTTCGCCATGCTGTCCAACTTGTCGCCCCGCAGGGATTGCACCTCGGCCAGGACAGCTGTGGACAGGAATATGGCTGCGAGTGCCGCAATGGTTTTTAATGCGATCTTTTTCATACCTTTCTCCATCATCTCTCTCTAAATTCAGAAATTGTTTGGAACTGCCAGTCAGGCTTGAGCGCCCTGACTGATTTCACCTTCGCGTTTCAAGCCGTCATTTTTTTTGGCGTGACGACCGCCATAACTGAAAACATCTTTGGCGCAGATATCGATACAGCGCCCGCAATTGGTACAGTCGGATGAGAGGATCACCGGGGTTGCCCCCTGCTTCTCACCTTTCAGCGCCGGTTTGATCACCTGGGGTTCCGGGCAGACCACATAACACTCCATGCAGTCATTGCAGGCCTGGCGCTCAAGCGCATTCACCCTGAGCAGACTTTTGCTGCCCACCAGATTGTAGAAAGCGCCGACCGGACAGATGTGTCCGCACCAGCCATCTTTGGCAACGATCAGATCGAACAGAAAGATGCCCAGCACCATCACCCAGGCAGCCCCCATGCCGAAGACGATTCCCCGGAACATCATGGAGACCGGGTTGACCAGTTCCCAGATGATGCCCCCGGTAACCAGCAATGGCAGAATCAGGGTCAGGGCCAACATCCAATAGCGAGTGCTGCGGGAGAACTGGGAGTTGCTTCTGATACCCAGTTTGCGGCGCAGCCAGGCGGCCAGGTCGGTCACCATGTTGACCGGGCAGACCCAGGAGCAGTAGACCCGGCCACCCACCAGAAGATAGAACGCCAGCACGATCACCACCCCGATGATGGCCGCTGTCTCCGGCACCACACCGGATAGGCTTGCCTGCAATAACACATAGGGATCGGTAAGCGGCAGTACATCCAAGGTCAGACTGGAAGCCAGATTACCTTTGACGATCCAGAGTCCGAACCAGGGGCCCGTGAGAAACAGGGCAAGAATGCCGAGCTGACTGATTCGCCTGAGGATCAGGTATTTATGGGACTTCACCCAGCCTTTGGCCGCGATAGCGTCGTCACCCAATGTCGTCATATCCACCATGCTACTTGTCCATGAAACCGCTATTGAGTGTATCCAGAGGATTGGAAGAGAAAGGTGTCTCTTCAGCCTCGCCATCGATGATCAAACCCTCACCCTGCAGGTCGTAACGTACTCCATCGGGCAGGTTGTAACGGTGCTCAGTATCGGGTGTGACCAGTGCTTCCCCGGCCTTCTCCTTCTCTTTCCAGCCGAGGCGGTAGTGGCTGCCCAATTGCCCTTTTGCCAGGTGCATGGGAAAGACCTTGATCGCCGCCTCTTCCAGGATGCAGGCCCGCTCGCAAAGACCGCAGCCGGTACAGGCATCGGAGTGAACGACCGGTATGAACAGGGCATGTTTGCCGGAACGGGGATTGTGCTGCATGTCCAGAGTGATCGCCCGGTTACGGATCGGGCAGACGTTGAAGCAGACTTCACAGCGCAATCCATGAAAGGCAATACAGGTCTCCTGGTCGATCAGCACCGCCAGTCCCATACGGGACTCTTCGATATCTTTCAGGTCGTGGTCCAGTGCATTGGTGGGACAGGCAACCACACAGGGAATCTCCTCGCACATTTCACAGGGACCGGTGCGGGCGATGAAATAGGGTGTGCCGGTGGCCACTTCATCACCCACTTCGCCAAGAAAAAGAATGTCATAAGGACAGTCGCGCACGCACAGGCCGCAGCGTATGCAGGCGCCGAGAAAATCCTCTTCCGGCAGAGCGCCGGGGGGGCGGATATAGTTGGCCGGCATGGTAGAGGCACGCTTTGAATAGGCAGCCAATCCCAGTCCGACCAATCCCACCCCACAGGCTGTCTTGAGCATGTTGCCCAGGAACTGTCTGCGGTTGAGCTCGTTTTTGTCCTTACTATCTGACATCTGTAATAAAAACGTTTTCAGTTTAGTTGCATTCAGCAGTGGTAGCACCACAACCCGTCCGGGTAGTGGCGGGGGGTGCGGCAGTGCCGCACCCCTCTGCTGGTTTCAGTTCGGTGCGGTGAACCGCACCCTACTATTGCATCGGTGTAGGGTGCGGCTAGCCGCACCGTTTCACCAGATGCATCCTCTAATTTAAGCGCGCGTTATCTTTACACCGCACTTTTTATAGTCCGTCTCTTTCGAGAGCGGATCGGTCTGGTCGAGGGTCAGCTTGTTCACCAAGCGTCCAGCATCGAACCAGGGAACGAAAACAAGCCCTTCAGGACACTTGTTGCGGCCCTTGGTGTCGACCTTACAGACGATCTCACCACGACGGGTGGTAAGCTTGGCGTTTGCACCGTTACGCAGACGCCGTTTCTTGGCATCTTTCGGATGCATGTAGACCACCGCATCCGGGACGGCACGATAGAGCTCGGGTACGCGACGGGTCATGGAACCGGAGTGCCAGTGCTCCAATACGCGTCCGGTGCAGAGCCACAGATCGTACTCTTTGTCCGGTGGCTCAGCAGCCGGCTCATAGGGGGCGGTAATGATGTTGGCTCTGCCATCAGGCTTGCCATAGAATTTGACCCCTTCACCCTTGGCGACATGGGGATCGTAGCCTTCGCGGAAGCGCCACAGGGTCTCCTTGCCATCGATCACCGGCCAACGTAGGCCACGCACCTTGTGGTAGGCGTCGAAGTCAGCCATTTCGTGGCCCTTCTTCGGGATCCCCTCGGCAGAGTTGAACAGGCGATACTCTTCGAACAGCCCTTTCTGCACATAGAAACCGAAGTCCTTGGACTCATCGTTTTCGTACTTGTTGCCACGGCTGTCGGTGACCTGCTCTACCGGGAACTTGTCGACCTGGCCGTTGGCATAGAGCACATCGAACAGGGTCTTGTCGGCATACTCAGGCATCTTGGCGATCAGATCTTCCGGCCAGACGTCTTTCACCTTGACATATTTGGCGAACTCCATGACCTGCCAGACGTCGGACTTCGACTCGCCAGGTGCGGCAACCTGCTGACGCCAGAACTGGGTACGACGCTCGGCGTTACCATAGGCACCCTCCTTTTCGATCCACATCGCGGTGGGCAGGATCAGATCCGCTGCCTGGGCCGATACGGTCGGATAGGGGTCGGATACGGTGATGAAGTTGTCCGGATTACGCCAACCGGGATAACTCTCATCATTCATGTTGGCGGCGGCCTGCATGTTGTTGTTACACATGACCCAGAAGGTATTCATCTTGCCGTCATTCAGTGCGCGATGCATGGCTACGGCGTGGATCAGGGTCTTACCCATGGGCTTGCCGCTGATGTCGGTCTGGTCGGCGCCGTCGGTTTTACCGTTGGCCCGGGGAATGGTGCCGGCAGGCAGCTTCCAGGTCTTCTCGGCAAACTTACAGTGGGCATCCTTCTTGGTCACCAGGTCGGCGGGTAGCCTGTGGGTAAAGGTACCAACCTCACGGGCGGTGCCGCAGGCGGATGGCTGACCGGTGAGGGAGAAGGGGCTGTTGCCCGGCTCGGCGATCTTGCCCATCAGCAGATGCACGTTGTAGCAGAGGCCGTTGACCCAGACGCCACGGGTGTGCTGGTTGAAGCCCATGGTCCAGTAGGAGGCAACCTTCTTATTCGGATCGGCATAGGCCTTGGCCAGTTTCAGCAACTGATCTTTCGGAACCTTGGAGAGCTTGGAAGTGTACTCCAGGGTGTAGGGCTCAACCGATTTGGCATACTCTTCGAAACTGATCTTGGAGAGCTTGCCCTTATTGCGATTTTTGGCCGCCTTCTCGCGTGGATCAGTGGCACGCAGACCATAACCGATATCAGTTGGTGTCTTGGTGAAATTGACGTGCTTGTCGATGAACTCCTTGTTATAGGCCTTGTTCTGGATGATGTAGTTGGCAATGTAGTTGAGGATCGCCAGATCGGTCTGGGGCTCAAAGATCATGCCGTTGTCTGCCAGCTCGTAGCAGCGATGCTCGAAGGTTGAGAGCACATGGACTTCACAGCCGGGCTTGGTCAGACGGGTATCGGTGAGACGGGACCAGAGAATCGGATGCATCTCCGCCATGTTGGCGCCCCAGAGCACGAATACATCGGCGTGTTCCAGATCGTCGTAACAACCCATTGGCTCGTCGATGCCGAAGGCGCGCATGAAAGCACCTACCGCCGAGGCCATACAGTGGCGTGCATTGGGTTCCAGACTGTTGGAGCGGAAACCTGCCTTCAGCAGTTTCTGCGCGGCATAGCCTTCCCATACGGTCCACTGACCTGAGCCGAACATGCCAACGCCCTTGGGTCCTTTGGCCTTACGTGCCGCAACCCACTTCTCCGCCATGGTCTGGAAAGCCTCTTCCCAGCTGACGGCCTCGAACTTGCCGTTCTTGTCGTATTTGCCGTTGGTCTTTCTCAGCAACGGTTTGGTCAGACGATCCTCTCCATAGAGGATCTTCGGCAGAAAGTAACCCTTGATACAGTTCAGGCCCTTGTTGACCGGTGCATCCGGATCGCCCTGACTGGCGACGACCTTGCCGTCTCTGACACCCATCAAGACACTGCAACCGGTACCGCAGTAGCGGCAGGCCGCTTTATCCCAACGGATCCCATCATCTGCATCGGCCGCAACGGCGCTGGACACAGGCAGGGTGACGCCGGCCACGGATGCGGCGGCTGCTACAGCATTGCTTTTTATAAAATCTCTTCTAGTTAATTTCACGGTTCATTTCCTCCATCGACTCTTCACCGCCATAGTGATAAATCAAAGTTGTGCTCACCACGCCATCCACATTGCGCAGTTCATTCATGGTGTCTGAAACCGGTGACATGGATTCACCCTCGTCTTCCACGGTAACAATCAGTTTGTCTTCTATCATTCCACCGTGGACTTCCACGCCTTGGTATTGCTCTAGGCGCTTGGTCACCTGTGGGCCGTGGTCAGGTTTCGTATAGACGATCAGGCTGCATATATTCATATATGGCTTATTCCTCGCATTGGTCTGTCAGGCCGCTTGGGTCTGTGTGCCTGGCAAAATGGAAATGGAATGACTGGGGCAAACGGAAATACAGGCTCCACAGCTATTGCACTTTTGCTGATCAACCTGTGGCAGGGAACGCCCCCTGGTAGCAAGCTTGAAGCAGATGGCAGCCTCTTCGCAGATATCGCCGCAGCTTCTGCAGACCACGCCATTTTGCGACAGGCAGCTCTTTTCGATACTCAGTTCGAGGTGCCAGGGTGCCATGTTCGGATCGCCGTCAAAGCCCAGTGCCTGATGTTTACAGGCCTTTACGCAATCACCGCAAAATGTGCATTGGGCAACAGAGAAATCGATTTTGGGGAAACCGGCAGAACCCAGCGTAATGATCTTCTGGGGGCAGGCTTCAATGCAGTCGTTGCAGCGTTCACAAAGTTCAGTAAAGCGGCTTTCAGAGAGCGACCAGGGTGGTCGTATCTCGCTTTGTCGACCGCGCAGGTCACCACGTAAAAACTGTGATCTGTCGATGTTTCTTGACAACAGTCGCGACCTCGGTTGAAAGAGTTCAGTCGAATTTGATTGGCCTTTTTGAGGCGCAATATTTTTGCTTATGAAAGTGTTTCACCAGGCGCTTAATACTGCTTTGATTCTGATCAAGAAACAATGGGAAATCTTAAGAAAAATATAAGAAAAAACAGTAACTTACCAATATTTTGGTAGAGCTGAATACCTCAATGTGAGTAGGCTCTAATTCGTTATGGGTAAGAACTGGCGGTAGGGATGGAATGTTGCTTGCGATGATCGGAACTGGCCTGACGCGGCCCTGGAGAGAGGTTCAGCGGGAAGCTTTTTTCCCCTGGTTGAGGGCCCAGACGGCAGCTTCGGTTCTGGAGTGGAGATTGAGCTTTTTCAGCAGATGTTTGACATGCACTTTGACCGTGCCTTCCGAGATATCAAGGTTGCTGGCGATCTGTTTGTTGCTCAGTCCCTGGGCGATGTGCTGAAGAATCTCTTTCTCCCTTGAGGTGAGATCCGGCAGGCTGGATTGAGCCTCCAGTCTGTCGTCCTCGCGCAGCGCTTTTGCCAGCAGTTGGGTCAAATGGTCGCTGATGACCACGGTGCCCTCGACCGCTTTGCGGATCGATTTGAGGATATCTTCCGGCTCCATATCCTTCAGCAGATAGCCGTCGGCGCCATTTTTCAGTGCCGCCAGAACATCCTCTTCGTTATCCGAGACGGTGAGCATCAGGATTCTTGAATCGAGCTCAAAACTCTTGATGGCTTTCAGGGTATCCAGGCCGTTGGTACCCTTCATATTGATATCGAGCAGGATCAGATCCGGATTGAACTCCCGCGCCAGTACCAGGCCATCCTCGCCGTTGGCCGCTTCGCCGATCAGTTCAAGGGCTGGATCCATATCGATCAGATCGGAGACGCCTTTTCTGAAAAGTGGATGGTCGTCTATCGCCAGCAGTGTGTAGTGTTGTTCAGGCATCTTTCAATTGCTCGGTGAAAATTCGTTGCGATTCCCGGTTCGAGATATCAGCAATCGTGAAAACCAGATTGATCTGTATTCCGCCTGTCGGTGACTCATTGATGCGTAGCTCGCCACCCAGATGTTCTGCCCGCTCTTTCATGATTGGCAGCCCATAGTGTTGCATCATATCACCTTCGTCATCCATGCCAATGCCGTTATCCTCGATCAGTACCGTCACCAGACCCTGGTGGTCGCAGCTCATGCTGACGCTTGCCTTTGTCGCATTCGCATGGCGTATCACATTGGATAGTGCCTCTCTGATGATCTGAATGATATGTATCTCCGCATTCGGTGTAAATTGGCAGTTGCCCAGGTTGTTGATGAATTCAATCGGAATGCCGGAGCGATTGGTAAATTCATCCACGGTCTGGCTGACCACCCGGCCGAGATTGGCATCGGTGACCCTGAGGCGAAAGGTGGTGAGCAGCTCTCTCAACTGTCGATAGGCACCATTCAATGCTGATCTCAGCACATTGCTGATCTGCAGTACGTCCTCTTTCTGCAGATCATCGTTGAGACCTTTTTCCAGGCGTGCCACCTGAATTTTCAGATAGGAGAGTGACTGGGCTATCGAGTCATGCAGCTCTCTGGCGATGACACTGCGCTCTTCCATCAAGGACATTTTTCGGTTCTGAATATCCTGCTGGGTGACCGTTATCGCTAAACCGATATGGCTGGCAACGGTTTCCAGCAGGCGTGCCTGCCAATCCTCAAGCTCTTGTGAGGGCTGCAGTTCGACCATCAGGATACCGTAGTGCTGGGCCTTATCCCGGATCGGTGTTGAAAAGATATTGATCTGCTTGCCGCTGGCCGGATCGCAGGTCTGGAAACTGTGGGTTTCACCATCACCAAGACACATCGCACATTGCCCATCATTCTGGTCTTTCAGCAGAATATCCTTGCTTCGGGTCGAGGCGTAGCGATAGGCCTGGTGGTCTCCCGGCTGACCCAGGCAGATGGTGCCGTTGCTGACTCCGAGCAGGGCCTCGATATCGTGAATCACGGCAATCAGAACCTGCTCGTTGAGGGATGAGTCACTCAATCGTTTGGTGGTGGAGTAGAGCAGTTCGAGCGTGCGGTTACTCTGTTCCAGATCCTGGGTCTTCTCTTCCACGCGGTGTTCCAGATCTGCATAGATGACAGACAGGTTGTCCGCCATCAGATTGAAAGCATGACCCAGCTGACCCAGTTCGTCTTCGCTGAAAAACCGACTCCTGACTGAAAAATCTCCGTGACGTGCCGCCTTGGCGCAGGCGAGCAGATTGCGTAGAGGGTTCAGGACGGAGATTTTTGTCAGGTAGAGGCTGACCAGGGCAACCAGAAAAGTGAAGCTCAGCAGAATGATCTGGATCAGACGCAGCTGCTCGTTTTTCTGTTCCGCTTCAATCTCCAGCGCTTCAACAAAATTGTGTATGTCATCCACGAAACCATCCACCAGTGAGAGATAGGTCTGTCGACTGGTGCGGATTTTTTCGCTCACCAGGGCCGTGGAATCCGCTGTTTCAGTCATCGCCAGATAGTTGCTGAGGTTGGGCTGCATCAGCTCTCGCCACTGGCTCTCAACCCGTTGGTAGGTGTTGTTGACCTCTTCGCCTGCTCCTTTGTCCAGGACATCGTGAATGCGCGGACTGTGAAGACGCTGATTGTATTCATCCACCAGCAGTCTGGATCGGTTGTCCGGACGATCGTTTTGTGGATTGCCATGTACCAGACTGCTGGCAATGCGGTACGACTGCATGCGCAGGGTTCCGGCCTGATTGATCGCAGCGGCGTACCCTTCTGCTGTCTCTGCAATAATCACCGAACTGATCATCCCGGAGAGCGCCAGGATGAACAGTATCGTGATGACAGTGCCAAAGCGGAGTAGCAATGAGTGTTTCACTTCATGGTCTCCTGCCGGGTGTGTTGTTCGCCTTCCCGGTCACAATATCTATCGTTCGATAGAGTAATTCTAAACGCTGATGAAAAATCTGTTAGGGCCTGAAGATGCGAATTCGATAGGCCCTGTTGTGCCTGCAATAGCAGGGTATCAGAGTTCGAAGGCGTGCGAATTGATCTGGAATTGGTGCCGGGTTAATGGGCTACTGAATGGTCAACTTCAATGGCTGCATCTCTTTGTACATGATGATCAGCGGTTTCTGAGTGGAAAATGTCAGGATGCGGGTCTTGGAAGGATAGATCAGGTGATTGCACAGGAACATATGCATCTCTTCCCCTTCCAGCAGAAACTCCTTGAACCTCTGGATGTTCTGCAGATCGATCTTGTCCTGCAGGGAGAAATCGTAGCGGTTGAAGGCAACCGATTGGTCGCTTAGTAATAGTTCGGGAATCGACTGGTGACCGAGGAGTTCGTGTTGTGCACGCTTGAGTAGATTGGTGGAGAGAATCAGTCCCATCCGCTGTTCACCGAACAGCCAGCTGATATCCCGCTCATCATCGTAATCCGCAGTATGCTCGCCAAACGCCAGGCACCAGCCTTTGTAGTAGGCGTTATAGCGTTTGATGACTCGAGTATCTGACATATGCCGATTTGCTGCTCTGCAAAAAACAAACCTTCTCACGTGGTTTCTACCATCTCCGGCAGAAATCTATCGTCTGGGTTTGTGGGAAACAGGTGATCGTATGGTTCTATTTATATGTTTGCTTGTAATAATACTGTAATACTTTTGTGCCAACAAATTTGATGTCTGATTATGAATCCGCAGAGCGCGGCAGGCGGGAAGTCCGAATACGGTGGGTTGTATCAGAGTGTGCCGCAGTAGGCCGGCTCACGCGGGCAGAACGTGGCAGGTGCAATCGTTGACTTAGAACACCAGGTTCATCACCAACATCATGACCGTCAGAAAGAGTACGGTCATGACGCCGCCGGCTCGCATGAAATCCGCGACCCGATAACCTGCCGGTCCCATGATCAGGGCATTTACCTGATGGGTGGGAATGAGAAATGAGTTGGAGGTGGCAATCGCAACGGTAAGTGCAAAAACTGCCGGATTGGCGCCTGCTCCGATGGCGATGTTAACCGCCAGGGGAACCAGCAGTACGGTTGCTCCCACATTGGACATGACCAGGGTGAAGAATGTCGCCAGAATGGCAACAGCGAGCTGTATCACCCAGATCGGCATATCCCCGACCACAAACAGCACCTGCTCAGCGATCCATTTGGCGGTTCCTGTGGTTTCCACCGCCAGACCCAGCGGAATCAGCGAAGCGAGCAGGAAAACGGTTTTCCAGCTGACCGCTTCATAGGCCTCCTCGATATTCAGTACGCCGGAGAGCACCATGCCCATGGCGCCGGTCAGCAGCGCGACGGAGAGACGGATGTCGGTGAACAGTACCATCGACAGGGCAATACCGAAAAACAACATCGCCCATCCGATCTTGTGTGGACGCAACTCCTCATGGGGATATTCAGTCGTTACCACGACAAAGTTCTTATCTTTTTCGATTCTTGGCAGTACATCCCATGGGGTATGCACCACCAGGGTGTCACCTGCCATGAAAGGCATGTTGCGGATATCCTCGCCTTCCCGCATGGTTTCGCCATTACGGTGCAGACCGATCATCGCCAAGCCGTAGGTTTTACGCATCCAGACATCCCGGGCGCTCTTACCGATCAGCGAGGAGCTGGGAGGAATAACCACTTCGGCGATACCGGCCTTGTTGGCGGAGAGATCGCCGGAAAAAGTACGCAGGGTGTCGCGCTTCTTCAGGTTGAAGGTAGTGACAAAGTTGTTCAGCGATTCCGGATCGGCAACCACACCCAGTACCATGCCCGCCTGGATTGCCACATCACGGGCCAGGGCGCCCGGGCCGATACGATTGGCTTCACCGGAGATCTTGGTGGCGATGATCCGCACACGGTAGCGGGTCTCCACTTCATCGAGCTCTTTGCCAATCAGGCTGCTGTCATCGGTGACCACCATCTCGGAGAGGTGGTAGGAGAGTCCATAGACATCCTGAAAGTACTGCATTGGATCCGTACCGCTGGTACTGCTCTCACTCTTGGTTTTAGGCAGCACGAAACGACCGGCAATGACGAAATAGAGGATGCCGGTGAGGATCAGGGCGACGCCGATCGGGGTCACGGAGAAGAGACCCCAGGTCTCCATCTGTTGAGATTCCGGTAGCGCCTTGTTGGAAGTCAGGATCAGATCGTTCAACAGAATCAGTGGGCTGGAGCCAACCATGGTCATGGTGCCACCCAGAATGGCGGTAAAACCCATCGGCATCAGCAGGCGTGACATGGGCAGTCCGGAACGGGCAGAGATTCGCGAGACAACCGGCAGAAACAGGGCGGCTGCACCGACGTTCTGCATGAACGAGGAGATAAATCCTACGGTAGCCGAGATGATCGGAATGATGCGGCTCTCGGTTGTGCCGCCGATCTTCAGGATGAAGGCGGCGACGCTGCCCATGATGCCGGTCTTGTCCAGTCCGGCGCCAATGATCATGACAGCGATGATCGAGATTACCGCATTCGAGGAGAAACCGTCGAACAGGTGCTGATTGTTCACCAGTCCCTGTTCAAGCCCCATGAAGGGTGCCAGCAGGCTGGTCAGGCCGAGCACTACCATGATGCTGGCAGCCGCCACATCCACGGCGACAACTTCAAACGCAAACAGGTAGATGGTGAGCAGCAGAATCACGCTGACCCAGGCGATTTCGATGGTCGGTACCAGGTTGGCCAGCACCAGGGCGACAGCCAGGAAGATGCCTCCGGCAATCATCTGCTTGATCGACAGGCGATTCCTTTCCGGGGTCAGTTGCAGGGTAGTCGGCAACGCGTTCACTTGATAATACTCCATGAGATTGGTCGTTTGTCAGCCGGCTGAAATAGCGACGCAACAGACAGCACGTCGCCGTTCTGTCGGTTCGGTTCATTCCTGATTGGAAAAGTTACTGCAAAGACAAAGAAGTCCTGGGGCAGGTCTATTCGCTATGCCAGCCAGCGAAAGTGGGGGAATAGTGCCTTTTTCGGGCTATCTATACAAATAAATAAAAATGTTTTAATATTCCTAAATGGAATATAGAAGCCTGCCGGATATGAACAGCCTGGCGACCTTGAAAGAGGTGGTTGAGCGGGGTGGTGTATCACCCGCCGCTCAAGTGCTGCATGTTGGGCAACCTGCGGTGACCAAACGGCTGCGCAGTTTGGATACCTGTTACGGGGTCGATCTGATGCATCGGGAGGGGAGACGCCTGGAGCTCACCCCGGCGGGTGAAAAAGTCTATGAGTATGCCTGTCTGGTACTCGATCATCAGCTCAGCCTGCTGGACGATATCGACTCCCTCTCCAGCGGGCAGAACCGGCTGCGCCTCGAGGTGAACTTTGCCATCGGTGAGCATATGCTGCCCGATCTTCTGTTCAGGTTCGCCGAACTCTATCCGCAGTACAACATCGAGAGCCGCATGGGTTATTCGCGACACATACAGCGACGTCTGGCAACCGGGTTGTCCGATCTGGCGCTGTTGGAACAGGCCCCGGATCATCCCGATATTCTGGTGCAGAAGTGGCTTGATGATGAACTGGTGCTGGTGTGCGGCCCCGACCATCCCCTCTGGGGCTGTGGATTGCTGCCGGTGACCGACCTGGAAAAACTGCACTATGTGCTGCGGGAAGCCCGCTCTTCAATGCGTCTGACCCTGGACAAGGCGCTGAAGGATATTGGTGTCGGCAGTCTGCCGGTGACCATGGAGGTGGGTTCTACCGATACCATCGTGGAGATGCTGCAGCACGGTCGGCATGTCAGTTTCCTGCCACGCTTCACCGTTGATGACGGATTGCAGAACGGCTCGCTCTACCACATCAAGATCCAGGGTCTCAGGATCAAACGAATACTCTGGATTGCGCGTACCCGATCCAATCTGAACAACGATGTGGCCGAAGCCTTCATCTCACTGTTGCGCGGCACTTGAAGCATCGCTCAAGGCAACAGAATTCTCTCCCTATATTTGCGCTGAAGTTGAAGCCTGGATCGCGGTCTGTGATTTGCCTCGCTTGCCGATTCAAGCGGTAGGCTGCGATCCCGGACTGGCCCATTATCTGCTCTGATCCGTTTTCCCTATACGTGACATTTTGTCATTCCGATATCCATTGTTGTCATTATTTGTCGTTATTTTCCCGGCCGTTTTTTGAATGCGATTCTCGCTCAGAAATTAGTTGTAGAAAAAATATTTCCCAACTACTCTAGGAAAAAACCAACGGTTAAATACACAGATACATAATATTTCAAAACTACTGTGTATGTACTTTATTCATAGTCAATCCATATTCGGCTGTCGGCATATTTGTGCCTGGCCAGTCAATATTATCTTCGCTAAAACAATCGGCGCTGCCGGCTGTTTTGTATCAATTCGAGACTCAACCTGAAATGCTGTGCCTGTGGTATGCGGGTATGCCATGAAGGAAGGAGAATAAAAGCATGCAGAGATCCCTGCTTATTGATCCGGATAAGTGCACAGGATGTGTCCAGTGTGAAATGGCCTGTTCCTATGAAAATGAGGGAATCTTCAATCCCTCGAAATCGAGGATACGGGTCTTTACCTTTCATCATGAAGGTCGTTTTGTACCTTACACCTGTACACAGTGTGCTGAAGCCTGGTGTATGCAGGCCTGCCCGGTCGATGCTATCTCACTGGATGTGAATAGCGGTGCCAAAGTGGTCAGTGACTCGCTGTGTGTTGGCTGCAAGGTCTGCACCATTGCCTGTCCGTTCGGTACGGTCAACTACAGCACCTCTTCCGGCAAGGTAACCAAATGCGATCTGTGCGGAGGCGATCCGGCTTGTGCCAAGGCCTGCCCGACAGGGGCCATCACCTATGTGGATTCGGATCAGACCGGATTTGACAAAATGCGCCAATGGGCAGGTAAAACTGACGCTGGCTCGACAGCTACAGCGTAATCGGAGGGTACTCAATATGTCTTGGTCTGGAAAATTACTTCGGGTAAACCTCACAAACGGCACCTGCACTTCGGAAGCGTTGAACATGGCATGGGCGCAGGAGTATCTGGGTCAGCGCGGCCTGGCGAGCAAATATCTTGTTGAAGAGATCGATCCACAGGTCGATCCACTGAGTCCTGATAACAAGATGATCATGACCACCGGTCCATTGACAGGCACCATGGCGGCGACCGGAGGTCGCTACTCAGTGGTCACCAAAGGTCCTTTGACCAACTGCATCGCCTGTTCCAACTCCGGTGGATTCATTGGTGCTGAGATGCACAACGCTGGCTGGGATATGATCATTTTCGAAGGCCGCTCAGCCAATCCTGTCTATCTCTATCTGATCAACGATAGAGCGGAACTGCGTTCAGCGGATGAGATCTGGGGCAAAAGTGTCTGGGAGACTGACGAGTGGCTGCATGCGACGCATCAGGATCCGATGCTGCGAATCGCAGCGGTAGGTCGTTCTGCTGAGGAGGGCTGCCTCTACGCGGCAATCGTCAATGATCTGCATCGTGCCGCCGGACGTTCCGGTGTCGGTACAGTGATGGCATCGAAAAACCTCAAAGCGGTTGCCATACGCGGTACCCAGGGTGTTGGCAATATCAAAGACCCGGCGAAGTTCATGCAGGCGGTCAATGCAGGCAAGCAGGTGCTGGCAGACAATGCGGTCACCGGACAGGGTTTGCCTACCTACGGCACCCAGGTACTGATGAATGTAATCAATGAGATTGGCGCCCTGCCTACCCGCAACATGAAAGAGGTACAGTTCGAAGGGGCGCAGAACGTTTCCGGTGAGGCAATGCATGAAAATCGGCCCACCGACGGTAAACCGAATCTGACAACCAACGCAGGTTGTTTCGGCTGCACCATCGCCTGCGGGCGTATTTCAACGGTCGACAAAGGGCATTTCTCGGTTGAGAACAAGCCTCAGTATTGGGGCAATTCCGGTGGTCTCGAGTATGAAGCCGCCTGGGCACTGGGCCCGGATACCGGCGTCGATGATCTGGATGCGCTGACCTATGTGAACTTCATCTGCAACGAGGATGGTTTCGATCCCATCTCGTTCGGCTCGACCGTCGCTGCGGCTATGGAGCTGTATAAAATCGGCGCCATCAGTAGCGCGGAGACCGGTGGACATGAGCTTAAGTTCGGTTCTGCTGAGAGTCTGGTATGGGCCGTGGAGACGCTGGTCAGCGGTGAAGGGTTTGGTAAGGATCTCGGTCTCGGATCGAAGCGGCTTTGTGAAAAGTATGGTCATCCCGAACTCTCCATGACCGTCAAAGGTCAGGAGTTCCCGGCTTACGATCCACGGGGTATCCAGGGTATGGGATTGGCTTACGCCACATCCAACCGCGGGGCCTGTCATCTGAGAGGCTATACCGTTGCTTCCGAGGTACTGGGTATTCCTGAGAAAACCGATCCCCTGGCGACCGAAGGCAAGGCCGGTCTGGTTAAGGCGTTTCAGGATGCCACGGCGGCGGTGGACTCCAGTGGCCTCTGTCTGTTTACCACCTTTGCCTGGTCCCTGGAGGATATCGCACCCCAGGTGGATGGCGCCTGTGAGGGTGAGTGGACCGCCGAGCGGATGGCAGAACTGGGTGAGCGGGTCTGGAACATGGAGCGGGAGTTCAATCTGAGGGCGGGATTGACCGCTGCAGACGACACCCTGCCGAAACGTCTGCTCAAGGAAGCCGCCAATGTGGGGCCTGCCCAGGGTCGGGTCAACGACCTGGATCAGATGCTGCCCGAGTACTATGAGCTGCGCGGCTGGAACGCAGATGGTGTACCCACAGACGAGACTCGAAAACGTCTCGGTCTGGGTTAAACAATCACTCAAGAGAGCTCATGGTCGTGCCCCCTCCAAGGGGGCACGGTTTTAGGAGGTTAGTGAATGCATTATGTCGTCATTGGCGCAGGTCCGGCAGGCGTTACCGCCTGTGATACCTTGCGCGAACAAGATCCCCAATGCCGTATTACGCTGATTGGTGGCGAACCGGAGCCACCCTATTCGCGAATGGCGATCCCCTATGTGATGGTTGAGAAGATCGAAGAGCATGGTACCTATCTGAGGCAGAACGACAGCCACTATGCCGAACAGCAGATCGAGATGGTGGATGGACCGGTGAAGCGGGTCGATCCACAGAGCCGACGGGTCGTGTTGGAGAGCGGTTCCGAGCTGGAGTATGACCGTTTGCTGATTGCCACCGGAGCAACCCCATTGAAGCCACCGATACCGGGTATCGATCTGCCCGGGGTGCACAACTGCTGGACCATGGCGGATACCCGGGCAATCGTGGAGCGGGCCAAGCCCGGCAGTTCTGTGGTGCTGATTGGCGCCGGTTTCATCGGTTGCATCATTTTGGAAGCCCTGGTGATGCGACAGGTCAAACTGACAGTGGTGGAAAAGGCACCGCGGATGGTGGCCAGAATGATGGACCAAGTGGCGAGTGAACTGCTGCAGGGCTGGTGTGAAAGCAAAGGGGTGGATGTGCATACCAATGCCGGGGTAACCAGCATCTCTCAGCAGGGTGATGGCTTACAGCTCTCGGTGGATAACGGCGAGAATCTGACTGCCGATCTGGTGATCACGGCGATGGGGGTACGGGCCAATACCGAGTTTCTCGAAGGTTCCGGCATCGAGATCAATGATGGTATCGTGGTCAATTCCCACTTCCAGAGCAACTTCCCGGATATCTATGCGGCCGGTGACGTGGCCCAGGGGTTGGACTTCTCAACTGGGCAGAACCAGGTGCAGGCGATTCAACCCACTTCGGTTGAGCATGGCCGGATGGCGGCGATCAACATGGTCAGTGATGCTGCCGTCGAGCATCGCGGCAGTCTGAACATGAATGTGCTCGACACCCTGGGGCTGATCTCATCCTCCTTCGGACAGTGGATGGGGGTGGATAATGGTGAACAGGCTGTGTTGCTCGATCGGGAGAACTACCGCTATCTGCGGCTTGAGTTCGACGGAGATTATCTGGTCGGTGCCAGCAGCCTGGGGCACACCCAGCATATCGGTGTGCTACGCGGGCTGATCCGTAGCCGGGTTCCACTGGGGGAGTGGAAAGCACGCTTGATGAAGGATCCAACCCGGTTGATGGAGGCCTATCTTGGTTGTGTGGTGTCAGCGTGATTCAGGTGGAGTTTAAGCTGTTTGCAAGCTTGATGAGCTATCTGCCGGCGGGCGCCAGCGAGCATGCCGTGCTGGTTGAGATGCCTGAAGGATCCACGGTCTTCGATTTGATGGACAAGTATCAGGTACCCAGGGAGCAGGCCCATCTGGTGGTATGCAACGGTCTTTTCATACCGCCTTCCCAAAGAGATACCCATAGCCTCAAGGATGGGGACAGCATTGCCCTTTGGCCCCCGGTTGCGGGGGGCTGAGCAGGGCGGTGGAGCATCAGGAAACCCGCTTGATGGCGATCAGCCATCGTGACTTTCTGCGCAGTCTTCAGCCCATGAAGCGTGACTATCCAATAAGGGTGGAGGAACAGGGAACGAGGTTTGTGATCACCAGGGACGGTTTGCACTTGGAGATATCGCTTGGCCAGGAGCAAGTGGTCAGAATGGGCTCTCTGACGATGCCCCGGACCCAGGTCGATTTTACCTTTCATAGCGCCTCGCCACAGCAGGTGGCCGATTTTTTCATCAGATTTGAGCTAAGCTTCAGACGGGGTGGCGGCTGAATCATCCACACCCAGGGAACATCAGCAGTTTGTTGCCATCAAACTCTCTTTAGTCGTGATGGCGGCTTGCCGTTGAAAGGTCGACCCGGTTGCGCAACAGGCCATATTCAGCCGCAGCGTACCGGGATGATAAAAAAAGGGGAGTTCATTTTGATGAGGCGGAATTCAGCACTGGTTCTGGTATATCTGTTTGTCGTCCTATTGGTCGCCCCAGGGTTGGCGACGGCCGATAAACATTTTGAACGTCTGGTAGTGTTTGGTGACAGTCTCTCCGATCCGGGGAATGCCTTCCATCTGACCGGTAATGCTCTGAAACCTCCATACAGCTCACTCGATCAGTTTCTGGTGCCGGATGCACCCTATGCCAGGGGTGGGAATCACTTCAGTAATGGCAAAACCTGGGTGGAGCGGTTTGCCGAAAAACTCGATCTGGAGGAGAGTGCAGGGCCCGCCTTCAAAGGGGAGAACAAGGATGAGTTGAAGATGATCAACTATGCGGTTGGTGGTGCCCGGGCCAGGGATTTTGGACAGAATGTCAATCTGGCAAGTCAGCTGGGTATGTTCCAGGCGGATGCCCAGGGAGCGGTTATCGACCGCGCACTCTATGTAGTGGCGCTTGGCGGCAACGATGTGCGGGATGCGGTGTCGGCACTGGCTCAGGATAGTAGCGGGCTGCTGAGTGCGGAGATTATCGCCAATGCACTGAGTGCAATCTCGGATGCGGTGATCGCTCTCTACAATGGTGGGGCTACGACACTGATGGTCGCCAACGTACCCGATCTCTCAATAACCCCTGCAGTCAACAGGCTGGACGCCATACTGCCCGGGGCAACCATGAGTGCGGCGATACTCTCCGCCAAATTCAACAGTGAATTGGCTGGCCTGCTCGATGTGCTGGAACAGAGCTCCCCGGGATTGAAGATCATCCGCATCGACTTTGCCGGCAACACCCGACGCATCGCAGACGATCCTGAAGCGTTTAAGATATCCAATGTTGAAGAGGCCTGTGTGATGCCGGATCAGCGGCCATCGAGCTGTAAAAAACCCAATCGGTATCTGTTTTGGGACGGCATACACCCAACCGCAAAGGCGCATCGGATCATTGGAAAAATGGTCTTTAAAAACTATCAGTCATTCATGCGGGACTCAGAGGTGCTTTGTCATCCAGGCAGAAAAAACAGGGATGCGGCCTGCCGCTCCGTGCTTTGGTTGTAGTTTGACATTGCGCTGGATGTGGCACACCCTGATGATAGACAGGGCCTTAAGCGTTGCCATCAGATAAAAGAATAAACCATGTCCATCCCACTGATACGAAAAACCAAGATCGTCGCAACCATCGGGCCGGCCTCGGATCGCGTGGAGACCCTCGAGGCGATGATCCGCGCCGGCATGAGCGTGGCGAGACTGAATCTGTCACACGGCAGTTATCGGGAACACAAACAGCGCATCGCGCGGATCAGACAGGCATCGGAAAACCTGCAGATACCGGTAGCCATCATGATCGATACCCGGGGTGTCGAGATCCGCACCGGTCAACTGCAACAGGGTATTGTGGAACTCCACTCCGGTGGTAAGTTTTCACTCTATACCGATGAACGAATCGGTAATGAGCAAGGTGTCTCCGTAACCTACGATCGGCTCAGTAAGGAGGTAGGACCGGGTGATGTGATCCTGCTCGATGATGGCGCCATGGAACTCACCGTCGATGGTGTGGCGGGAGATGAGATCAGCTGTACCGTCGTGCTGGGTGGCATGTTGAAGGAGAACAAAGGGGTCAATCTGCCCAATACCCAGCTGTCGATGACCGCCGTTGAGACCGCCCAGCGTGACGATATTCTGCAGGAGCTCTCGTTCGCCGCTGAGAATGAAGTGGACTACATTGCCGCCTCCTTCATTCAACAGGCGGTGGAAATTGAACGCATGAGAGAGATCCTGGCCGAACGGGGGAGCAAGATCCCGATCATCGCCAAGATCGAGAACCGCGCCGGCATAAAGAACCTGGAATCGATCGTCAGTGCCGCTGACGGCATCATGGTGGCCCGGGGGGATATGGGCGTCGAGCTGCCGCTGGCGGATGTGCCGAGTATGCAGAAGAAGATCATCCGCATCACCGTGAGTAACGGCAAGCCGGTGATTACCGCCACTCAGATGCTGGCCTCGATGGAGCAGAATCCCAAACCGACCCGGGCGGAGGCGAGCGATGTGGCGAATGCCATTCTGGACGGCTCTTCCGCATTGATGCTCTCCGGAGAGACCGCCATGGGAGACTACCCGGTCGAATCGGTCAGCACCATGGAGCGGCTGGCGGTGCGTACTGAGGCTTCGCTGCGTGAATACGGTTATCTGCAACACATACTGCCCCATGCCTCGAATGTGGTCACCGAAGCGGTCAGCCGTTCCGCAGTCACCATGGCTGATCAGTTGCATGCGGCGGCGATCATCAGCCTCACCGAGACTGGTTTTACGTCGCGTCTGATCTCCAAACATCGTCCGGAGTGTCCGATCCTGGCGGTAACCCACTCACTGCGGGTTACCCGGCGTTTGTGTATGAACTGGGGGGTGATACCGATGCTCGATGCTGCTGAGCATAACGATGAGGCGAAGGTGGACTACTGCATCGAGCAGGCGAAACATCGCGGTCTGTTGACGGTTGGTGATGTGGTGATTGCAACCAGTGGATCAACCCAGGCGACCGGTGGCACCAATCTGATCAAGGTGATGTCGGTCGACTGAAGTCAGATCATCAGAGTGAGGTGCCCGCTGGATCGTATGAGATGAACCGCAAAAAACGCCAATCACCGCAAAACTCACAAATAGCTTAAGTGATAACTTTTTTATCGCGGTGTTTTGCGGTGATTGGCGTCCATTTGCGGTTGGTTTTTCTCTAAGCGTTTACTGTTAAGGTTACAGGCCTTTGCAGTTGGCGTAGAAGGTTACGGTTGCCGGCCAGTCGGAGAAGATACCTTTGATACCCACATCCTGGGCCAACACATCCAGCACTACCAGCATGTCACCATCGTTGTCGGTGAC
Organism: Candidatus Thiodiazotropha sp. 'RUGA'; assembly: GCA_016842065.1. GTDB lineage: Bacteria > Pseudomonadota > Gammaproteobacteria > Chromatiales > Chromatiaceae > Thiodiazotropha. The sequence continues at coordinate 66,665 of JAEPDS010000015.1, forward strand.
ATCACTGATGCTCTGGTAGTACCAACCACCGCCACTTGCCAGCAGGCCGGAGCGTTCCAGCGTCCAGGTGATCAGGTCGATGCCATGGGCTCTTGCCGCAATCGCATATTCGGAAGGTACGATCTCGCCGTTTTCAGCAGTAACCAGAGCCCACATAGCCGGCGCCAGAGTGTTCACACCCTGCTCCGCAAGGTAGGACATCCTATCGATGGTCTGCTTGGCTTCGTCCGGATTATTGCTGCCATCCAGGTAGACGGCCTGTCTGCCGAAGCGCGGTTCATGGTTGATCCAGTAGAGGACATCGTCCAGGTTGAATGACTGGGCAAACACATGCTTGGGTTTAACACCGGCGGCCTTGTACTCATCGATCATCTGCTGAGCGTAGTCCTGCTGGGTGAAGTCACCTTCAAAGGGCATATCGACGCTGGGAGACTTCAGCTCAGGGGTCATCTTGGCGCCAAGTTGTTTGAACAGCTCGATGCTTTCCGCGTGGGTCATCAGGGTAGCGTTGCCTGTATAGAGGTCCGTACGCCAGTCCGGGGTGGCATCCAGATACGCTTCAACGCTGGTTGCCGCCCGGTCAGCCGCATCCATTTTACCCTTCAGGGTTTTGAACTCTTCCAGAGTGATGTCACTGGTGCAGCAGCGAGCTGAGGCTGGCGTGATCATCTCACCGGTGGTGGGATCGATCTCAGCGGGAACAAAGGGCTGGGAACATTTTGCCGCCAACGGGGTTGCCAGGATGTTGGTGGTGGTGTGCAGATCGCACTGCGAATGGCGACAGACCAGTGCACGATCCTTGGTGAAGGTGACGTCACACTCGAGAATGCCGGCGCCCATCTGCGCTGCAGCTACATAGGATTCCATGGTGTGTTCCGGAAACTGCATCGCGGCGCCCCGGTGGCCAATCGAGAAGTCGCTCTTTTTAAACTTCCTGTTTTTACTGCAGGCCTGCAGCTCCTGTTTCAGTTCACCCTCGTCCATGTCGTCGACCAGGTAGAAAGGTCGGGGTCCCAGTTGAGTGCTCAGACGAACCCGCTCAAATTCGCGTTCGTCATCCTCTCGATGGTCTCTGTTACCGGCAAAACAACCGCTTACGATTATGGTGGTTGTTGTGATGATGAGCAGTGTCTGTAGCATCTTTTTCAATCGCATTCTCGATTCCTCAGATTATTATGGTGCTTGATTCGGATTCCATGAATACCGGTCGTCACCATAAAAGGGCTCTGTTTCCTGCTGATGCCGAAGCTGTGACACTTTCGAGAAAAAACAGTGTTGATCGATACAGGTTGAGATTCTGAGAAAGTTGAGGGGAGACGGGGGAGATTGAATGCGGTCTGGTCTAACTCCCGACACAGTGTAGTGTCGGGAGTTGCAGGGATCAGCTCATGTTATCGGCGACGAAATCCCAGTTGACCACCTTCCAGAAGGCTTCAAGATAGGCCGGACGGGCATTGCGATAGTCGATGTAGTAGGCGTGTTCCCAGACATCGGCCGTCAGCAGCGCTTTTTTACCGGAGGTCATCGGGCATCCGGCATTGGAGGTGTTGAAGATCTCCAGACTGCCGTCTTCATTCTGCACCAGCCAGGTCCAGCCGGAACCGAAGTTGGTGGCACCGGAGGTGGCGAACTTTTTCTTGAACTCGTCGAATGAACCGAATGTGTTGTTGATGGCATCGGCCAGCGCACCACTGGGGGCATTATCATCGCTCGGGCTGCGCAGACAGTTCCAGTAGAAAGTGTGGTTCCAGATCTGAGCCGCATTGTTGAATACACCACCGGACGATTTCATGATGATATCTTCCAGAGAAGCGCTTTCGAATTCGGTTCCCGGTACCAGGTTGTTCAGATTGGTCACATAGGTGTTGTGGTGCTTGCCGTGGTGGAACTCCAGGGTCTCTTTGGAGATCACCGGCTCCAGGGCATCAATTGCGTAGGGCAGGGCAGGTAGTTCGTGTGCCATGAGTTAATACTCCTTCGTTGTCGCGTTATTGAATTCTTGACCTCTCCATGCGCTCAGGGAGGGGATAAAAACCTAGTAGAATGGTCAGCTATTCTATCCATGCCATGGCGGGGATGCAACTGGGTAGGATGTGAGGGAAAATAGTAACCGGGCGACGCAGCAGTCGACTGGTAGTCGCCGGGTTTATAATAGCATCTCCGATTGACCGATTGATGACGACTTTGAAATGGATCCTATTGAACTGAGTATATTTTCATCCCGGCTCGAGGCGGTATGCGATGAGATGGGCGCGGTACTGCGCAATGCTGCCTTCTCTCCCAATATCCGCGATCGTTTGGATTTCTCCTGTGCGGTGTTCGATGCCGCCGGCGAGCTCTCTGCCCAGGCGGCCCATATTCCGGTCCATCTCGGCAGCATGGCCTACGCAATGGCGGATATTGTTGCTCAAATCGAGTGGCGGGAAGGGGATATGGTGGTACTCAACGATCCTTTCATGGGGGGAACCCATCTGCCGGATGTAACGCTGATATCACCGCTCTTTTGTGACGGCCTGTTAAGCGCCTTTGTGGTCAATCGGGCTCACCATGCGGATATCGGTGCTGATTCACCAGGCTCAATGCCGGTCTCGGATCATCTGCACCAGGAAGGGCGGGTCATACCACCTGGCAAATTGATCGAGTCGGGACGACTGGATGAGGCCTTCCTGGCGGAACTCACGGCAGGTAATCGTAATCCAGTTGAGTCGAGAGGGGACTTCGCCGCCCAGATCAGTGCCAATCGGAACGGTCTGAAACGCCTGCAGCGGCTGATCAGTGAGTGGGGCCGGGCAGGTTTTCTGAGTGGGCTTTCTGCGCTCAATGCCTATGCGGAGCGATTGGCCGCTGATGCCCTGAAGCGACTGCCGCCGGGAGAGTATCGGTTCGAGGATCTGATGGATGATGATGGGCAGGGCAGTCAGGATATTCCAATCCGTGTCAGGATCCGTGTGGAGTCAGAACGACTGATTGTGGACTTCAGTGGAACAGCCCCCCAGGTACCCGGTAATATCAACTCTCCATTATCGGTTGCCGCCGCCGCGGTCTACTACTGTTTTCGCTGCCTGATGCCTGAGCAGACGCCAGCCTGTGCCGGCAGTTTCAGAGCAATTGAATTGATTGTGCCTGAAGGGTGTCTGCTCAATGCCCGTCGTCCAGCCGCTGTAGCTGCGGGCAATGTGGAGACCAGCACTCGAGTGGTTGATGTGGTGCTTGGTGCTTTGGCTCAGGCCATCCCCGATGAGATTCCCGCCGCGAGCCAGGGTAGTATGAACAACCTGGCCATGGGCAGTGATCACGAGCAGGGGCGCTGGGACTACTATGAAACCATTGGCGGCGGTATGGGGGCCGGGCGCCAGGGAGGTGGTTTAAGCGGTATGCAGACCCATATGACCAACACCTTGAACACACCGGTCGAGGTGATCGAGAGTCGTTTTCCATTGCGTATCGAACGTTATGCCTTGAGAAACGACTCGGCTGGAGAGGGCAGGCGTCAGGGTGGCGAGGGGCTGGTGCGCAGTTTCCGGTTTCTCGCGCCGACCCAGGTGACGCTGTTGACTGAACGCCGACGCAATAGGCCCTGGGGTATGGATGGTGGTGGTCCAGGTGGCAATGGCGTGAATCGGCATAATGGACAACGGCTGGCTGGCAAGGTGAATCTGGATGTGGAGCGTGGCGATCTGTTGAGCATCGAAACGCCGGGTGGCGGTGGCTGGGGTGATGCAGAGAGTGATTAGTATCAATCGGCCCTAGGGAAACTTATGGAAAAGCCTATCTATGCGGTCATCTTTAAAGCCGTGATTGGCGACCTCGATGCGGCATATTACGAAACAGCGTCACAGCTCAGGAAACGGGCGATGGAGTCGTACGGCTGCATCTCGTTTGAATCCTATACGCAAGGGGATCGGGAAATATCCATCTCCTATTGGCGAGACGAGGAGCAGATTGTTAAGTGGAAAAACGATCAGATCCACTTAAAGGCACAGCAGATGGGTCGTGAAAAATGGTATCAATCCTACCAGGTCCAGCTGGTCAAGCTCATCAAACACTATGGAGGAGATGATCAGGCTGGCTGATCCTGTTGTCGCCACGCATTGTTCAGGGTAGCCAGATCGAGAAACAACCACCTCCCAGGCGTTGGTTGTTTGCCAGTTTGATGTATCCCTCCCGTTCTCCATTGCTGTGCATATGAGCCACCAAAGAGGCAAAGTAGTGGCCCAGCTGGGTCTCTCCCTGTTGCGGTTTTTTATGCTGCTGAGCGGTTTGGGCATCGATCATGTTTTGCGGAAATCCATCGCCGTCATCATCGATACTCAACACCAGATAGCCATCCACGGATGCCGCGTGAATGAGGATTTGTGAAGAGCTGTATCTCAATCCATTACCAATCAGGCTGTTGATGACACCCCGCATCAGCCACTCATCAAAATAGCCCACCAAACCCTCTTCACTCTCATAGTTGACGGTGATTCCCAGATGGTTGGCAGTGGCTTGGTTATCCACCGAAATCTCATACAGAAACTGTTCAACATCGATCTCTTCGATGTTGGTGGAGAGCTGTCCTTTATCGATCTTGTAGAGTGACAGCAGAGCAATCAAATTGTCATTCAGGCGTCTGGCTTCATGCTGCAGGGTGCCCAGCTTTGGATTTTCATGAACTTGTAACTCTTCACCAAGATCATCGATCGTATTGATCACCAGGCCAAGGGAGTTTTTCATGTCATGGATGAGTGACGCCAGAATATCAGCAAAATTCATGTTTTTTCTCTGCTCTGTTCAGATGAGTCTGATGTCTTGCTCAGCATGATTTTAAGCCGGCCATAGAGTTTTTGCAGGGTCGTGTTGTTTGGATCAGCTTTTGCCACCCGTGCAAGATAGCCTTTGATCTCATCGATCATGCCGGGGCTGGGCCCCTCTCTCTCCATACTCATCAAGAGTACAAGCGCAATATTCAGGTTTACCGTTCTGTTGGCCGGCATGCGTGTTGAAGTCTCTTTCAGCAGTTTTGCGGCTTCGTCGAGCTGACCGCTTTTGGCTAATTCAACACCTTTACGATTCAGTGCGACCACTTCCTCGCGAATCGAATCGATGGTGCCGAGCGTCTGTTCGTCCATGTCCAGTGACGAGATCGTCAACTTGATCTCATCCATCAGCTCCTCATCGGTATGATTGTTGAGGATTGCACCCTTCATCAGCTCTACACACTCTTCCTCCATGCCGAGGTTCTTGTAGGTTTTTGCCAGCTCGATGGCGCACTCCGAATTCTCACTCTGGTCAAACGATTTCTGCAGCTCTGCGGCCTTCTCCAGTGATGCCCTTGCCAGATCGGAGTTTCCCATCGCCTCATGGATCAGACTTTCGGCGCTGGCCTGATAGAAGTCGGCTTTCGGGTCTTTGCTGAAATCCTTATCGATCTGCTTCAATACCTGAAGTGCTGATGCGCCATCATGATTATCTGCCGTGACTCTGGCCAGATTGGCATAGTTGGCAGGGTGTTTGTAGACCGAGTGTCTGCCGTGTTGAACCGCTTTCGTGAATGCGGTTTCAGCAATATCCTGATGCTGGTTTACCAATGCAATCTCACCCAGTAACTGCTGTCTTGGTACCGCTTTGGGTGAGATGGATACCGCTTCTTTGAGGATAACCTCAGCCTCGCTTAGCTGATTGGCTCGCTTATGGCTTCTGGCCAACCAGTCATAGGCTGGCGTGTAGTTGGGGTTTTGGCTCTTGATGCGTTGAAACTCATCGATTGCCTGCTGGAAATCCTCTGCCAGATAGTTGCATTTGCCCAGTCCCAGTCTGGCCCAGGGAAGCTCTCTGATCGCCAGTACCTCCTGGTAGAGCGTTTTGGCTTCGGTCAGCTTGTGACTGTTGATCAGGATGTTGCCTTTTATTTTTCTCAGTTCATTGCAGTTGGCCGGTTTGGCGGCGATTTTCTCATCCAGAATCGCAACCGCCTTGGCGTAGTTGCGCTTCTCCACAGCTTCCTCGATTGCCAGCAGATCGTGCTTCTTTGCAATCAGCTTTTCCAAGCGTGTCTTGAGAAAATCCTTATTGAAGGGTTTGGTCAGGTAGGAGTCGGGTTCATACTCTACCGCACCCATCACCATGTCCCGGGTGTTTTCCGCTGTGACCATGACAAAAACACTACCCAGACCCATCAGGTGATGATACTTGGCCTCTTCCAGGACCTGTTGTCCATCTCTACCGGCACCCAGGTTATAGTCGCAAAGCACCACGTCGAAGCGCGCCTGTTCCATCAGTTCAATGGCTTCGCTACCGTTTCTGGCAAGCTTGATCTCTCTGACACCACAGGCCATCAGCATATTTTTCATCATGCTGCGCATATCCCCGAAGTCATCAACGACCAGGTAGAGTCTGTTTTCGAGAAGTCCCGGTTTGAAGAACAAAAAATGCTCCTTGAGCTTGCGTGTCTGCAATGACAGTCTGCCAGCCTGGCTGATCAGGCAACAGGGTATGCAGGCAGGAAGTTGGCCGTTATCTTCAAACAGAGCGGCGAGATCAGGGGAAACTGAAGTCGAGAGGGAGCCTGACCCGGGACAAATGCCCGGGTCAGAGGAAGTTCAGGGCGGGTTACTGATCTGTTGTCGGTTTAAGCCTGAGCCCGCCTTGCCGGTGCGATAATCATATCCATGGTCTCTTCGCTGCGGATGATCATCTCGGGCACCAGGGCTGAAACATCCTGATCGCTGAAACCGGTGGTTTCCCAGGCTGATGGGTCGATTGCCCAGAGCATCTCATCGACAGAGAGTCCAACCATGTGACCGTTTGCCACAGCCTTGGCGATGTGTACCAGAGCGACCTCCAGTCTGTACGCTTGCGCCTGCGCCGGTGCGTTGTGGAAACCGGCAACCTCGATGAAACTCTCCGGCAGGTGCCAGGATCTCATCAGCTCAGCACCAACTTCGAGATGGTTGAAGCCAAGAATCTCCTGTTCCGTGTCAGCCAGAATCCAGGTGTCTCCACCGGTGATATGCAGAACGTCCCTTGATTCATCCGGCAGTGAAAGATAGATCACCAGACGACCGAGATCGTGCAGAACCCCCATCACCAGCAAGCGCTCACTGTGCAGAACATTGCTCTGCTCAGCCAGGGTCTTTGCCATCACGCCGGTGGTGACCGAGTGACGCCAGAAGTCGGCCATATTGACCATCTCTTCAGGGATCCCGGTGAAAGTCCGTTGTGCCGCCGTCGCCATCACCAGATTGCGAAGTTCGTTGGCGCCGATCAACGTCACCGCCCTGGAGAGGGTCTCGACCTTTGCCCGCTGACCGAACAGCGGGCTGTTGACCAGCCTCAGCAGGCGGGCGGAGATGTCTGCATCCTGAGTGATGATGTCGGCCACCTCAACCACGGAGTAGTCCGAGGTTCCGAGGCGCTGATTAACCTTGATGCATACATCGGGGAGGGAGACGAGGCGGTCGAGATTCTGCACAAGACTTTTAGGATTCATGATCTTTCCTAACGGATGTAATTGTTATTGCTTAATGTGTGAATGTAATTCATTACAAAAAATAGTGTTATTTTAAGCAGAGAAATGAGAACTGGTTTGAAATGTTTGGGGAATATAAGTCATATTCCTTTGCAAACAAAGAGTTGCACCTCTCTTTCTGCGGCATTCATTGAAGCTGTAGCGTCAAGATTCAGCTGGTATCTCCATTCAATGCAGCCTGTATACAGCGTAGCTCACCATAGTCATAGCTTCCTTCCAGTGCTTCATAGACCGGTTTCAGCCGGCCATCCAGGCCAACGGTTTCAAACGCGTAGCGAATGCTTTTGAGATGTTCTGAGGAGAGAGGCAACACCTCGGTCAATGGCAGTCCCCGGTGTTCGATAGCGGTGGCGAGGTGGTTGTAGACCGTGGCCAGGGTCAATTGTCGCTGTTGTGCAATCCGCTCGACGCTGCAGCCCTCTTTCAGTAGGTCGACGGTTAAGGATACCGTGTCCGCCTGATCGTCAGGTGGATTCGAGTGGCTGTTGATGCAATCGAGGAATTGGGCACCGTAGGATTCCAGTTTTCGTTTGCCGACACCGGAGACCTGGGTCAGCTGGTCCAGGGTTTGAGGACGCCGCTCCATCATCTCCATCAGTGTGGCGTCGTGAAAGATCATATACGCCGGTACGCCCTGTTCTTCAGCCAGCGTAAGCCGCAATGACCGCAGTGCCTCCCAGATCTGCTGGTCGATCGGTTTGATCGACTCGCCAGAGGCCGCTTTACGGGTTCGGGTTTTTGATGCTTTACGCAGTTTGCGCAGCAGCAGTTTTGATTCACCGCGCAGTACCGGGCGGCTCTTTTCTGTCAGATGCAGGCCGCCATGCCCCTGCAGATCAACCGTCAACAGTCCATGGGCGATCAGCTGCCGATAGATGCCCCGCCACTCTCCCGCTTTGAACTCGGTGCCGATACCGTAGGTGCTCACCTGATGGTGGGCGAAGCGACTGATCCGATCGTTCTCTTTGCCGAGCAGTACATCGATTAAATAGTTAACGCCAAACCGCTGTCCGGTTCGGTGGACACAGGAGAGGGCTTTCTGTGCCGCTTCGGTGGCATCCCAGGTTTGCGGTGGCTGCAGGCAGGTATCGCAATTGCCACAGGGATCATCCAATGGGTCGGAGAAGTAATCCAGCAGGGCCTGACGGCGACAAGCGGTTATTTCGCACAGTGCCAGCATGGCATCGAGCTTATGTCTTTCGATCCGCTTGTGCGCCTCGTCGGCTTCTGAAGAGGCCTGCATCTGTCGCAGGGTAATGACATCCTGCAATCCATACACCATCCAGGCATCTGCGGGTTGGCCGTCCCGTCCGGCCCGACCGGTCTCCTGATAATAGGCCTCGATGCTTTTCGGCAGATTGAGGTGGGCGACAAATCGCACATCCGGTTTGTCGATTCCCATGCCGAAGGCGATGGTGGCGACGATGACGATGCCATCTTCCCGTAGAAAACGGTTCTGGTTGTGTTGTCGGGTCTGGCTGCCCAGTCCCGCATGGTAAGGCAGGGCATTGATGTACTTGGACTGCAGCCAGCTGGCGATATCATCGACCCGTTTGCGGGAGAGACAATAGACGATTCCCGCCTCTCCGGGGTGCTCGCTCTCGATGAAGTTCAATAGACGCTGTCGACTGTTGCCGTCGTTCTCCATGATCTGGTAGCGAATATTGGGACGATCGAAACCGACAATGAATTTTTCGGCGTTCTGCAGACCAAGCCGTTCAACAATCTCATTTCGGGTCGCCTTATCCGCAGTGGCGGTCAGCGCGATACGCGGCACCGTGGGGAAGTGGTGGGTCAGTTGATTGAGTTGGATATACTCGGGACGGAAGTCGTGACCCCATTGGGAAACACAGTGGGCCTCATCGATGGCAAACAGGGCCAGCCGGGTCTGTTGCAGCAGTTCGAGGGTGCGCGGTGTGAGCAGCCTTTCCGGTGCGACATAGAGCATATCCAGTTCGCCGGCCAACAGTTGAGCCTCGATCTGACGGACCTGATCCGGGGCCAGGGTCGAGTTCAGGTAGGCGGCGCTGATGCCCAGTTGGTTGAGGCTGTCGACCTGATCTTTCATCAAGGCAATCAGGGGGGATACGACGATACCGACCCCGGAGCGGAGCATCGATGGAATCTGGTAACAGAGGGATTTACCGCCGCCGGTGGGCATGATCACCAGGGCATCGCCGCCGTTCAGCAGCTGTTCGATAATCTGTTCCTGGGGGGCGCGGAACTGGTGATAGCCAAAGCTGTTCTGAAGAATGGCTCTGGCGCGGCTCAGTTCAGGTGTAGTGTGAGAGGGGTCTGTCATCCGTGACATTATCCTGTCCTTTTTTGATCTTGTCAGCGGGGATGATAACCCAGCTTGAAAACCAAGTGAGGCATTCGTTAACAAATCGGGGGCATCCGCCAGGTTGCAAGCCGACAGGTTCGAACTCATTCTTGAAGTCATCTGCCGGAAGGACTATGGTCGCCGGGTTGATATGAAACTCCTCAAGGCTTTGTCAGCAAACGGATAACTGGATAGATTTATGTGTGGATTTTGCGGTGAACTGCGTTTTGATGGTGGCCATGCTGAGTTGGCGACGATCGATCGGATGAATCATCAGATTCGGCGGCGTGGACCGGATCACGGCGGCAGCTACAGCGATGGGCCGTTGGCGTTGGGGCATCGTCGCCTGGCGATCATCGACCTGTCGGTGCATGCCAATCAGCCGATGGTGGATCAGCAGTTGAACCTTGCGCTGGTCTTTAACGGCACCATCTACAACTACAAAGAGCTGCGTGAAACCCTGAAGGGGCTTGGTTACAGCTTCTTCTCCAATGGGGATACCGAGGTCATTCTCAAGGCCTACCATGCCTGGGGGGTGGATTGTGTCGAGCACCTGTCAGGTATGTTCGCCTTTGCTGTCTGGGATGCGCAAAATCAAAGCCTGTTCATGGCCAGGGACAGATTCGGTATCAAGCCGCTCTATTACGCTGAGAATGGCAAAGTGCTGCGTTTTGCCTCCAACACCCAGGCGCTGCTTGCGGCAGGCGGGGTGGATACCACACTGGATCCGCTTGCACTGCACTATCAATTCACACTGCATGGGGTGGTGCCTGCACCACACACCATTTTCAAGGGCATACGCAAACTGCCACCCGGTCATACCATGACCATTGAGGCCAACGGCACCCAGCGACTGAGTCGTTACTGGCGTTACAGTGCAACCCGCACAGATCGTCCGATGTCAGATCAGGATTGGCTGGATGCGATTCACGATGAATTGAGGGAGGCGGTTCGTAAACGCAACGAGATTGCCGACGTACCGGTCGGTGTACTGCTCTCCGGAGGCCTCGATTCCAGTCTGCTGGTGGCTCTGCTGGCCGAAGCCGGGGTCAAAGACCTGCGGACCTTTTCGGTTGGCTTTGAGGATCAGCCGGAAGAGAAGGGCAATGAGTTCGAATATTCCGATCCGGTAGCCGAGCGCTATCAGACCCAGCACCACAAGTTTCTGGTGCCCAATGGGGAGGTGCTGAAACGTATGCCGGAGGCGGTGGATCAGATGTCGGAACCGATGTTCGGGCAGGATGCGGTCGCTTTCTTTCTGCTCGGCGAACAGGTGGCGCAGCAGATCAAGGTGGTGCAGTCGGGGCAGGGTGCCGATGAGGTGTTTGGTGGCTACTTCTGGTACTCCAGGATCATGCAGGAGAAGCAGGGAGAGGCCGTCGACCGTTTTGCCAAACACTATTTCGATCGGGATCATGACGAGTATCTGCGAATGGTTACGGATCGCTATGGCGCCGGTGACCATACCCGTGAACTGATTGCCAACAGACTGCAGGAGAGCGACGCTGACTCCCTGATCGATGCGGTTCTCTATCTGGATCAGACCATGCTGATTGTCGATGACCCGGTGAAGCGGGTCGATAATATGACCATGGCCTGGGGATTGGAGGCCCGGGTTCCGTTTCTCGATCACCATCTGGTTGAATTGGCCGCCCGTTGCCCACCGGAGTTGAAGTTGCGGGACGGGGGCAAGTACCCGTTGAAAGCGATGGCCAGAGGGATCGTGCCCGATGCGGTCATCGATCGGCCCAAAGGCTACTTTCCAATGCCGGCCCTGAAATATGTACGGGGGGAATTTCTTGAGTTTATGCAGGATATTCTGAGCAGCCAGGCGGCCCGGGAGAGAGGCGTGTTTCGCCAATCCTATATCGACATGCTGTTGGCGGCTCCCGAGATGCATCACACCCGGATTCGAGGCAGCAAACTTTGGCACATTGCGTTATTCGAGTTCTGGTTGCAAAGGCACCTGGCCCTGGCTTGAACGGTTCTCGGGTTAAGAGCAGATCTTGCTGTTCAGACGTTGCTTGGAACAGAGTTCCAGAAGTGCCTGCACGGCCTCAGGGCAGAACTGTTTGCCGCTCTCCTGCTTGATAATCTCAAGTGCCTTGCGAATCTCGATCTCACTTCGGTAACTGCGGGTTGTGGTCATGGCATCGTAAGCGTCGACAACCGCAATGATTCGGCAGATCGTCGGGATCTCTTCACCCTGCAATCCATCCGGGTAGCCGTTGCCGTTCCATTGTTCATGGTGGTGCAGCACACACAGGGCTACCTCATCCAGCACCGGATTGCCCAGGCTCCTGAGCATGTTCGCGCCTATCTTGGGGTGCTGCTTGATATCATTGTACTCATCCCCTGAGAGCTTCCCTGGCTTCAATAGAATATCATCCGCAATGCCAATCTTGCCGATATCGTGAAATCCGGCGGCCAAAGAGAGGATATCCATCTGCTGTTCATCGAGACCCATATGGTGGCCAATCTGCTCGGCCAGCAAGACCACCCGCTCGGAATGCTCGAGGGTATAGCTATCCCTGGTTTTGAGCGCGTGCTTGAGGATGGTCTCCAACTTGAAGCCCACATGGCTCTCCAGCAGGGAGATACGGCGTTTGATTTCTGGATTGCGGTCCTTGGTCACGTGGCTCTGTTCGATTGATCCAATTGGCTGGGTTAGCGGTAATGAATAAAAATGATCCGTTTAATCGTTCTGTTTTTAACTTCCGGGGTGCAACTTTGTCAAATCAATTAGGATCAGAAAACTATTGAAATATTAAAGGTATTGCCCATATTTTGATGGCCGGAATCGACCTCACATTGAGTCATCGACGTAAATAGCCATCCTCCGGGATGACACTTTACCATGACAGTACTATGGTTTTATAAATGGCGATGGAATTGGTACTGAGTAAGCATTCTCGATTCGAGGTTTTTTCTTAACTGCCAAAGCGTTAGAATTTCCCTATTGGAACCGTGCTTGAAAATGCCAGGAAGGACACCAAATAAGCACGATAAACGACTATTCGAGGTGTAAACGATGGAAGTATTGGATCGAATCAAAGAGCAGGTCGAGAGTAATCCGATCGTGATCTACATGAAAGGCACGCCCCAGTTTCCCATGTGCGGCTTCTCCTCCCGGGCGGCTGCCGCACTCCAGGATTGCGGTGTTCCCTTCGCCTATGTGAACGTGCTGGCCGATCCGGAAATTTTTGAGAATCTCCCTCGATTTGCCGATTGGCCGACTTTTCCGCAAATCTATATCGATGGTGAGTTGATCGGTGGCTGTGATATCACCCTGGAGATGCACCAGAGCGGTGAGTTGAAAAGCATGATGGAAGAGGCGGCGGCAAAAGCGGCTCCCACCGGTGAGAGCTAGGGCCTGGATAAGAGTACCCCGCAGTCACCCCTGTTGTCCTTGAAAAGTGCGCCAGAGGTGGCGTGAGGAGAGTGGTTTGGTTGTTCCAGATGAACGACGTATAACGGGTCGTGATGCTGATACAGGGGTAATCCCTCCCATAAACAAAGGTCTTAGGGCTGGATCTTTGCCCGCCGCAGTCACCATTCCCATCTCAGGAACCACGAGCACCGGTTCCCTCTGTCTGGCTCGACTAAGCTCTAGCCCCGGCAGGGTTGATCGGTTTCGCCTGAGCAGGTGCTGTTTCGGATGACGAAGTGGGATACCCGGTTTCTGGGGCTGGCCGCCTATATCTCCGCCTGGAGCAAGGATCCCTCCTCCCAGGTCGGTGCAGTGATTACCGATGGCAACCGCATCATCTCGCTGGGCTACAACGGTTTTGCGGCCGGGGTGGAGGATAAGCAGGAACGACTGTCGAATCGTGACTGCAAGCTCAATCTGACCATCCATGCGGAAGAGAATGCGATGATCTTCGCCAAAAGGGGGCTGAATGGCTGCACTGTCTACGTCACCCATCCTCCCTGTCCAAGATGCGCCTCCAAACTGATCCAGGAAGAGGTGGGCCGGATTGTCTATGTTACGCCCAGTGAGGACTTTCTATCGCGCTGGGAGGATGACCTCAAATTATCCGCAGAGATGTATCGTGAGGCGGGAGTCGAAGTGACCCAGTACAATCTGCAGGAGCTGAATCATGACAATGCCTCGATCACCATTGCCCCGGGAGGGCTGTTCAAGAATGTCATGAACCTGCTGCTGCAGGAGTAGCAGGGCATATTGGATTCGTGTTAACAGGCCCCAGGATCAGAAGCTGGTTTCAGCAGCCAGAGATTCCTCAGGGATATGCAGCTCGTCCAACACCATTCGGTAGAGCTTACCGCTCTGGGTACGCTCGATCTTTATCGGCAGGTAACCCAGCTCCCTGGCGAACCAGATGGTATAGTCCGATGCCCCATCTCCTTTACTGCGTTCTACCCGCAGGCAGCGGAAGCTGTCGTTGGACGATGCCACTGTCTCTTCTCCAACGACCTGGAAATGATAGGTTTTTACTTTTCCCCCATCCGCTACCTGATAGCTGACCTGCTGATTGCCCTGAGCCAGATGCAGCCTGACCTGTAGCTGCTGGCTGAGTTTATCCTGTGTGGCATGCCCGATCGGCTGGGACCAGGTGACACCCTGACTGGTTGTGGCGGCATGCGTGGATTGCCAATCGAAACTGACCTCACTGTTTTCTGACGGCTGATCCTTGTCCCGATAGGTGTAGCGGTGGGGAACGACTCTCCCCTCCAGGTAGCGCCCCTGGCTCTCTTCGATCACTTCGTTGCGGCTGAAAAGATTCGCCAACAGGCTGGGTTGGCTGTGAGCGGTGTAGATATAGGAGCCGTCCGGTTTCAATTCCAGGCTTAAGGTTAGTCGCCCAAGAGGCAGGATGTTTCTGTGTACGGTGAATTCTGCGGAAAACGGCTTCAAAAGCGCATCGGCAGCGGCGTTCAGAGAGATGAAACAGGCCAGAAACGCCCCCAGCAGCCCAACTCGCAAGGTGGCATGCCGGGCCATGGTGGGTTTAGCGGATCGTGTCCTGCGGTGCGTAGACCACAGGTTGAAGAAGTTTCTCATTATCCAGAATGACCTCTCCGGTCTCGTCGAGTTGCAGTCGCTTTTGTGCGTACCAACCCACAACCAGTGGATAGAGCTGATGCTCCTTTTCCAGCACCCGTGCAGCCAGGCTCTGCGGATTATCCTCCGGTAGCACGGCTACCTGGGCCTGGGCAATCAGTGGTCCCCCATCCAGCTCTTCTGTGACAAAGTGTACACTCACCCCATGCAGTTGCTCGCCTGCCTCGAGTGCCCGCTTATGGGTATGCAGGCCCGTGTATTTGGGCAGCAGGGAAGGGTGGACGTTCAACAGCCGCCCGGCATAGTGGCGCACGAAGGGGGTTGTCAGGATGCGCATGAATCCGGCGAGAACCACCAGCTCCGGTTGGTATCTGTCGATCAGTTCGATCAGGGCCTGGTCATAGCTTGCCCGGTCGGCAAAGGCCTGATGGTCGAGCACGGCGGTTTCGATGGCTGCTGATGAGGCCCGCTGCAGACCGTACACCTCGGGACGGTTGCTGATAACCGCTGCAATCTCGATTGGCAGGTCGTGCTGGCTGGCATCGATGATCGCCTGCAGATTGGAGCCATTGCCGGAGATCAGCACCACAACCTTCGGGTGCTGAGTGCTGGTCATGCGAGTGGTCCGCTGATCACCACACCCTGCCGCTGGCTGTCAGCGGGCTCGATGCTACCCAGTTTCCAGGCGTTTTCTCCCTGTTCATTGAGAAGCGCCAGCGTGGCTTCCGCATCATCTGCCGAGACACAGACCACCATCCCGACGCCGCTGTTGAAGGTTCTGAGCATCTCATCGGAGGCCAGGTTGCCCTGCTGCCGCAGCCATTCGAAGACAGGGGGCAGGGTCCAACTGCCGCTGTCGATGACGGCACAGCAATCGGCCGGGAGTACCCGGGGCAGGTTCTCAGGCAGGCCGCCGCCGGTAATATGGGCCAGGGCATGAATCTCTACCTTTTGCATCAGCGCCAGCAGGGATTTGACATAGATTCTGGTGGGCTCCAGCAACGCCTCACCCAGGGTGGTTGCAGCCAGGGGCTGGTCCAGGCTCGCCTCACTGACCTCAAGTATCTTACGGATCAGCGAGTAACCATTGGAGTGGGGACCGGATGAGGCAAGGCCGATCAGCACATCCCCTGCTTTGACCCTGTCCGGTACGATCAGCTGGCTCTTCTCCGCAATACCCACGCAGAAGCCGGCCAGGTCGTAGTCGCCACTGCCATAGATGCCCGGCATCTCTGCGGTTTCACCCCCAGTCAGGGCTGCACCGGCCAGTTCGCAGCCCCGGGCAATTCCCTTGACCACATCGGTGGCAACCTCGATCTCGAGTTTCCCGGTTGCGTAATAGTCGAGGAAAAACAGCGGTTCGGCACCGGCGACCACAATATCATTGACACACATCGCCACCAGATCGATGCCGATGGTGTCATGTTTGTTCAACTCCAGAGCAAGTTTTAATTTGGTACCGACCCCGTCAGTACCCGATACCAGTACCGGTTCCCGGTATTTCTCCAGCGGCAGTTCAAACAGTGCTCCGAATCCCCCCAGTCCACTGAGTACGCCAGGACGGAAGGTCTGTTTGACAATGGGTTTGATGCGTTCGACCAGTTCATTCCCGGCATCGATGTCCACACCGGCATCCCGGTAACTGAGTGAAGTTGGCTGGCTTGGCTTGGACTCTTGGGCCACGAGACGATACTCCCGATTGTCAAAAAAATTCAGATCGGGATTCTATCAGAAGATCATTCGCTAGTACTCCTTCAAGACGATAATTACCCATCCAGGGAGTCGAGACACGGCTCACCCTGTGGGCGCCCATCCAAATGGCCAAGTCGGCGGCGTACTGCTCGGAAATGGCGCGCCATTCCTTGTGGGGTGTGCCGAGTGGATGCGGCGCATCGTTACCTTGTTTGCGGCACGCCCGCCAGCTTTGTGATGGCTGAATTTTCATCTTTTTTCCAGGCGCGTTAATATGCCGGGTTGTTAAGGGTTGATCCTGTTTGTAAAAACCAGGGAATGTGTGATTTGAAATGAGTCGATTTCCTCTACCGCGTATCTGTAACTGGTTGTTCCTGGCCCTGCTGCTGGGGAGTTACTCTGTTGTCCATGCGGAGGCCGTAACCAATCTCTATGAGGCTGAAGTGGCAGTCATCGGACAGGGCGGTGAGGCTCGCTCGAAAGGCATCAGGGAGGCGTTTGCCGGGGTGCTGGTGAAAGTCAGTGGTGATAGCGGCCTGCTTGATGATCCACAGGTCGAGCAACTGCTCAACCGGGGCTCCAGACTGGTTCAGCAGTACCGTTACAAACCACTGCCCAACCCACCTGAAGAGGTCGATGAAGCGTCACCGGATCGACTTCTCTGGGCGAGATTCGATGCCCGTGCGGTCAACCGTCTGTTGCGCGAGAGCGGTGTTCCCGTGTGGGGTGAGACCCGTCCTTCGATGCTGCTCTGGCTGGGGCAGGAAGAGGGAACACGAAGATCACTGATCTCCCCCGACAGAGCGACCTCCTTGAAGCAGCAGCTTACTCAGACCGCCGATGCCCGGGGCTTGCCCCTGGTCTGGCCACTGATGGATATCGAAGATCAAAGGGCGGTTCAGGTGAGCGATCTATGGGGTGGTTTTGAAGAGAATATCCGCCGTGCCTCCGATCGCTATCTGCCGGATGTGATTCTGGTCGGCCGACTCTCCTACCGTGGTCAGGGTAGTTGGCGGGGGGAGTGGATTCTCTATCTGCCGGATAAGATCAACCGCTGGCAGAGCTATGCCGAAACCAGAGCCGCCGTGGCGAAAGAGGGGATGGAGCAGGCGGTTGATGCCCTGGCCCTCAGATTTGCACCGCAACAGGTGAGTCAGGGAATCGCCAGTCTCAGGCTGAGAGTCCATGGTCTCACCCAGCTGGCCGATTATGCCCTGGTTCAGGACTATCTGCGTTCATTGGCGATGATCGACAACGTTGATCTGTTGGCGGCGGATCCGGAGCAGGTGAGTTTTCTGCTCAGGGTGCATGGGGGACGCGATGCCCTGGTCAGGGGAATTCAGTTGGGTTCAGTGCTCGAGCCGATGGTCATGCAGGTCAGTCCGGACCCGGATCAGCCTGAGATCAGTGAAGAGTCTCTGGATGGTGAGGGGCTGGATTACCGGCTGCGTTAACCACCGAATCTATCACCATGCAGCTTCGAGATATACCCAATCTGATCAGTATCCTGCGAATCCTGCTGACCTTGCCGATTGTCTGGCTGCTGCTGGAGCAGCAGTTTTCCCATGCCCTGATCCTGTTTGCAGTCGCCGGTTTTTCCGATGGTCTGGATGGCTATCTGGCAAAACGTTTCGGCTGGCAGAGCTATTTGGGTGGATTATTGGACCCGCTTGCCGATAAAGCACTACTGATGAGCTCATTCCTGGTACTTGGCGGGCAGGGACTGATCCCGATCTGGTTGGTACTGCTGGTGATCTTTCGTGATCTGACGATTGTCGGTGGCGCACTCTACTATAACTTCAGCGTGGAAGTGGTGGATGCGGATCCGAGTCTGATCAGCAAACTGAATACTCTGCTGCAGATCATGCTGGTGTTGCTGGTGGTTACCGATGCCGGGCCGTTTCCACTGCCGGACCCGCTCATCGATTGGTTGATCTGGGGAACCGGTCTGACCACCCTGATCAGCGGCGCTGCCTATGTCTGGATATGGAGCAATAAAGCGCGCAAAAAAGGTTGGCGGATATGAAATCCGGTCAATATTCGGCTAATCAGAGTTTATTTCCTGTTGTGGGCTGTTAATCAGACCGATTTCGCAGTTTAAAGCGCATGGCGCTTGTGATGCCGAACAGCTAGACTATAGTTGGAAAAAATAAGTATCTATGTGACTTACGGAGAAAAGTTAATGAGAGTTACCAGTTTTATTGTTGCCATTGGCTTGCTGATCTCGTCCGCTATCGCACAGGCGGAAATATTTGCTGATGGCTCAGGTATCGAGGGAAACAACTACTTTGGGGTGATAGTCGCTTCCCCTCAGTATAAGGAGGATGACTCCAATACCGACTTCCGGGGCACCGGCCTGATCGCCAGAGGTGGTCGCGAGTTTTTCAAATATTTCGCGGTTGAGGGCCATTTCGGCATCTTCAGTGGCGATACCGTGAACGATACCACCTATCAGATCGACTACATGGGCAGTCTGTTCGCCAGAGGCAATCTCTATCTGTTCGATGATCGCGCCCGCGCCTATGCGTTGGTGGGCCTTACCTATTTCGCCGGTGATGTACCAAGATTCAAGGGCGATGACGATATCGCACCGGCCTTTGGTCTTGGGCTGGAACTGTATGGCAATGAACGCAATGCGATCACCTTGGAGGCGATGCGCTATGCCGACGGGGATCTGCACAATGTGGATTACAAGATCGATTCAATCAACGTCGGCTATCTGCACCGCTTCTGATTAAATCCTTTCAGCTGACCGCCGGGGGAGACTTCCCCCGGCTTCAGTTTCCAGCGGCGCCATCCTGTTGATCTCTTCAGTTGAATACGCTCGTCGCTTCAAAAACCGGTCCATCGACACAGACTCGCTTCATCGCCGGTCCATCCGCAGTCTGTACTTCCACCACACAACCGGCACAACCGCCAATACCGCAAGCCATGAACTCCTCCAGGGAGACCTGGCAGGGTACCTGCCACTCCTTGGCCATGGCGGCGACGGCCTCCAGCATCGGGTGAGGGCCACAGGCAAAGACCTCGACTTCAGAGCGGGTCTGCCTGTCGAGGTTTCTGAACCATAAATGAGCCAGTTCGGTGACATAGCCCTGGTAGCAACCGCTGAACTCCTGCAGACTCGCCAGCCGGTTACCGATACCCCAGTCATCCAGCAGCGGCATGCTGGCGATTACCCCTTCAGGGATACCGGGTATCATGATCTTCGATGGGGTCGGCTTGAACGGGAACGGGACTTCGGAACCAAGTATGACAAATGGCTGTTTGTCGCTCTCCTGTCGCAGGCTTTCAGCAAGGAAAATCATCGGCGGCATCCCCACGCCACCACCGATCAGCAACGGGCGGCTGTGTCCGGGTGTCGCTTTGAATGGGGTGCCGATCGGGCCAAGTATACTGATCTTCTCTCCGGGCTGGCGCTGTGCCAGCAGCGTGGTGCCTCTACCTACTCTTTTATAGAGCAGGTCGATCCAGCCCTCATTGTATGAACTGCGCATGATTGAAATCGGTCGCCTCATCGGCAGTTGTGGGTCGCAGGTCAAATGGACAAAACTGCCTGGCTTGGCTTTGGCGGCGCAGTGCGGGGAGAGCAGGCGCATGATGAACTGTTCCCCATCGTAGGCCTGATGGCTGATGATCTCAGCCTCTTCAAGAAATACCGAATTATGATGTGGTTTGGTCATAGTCTCTCTTCATGAAAGACCAGTCGGCCTTTCAACAATGTATGGGTGACCCGGCCGGGCATTTCCCAGTCGGTGAACGGCGTGTTTTTGCCCGCACTATGGATCTGTTCAGCGGATACATGCCACTGTCTGTTGGGATCATAGATGCAGATATCGGCAGCATACCCCGGGGTCAGGCGGCCCAGCGGCAGTCCGAGTATATCGGCAGGGCCACAGGTGAGGCGGGCAATCGCACTGCTTAGATCCATGACACCCTGTTCAACCAGTTTCAGGGTCAGGGGAAGCAGGGTATCCAGTCCGGAGATTCCTGGCTCGGTATCGGGAAACGGGGAGGATTTGGCATCGGCTTCATGGGGCTGATGGTCGGAACAGATCGCCTGGATGACATTCTCCGCCACGGCTTTGCGCAGACCGTCCCGGTCGCTGTCGGTACGCAGTGGTGGTCTGACATGACGATTGCTGTCAAAACCCTCCAGGTCGAGTTCAGTCAGATGCAGCTGGTGGATCGCCACATCGGCGCTGACTTTGCGACCTTCCCGTTTTGCCCAGGCCATGGTACGCGCCGCGCTGGCACTGGAGAGGGCATGAAAATGGATCACCGCACCGGTGGTTTCGGCCAATGCCAGGTCCCGTGCGACGGCAACCGTTTCAGCCGCTTCCGGTATCCCCGGCAGACCAAGCCGGTCTGCGACCTTGCCTTCGTGAGCGCAACCGTTGTTGCACAGGTGCTGATCCTCCGGGCGGATGATGGTCAACAGGTTGAAGGTGGAGGCATACTCCATGGCGCGCCGTTGAACCAGGGTATTCGCCAGTGGGGTATAACAGTTTGTAACCGCAATGCATCCGGCGGCTTTCAGGGCGGCCATTTCACTCAAATGGGAGCCGTCGAGATTCTTTGTCAGTGCTCCCTGGGGCAGCAGTCTACAGTAGCCGGCTTTGCGTGCCTTGTGTCGTATTTGCCCAACGACGGCCGGTGTGTCGATAACCGGCAGGGTATCGGGTGTGCAGCAAAGGGTGGTGATACCGTTGCGGGCGGCGCAGGCGGTTTCACTGGCGATGGTGGCTTTGTGTTCATTGCCTGGCTCGCGCAGATTGACCGTCAGGTCGATCAGGCCGGGGCAGACAATCTGATCCGTGGCATCGATCTCGAGCTGTGGCTCGAAGTTCTCCGGTGTCTGGCCCAGGGCGAGCACCTTACCGCCCGAGATATGCAGATCGGTAACCTCGTCAATGCCGTTGCCGGGATCCACCACCCGGCCATTGCGTATCGTGATATCTTTTTTCTTCTTTTTCATACTGCCACCTCCTGGGTACGCTGGTTTTGCGTACCGATCACCATGGAGATGATCGCCATACGGATCGCAATGCCGTAACTGACCTGCTGCAGGATAACCGACTTCGAACCGTCGGCTACCTTTGAGTCCATTTCAACACCCCGGTTGATCGGGCCTGGGTGCATCACGATGGCATCGGGTTTGGCCAGCGCCAGGCGCCTTTCGGTGAGGCCGTAGAGACTGAAATACTCATGTTCCGAGGGGAGCATGGCACCACGCATTCGCTCTTTTTGCAGCCGCAGCATGATGATCACGTCCACATCTCTGATGCCTTCGTCGAAATCGTGGTAGACATGCACTCCCAGGCTGCGGGCATCGGAGGGCAGCAGGGTTTGCGGTGCCACCACCCGGACTTCGGATACACCCAGGGTATTCAGTGCCAGGATCTGGGAGCGGGCCACCCGGGAGTGAAGGATATCCCCCACGATGGCGACCCGAAGCCCGACGAACTCCCCTTTGTGGCGACGGATGGTGAACATATCCAGCATCGCCTGGGTAGGATGGGCGTGGCGCCCGTCCCCCGCGTTGATCACCCCCACACCACGGTCGGCGTGCTGGGCGATGAAGTGGGCTGCACCACTGGTCGCGTGGCGGGCAATGAACATATCCACATGCATCGCTTCCAGATTGCGCAGGGTATCCAGCAGGGTCTCCCCTTTGGAGGTGGCCGAGGCGCTGATATTGAGATTGAGCACGTCGGCGGAGAGTCTTTTTGCCGCCAGCTCGAAGGTGGTGCGGGTGCGGGTGCTGTTTTCGAAAAACAGGTTGGCAACCACCTTGCCTCGACAGAGCGGCACCTTTTTTATGGTTCGCTCGGAGACACCGGTAAATCCCTCTGCGGTATCCAGTATTTCAGTCAGGATCGACCGGTCGAGCCCATCGATCGTGAGGAAATGGAGCAGTCGCTGCTCATCGTCGAGTTGTAGTGCTTTGTTGCTCAGACTCATGCGTCCTTGTCCTGCTCATCGCCTCGGGAGGTGCGATTGGTTTTTGCGCCGAGAATCAGGCCCAACGGCTCGGGGCCGATCAGGGTGATGTGCTGATCCGGATCCAGACTGGGGTGTAGTCCGGTCACATCCGGCTGGATCGGCAGCTCCCGGCCACTCCGGTCGACCAGGGTGGCGAGGGTGATCGAGGCGGGTCGACCGTAGTCGAAGATCTCATTCAGTGCGGCTCTGATGGTGCGGCCGGTGTGCAGTACATCGTCGACCAGTATGATGTGCCGGTCATCCACCGGAATGGGCAGATCCGATGGATGAACCTCCGGATTCATACCAATACGGGTAAAGTCGTCCCGATAAAATGAGATATCGAGGGTGCCCAGGGGATCGCGCAACCCCAACTCCTGATGAAGCCGTTCCGCCAACCAGACCCCGCCGGTTCGTATACCGACCATCAGCGGTTCGGTAATCTCTTTATCGTTGATCAGCGTCCAGATTTTGCCAGCCATGACGTCGATCAGTGATTCCACGCCATCGGCTTGCATGAAGGTTGTGTTATCGCTCATTGAACCAGGTTTCCAATATCAGTTTTGCCGCTACGGCATCATAATCCTCGAGCCGCTTGGCCCGGTGTCCCAACCTGTCCCTGGCCTCGAAGGAAGTGAAACGTTCATCTGCCAGATAAACGGTCAGGTGGAAACGACCTTCGAGCTGTCGTGAAAACCGCAATGCGGGTTGCGTGGCATCGGTTTCACTATCATCCACATCGAGTGGCAGGCCAACCACCAGAGCCTGAGGCTGCCACTCATTGATTAACTGTTCAATTCGTACCCAATCAGGTTTGTGATTGACCAACTCCAGAGTTTCAAGCGGCGTTGCCGTGCCTGTCAGGGTCTGGCCTACCGCTACACCGATTTTACGGGTACCGAAATCGAAGCCCAGCAGGGTACCTGAGGCGCTCTCCGAGTCACGCGTGTCCGGCATCGCTGCTCAGCAGGTTCAAGTCTACACCAAGCAGGTCGGCTGCCGCCTGCCAACGCTCCTTGCTGGCTCGATTGAATATGATATCGCTTTCGGCAGGGCCGCTCAGCCAGGCATTCTGTGCCAGTTCACTCTCCAATTGGCCTGCTCCCCAGCTGGCATATCCGAGTGCCACCAGATTCTGTTCCGGACCCTTGCCGGCGGCGATGGCCTCCAGGATATCCAAGGATGTGGTGACACTGATCTGTGGAGTGACTCTCAGGGTGGAGGCCCACTCTGAATTGCTGTCGTGCAGAACGAAGCCGCGATCACTCTGTACCGGACCACCGATATAGACGGGTTGTTCAGAGACTTTTTCGCTGGCGATGGGAATCTTCAGCTGTTCAAATATATCCGCCAGATGAAGCTCCATGGGGCGATTGATGACAATCCCCATGGCGCCATCGTCGGAGTGCTCGCAGATGTAGGTCACTGTATGGAAAAAATTCGGATCCTCAAGCTGCGGCATGGCGATGAGAAAGTGGTTGGTCAGGTCGGTATCAGGAGACATGGTAGGGCCTGTTAGCACGAATCCAATCACACCGGCCAGGGCGGGGCTTTCCACCTGCCAGGTGAAAGAGATGGATTGCTTTGGAACTGCATGAGCGTGAGGCAACGCCGCTGGTGGTTAAAACACCCCCACTGCCCAGGGTTTCATCAATCCCGGGAGAGGCGTCCGAATAAGCGCCATACGGTGTTGCGTGCCGTTCATCTGGAACAACCAAACTTATCTCCTCGCGCCTGGATTGGCGCTTTTTCAGGACCACTAGTATCCAATCGCAGGCTTGCGGCTGCAACTGTTATTCTGCGTTGAGTTTGCCACTGCGAAGAAATTGCCAGGTCCGGGTGATGTCCAGGATGTCAGTCTCTTTGCGGATCTCATTGGGAAAGGGTGAAAACGGTGCAGCCAGACGGACGATGCGTATGGCCGAATCATCCAGGATCTTATGCCCCGATGAGTGCAGTACCCGGATTTGATCAACGCTGCCATCCGCTTTGACGGCAACATGCAGCACCAGATTGCCGTATAAGCGGTCCCGCTTCGCCTGATCCGGGTAGTTGAGGTTGCCGATCCGTTCAACCTTGCGTCGCCAGGCATCCAGATAAGAGGCGTATTTATACTCTTTAGTACTGGCGCTGATCGCCTTGCGCTTGGGGAGTTTGGCGTAGGCCTCAGACTTTCTCTCCAGCTCAGCCGTAAGTCTGGCGATCTCCATGTTCTTGCTGTTTAACAGTTGGCTGGCCGTGGGCATGGGTTGTCGCTCCACGATGCGGCTGTCGACGGGTGCCTGCTGTTCGGATTGTTTGGTTGTCAGTGGCTGGGTCTGGCTCACTGGTTGTTGCAATGCGGGGGGTGTCTGAGCGGCCTGGGGGGGTGCCGGGGGTTCAGCTGTTTGCGGTTTCTCCTGCAGCCTTTTTTCTCCGCCGCCGCTCTGCGCAACCTGTGCCAGGTAGTCGGCCTGCTCATCCTCTTCCGGCTGCCGCTTCGGTTGCCGGACCACCATGACCTCAAGACTCTGCTGTTGGTATTCTGGTTTGCTCGGGTCAAACGGTTTGAAGGTGATGCCGAGAATGACAAAGGCGTGCAGCGCCGTGGCGACAAACAGACCGATGCCCAGAATGTCATTTTGATTATGGGTGGAGATCATTGATTCAGTTTAGCCGCAATCGCATCCATCAGATCTGAGGCGATATCCAGATCGTAAAGCTTATCCAGTTCCCGAATACAGGTGGGACTGGTGACATTGATTTCCGTCAGGTAGTCCCCGATCACATCCAGTCCGGCGAACAGAATGCCCCGTTGTTTGAGTTGTGGGGCGACCTGGCGCGCAATCCAGAAGTCCCGTTCCGACAGGGGCACCCCTTCACCCCGGCCGCCGGCGGCCAGATTACCCCGGGTCTCGCCAGCGGCTGGAATTCTGGCCAATGCATAGGGAACCGGTTCGCCATCGACCATCAGGATACGCTTATCCCCTTTGCTGATCTCGGGAATAAAGCGTTGCGCCATGGCGAATTGGCTGCCGTGCTGGGTCAATGTTTCGATAATCACCCCGAGATTGGCATCCTGCTCGGTGATGCGAAAGATGGAGGCACCACCCATGCCACCCAGCGGTTTCATGATGATGTCCCTGTGCTGGCGATGAAACTCCCTGATCTCCGCCTCATTGCGACTGACCAGCGTAGCCGGTGTGCATTCCGGGAAATAGGCGGTAAACAGCTTCTCATTGGCATCCCGCAGGCTGCTTGGCCGGTTGACCACCAGGCAGCCTTGCGACTCGGCCTGCTCCAACAGATAGGTGGTATAGATGTACTCCATGTCGAAAGGGGGGTCCTTGCGCATCAGTACCACATCCAGCTGATGCAGGGGTAACCGCTGACGCTGGCCATATTCAAACCAGTTTTCAGCATTGTCAGTTACTTGCAGATGTCGGGGCTCAGCCCAACAGAGCCCATCCTGAAGCGACAGATCCTGCTGTTGCAGATAGTGGATCTGCCAGCCGCGACGTTGAGCTGCCAGCAACATGGCGAAGGTGCTGTCTTTATATATTTTGATGGTCTCTATGGGGTCCATCACCACGCCAAGCTGTATCGTCATTTGAGTCTATTGGTCCGCTGCAAAAGTCTATCTCGCATTATTTGCTGGGGGGGATTGTTAATCAAGCTCCTTAAGTTTTTCAATGGTTTGCCGCTAGAAGGACTTACATGTTGTGAGGAACAGCTAAATTCGCCCTCTAAGTTCATGAATTGGGAAGTATATTCTTGATGCGGGCAGGTTGTCTTGCTATTTTGTGGGGTAAATTTAGCGTAGTGTTCCATACTGTTTTGATGATTTCAGGATGAGAGCCTGAGGCGGTGTAGTTTTAAGTCCGGGTTAACAGCTCGTTCCGATTGGCTGGGGGGGCAATGCAGCAATGCAGGCCGCAGTTGAAGCCGATCAGCACGGACCGTGGGAATGGTCGACAGTATCGAACGCTGCAAAGGGTTACGGATTTGACCGAAAGGGAGGAGAGCCACTGCACATAAGATAAATTAAAACTTGCGCAGTGTTGTCAATCATTGCTGATTATTAGAGAGGTGTGTTGCCATGGCGGCACAAACCACCGGTTTCGGAAAAATGAACTGCGTAAGCTTGAGATATCCGGCGATTTTTCTGTCTATGCTCGGTCTGCTGGCACAACCTGCGGTCGCACAGGACGACGATTATCTGTCGGAGATATCTGCAGAGGCCACTAAGATTGATTCCAAATTACCGACACAGGGAGAGGCGGATGCAAACCAGGACGGTTTAACGGACCAGGGTGCCGCTCAAGTTGCATTCGAAGAGGATTTGAAATCGCGTTATCTGGGTAGCTACACCTTCTACAAAAAACTCCCCAGGCGGGCCAGGGAAGAGGTCTATGAGGAGTATAAGGATGGTGCCTCGATCGATGAGATCAGACAGAAAATTATGAATCGATTTTTAAATCAATAGGTATGCAATCGGCTCGGAAAACTTTACAAGAACCACTACATGTCCCCAACGTCCGATCAATTTTTAGCCTGAAGGTAACGTGATGAATCGCTGTGTTAACCTGATATGTCAAATCCTACTGATGCTATCGCCGCTGGTGGCCGTTGCCGATGAGACGGCTGAAGCCAAACAGGGAGATGAGCTTTCAGTCAAGCTGTCGTCTGAGAAACCATACACTTTTGTTATGCATGAAGGTCGATCCATTCGGGTTCAGCGGATACAGGATCCCGAGTATCAGCTCAAAGGTTACTACGCCAAGACAGCACGCAAGTGCCCGCCGTTTTGCTTGCAACCAATGCAGGTCGACCCACGGGTTGCCACCATTGGTGAGATAGAGCTATTTGCTTTCATGGAAGGAGAGATGAGAGATAAAACCGGCCTGTTGATTGATGCACGCACGGCTGAGTGGTTTAATCGTGGCACGATTCCCGGCTCCATCAATCTCCCTTTTACCCAATTGAGCAAACCGGGGACCGCTGAAATGGAACAGGCACTGCTGCTCTTCGGCGCGCGACCAAGAGTCGATGTGGGTGCAATTTCCCTGAAACTGGAAGAGCTTGGTCTGCTGGGAGATGGCGATAAAACCGATAAATGGGATTTCAGCAATGCCAAGAAGCTGGTTCTCTGGTGTAATGGCCCTGAGTGTGGTCAGTCCCCCCGGGCGATCAAAGGTCTGTTAAACGTGGGCTATCCAGCGGATAAGATTGTCTACTACCGGGGCGGTATGCAGTTGTGGCAGCTTTGGGGTCTGACGACTGTCGTACCGGGAGAGTGATTGTTTCTAATGTATATGTCCGTGACATGAGGATTTCAACGTGAGTGGTGATGAAACTGAAAAGGACATCTCTGGTGTCAGAGTCATGGTCATCGATGATAGTAAGACCATTCGGCGCACCGCCGAAAGTCTATTGAAAAAGGCGGGCTGTGAGGTATCCACGGCGACCGATGGTTTTGAGGCATTGGCGATGATCGCCGATCACCATCCGGATGTGATTTTCGTCGATATCATGATGCCGCGTCTTGATGGCTATCAGACCTGTGCACTCATTAAACACAATGATGTATATAAGAATATTCCTGTGATCATGCTATCCAGTAAGGATGGCCTGTTCGACCGTGCGCGGGGCAGGATTGTGGGGTCGGAGCAGTATCTGACCAAGCCGTTCACCAAGGATGAGCTGTTGGGCGCAATACGTCGATATGTGAATACCGCGGCTTAGTGTTAACGGGTCCTAATATACTGAGTTGTGCGATTTGGTTTGAGATGGCTGCAATCTGCATGGATGTAGGCTTGTTTTAAAGACATTCAGGGGTCAGCCGATAAGGACTAGAATCAACGGGCAGAGAGATTCGATGATCAAAAATATATTTCGCAAGGGTCGCGAGCAAGAAGAAGAGAGCAATCACCCGGTTAGCGGAGAGGCTAAGGGGAGGATTCTTGTGGTCGATGATTCGCCCACCGAAGTAGTTGTTTTCAAAAAAATTCTTACTAAGCAGGGTTATCAGATTCTGGTCGCCAGCGATGGGCAGGAAGGGGTGGAGATGGCGAAAAAGGAGCTGCCTGATCTAATTCTTATGGATGTGGTGATGCCGGTGTTGAATGGATTTCAGGCAACCCGGCAGTTAAAGAATGACGACTCCACAGCCAATATTCCTGTGATCATGGTCACCACCAAGGACCAACAGACCGATATCAACTGGGGAATGCGCCAGGGTGCCACTGAGTACATGGTGAAGCCGGTCTCTCCAGCGGAACTTCTCAACAAGATCAAGGCGTTGATCAATGCCTGATGACGCCATGCAACAGAGCGTTATAGATTCGCCCCAGGGGGTTGTCCAGCTATTGGCCAACCTGGAACAGCGCAGCAGGAAAAATGCGAAAGGACTGCCCCAACAGGAGCTGATACAGAGTTACTGGGAAGGGGTGATGTTCTATGTGGGCGACAGTCGCTTTATTGCACCTTTGAGCAGCGTCAAAGAGATACTCAATTACCC
>JAEPDS010000016.1:0-16289 GCA_016842065.1 Candidatus Thiodiazotropha sp. 'RUGA'
AGACGCCCCGCTCACCGATCTGACGCATCAGATACATACCCATGGCATAACCGCCAAGGGCAAAGAAGGCACCATGACCAAGGCTGAGTATCCCCAGATAGCCCCATACCAGGTCAACCGCAACCGCAAGCAGGGCGAACGCCAGATACTTGCCCAGCAGAGCCACCGTGTAGGTGGAGATATGCAGTGGATTGTCGGCTGTGGTGAACTGATTGAGGAGTGGAACAACTACCGCGATCAGCAGCAACAGTACGAGGAAAATCTGTCCACCCCGATCGGCCTTCAGCATGTTAAACATCTTCATGCGTTAGCCCTCCGCAGCCCGGCCTTTTTGCGGGAACAGTCCCTTCGGCCTCTTTTGGATGAACAGAATGATAAACACCAGTACCAGAATCTTTGCCAGTACCGCGCCTGACCAGGGCTCGAGGAATTTGTTGGCAACCCCCAGGGACATGCCGCTGACCAGGGTGCCCCACAGATTGCCGACGCCGCCGAACACCACCACCATGAAGCTGTCGATGATGTAGGACTGTCCCAGATTGGGTCCAACGTTGGTCAACTGACTCAACGCCACGCCGGCGATGCCGGCCACCCCGGATCCCAGACCGAAGGTCATGGCATCGACCCATTCAGAGCGAACACCCATTGCGCGGGCCATGGCGCGGTTTTGTGATACCGCTCTGACCTGCAGACCGAGGGCGGTCTTTTTCAAGACAAAAAACAGTGCCGCAAACACCAGCAGACAGAATACGATGATGTAGAGCCGGTTCAGGGTCAGTGAGAGGGCGCTGTTGATCTCCCAGGCGCCACTCATCCAGCTGGGTGTCTCCACCGAACGGTTCAGCGGTGAGAAAATTGAGCGCACTGTCTGTTGCAGGATCAGGCTGATGCCGAAGGTGGCCAGTAGCGTTTCGAGTGAACGTCCGTAAAGAAACCGTATCACACCTCTTTCAATGGCGATGCCAACCAATCCAGAGACAACAAACGCTGTGGGTATGGCGATCAGCGTTGCGGTACCGATACTCTCAGGCATCAACAATTGAATAACATAGGTGGTGTAAGCGCCGATCATGATCAACTCGCCATGAGCCATGTTGATCACACCCATGACGCCGAAGGTGATCGCCAGACCGATTGCGGCCAGTACCAGTACCGAGCCGAGACTGAGACCGAAAAAGAGGTTTTCGATCACCGCATAGAACTGCAGTTTTGCATCGATGCTGTCGAGCGCCTGCTTAATGCTCTGGGCCAGCGCTTTGTCATCGGTTTGCTGTTGAAGCTGATTCAGGGCATTGCGAACGGACGGGTGTATATTGCCGCTCAGCAGTGTCACGGCGTCATTGCGCAGTTGAAGGTCATCAGAACTGAGGTCTGACAAAGCAATGATGATCGACATTGCTTCAATGATCTCCTCATCCTGCTCCAGTGGAAGCATGGGGCGGATGATCGTGGCTTTATCCAGGTCTGCCTTATCGAGAATCTGTTTTACAGCGGCCAGACGTTTCTCCCGATCAGGATTTTTCAGATCGAAGCTGGCCAGTGCGCTGCGTATCAGACTACGCATTTTGTTGTTTACCGAAATCTTTTTTAAGGCCCGTTTTTTTACTTCACCGAGCTCTTCCAGGCTGATGGCCTGTTGAATCAGATAGGTTTTACCCTGCTTCTCGGCAATCACCAGCTGCTTGGTCTTCTTTAACTTGAAAAGTCGACGCTCCAGCAGGGCTTTAAGAATGTTCTGTGACTGAGGGGATGCTGATTCAGCGAGTAATTCTATCGCCTGATACTTCTGTGGAAACTTCTTGCCTTTGAGCAGCTCAACAGCCTGATCCAACTTTGGCTCCGACGTATCGGCAAAGCTCGATGTACCAGGCGCCAGTAAAAGGACTAGCAGCAGAATTAGGGTTTTTAATTGATTGGTGATAGTCATCGTCCGATATCAAATGAATCGTTCTTGGTAACTTGCGTCACTTATTGTTACTACTGTTCCTGATAGAGGATGCGCCACTGTTGTTCCATCTTGGTTTCTCATTTGCTTTCAGAAAGACCCTGTGAAACCTTTTTGCAAATAAACGAATATCGCAGTACGACTGAGCCGTACCCTGTATTCAATCCTGGTATCTTGGATTATCGGGCTCCTTCCCTGGAGCCCTGAGGTGTTACATCAAACCGAACAGGTTATTCGTAGTTCTGTCCAGAACACTTGCTGGTCTTGATGTTGTA
The DNA here is from genome assembly GCA_016842065.1 of Candidatus Thiodiazotropha sp. 'RUGA'. GTDB lineage: Bacteria > Pseudomonadota > Gammaproteobacteria > Chromatiales > Chromatiaceae > Thiodiazotropha. The sequence continues at coordinate 2,221 of JAEPDS010000016.1, forward strand.
GTTACCGCAGGCGAGAGGGGCTCTCCAGTCGGAAATGATATCCTTGGAGCCGGGCAGAAAGTCGGACCAGGCGTCACCGGCCACCAGACCCGATGTCTCCCAGACCACTTCGAACTGTCCATCTTCCTGAATCTCACCAATCAATACTGGCTTGGTGACATGATGGTTGGGCATCATCGCTGACAGACCGCCGGTAAGATTGGGAACGGATACGCCGATAATGGCTTCCTGAACCGCTTCAGGATCTGTGGTGCCGGCCTTTTCTACCGCTTTAACCCACATGTTGAAGCCGATGTAGTGGGCTTCCATCGGATCGTTGGTTACCCGCTTGTCATCTTTGATAAAACTCTTCCAGGCCGTGATGAACTCCTCGTTGGCTTCGCTATCCACGCTCATGAAGTAGTTCCATGCAGCCAGGTGACCGACCAGAGGTTTGGTGTCGATACCCGAGAGCTCCTCTTCACCGACCGAGAAGGCGACGACTGGAATGTCTTCTGCAGAGATTCCCTGGTTGCCAAGCTCCTTATAGAAGGGGACATTGGCATCGCCATTGATGGTTGATACCACGGCGGTCTTAACCCCGGTGGAACCGAATTTCTTGATATCCGAAACGATGGACTGCCAGTCGGAATGACCGAACGGCGTGTAGTTGATCATGATGTCCTTGTCAGCTACTCCTTTGCCTTTCAGATAGGCTTCGAGAATCTTGTTGGTGGTACGTGGGTAGACATAGTCGGTACCGGCCAGAACCCAGCGTTTTACCCCGATCTCATTCATCAGGTAGTCGACCGCTGGAATCGCCTGCTGGTTGGGTGCAGCACCGGTATAGAAAACGTTCTTGGAGGACTCTTCACCTTCATACTGTACCGGATAGAAGAGCAGGCCATTCAACTCCTCGACCACCGGGAGCACAGATTTCCTGGAAACCGAAGTCCAGTTACCGAAGATTGCAGAGACTTTGTGTTTGCTGAGCAGTTCACGCGCTTTTTCCGCGAATAAAGGCCAGTTTGAAGCAGGATCGACGACTACTGGCTCCAGCTGTTTGCCAAGCAGGCCGCCGTTTGCATTCTGCTCTTTGATCAACATCAGCATGGTGTCTTTCAGAGTGGTCTCACTGATCGCCATGGTGCCGGAGAGGGAATGCAGAATACCGACCTTGATGGTATCGGATGCCTGTGCGATCGAGGTGATGGAGAGTGCCAGACCTGTAGCTGTGCCGAGAACCAATTGCTTTAGTTTCTGTTTCGATATGCTCATCTGTTATTTGTCCTATTTCGTTAGAGTCGACGTTTTGGTCTGAGGAGCCATATCGCATGTACTGTGCCAACTATGAATAATTGTTTTATTTCAATTAGATAGCTCATATTGGTGCAGGTTGGATTTTTTCTATGCACAGTTTTGGAGCTTGCTTCTTACAGTTTTTCGAAGTTCTGACCTAAAGCGGTGCGAAGAGGCAATGGGTGGAGCACCAGAACGATGCATTTTGGTTGTTTAATTACTATTTCTTATATTAAGTCTGTTGGTTGCTACTTCCAACAACCCGTAATGGGGCATCAAAGCGGGTTCTATCGCCCCTGATCAAAAGGAAGCCGACTAAACTTAAATTAAAAAACGGTGACAGGAGTTGCAGGTGGACAGGTCGTTTGAAGACGAGATTCAACAGGTTGGCCGTCAGATGTGGCAACAGCGTCAGCTCAAGGAAGGGGAAAATCGATCCGGTTGGATCGACCGGCTACTTCCCCAGTTGATTGCTGATCATCATCTACGCACCCAGGCACTTCGGTTTATCGATGCCGTGCCGATGCTGAATGATGACAAAACCCTGATCAGACATTTCAAGGAGTATTTTAGTGAAGTGGATCCGGTCACTCTCCCCGCGCTGATCAGTTGGGGCATCAAACGGATCTCCCTCTACTCCATACCAGGTTTCATGGCGCCGGTGATCAGGGCTGCAGTAAAAGGTGTCGCACATCGATTCATAGGCGGTGAAACAGCAGCTGAGATCATCGATTCCATCTCTGGTCTACAAGACAGGGGAATCCATACCAGCCTCGACCTGCTTGGTGAGGAGAGCGTCAGTGAAAAAGAGGCGTTCGCCTATCAGCAGGCCTATCTTGATCTGATCCAGCAACTCTCCAGGCAAGGGTTTGATGATCTGAATCTCTCTCTGAAAGTCTCATCACTCTATTCACAAATTACACCGGTCGATACGGATGGCGCCATTGCGATTCTGTTAGAGCGTCTGACACCGATCTGTGATGCGGCGATGGAGGCGGGTATAAGCCTCTGTCTCGACATGGAGCAGTATGACTACAAAGCGATCATTCTACGACTATTCAAACAACTCGCCATGCAGCCATCCTATCGGGAGTGGCAGGGTCTTGGCGTGGTGTTGCAAGCGTATCTCAAAGAGAGCGATGAGGATTTAACTGAACTGCTTGAGTGGGTTGAGCAGCGTGGGGTGCCTGTCTCTATAAGGTTGGTGCGTGGCGCCTATTGGGATATGGAGAGCGTGATTGCACGACAGCAGGGCTGGCGCGTACCGGTGTGGCAGACAAAAGCTGAAACGGATGCGTGCTATGAACGTTGTTTAAAACGGCTTTTTGCATCGCCCCTGATCTATCCTGCGATAGCAACCCATAACATCCGCAGTCTTGCCTGTGCCGTTGTGTTGGCCGATCAGACGCAGCGTCCGCCAGACAGTTATGAGTTTCAGATGTTGTACGGTATGTCTGATGAACTTGAGGATCTGATTACCAATCGCGACCGGAAACTGAGGCTCTACATGCCGTATGGCGAGATGTTGCCAGGTATTGCCTATCTGGTTCGGCGCTTGCTCGAAAATACATCGGATCAATCGATACTGCCGGTTTTGCAGAGTGCGGATATTGAGAGGGTTCTCGCGCCACCGCTGATTGTTGAGAATCGGCGCTCGGAGTTTACTTCGGAGTTCATCAATCAACCACTGCACAGATTTACCCATCAGTCGGAGCGTGAAAACTTTTTCGAAGCATTGAGATCGGTAGAACAGAAGCTGGGTAAGACCTATCCACTGTTGCTGTCAGGTCATTTGACAATTGAAGAGACTTTTCTTGAATCCACCAATCCAGCCAAACCTGATGAGCTGGTCGGACGTGTGGTTCGGGCGGGTGAGGATGATGCGGAAGTGGCTCTGCAAAGAGCGGTCGATGCGCAACGTGATTGGGGGCGGAAAAGTTTCAGTGAAAGAGCTGATCTGCTTCAAGCGGCTGCATCGAAGTTGGTCGAGCATCAGGATGAGTTTGCCGCCTGGGAAATCAAAGAAGCAGGTAAAGGGTGGCAGGAGGCGAATGCGGATGTTGCAGAAGCGATCGATTTTCTTAACTACTATGCAAAAATCTCCCGTCGCTTCGATACCATCGAACAGCCCAATATGCCGGGTGAGATCAATACACACGAATACCTTCCATTAGGGGTCGGAGTCATCCTGCCACCGTGGAATTTTCCATTGGCCATCCCTGTTGGAATGGTTGCTGCAGCGATCGTGTGTGGCAATTGTGTCGTCTTGAAGCCCGCTTCCGAGACACCCATCGTGGCGTGGCATTTGTGTAAACTTTTACAACAGATCGGTTTGCCTGAAGGCGTTGTAAACTATCTTCCTGGTAGTGGCGCTGTAATTGGCGAGGCGATGGTGCGTGATCCACGAACCAATTTTGTCGCCTTTACCGGTTCCAAAGAGGTCGGGCTGCACTTGCTCAATGTGGTGACCACGCTTTCTGAGTCCCAGCGTCAGATTAAAAAAGTGATCGCTGAAATGGGTGGAAAGAATGCCATCATCATAGATCAGGATGCGGATCTGGATGAGGCGGTCAAAGGCGTGGTTGAATCGGCCTTTGGTTACCAGGGGCAGAAATGCAGTGCCTGTTCGAGGGTGATTTGCGTGCAGGGAATTCACGATCTGTTTGTTGCAAGATTGGTCGATGCCGTCGAGAGTATGCGGATCGGTGATCCGGCATTGCCCGGTTATACAATGGGTCCACTCATCTCCGCAGCGGCCAGGCGGCAAATTGTCGAGAAACTGGATGAGTGTGAATTGACGGCCTCGTGTGTTTCCAGTGTTGAGCTGCCCACGTCCCTGAAGGGTCACTATTTGTCACCGATGGTTTTCAGTGATGTTCTGGAGGATTCGCCGTTGGCGCAGCAAGAGCTTTTTGCTCCGGTCCTGGCGATATTGAAGGCTAAGAGCTTTATTGAGGCAATAGATATTGCCAATGACAGCGACTATGCACTGACCGGCGGAGTATACAGCCGTTCACCTGAAAACCTGAGCTTGGCAAAACAGAAGTTTGCTGTCGGCAATCTCTATCTGAATCGAAAGATAACCAGAGCCAATGTGAATCGGCAACCTTTTGGTGGCTTCAGATTGAGTGGTACAGGCTTTAAAGCGGGTGGCCCCGATTATTTACTGCAGTTTCTGCAGGCAAGAAGCATTACTGAAAACAGCCTGCGTAAGGGGTTTTCGCCGGAATCGCATTAGTGTTAACAGGCCCCAATGGTGGGATTCACTTATCACTATTCTTTTTAAAATTAGTCTTTTATATGGCGGTGTGTACAATACCAGGGATTGACGGGAGAGTCTGAGAACAGTCTAAACGGAACATGAAATCGATAAAGCAAGCGGTTTTAGACAAGCAGATCGATCTGCTCTTTTCTTACAGTGGCACTGTGGTGGCATCGGGAATCGCCGTTGGCTTGTTTGCCTGGATCTACTTTTCATTTGTCATCGATAGCCTCTGGCTGGTGCTCTGGGGTGTGTCACTGGTTGGCGTGAACCTGGCCAGACTCTATCTGCTTCAGCGTTACAAACGAATCAACAAAGCACAGGCAATTCTCAGTGTCTGGCTGCGCAGGCATCTTATTCTGACGTTTCTCAGTGGTCTGATATGGGGTTTGCTGAGTCTCGCCTATGATCCGAACTGGGCAACTTCTCATCAGGTGATGCTGGTGATGCTGCTGACCGGATTGGCCGCCTTCAGTATTACGGCTTATGCCGCAGTGCTTGAAGTCTATGTGGTGTTTCTTATTCCCTTGCTGCTTCCCCTGGAGCTGGATCTGGTGGCCAGAGGGGAAATCTTCACTTCGCTACTAGCTGTGCTGTTGCTGATGTTTGCCATCGGTATGCTGTTTGTCGCGAGACGCTTTTATATCCAGTATATCGAAAGTATCCATCTGTCGTTTGAACACCAGTTTCTGCAGAAGGAGTTGATGAATGGATCTCAGCATTTGGAGAGTATGGAGCATGCCTTAAAGAATGCTGAACAGCAGTTTGACAATGTTCTGGAGACCTCTCTGGATGGGTACTGGGAGTGGGATCTGCAGAGAGATGATCTCTATCTCTCGCCGCGTTGGAAGGCGCAATTGGGTTATAAGGATCACGAGTTGAAAAGTGAACTGGAAACCTGGAAAAATCTACTCCATCCCGATGACCGCAATGTGATTTTGGAGAAACTTGATAACTATCTGGATCACCCCAGAGGGCATTGGCAAGCGGAATTCCGTTTGCTCAATAAAAGTGGTGGTTATCGGGGGATTCTGGCAAGAGCGACGCCGACACTTGATAAGCAAGGTAAGTTGATTAGGCTGACCGGTGTGCATATCGATATCACAGAGCGGGTCAAAGCGGAGAACAAAATAAAGAAGCTGGCCTACTACGACAGGCTGACCAAGTTGCCTAACCGGATGCTGTTCAATGACAGAATCAGCCATGCAATCTCCCAAGCCAAACATACCGGTCTGAAACTCTGCATTCTGTTTTTGGACCTGGATCGGTTTAAAAATATCAATGACAGTTTTGGTCATCCGGCGGGTGATCATGTTTTAAAAATGATTTCGGAAAGATTGCGAATGGTTGTCAGGGAGGATGATACGCTGGCGAGACTGGGTGGTGATGAGTTTGCGGTGCTGGTGGAGAACGTTCACCACTCTCATCATGCGGCATTGATGGCGGGTAAGATCAAAAGCAGTTTCGAAGAAAGCTTTGTGGTCGGCGGCCACGATTTCTATATCAGTAGCAGTATCGGTATTTCGGTCTACCCAAACGATGGGGCTGACGCGGCCAGTCTGTTGAAAAATGCTGATGCAGCTATGTATAAAGCGAAGAGTATCGATCGAGGCGGTTTTCAGTTTTATACCGAAGAGTTGAGTGAAAAGGCGCTGCAACACTACACCATCGAGTCCGGTCTTCGTCAGGCCCTCAGCAAGCAGCAGTTTTCGGTTCTCTATCAACCCAAGATCGATCTCTCATCCAGATCAATTAAAGGTGCTGAAGCGCTGGTGCGCTGGAGGCATCCGCAACTGGGAGAGATACCTCCAGAGCAGTTCATACCGATAGCGGAAGAGACGGGTCAGATCAGAGGGATTGGTGAGTGGGTATTGTTACAGGCCTGTAAAACGGCACAGGAGTGGCGATCTCAAGGTCTTGATGTTGGCAGAATGGCGGTCAATCTTTCTGGTATTCAACTTCTAAGTGAGGATTTTCTGGAGACGGTGAAGAGTATTCTGCTTAAGACCGGTCTGCCGACAGATCTGCTGGAGCTTGAGGTTACGGAAAACATACTGATGCGTGACAGTGAGAAGTCGATCAGCACGCTGGATCAGTTGCAAAGCATGGGGATCAATATCGCCATCGATGATTTCGGTACCGGCTATTCATCTTTGGCCCAACTGGCCACCCTGCCGGTTGATAAGTTGAAAATCGATCGTAGTTTTGTCACCACTGTCTGTCAGGACCAACAGAGTGCGGAGATCTCGAGAACCATCATTGCCCTGGGTCGTACCCTCAACAAGGTCGTGATTGCCGAGGGAATCGAATACTCCGATCAACAGGATTTTCTACGCCAGGAAGGTTGCGATGAGGGTCAGGGCTTTCTCTTCTCCAAGCCAATGACTGGTCGCCAGTTTATCGAATTCGCTGAAAATAACGGCCAGCAGGCCAGATTGACCACTTTGCAGTCGTAACTGACTGAACGATTATGCTATTGGCGAATAACTGAGAAGATTGGCATCCACTTGCGGATCAATAGGAGGCAGTTTTTTTTCTGCGCAATAAAAAATCAGCTCCTGTTTAAACATCTCAGGAGCTGATTGTATGGGTCCAGCTTTCGACGATAATGCTGCCTGGCTAGACTTTTACATCGATGTTGTTGCCGAGTGAGGAGGATGGGTTGGCTTTCGGTACGCTCTGCTCGACAGACTGCACCATCTGAACAGCGATCTGCTCCTGCATCTCCATGACTTTCTTCTGCATGGCCACACTAGTCTCTGTTCCTGCATTAGCAACCATGCTGACTGCGGAAGTACTGACACCGGCAATGTCCATAACTCAACTCCTGAAATTCGCACTAGGGATTCACTCCATGTAACGGCCTTTGTGGCGAAATCTTTAGTCTGATCAGCGACTGGAAGGTTAAGCGAAACTATACCCATTCGGACTCGATTGAGGGGTGGTATTTTTGTTGTAACTGATTGATAAATAAGATTTAGTTATTGGATTCTTCGTCTCATTTGGTAGCCGGTACAGCACGCTTTCAAGCCGCTCTGCTGACCCCCGGGTAGGGAATTAAAAGAGTGAGTTTCAAGACCTTCCTGACACCACCGAAGCGGTGATATTTGAAGCTTCAGGTCTCATCCCCTGGCTGTCAAACCATTGCCAAAACCTGTTCATGTCACCGTTGTAGCCGGTAAAGCGGGAGACCTCATTGCCCTGCTCAAACAGCACAATGGTGGGGGTGGCGATCAGACTCTTCTGCAGTGTCCAGCCAGCAGGTGGTTGTCTCGACAGGGTGCTGGCGATCTCCACCTCGGCCTGCCAGCGGTCAAGAATGTCGGCCTTGAAATGTTGACAAAAGTGACACGCTTGCGCTTCGAAAACCACTAACTGTCGTTGTGGATCAAGTTTTTCACCATCCAGCCTGGCTGTGGTTGTTGCTCGTTGCAGCTGGCTATCCTGATTGCCTGGATAGATGACACCTGTACCACCCAGGCCGCAGTAGCCATTCGGATTCTTGACAAGGTAATCCTGATGGTAGGTTTCTGCCGCCGTGTAGTTGGTGAGTGGGGCGATCTCAGTGGTTATCCGGCCAAACTCGTTTGCCAGCAGGGCCTGCTGATAGATATCACGGGTTTGTATGGCCGTGGTGGCCTGTTCATCACTGTGGGTATAGATCGCACTGCGGTAGTTCGATCCCACATCGTTCCCCTGTCGGTCGCCCTGAGTCGGATCATGGTTTTGCCAAAAGCCGATCAATACCGCTTCCAGACTGGTTGTATTGGTATCAAATGTGACTTTTACCACCTCGGTATGGTTTCGCTTCTCGCTCAGTCCCAGTTTGCGCAGGGATTCATGACTGAGAATTTTGCGGTAACTCGCTTCAATTTCACCATTCGCATAACCACTCTCCACATCGACGACACCCGGCAGAGCCGACATTCTCTTCTCAGCGCCCCAGAAGCAGCCCATTCCAAGAATGATCGTGTCGAGATGGTCTTGTTGACTGTTGGCCTGGGTGATCTGAAAGGGAGCCAAAACCAGCAGTGCCAGGGTCAGAAGAGATTTGCAACGGATTTTCATATCGGTGCCTGTAACCAATCTTCAGTGAGGTGAACGATCAACAGTGTAAGTTAATGACGATGCCTGAGTCCTCACGCAAAAGTCACAAAAATATCACCGTTTAACGCGTGCTACTGCAGTCGATCAATTGCCCGGGGCAGAGCGTCTCTGCCCCATGACAATCGATTCAGGTTTCACAGGGCGAAGCAATCAATCGGGGCCCTTTTTGAGCTTAAGTGATTCCTTCAGTGTGGTGCGGTAGAAGCGTCCGAGTGCGCGATCCTTGGCTCGCTTTTGGGCGATGGTTGCGCTGTTCTGCTGCTGCTCCCGCATCAGTTTCTGATAGTTGATCAGACGTCGCTGATCCAGCTCCCCCTGTTCGATGGCAGACACCACAGCACAGCCAGGCTCACCCTGGTGGGCACAATCGCTGAAGCGGCACTGTTGCGCAAGGCGGGTGATGTCGGAGAAGCTCTCCTCGATACCCTGCTCACAATCATACAGCTGCAACTCCCTCATCCCCGGGGTATCGAGCAGAATGCCACCGCCAGGGATAAAGTGCAGCGATCGGCCAGTCGTGGTGTGGCGTCCCTTGCTGTCGTCCAAGCGGATCCCTTGTGTGGCCTGCTGGTTGCTACCCATGAGTGTATTCACCAGAGTCGATTTTCCCACCCCGGAGGATCCCAGCAGGGCGACGGTTCTGCCGGTTGTGCACCAGGGATTCAGCTCGGCTACGCTGTCATTCTGTTGTGCATTGACAGGAACCACATCGAGCATTGGATCAATCGCCTGAATCTGCTGGGCATAGGGTTCAGTGTCCGGGCAAAGGTCTGCCTTACTGAGGACCACTACCGGCTCCACCCCAGCCTCTGCAGCGATTGCGAGATAGCGCTCGATACGGTTCAGATTGAACTCTTCATTGAGTGAACTGACGATGAACAGGGTATCCACATTGGCTGCAATCAGCTGGCTGTCAACCTTGGTGCCGGCGGCCTTGCGGGCGAATAGAGTGAGCCGGTCCAGCATTCTGTGAAACTGCTTATCCTGTTCCAGCAGCAGCCAGTCGCCAACCGTCATGGCAGGCATCGAGTGGCTGATGGGCAGGGAGGTAATAGCCGTTTCCGTTTCGACTTCCAAGCGGGATCGATGCTGAGCAATTACCCGTCCGATAGTGAATGTTTGCAACTCCTCCAGTGAGAGTTGTTGTTGGAAAGAGGGTGACCAACCCAGTTGGTTTAGTGATTTATGGTTAGACATGAGTGCCCCCGATGCATAAACGCATCGTTCTAAAGACGATAACACTTGGGGCGTGGGCCCCGGTTATAAAAACCGGGCAGAGATTAACTGATGGTCAGCTGGCTGCCCGGGGGGTGTCGATTGCACTCATTCATACCCTCCGGTTTAGATTGGTTAACTGGCTGTAAAGTAGCAGAATCAGTCGAGTTTTTCAATGATCTGCCATGCTGAATGGGATTATTGCTACTAAAAATAGGGATATTTTGGCATGAATATTGTCTGTCACGAACCCCATGTCTGATTCGAAACCGAACAAACCGCTGCGTGTCATGCTGGTGGACGATAAGTCCGACCGGCGGGAGATGATCGATTTTGCTCTGCAGGATATCGAGTGTGCACTGGTGGCTTGTGTCTCCGGCGACGGGGATCTGTTGTCAGCGGTACAGCAGTGCAATCCCGATGTGATTCTGATCGATATCGAGGCGCCGGGCAGGGACACGCTGGAGAGTCTTGAATCGGTACAGAGTACGGTGCCCCGTCCTATGGTGATGTTCTCCCAGGATGATAATAACCGCACCATCCGGCGCGCCACACAGGCCGGGGTAAGCGCCTATGTAGTGGATGGTCTGCAGGGCAATCGGGTTCGCCCGATCATCGATGCGGCTGTGGCTCGCTTCCAGCACTTCAACCATCTTGAATCGGAGTTGAAAAAAGCCCATCAGCAGCTGAATGACCGTAAGGTGATCGACAAGGCCAAGGGGATCATCATGAAGCAGCGTGGAGTGAATGAGGAGCAGGCTTATCAGGCGATGCGCAAACTGGCGATGGATACCAATCGTAAGATTGCCGAGGTGGCACAGAACATCATCGAGGCGGCCAGCATCCTCTCAGGATGAGTGCCCTCGGATGGGCCAAAATTGTGCGTTCGCACAAACTTGGTGACTTTTTTTAGTGCGTTTCTTCCTGTCTGTTTAAACTGCGGGTAGCTCGTTCTGGCATTGGATTGATCCACTCTCACGCTCTATTCACGGGTTTAACTCTCATAAAAAACAACAACTAAGTCACTTCTTGTGGTCACACATCTTGACCGCTGTTTGAAACTTGGCATGTGGTTTGCTCTGAGTTTGCAAAGGTTGAATTTGGTCCAAAGGCGGACCAGCCCAATGGCGGGCATCCAACCGGTTTACGAATTCAGGTCAATGCAGGCCGACCTAGGACAAAGGCGTCCACTTCCACACGATCTTCGATCGTGGATGGGAGTGGACGCTTTTTTTTTGCCTGCTGATCAGTAGAGATTTTTTGACATTTACCAGAGGTGTTTTTCATGAGTTCAAGCAGTTTCATCAAGAACAGCAGTCGCAGGGGTTTCCTGAAACGGGCGGCGTTGACTGTCGCTTTGTCCGCCGGTCTTGGTTTGGCAAGCGGTACTGCATCTGCAGAGATTGGCTATCCCGAAAAGGAGGACCTTAAGTTCGGTTTCATCAAATTGACCGATATGGCGCCATTGGCCATCGCCTACGAAAAGGGCTACTTCGAGGATGAGGGTCTGTACGTCACCCTGGAAGCCCAGGCCAACTGGAAAGTGTTGCTCGATGGGGTTATCGATGGGCAGTTGGATGGCGCCCATATGCTGGCCGGTCAGCCATTGGCTGCAACCATCGGTTTCGGCACCAAGGCGCATATCGTCACTCCGTTCAGTATGGATCTTAATGGTAACGGCATAACCGTTTCCAACACGGTGTGGGAGCAGATGAAACCCCATGTGCCGAAACAGGCCGATGGCAAACCGGTTCATCCGATCAAGGCGGACGCCCTGAAGCCGGTGGTCGATCAATACAAGAAGGACGGCAAGCCTTTCAAGATGGGTATGGTCTTTCCGGTATCGACCCACAACTATGAGTTGCGTTACTGGTTGGCAGCTGGGGGAATCAATCCGGGGTACTACGCTCCGCACAAAGGTGATATCACCGGACAGTTGAAGGCCGATGCGCTGCTTTCAGTAACCCCACCACCACAGATGCCGGCAACCTTGGAGGCGGGCACCATCTACGGTTATTGCGTAGGTGAGCCCTGGAATCAGCAGGCGGTATTCAAGGGGATCGGTGTGCCGGTGATTACCGACTATGAGATCTGGAAGGATAATCCGGAGAAGGTCTTCGGTATGACCAAGGAGTTCACGGAGAAGTATCCGAATACCACCATCCGGGTTGTGAAAGCGCTGATTCGTGCCGGTAAGTGGCTCGATGAGAACGATAATGCCAACCGTCCCGAAGCGGTGAAGATTCTCTCCCAGTCCAACTATGTGGGGGCCGACTACGAAGTGATCGCCAACTCCATGACCGGTACCTTCGAGTATGAGAAGGGGGATAAACGTTCGGTTCCCGACTTCAATGTCTTCTTTCGTTACAACGCCACCTATCCCTACTACTCGGATGCAGTTTGGTACCTGACCCAGATGCGTCGCTGGGGACAGATCTCGGAGAAGAAACCCGACAGCTGGTACGACAAAGTGGCGAAGAGTGTCTATCGTCCCGACATCTATCAGCAAGCAGCTGAATCCCTGATTGCCGAAGGCAAACTGAAGGCGGACGAATTCCCCGATTTCAAAACAGAAACCGGTTATCGCAAACCTCAGACCGAGTTCATCGATGAGGTGACATTCGATGGCACCAAACCCAATGAGTACATCGACAGTTTCAGCATCGGTCTGAAGGGGGATGAACAGGTTTGATTCGGTAAAGGGTGCGGCTGAGCCGCGCCCGGATCCGGTGAGAGATTTCATGGTTGAGCAGGGACGCTCTTAATCGGTTCAGAGAAGTACCGGCCTATCAACAGGAAAATCAAGATGGCAACTTCAATTTCATCAAAGACATTCAACCTGCCATGGCTTGAGTCGATACTCAATCGCCTGGCCAGTGATCAGTTCGGAAAATCCGTCACCCAGTTGATCAAGCAACTGCTGGTACCCCTCATTGCCCTGGTGATATTTCTCGGACTCTGGAATGTCGGCGCCAAACATGTGGAGACCTCACTGGGGATATTGCCCGGCCCGGCAAAAGTCTGGGAGCAGACCCAGTCATTGTACCAGGAACATAATGCGGAACGTACGAAAGCGGATGCTTTCTACGAACGCATGCAGGGACGTATCGACAAGGCGGTAGCCGCCGGTCAGCCGGAAGAGCGCATCGAGCGGATGCGGGCCAGAAAATATACCGGCAAAGAGACCTTTTTCGATCAGATTCTGACCAGCCTGCTGACCGTGATGGCGGGCTTTCTGGTTGCCTCTTTGATTGCCATTCCGATCGGTATTGTCTGCGGTATGAGCGCCACCCTCTATACGGCGATCAACCCCTTGATCCAGATCTTCAAACCGGTCTCACCACTCGCCTGGTTACCACTTGTGACGATGGTGGTCTCGGCGCTCTATGTGAGCGATGATCCACTCTTCTCCAAATCATTTCTCAACTCGGCGATTACCGTCACGCTGTGTTGTCTCTGGCCCACCATCATCAACACCACGGTGGGTGTCTCCGGGGTCGATAAGGATCTGATCAATGTGAGTCGGGTGTTGCGACTCAACGCCTTCACCAAGACGGTGAAGATCGTACTGCCTTCAGCGATTCCGATGATCTTCACCGGTCTGCGTCTGTCGTTGGGTATCGGCTGGATGGTGCTGATCGCCGCCGAGATGCTGGCGCAGAATCCCGGCCTGGGCAAGTTCGTCTGGGACGAGTTTCAAAACGGTAGCTCCGACTCCCTGGCGAGGATCATGGTGGCGGTGCTGGTGATCGGTTTTATCGGTTTTCTGCTCGATCGCGGCATGTTGATGCTGCAGCGGAGCTTCAGCTGGGACAAGAACGCGGTACTGCGCTAGTGGTCTGTCCCCCTGATAATTACGGGTTCAGCGCTCCCGTGGTGTTTCGCAGCAAGACGCCTTGTGCCGGCAATGGCCCATCCCTTGTCAAACAAGGCAACGCAGCTGCGGGACACCACGGGAGCGCCCTTCGGGTGGGTTTGTCTGCGCCCATGGACTGCGTTGCGCCTCTTGATAAGGCAATCAGCATTATCGGCGAGGCGCGCCTTGCCATGAACGCAGACAAGCCCACTGAACCCGTAATTATCAGGGGGACAGACCACCAACCGCCTAAGCGTGTAATGAATTGATTGGATTAACAGTATGAACAACTATCTGAATATCGACCATGTGAGTATCACCTTCCCGACCGATAACGGTCCGTTGAATGTG
>JAEPDS010000016.1:16389-32471 GCA_016842065.1 Candidatus Thiodiazotropha sp. 'RUGA'
ATGAATTGATTGGATTAACAGTATGAACAACTATCTGAATATCGACCATGTGAGTATCACCTTCCCGACCGATAACGGTCCGTTGAATGTGCTCAATGATGTGGATCTGAAAGTCTCCCAGGGGGAGTTCATCTCTCTCATCGGTCACTCGGGCTGTGGTAAGTCCACGGTGCTGAATATTGTGGCCGGACTGCTGAATGCCACCGAGGGTGGGGTGATACTCGAAGAGAAAGAGGTTACCGAACCCGGGCCGGATCGGGCGGTGGTGTTTCAGAACCATTCGTTACTACCCTGGCTGACTGTCTATGACAATGTACGCCTGGCGGTGGATCAGGTATTCAAAAAGAGCAAATCGAAAGAGGAGCGGCATCGCTGGACTCTGCACAATCTGGAACTGGTGCATATGTCCCACGCCCTCGATCGCAAACCGGATGAGATATCGGGCGGCATGAAGCAACGTGTCGGCATAGCACGCGCATTGGCAATGGAACCCAAAGTGCTGTTGATGGATGAACCCTTCGGTGCACTCGACTCATTGACCCGTACCCACATGCAGGACTCCCTGATGGAGATCCAGGCGCGGCTCAACAACACAGTGATCATGATCACCCACGATGTGGATGAGGCGGTACTGCTCTCCGATCGGATCATCATGATGACCAACGGTCCTTCCGCCACCATCGGTGAGATTCTCAACATCGATCTACCCAAACCGCGCAACCGTCTGGCTCTGGCGGAGAACCCGGTCTACAACCACTACCGGGCGGAAGTGGTGCGTTTTCTTCATGAGCGTCATCAGCAGCCGGAAGAGGAGAAAGTCCAGCTACCGGCTGAGGCTGAAAGCGATACCGTGGTCGATCTTTCGGCCTGGTTGAAATCGAGCCAATCGGCCAGCGGTAAAACCCTTGAAAAGGATCATCTCACCCTCGGTTTCATCCCGCTCACCGACTGTGCTCCCCTGGTGGTGGCGAAAGAGAAGGGCTTCTTTCACCAGCAGGGACTCAACGTGGAGCTGTCACGGGAGAACTCCTGGGCCAATATCCGCGATAAGGTGGGTATCGGTATGCTCGATGGGGCGCAGATGCTGGCGGCCATGCCCCTGGCCAGTGCGCTTGGTGTGAGTGGCTCGGTGCCGATGATCACCGCCATGAGTCTCGACCTCAACGGTAACGGCATCACCGTATCCAAGGATATCTATCAACGCATGGTGGCCACCGGTGAAAGCGATCTCGATAGTCTGGCCGGCAGTGGCCGGGCGTTGAAAAAAGTGATCGAGGAGAACCGGGCCGCCGGCGGCAAGCCGCTGATGTTCGCCACGGTGTTTCCCTACTCATCCCACAACTATCTGCTGCGCTACTGGTTGGCCTCCTCCGGCATCGACCCGGATAACGACATCCAGCTGACGGTGGTGCCGCCACCGCAGATGGTCAACTATCTGCAGGCCGGGGTGATCTCGGGCTTCTGTGTCGGCGAACCCTGGAACACCCTGGCGGTATGCAACGGCCTGGGTCATACCCTGGCCGCCAGTTACGACATCTGGAACAACCATCCGGAGAAGGTGTTTGGTGTCGCCAGCAGTTGGGCGGCCGCCAATCCGAATACTCATCAGGCGGTGATTACCGCTTTGATCAGGGCTTGTGAGTGGATCGATCAGACGGAAAACCGCAAAGAGGTTTGCGAACTGCTGAGTCAGGGACGCTACGTCAATGCGCCTCAGGAGATACTGGAAAAGTCGATGCTTGGCACATTTCAGTTCTCCCGTGACGAGGCGGCTGTGGCGCGGGCCGACTTTAATGTCTTCAATCGTTACAACGCCAATTTCCCCTGGCGTTCCCATGCCATCTGGTTTTTAACCCAGATGGTTCGCTGGGGTCAGTTACGCGATCCATTCGATATGCAACGCATCGCCAAGCTGGTCTATCAGCCGGAGATCTACCGCAAGGCCGCCGCTTCCCTCTCCATTGATCTGCCACAGAGTGACATCAAGTCGGAAGGGATTCACGGGGAGGCCTGGCAGCTTGCCGGAGAGCAGCAGAACCTGACCATGGGTTCGGATCTGTTCTTCGATGGTAAAAGCTTCGATCCGCAGCAACCCATCGACTATCTGACCGAACAGTCGGTCAGCAACCTGGGTTGCTCCCTTGAAGCCCTGCTGCAAGCCAATCCATCCAAGCGGTCCCTATCACCGGATATCGAGCCTTTGACTGAAGAGGCAAGCCAATGAAAAAACAGAAACTGATCCTGATCGGCAACGGCATGGCCGGGGTTCGCACCCTGGAAGAGCTACTCAAACTGGATGCCGGCTTATACGACATCACCGTGTTCGGTGCTGAGCCCCATCCCAACTACAACCGCATCATGCTCTCGCCGGTATTGGCCGGTGAGAAGCAGGTGGAAGAGATTGTGCTCAACAGTCGGGAGTGGTATGCGGAAAACGCTATCACCCTGCATACCGGCGATCCGGTGACAGCCATCGATCGTAAGGCCAGGCAGATCACCACCGCTTCGGGAATGAGCGCATCCTACGATCGGCTGTTGCTGGCTACCGGCTCCACTCCATTCATTATTCCCGTGCCTGGGCACGATCTGCCCGGGGTGGTGGGGTTCCGCGATATTCAGGATGTGGAGACCATGCTGGCTTCTGCCCGCGAACATAAAAAGGCGGTGGTGATCGGTGGCGGGCTGCTGGGACTGGAGGCGGCCAACGGCCTGAAGAAGAACGGTATGGATGTGACGGTGGTCCATCTGATGGATATGCTCATGGAGCGCCAGCTGGACAAGCCGGCTGCCGCTCTGTTGAAGGCCTCACTGGAGGAGGGCGGATTGAAGTTTCTGATGGAGGCGCATACCGAGGCGATCCTTGGTGATCAACGGGTGACGGGAGTGCGTTTCAAGGATGGCACTGAGATCGATACCGATCTGGTGGTGATGGCCGTCGGAATCCGTCCCAACATGGCGCTGGCCGATGCGGCAGGGCTCCATTGCGAGCGTGGTATCGTGGTCAACGATACCCTGCAGACCTTCGACCCCCGCATCTATGCGGTGGGGGAGTGTGTGCAGCACCGAAACAATACCTACGGTCTGGTAGCGCCTCTGTTCGAACAGGCCAAGGTCTGCGCCAACCATCTGGCCCAGCTCGGTTATGGCCGTTATCAGGGATCGGTTACCTCCACCAAACTGAAGGTCACGGGGATCGATCTCTTCTCCGCTGGCGAATTCAATGAGACAGAGGGGGATGAAACCCTGGTGCTGCAGGATCCCGCGCAGGGGGTCTACAAAAAGCTGGTGATCCGGGATAACCGCATCAAAGGCGCTGTGATGTATGGCGACACTATGGACGGCAGCTGGTATTTCCAACTGTTGCGGGAAGCGACCGATATCTCCAGTTTCCGCAACACCATTCTGTTTGGTCAGCACGACCTGGGCGATGCGGGACATGGGGAGGAGACCCGGGTCGGCATGCTCTCCGATGAGGCTGAAATCTGTGGTTGTAACGGAGTCTGTAAAGGGGAGATCGTCAACGCCATTACCAGTCAGGGTCTGTTTACCCTGGATGAGGTAAGAGCCCATACCAAGGCCTCCGCCTCCTGCGGATCCTGCACCGGCATGGTGGAAGCGTTGTTGGCTTCCACGGTCGGCGAGGGGTATGCAGCCACGCCGAGCAAGAAGGCGGTCTGCGGTTGCACCAGCTACAGCCATGATGAAGTGCGTAAGGCGATCAGCGAGCTTGAGTTGAAATCGATGCCTGAGCTGTTCGATAAGCTCGACTGGGGTACCCCGGACGGTTGCGCGAGTTGCCGGCCTGCCCTCAACTACTATCTGCTGGCTGCCTGGCCGGCCGAGTATCGGGACGACGCCCAATCCCGCTTCATCAATGAGCGGGCCCACGGCAATATCCAGAAGGATGGCAGCTACTCCGTGGTGCCACGTATGTTCGGTGGTCTCTGCAGTGCCGAAGATCTGCGTGCCATCGCCGATGTGGCAGATAAATTCGAGGTGCCTGAGATCAAGGTCACCGGTGGTCAGCGGATCGATCTGTTCGGTGTGAAAAAGGAGCAGCTGCCGGCGGTCTGGAAGGATCTCTCCGACGCCGGGTTCGTTTCCGGGCATGCCTATGGCAAGGCCCTGCGTACGGTGAAAACCTGTGTCGGTAAGAACTGGTGCCGCTTCGGCACTCAGGACTCCACCGGTCTCGGCGTGAAGCTGGAAGAGCTGACCTGGGGTTCGTGGATGCCGCATAAGTTCAAGCTGGCGGTCTCCGGCTGTCCCCGTAACTGTGCCGAAGCGACCATCAAGGACCTGGGTGTGGTCTGTGTCGATTCCGGTTATGAGCTGCACATCGGCGGCAATGGGGGAATCAAGGTGCGGGTCACCGACCTGCTCTGCAAGGTGGAGAGCGAACAGGAGGTGTTGGAGTACACCGGTGCCTTCATCCAGTGCTACCGGGAGGAGGCTCACTATCTGGAGCGTACCGCGCCCTGGGTGGAGCGGGTCAGTCTGAACTATGTGAAGCAGCGTGTCGTGCAAGACAAGGTGGGCAGAAAGGCCCTCTATGAGCGCTTCAAACTGAGTCAGGAGTACGCTCAGGTCGACCCCTGGAAGGCGCGTGCCGAGGGGGCTGAGACCCATGAATTCACACCATTGAGCATCGACCGTATGAGGGCCGCATCATGAACGACTGGATCCCTGTAACCAAGCTTGAAGAGATCCCCAGACTGGGCGCCCGTAGACTGCAGGCAGGGGAGCTGGATATCGCCCTGTTTCGTACCGGTAGTGATGAGGTTTTTGCCCTGCGGGACCGCTGCCCCCATCGGGGAGGCCCGTTGTCGCAAGGCATCGTTCATGGGGAGGCGGTGACCTGCCCGTTGCACAACTGGAAGATCGATCTGCAGAGTGGTGAAGTGCAGGGTCCGGACCAGGGCTGTGTGCGCAGTTTCGCAGTGAGGATCGAAGAGGGGGTGGTCTATCTCGATATCGCCTCCCTGGAGTCCGCGGCTTGAGCGGTGCCATTTACCCTTTGAATTGACTGGTGTACTGAATGTGCCTGCAACGACAGAATAGTGATTTTAAGCAGCTATCGATGAAACGGATCCCTGCCCATGCCTGAGACGATCAACACAACCTGTCCCTATTGCGGGGTCGGTTGCGGCCTGCTGGTCGAACCTGACGTCGACGGGGGCTGGCGGATTCAGGGAGATCCCGACCACCCATCCAATCAGGGGCGCCTCTGCTCCAAGGGTAGCGCACTCAACGAAACTCTGGATCTGGATGGCCGTCTGCTGTCACCGATGGTCGACGGCAAACCGGCGGATTGGAATCTGGCGATCGAGCGTGTCGCCAGCCGCTTTCGTCAGGTGGTCGACGAACATGGTCCGGATGCGGTGGCCTTCTACGTCTCCGGCCAACTGCTGACCGAAGACTACTATGTGGCAAACAAGCTGATGAAGGGCTTTATCGGTTCGGGCAACATCGACACCAACTCCCGGCTCTGTATGTCCTCATCGGTGGCCGGTCACAAACGGGCCTTTGGTTCAGACACGGTGCCGGGTTGTTATGAGGATTTCGAGCAGGCGGAACTGATCGTTCTTACCGGTTCCAACACCGCTTGGTGCCATCCGGTGCTCTATCGACGTATCGTCAAGGCGAAGGAGAACAATCCGGCCCTGAAGGTGGTGGTGATCGATCCCCGGGAGACCGCCACCTGTGAGATTGCCGATCTGCACCTGCCCCTCAAGCCGGGCAGTGACAGCTTGCTGTTCAATGGTCTGCTCAGCTTTCTGGATCGTCACGATGCCAAAGACCAGGATTTTGTCGCGTCCCATACCGAAGGTCTGCAAGAGGCGCTGAAGCGTGCCCACTGGTATGCCCCCACAGCCAAGGCAACCGCTGAGCATTGTGGTCTGCCACTGGATGATCTGCTGACCCTGTTTCACTGGTTTCTGGTCAAACAGCGGGTGGTCACCCTCTACTCCCAGGGGATCAATCAGACCTCCAGCGGTACTGACAAGGTGAATGCGATCATCAACTGCCATCTCTACACCGGACGGATCGGCCGGCCGGGGATGGGGCCCTTCTCCATTACCGGTCAGCCCAACGCCATGGGAGGCCGGGAAGTGGGTGCATTGAGTAATCAGCTGGCCTGCCACATGGAGATTGAAAACCAAGATCATCGCTCATTGGTGGGGCGTTTCTGGCAAAGCGATTCAGTGGCTGAAAAACCCGGCCTCAAGGCGGTGGATCTCTATCGGGCTGTGGAGTCAGGAGAGATCAAGGCGCTCTGGGTGATGGCCACCAATCCGGCGGTCAGTATGCCGGATGCCAATCAGGTTGGACGGGCACTCGAAAAGTGTGAGTTTCTGGTGGTCTCGGACTGTATGGCCGAGACCGATACCGCCCGCTATGCGGATGTGCTGCTGCCCGCCCAGGGCTGGGGGGAGAAGTCGGGTACCGTAACAAGTTCAGAGCGTACCATCAGTCGGCAGCACCGGTTTCTGGCATCGGCTGGAGAAGCCAAACCAGATTGGTGGATTCTCAGTCAGGTGGCGCAACGGATGGGTTATCAAGGGTTTGATTATCACACTGCGCAGCAGATCTTCAGCGAGTATGCCGAGCTCTCCGGATTCGAGAATGGTGGCCGGCGTGATTTCGATATTTCCGCCCTGGCCGGGCTCGATGCGGATTCCTATGATCGGTTGAAGCCGGTCCAATGGCCGGTGGTGAACGGCCAGGCAAAGGGTACGCCCAGGCTGTTCAGCGATGGTCGGTTTTATACCTCATCGGGACGGGCGCAGTTTGTTGCTGTGACCCCGCAACCGCCGGGTAACTTTCCCTCAGATGGCTATCCACTGGTGCTCAATACAGGCCGGGTCAGGGATCAGTGGCACACCATGACCCGAACCGGTAAATCCCCCCGTTTGTCCGGTCACGACAATGAGCCATTTGCCGAAATCCATCCTCTGGATGCGGATAACCACCAGCTGGTCGAGGGTGGTCTGGTCAGGATCAGCAGTCGCTGGGGGGAGGTGGTGGTCCGCGCCCGTCTGAGTGAACATCAGCAGTTGGGGCAGATCTTTGTGCCGATGCACTGGAACGATCAGTTTGCCAGCAACGCAACCGTCGATTGCCTGGTCAATCCGGTGCTCGATCCAATCTCCGGACAGCCGGAGTTCAAACACACACCGGTGGCAATCGAATCCTATAAACCTGCCTGGTACGGTTTTCTGCTGACCCGTGAACGAGTCATGCTGGAGCATGCGACCTACTGGGCCAAGGCGAAACGGGATGGTCTTTGGCACTTCGAGCTGGCCGGGGAGACCGCCGCGGAGGATTGGTCCGCGTTGGCCCGCAACCTGCTCAGCTCGGCCAGCGATACCGGTCAATGGGCCGAGATGATGGACAGTGCCGGTGGTCAATACCGGGGTGTCAGCGTCAACGATGGCCAGCTGCAGAGCTGCCTTTTCATCGGCCCGGATCACAATCTGCCAAAACGGGATTGGCTGGTGCAACTGTTTGCTAAAAAGCATCTTTCCCGCCAGGAACGATTACGCTTGCTCGCCGGCGCACCAATGAACGCCCAGGAGGATGCGGGCAAGACAGTCTGTGCCTGTTTCGGGGTGGGCTTGAACACCTTGGTCAGTGCAATCGAGGATCAGGGGCTTCAGACTGCCCAGGCGATCGGTGAAAAACTCAAGGCGGGTACCAACTGCGGCTCCTGTCTGTCGGAGATCAATCGTCTGATCAAAGAGAGACAGGTTCAAACGGCGTAAAGAGATTTTGTTTATTTTTAAAGGTAAAGGAGAGAGTCATGACACCTGAACAGATCACTCATGTGAAATCGAGTTGGTCCAAAGTGGAACCGATCGCCGATCAGGCAGCGGCGCTTTTTTATGGTCGGTTGTTTGAGGTTTACCCCGAAGTCAAACCTTACTTCAAAGGTGATATGGAAGCTCAGGGTAAGAAGCTGATGAGCATGATCGGTACCGCTGTCGGCAGTCTGGATAATCTGGAGCCGTTGCTACCGGTTATCCGCGAATCGGGTAAACGGCATGCCGAGTATGGTGTACAGGCGGTGGATTACGACAAAGTGGCCGACGCTCTGCTCTGGACCTTGGGAGAGGGATTGGGCGATGCCTTTACAGATGAGGTTAAAGACGCCTGGGTCGTTACCTATACGGCTTTGGCCGGGGTGATGAAGGAGGGAGCTGAAGAGGTGGCATAGAAGGAATGACATCACGCCATCTCTGATTTGACTGATTGGCTCGAACGGATATGAGTAATAAGTCCGCAAATGAACGCGAATAAACGCCAATGATTGCTGTGAGAAGGATGGACCTGAAGCCTTCGACTCAAGCCACCAATGGATGTCGAACAGTATCCGGTTTGCTGTATGAGTCACGAGTTCAATTCGCGACTCTTATTTGCGTTCATTAGCGTTTATTTGCGGACTAAAAATCAAAACACCCTGCCAAATGGCAGGGTGCTTAACGAGTCAATAGAAAAATGAATTGCGATTAGTCGACAGGGGTCAATGTAAGATCCTTGTACTGATCCGGATCGCTCTGATAGGCATTGCGATAGTTGACCTTGGTGGTCCAGGGCAGTTGCTGAAAATTGCGCCAGCCATCCTTGTCCGGATTCATGTCGTTTCTCTCCACATAGACATCGGCGCTGTCACTGTCCATTGCACCATTGTTGTTCAGATCGAGCGCGACAGGTGAGCCTTCTGTATCGAGCAGGATGGTGCCGCCATCATAGGCGTATTTATACTGTCCGACAAAACCTTCCCAGATATTTCTCACATTGGTAAAGGCAGGGCCATCGATACCGTACTCGTAAGGGTTGGCCAGTACGTTACCTGCCCCGACGCTGCGAGAGCCGGTTCTGCAGAGTGTCATGATCAGACGTTCGGTATCCCCGTTCGCCAGTTCGTACACTTCCCAGTAGAAGTTCTCTTCTGTCTGGCTATCGCAACCGCTACAGACACGAGGATAAGGAACATTGAAACTGCGTTTCGGATGACCTGCCGCAAACTCTTCCATGGTGCGAACATCGATCAGCAGAGCTCTGCCACTGCGCCCCCGATGTTTGGCATGAGCGTATCCCCGGGATTTAAGCGCCTGGTAGGCTTCTGCAGCACTGATCTCGGAATGGTAGAGGCGGTCCTTGAAGTAGCGGTTGCCATCAGCCAGGATGTCAGTGGATAAGGGAACCGATAAAAAAGCGGTGACCAATGCAATAGTCTTGATAAGTTTCATAACTCTCTCCTTGCAATTATGACGACAGCTGACTTTGAGTGGATGCGGATTTGTGCTTCTTTAATTCACTTACCGGAGGGGATTGGGTCACTGCCAAAAATCATTTATCTATTTGTTTGTTTTATAACTACGTATTGCTAATGCAAACGGTGCCAATCTTATAGTAGGGGTTGCTATATAAAAATGAACAGAGTCTCAATTTTTTGTTATGGACGCATGATCGTCATGGAATATGGTTTAAGTCAGGCAACGCAGATGGATCAGTCACCCAGAAAAAAAATAATTAAACATTGAAATATATTGGCTGAAAGAAATTGCACCTTTCAGCGGCAATAAGCTACGGATAATAGGATTCGAAGTATGAGAGTGCCGGTAGCTGTTGTCGGGTCTTTTGATCCATTCTGCCGTAGGTGAGATCGAAGAGTCCTTTAGGCGCGTAGTCACCCTTGATGACCTGCTTCAGTCTGGCAACACGCAGTTCGTTGCGTTCAGGATGTTTTTCGATATTGAAAGTCTCAGGTGCAATGATCATTGCCAGTAGAGCGAGAAACTGATCATCACTGATCTCATCGAATGGCCGATTGAAATAGTGGTTTGCCGCCTGTTCAAAACCTTTTGCCTTCGGTCCAAGATAGACCGTGTTGATGAAACGCCTGAGTTGCATCTCCTTTGGCATCAGAGGATCGAGAACAAAACGGGCGATCAGGGTCTGCTTGATTTTGGCGATGCCGGGGCTGAAGCGTTCAAAATAGATTGTCTTCACCAGAGCTTGGGTAATGGTTGTAATGCCTGCGCCTGGGGTTGTGAAATCTATGCCTGAGTGGTGATAGAAGTTCGGGTCTTCAATTTTTAGCAGTGCCGCCTGTTGAGTCGCTGTGAGTGATGAGAGTGTCATAGGATAGGAGGCGGCTTTCTCCTCTGGTATGACCCGGCCAATGGTGTATTGGTAGGCGGCCTGTAACTCCCAGCCATAGTATCCGACGATTGCCAACAGCAAGAGGCTTGCTGCGATCCATGTCCGGTTTAGCGTTTTCACGGGTTATGAGCGTCCATCCTGTTGACTCAATCTGCGCTTGAGTCTGTCAACCGATTCGCCACGAGTGCGTTATATGGAGAGTGATGTTACACAAACAGGATAGCCGATTGAAATCGCTGAAATTGATCTTATGCATGCTTAACGGTGTATCATGGCCGCTGTTTTGTATCAAAAAACTACACCGTAGTGGACTCCATGGGTGCAGCCGATGCTGAAACAACCTATTGATTCCATAGCTGTTATGCAGGAGTTGGCTTTGCCGGGGGATGGACTGGACAGTAACCAGGCGCTGAATCGCTTTCTCGCCGGCGTCGAGCGCCGGGCACTGCGCATGGCGACCGTTTCGGTCGGCAATGTGGACGACGCCCTGGATCTGGTTCAGGATGCAATGATGAAGCTGGCAAGCCGTTATGCACAACGCTCCGAAGATCAGTGGGGGCCGTTGTTTCAGCGCATCTTACAGAACAGCATCAGGGACTGGCACCGCCGCGCCTGGGTGAAGAACCGCTGGCGCCGCTTCATCGGAAGCGCAGGGGAATCGGATGCAGCGGATCCACTACAGGACTATCCGGACAGCCGGCAGACGGAATCGGTGGAGAGACTTCAGCAGCAGGATGCGATTGCATGTCTGGAACAGGCGATCCATAACCTCTCCCTGAGACAACAGCAGGCATTTATGTTGAGATTGTGGGAAGGACTGAGTGTGGAGGAGACGGCTAAGGTCATGGGATGCTCCCAGGGGAGCGTAAAAACCCACTACTCCCGAGCCGTATCCGTTTTGAGAGAGAAGCTGGAGGAACACTGGCCATGAGATCGGACGACGCGTTTCTCAGTGAGGTCAAACAGCAGCTGCAGAAGAGCAGCGATGAGCTGGATGAACTGACCCTCGCCAAACTCGGCGCGGCCCGCCGGCGTGCTGTGGAGGCCGGCAGTCGATCGGCCGTATACCGCTTTGGCGATGTGTTGTCCTTGGGTCGAGGCAGTATGACCATCCTGATGCTGGCCGGCTTGTTGTTGATCGCTTCCGCTGTTCTGTTGAATAGAGCCAATACGCCAGAGCAGCAGCAGGTGCAGTCGATCACCCTGCTGGAGGATATGGAGCTGCTGGGTGCCGCGCAGGAGTTGGAGTTTTACCAGGAACTCGATTTTTATCTATGGGTGACGGATGAACAGGATTCAGGCTGAGTGGAGTCTGTTGCTGTTTCTGACAACCTCTGCGGTATTGGCCGGTGAGGTGCAGTCCGGAGCTGAGGAGCCTCCCAGTATGGAGCTGCTGGAGTTTCTGGGTGGCTTCGAAACCCCGGAAGGGGAGTGGCTGGATCCTCTGCTGCTGGTGGATGACCGGCAAGCTCAGCAAGATGACGTGGTACAGGAAAATGATTAGGTGCTGGTTAACAATAGGCCTGCTGCTTATGGTATCTCCATTGATGGCGGAGGATCTCTCCTGGGCTGGTATAAGTGATAGTCAGCAGAAGCTGCTGGCGCCATTGGCCGAACAGTGGGAGAGTCTACCGGAATCCCGACGGCAGCGACTTCTCAAGGGGGCGGACCGATGGTCACAGATGACGCCGGAGCAGCGGGATCGGGCGAATTCACGCCTTGAGACCTGGCGCGATCTGAGCGCGGATCAAAAGCAGCTGGTGCGGGAGCGCTTCCAGGAGTTTGTTGCACTGGAACCGCAACAGCGACAGCTGGTACTGGATCGCTATCAGCGCTTTCAGAACCTCTCGGTGGACGAGCGCAAGGCGCTGCGCAAGCGCTGGCAGAGCATGTCGCCACAACAGCGGCAACGGGCACTCAAACGCTCGAAGTTACTGCGACGCCTGACACCGCAACAGAGACAACGGCTATTGAAGAAGTTGAAACAGTAGCCATGGATCGTTATATCGCATCGGCCCTGCTGATCTGCTGTCTGATTGGGGATGCACAGGGGGCACCGCTTGAGTGGGAGTGGCTGGATGAGCTCGGGCCGCCGCCCCAATCCAGTCTGGCTGTGAATCTCGGACTTGACGATGCGGATGGCTGGAGCCGCCAACTGGATCTCAGTCTGGCGGGACCGCTCTACTCCCGGTTCGATTTCTCCTACGGTGAAAGTTATGTGGAATCGGATCAGGCTCAACTGGAGACCGATTACTACTCACTGGGCTTTACAACCGACCCTCTGGCGGAAGTCGCGATCTCGGCTGGCTTTGAGGAGTGGGGCGATGAGGATGCACTGACCATCGAAACCCTGTGGCTCGGTTTCACCTTCAACCTTGGCGACCTGTCAGTTACCTTGATGCCTCAGCAGCGGGATATTCGCTTGCAGGTCAGCGAATGGCGTCGACGTCGTGCGGATCATGTGGATCTGGAGAGTCGGGATTTTGGTCTCATGTTGAGCTATTTTGCGGCCGATGGCTGGGTCTTCAGTGGCAGTTATTTCAACTATGACTACTCGAAAAACATCAGCCGTCTGGATGAAGATTATCGGGTCATCTATGTCTTCCCACTCGATACGCTCGATCTGGCCAGCGGCCTGGAAGACTACCGCTACTCGATCGGTATCGGCAAACTGATCGGCGAGATCAGTGTCGATCTGGATTGGAGTCGCAGTCGTTCCGCCGTGGATGGCAACTATGCCACTGTCACCAGTCTCTTATTCGATATCCCCCTCAACGATCAATTCAGTTTGAATCTCATGGGTGGCGTGCAGGATGTGGATTACGCGGAGGATAAGATCCTTTTTTCCAATCTCGGGCTGACCCTCTTCTGGTAAATCCGTACCCACAGCCAATAAAAAACTTAGAACATTTCCTGTCAACCAGTTCGCGTTGATTGCGTTAATCCCTTTAGAGGACGGATCAAATCGTCTGATAAGGACTATTCAATCAATAACGAGGAAATGGTAATGAAAGGTTTTTTAGACAATTGGTTTCTGCCCGGCTTGCTCAGTCTGATGTTTCTGCTGACAGGCTGCGGTGGAGGCGGCAGTTCCGATTCCACCGGGGAGAGCGGGACTGAAGAGAGCGGAAGATTGGTGATCGGTGTGACCGACGCCCCCGGGGACTTCAGCAGCTATACCGTGGACGTGATCTCACTCACCCTGACCAAACAGAACGGTGCGGTGGTGGATACGCTGCCGCTCAATACCCGCATCGACTTTGCTCAGTACACGGATATGACCGAGTTCGTCACAGCGGCGACGGTACCCTCAGGACGCTATGTAAAGGCCGACATGGTGGTGGACTACAGCAATGCGGAAATCTGGGTGGAAGGCGAGAGTGGCGAGTTGCTGGAAGTGCCGCCGGCGAACATTCTCAATGAGGCCGGGGAGACGCTGAGTCAGCTCGAGCTATCGGTACATATCGAAGGCAGGCAGTCATTGAGGATCGCACCGGGTATACCGGCCCATCTCACCCTCGATTTCGATCTCAATACCTCGAATCATGTGGATCTCAGTGGGGCGGAGCCGCTATTGACCGTACAGCCGATCCTGCTGGCGGATGTGGAACTCGATCGTCCCAAGCCCCATCGTCTGCGCGGGCCTCTACTGGATGTGGATAGTGAGAGCAGTGAGTTCGAGATCAGCATCCGCCCATTCCGCCACCGTTTCAACCGGCAGAACCGTTTCGGTGAGTTGACGGTGAGTGTTTCCGATGAGACCTACTATGAGATCGATGGTGAGACCTATCAGGGAGAGAGTGGGCTTGCTGCATTGGATGAACTCCCCACATTCACAGCAACGCTGGCGGTCGGTGAGTTGCAGCGCAACAACAACAGGTTCACCTATCAGGCTACTGAAGTCTATGCCGGTTCCAGCGTACCTGGCGGCGATCTCGATGTGGTGAGAGGTAATGTGATCGCCCGTAGCGGTGACCAGTTGACAGTCAGAGGGGCGACGCTGATGCGCGCGGATGGCTCGGTGGTCTTTCGGGATACCATCGACGTGCAGTTGGATGGGGAGACCGTCGTCAAGAAGCAGTTGTCGACCGAGGAGCATGATAGCGGTGAGATATCCGTCGGTCAGCGGGTACTGGTGTTCGGCAACCTGGATTCAGCCGAGTCGAGTCTGGCTGCGGATCATCTAAGGATGCTGGTGACGGTTCTCAGCAGCACCCGGGTCGATGATGAGAGCGCTCTGGTGGTTGACCTGCAGAAGATCGATGGCCGGCCGGTTTCGCTTTTCGATTTCAGCGGTACCGGCAGTAGCGCGGCGACCGATGCCGATCCGGAAAACTACGAAGTGGATCATGGTGCGCTGGATATCTCACAGATCAATGCGGGTGTACCATTGCGGGTGATTGGCTTTGTTACCCCATTCGCCACAGCGCCGGCTGATTTCAAGGCGCAAAGCCTGGTAGACCTGACTGAGGTTGCGGCGGTGTTAACCTTGGGTTATGGCAGTGGCAGTGCGAATGCGTTCAGTGCCATCTCGGCAGAGGGCCTGACCCTCGATCTGACCGATGCGGAGCTGTTTCATCACCTGGGTCGGGCCGGTATCGTGATCGACCTGAATGAGTTGGCCGTGGAGCCGGTGATCGTACCCCATGATGATGGAGAGGGCAGTTTCTGGATCGAGGAGGGGGAGACCCTGCAGCTGCATACCGATTTTGCCAACTTTGCCGAGGATCTGGCCTCGAGAATCGAGGCGGGCAGTCTGGTGAAAGGGGTGCTTGCCAGTGGCGACTATGTGGATCAGAGCGGCGTGCTCACCAGCAGGATGGTTGTCGTCAAACTGCTCTGAGTTTCGATCAAGCCCTTGATGCCCTCTCCCTCGGGGGAGGGTTCATCGTAAGCCTGAAAACGGTCTACGCCAATCGGTCGAGGTAGATGGCCATTTCCAACGCATGTCTTTCGTTGTTCGGATCGATGATCGTTTCGATACGCTCGATTCGGTCGAGGTAGGCCGTTGGCAACTGATGTTCTTTAGCGCCACTCAACACATGGTGTTTATACCAACTATAGGGTTTCAATAGAGCATCGATGTGGGTGGCGTAGTAGGTAAAAGCGGTTAGGCTGTCAGCAGATCCAGTCAACAAGGTAACCTGTTTCTCTTCATAGCCGTACCCCAGCCCTTCGTGCCGATCGAGCTCGGCTTTTTCAGCTTGAGCGATTTCAAACACCACACCGATGACCCGATGTTGCGGATTATGGGTCTCCAGTGCATCGCATTTGGCCGAACCGTCCCGGCTTCTTTTATGAAAGCGCAGTTCGTGCGCCTCAAGCGTGGCGGTAAATCTGAATCGTGCCGAAGGCACTCGCTCCCTGAGGCGCCTGGATGACATATTCGAACCATAGGCGAAATAGAGCATTGGATCTTTCACGCAGTCTGAGCTTTATGCTTCATAGGTTAGCAGATCCATCTCCGCTGCCTCCTGACGAAGCGGAATCAACGCTTGGTACTGAGGGGAGGTGTACCACTCGTTGAGGGCCTGCATGTCGGGAAACTCGATGACAACCGTGTCACTATGCTGGTGACTTCCGCATAGAATCGCTGACAGACTGCCCCGGAAGACCAGGCAGCCCTGCCAGGGCTCAAGGGTGGCGGGTACCTTGCTACGATACTCCTGCCACTTATCGTTTTCTTTCACCGTGATATGTCCAATGAGGTAAGCCTTTGTCATAGGTGTCTCCTTTTCGCTTGGTTCGGTTTTGTTGCTGGTTGTTTTGCCGTGGGTGGTATCCGTGGTTCCAGTGAATCTTGCAACAACCACCTTTTTCTTAAGAGATTATCCGATTAACAGGCAAGTTGTAAGCCGTCACTATATACTGGATTGTTGTGATAACAGGCTCTGGCCTACCAGGATTTGTGA
>JAEPDS010000016.1:32571-82031 GCA_016842065.1 Candidatus Thiodiazotropha sp. 'RUGA'
TAAGAGATTATCCGATTAACAGGCAAGTTGTAAGCCGTCACTATATACTGGATTGTTGTGATAACAGGCTCTGGCCTACCAGGATTTGTGACATGAAGAGAGATCGCCAAGCAGAATATAAAGGTTAGAAAAAGCACCAATCATAGGCGTACCATTCTGTTGGAAAGATTAGCTCCCCTCTCCCCTTGTGGGAGAGGGGCTGGGGGAGAGGGGGAGATAGTGGCACCTCAGTATTAATAAGAAATCAACGTGATAAAAATGAAGAATCAATGTTTTTTATCTTTTAGCCAAGAGAAACGCTTCGCGTACAACCTCTCCCCAACCCCTCTCCCATCAAGGGAGAAGGGTCTCTGGTGTCTCTCCTTGACTGATTTCGAGTTAACAGGTCAACAGTGAGTGTAAGAGTGAGCGTTGAATCATCTTCCTATGTCGAAACTGGTCTCCTGACAACAAATTGGATCGAGAGATTTTTATGAGTGATCAATCTGCAGCAACTGTCTCCAATCGACTGCGTCTGTTGGGTTTCTCCCTGACCGTGTTTCTCTCCTCAGCCGCGCTGCTGGTGCTAGAGATCCTCGCCGGTCGGTTGCTGGCGCCCCATATCGGGGTGTCCCTCTATACCTGGACGTCGATCATTGGAGTGATCCTCGCTGGGCTGTCACTTGGCAACTGGCTGGGTGGGGTTTGGGCGGACCGGGGTGCCGACGGACGGGTGGCTGGGGTTGCCATGGCGCTGGCGGGTATCTATGCGATGCTGGCTCTACCGCTGATGGATGGTCTGGGTGGTTTACTGGCTGCGCAACAGGTCGGTCTGCTCGGATCGAGTTTCGTTTTTGCCTTTACGCTGTTTGCGCCGCCGGCTGTGGCAATCGGCATCGTAACGCCCCTGCTGACAACCCGTGCCCTCGATCTGGATCCCCGGGCCGGGCATGTGGTCGGCAGGATGCATGCACTGGCGGCTGTCGGCAGCATCGTCGGTACCTTTGCCACCGGATATTGGCTGGTTCAATCGTTCGGTTCCCGGGCCATCCTGTTTGGCACTGGCGTTGGATTGATCCTGCTCGCCGCACCCTTTTTGTTGAGAATGCGATTGCCGGTATTGGTCATATTGGTATTGGCGACCCTGTTTTCTTCTCTTCTGAGTCTCTCACAGCAGGGGCTTCGGGGCTCCTGCGATCGGGAGAGCCAGTACTTCTGTATCCGAGTGGTGGATCGCAGCAGTGACGCCCCGTTTGGCCAGGCTCGCGGCATGGTGCTTGACCATCTGCTCCATGGCATCAACCACGACACCGATCCAAGAATTATCATTGCCCCCTATGTGCATGCCATCGATGAGCTTGTCTATACACACTACAATCAACGTTATGATGCGGGTCTGGACTGGTTCTTTCTTGGCGGGGGCAGCTACACCCATCCCCGTGCCGTTCAGGCGTTGAGTCCGGAATCCTCGGTCACTGTGGCCGAGCTCGATCCGATGGTGACCCTGACCGCAGTGGAGAAGCTCTACCTGGAACCGGAAGCGATGCGTATCCTGCACGAAGATGGGCGTCGGGCCCTGACCGCTGAGAGCGGTAAATTCGATGTCATCGTCGGCGATGTGTTTCACGATGTGGCGATTCCCGAGCATATGGTCACGCTGGAGTTTGCCGAGATTGTCCGTAACCGGTTAAGAGCCGACGGCATCTACCTCATGAACATCGTTGATGCCTTCCCTGACCCCAGACTCGTTCGCGCCATCAGCAAAACCCTTAGCGAGGTGTTCACCCACGTCGACCTCTGGATGGAGGGTGTGCCCGGTGCTGAACGGGTTACCTTCGTGTTGAGTGCCACCAACAGCGAACGACCCGCGGAGATCGTACAAGCCCGATTCGGCTTTGAACGAACCTGGTTTCGGGTGACTGAAAAATTGATGACGCTGGGTAAGCCACTGGACGAGTTGCCAGTACTTACCGATGACTATGCCCCGGTGGAGCGATTGATTGCCGGCCTGTTGCTTGGTGAACGTGATTAGGGAAAATAGATTTGCTGGCAAATGGACGCTAATTATCACAAACAATCGCGAAAAGATGAGCTGATTATTGGTCGTCCAAGCACTCTGTCAATGACGCACTACTGCCAGTGTTCTTGTGATAGAACCCATAAAACATCAGTGTTAATCCTGATTCCCTATCATCTACAGTCTTAATAACAGTCCTGAAAATGATGGCAGGAGGCATGGTATGGCTGATCAACAGATTAACACCTACAGTGATGAAGCGGTTGAGGTGAGGCTGAAACAGGAACTGCCGAACTGGTATCTGGAGAAAGGCTGGATTCGGCGAAAATACAAAACCAGTGGCTGGAAAGCTACCCTGATGGCGGTGAATACAGTAGGGCATCTTGCGGAAGCCGCCTTCCATCACCCGGATCTGACCGTCTCTTATGCCTTCGTCATCGTCAAGCTGGTGACTCACTCTGCGAAAGGTGTCACCGACAAGGATTTCGAACTGGCACATAAGATCGAGGAGGTGGTGATGTGGCAGCCCGGACTTGCCGAGGGTGCCCTCGAAGGTACCCCGGACGATCCCCGTTTCAAATACATCAAATACAGTTGAACTGGCGATTGTTGTAAAAAAGCAGGTTAGCTGGCATCAGCCAGCTGAGCGGTGGTTTTTGTCACTCCAGAGAATCACCAGGCCTGAGATGACAATAAGGCAGCAACCCGCAACCACAGGTCTGCTGAGTGGTTCTCCAAAAATTAAAACGCCAAGGGAGAGACCAAACAGCAGTCTTGTGTATCTGAATGGAGTTACCGCTGAGACCTCACCGGTGCGCATCGCTTTCATTAATCCTGAGTAGGCAATAACGCCAAAGAAAACCGTCCCCAGCAGATAGATTGCTGTTGTGGGGTCAGGAAAGACAAACGGAAGTCTCTGCCAGGCGGAAATAACCAAACCGGCAAGCACGATCGATACAAAGCCATAGAAGCCCAGTATTGAAACGCCCAGTGCCGACGGTGCCGCGCGGCTGGCAAGATCGCGCCCGGCAAAGCCAAGCATGCCGAGCACCGCGAATAGGGAGAGTATAGAGAAGCTCTCACTGCCTGGACGTACGATTACAACGACGCCGAGCAGACCGATAAATATGGCGATCCATCTCCGCCAGCCAACTTTTTCATGAAAAAAGAGCGCTGCGCCCAAAACGACAAATATTGGCGCAGCCTGAAGAATGACCGTGGTGGAGGACAGTGTGGTGTAAGCCAGCGCCAGCACATAAAACAGCCGACCGATTACTTCGAATAGAATGCGAGTCTGCATCGGGCGGGAGAAGGCTGCTTTTGTCAACAGGTGTTGACCGCTCAAGCTGGCCATTAGTGCGAATACAAGCGTGCCACCCAATCCAAAAACAGTGAGTATCTGACCGGCTGGCATTGACTGGGTGACAATCTTGATCAGTGCATCCTCAATGGCAAAGCAGGCCATCGAGATAGCCATCCAAACACTGCCGACCAAGTTTTCACGATGCGTTGAAATGGAATTGTCTCTTTGCTAATAACTGAGTGTAAGCATCGCCTTAACTGAAGTAGTTGCTGACAACCTGCTATTGGTTTCTCTATCTTGAACCGGCACTTTAATCTGTTGCTTGGATTGTTTCTAGTTGTCAGCGAACTTGAGTGCAATGTGATTGAACTCACCTTCCAGCACTTTGAACGCCTCCACAATGACGGGATCGAAGTGACTCCCTGAGGTCTCCAGAATGATCTCGAGCGCAGTCTCATGACTGTAGGCTTCTTTGTAGACCCGTTTATTTACCAATGCATCATAAACATCCGCCAGCGCCATCAACCTGCCGGAAATGGGTATTTGCGAACCTTTAAGGCCTTGGGGGTAACCGCTACCGTCCCATTTTTCATGGTGTGTAAGCGTAACCTCTTTTGCCATTGACAGAAATTCAGTTGTACCGAAATCACTTTCTGCCTTGACCAGGGCATCGTAGCCGAGTTGGGAATGGCTGCGCATAATAACCCATTCGTCTGCGGTCAGTTTTCCGGGTTTCATAAGAATCTGGTCGGGTATGCCCACCTTGCCAATATCGTGCAGGGGTGCTGAACGAAACAATCGATCGATCGTCTCTTCAGTCAGATAGTCTTTGTACTCTGTATGGTCTTGCAACTCTTCGCAAAGCAAGCGTATGTAGTATTGTGTTCGCTTGATGTGATTGCCGGTCTCGTTGTCGCGCGTCTCTGCCAGTGATGCCATACAACGTATCGCGACATCCTGAGTACGCCTGATCTCTTCAGTTCGCTCTTTAACGCGTAGCTCCAGCAGGCTGTTTTCGTCACTTAATATCCGCTTTCCTCTTGCTAAAGCCAGGTGGTTCGCAACCCGGCTCTCTACGATGGGGGGACTGATTGGCTTGGTAATATAGTCGACCGCGCCTAGCGTGAAACCACGTAGTTCATCGTCAACCTCACTCTTTACTGTCAGGAATATGACAGGAATATCACGCGTCAATGGATTCTGTTTGAGTCTCTGACAGACCTCGTAGCCATCTATATCCGGCATCAGTATGTCGAGTAAGATCAAGTCAGGGACAAGGTCCTCATGGGTAGCGCGCTGTAGCGCTGTCTCACCATCTTTAGCGACGATCACCTGATAATTCTGATTCAATATTTCAACGAGTACATCAATATAAAATTTCTCGTCATCGACCAGGAGAATACGTGCTTTCTGCTCATTATGTTTTTTCATCTGTCACCGCCAGCAGTCGTCCTTTAAGCGCTAGTAAAGTAGTTATAGCTTTAGCGAAGTCATAATTATCTATATGAGTTTTCAATTCGTTTACTGGATCCGATAGGCTTGAATTCTGAGCCAAAACCAAGGGGGCAAGCTCCTCAAGCAAGCCTGAAGATGAGACATCGCCTTGCTCAAGAGCGGTGTCTAGCTGTTCTAATAATTGCTTGATGCCCTCAGTACTTTCTTCTTCCGTGAGATCTTCTCCAGTCTGAGTGTCGTCAATCTTATTCTGGATTAGTTGTATGCTATCAAAAACGATATTTACCTGTTTTTCGAACATCTCTTGTAAGTTTGTGAGTTGATCCCCATCAGAGGGATCAAGCATGGCATCCAATAGTTTACGTGTCGCCTCCTGCAGGCTATTTGCCCCAATACTACCGGAAACACCCTGCAAGGTATGTAGCAGGCGCTTGAGTCTATCCCGTTCACTTGAACGAACCAGTGCCGATACCTGGCTTGCGCAATCCCGATACCGCTGCTGAAACTCCAGCAGGAGCTTTATGTAGAGGCGCTGATTTCCACCAACCCGTTTAGTCCCCCAAGTCAGATCTATACCTTCTACCGTATCGGGAAGATCGTAAGTCGGAACATGATCCGAGACAGGCTGTATATCGGATAGGGGGCGATCATCTACAGGGAGCCAAGCCAGCAGGGTGCTCGACAGCCTGTCCGGATCGATCGGCTTGGAGAGGTAATCATCCATACCGGCAGCCAGGCAGCGCTCCCGGTCGCCACGCATTGCATGAGCGGTCATTGCAATGATGCGCACGAAGGTGTTTTTGAGTTCGTTTCGCACCCGACGGGTCGTTTCGAGGCCATCGAGACCTGGCATCTGTAGGTCCATGAACACCAGATCAAAATTGACCTCTTTGATTTTCTCGAGTGCTTCCTCACCACTACTGACGACAACAACCAGCAGACCGAGCTTTTCCAACAACTCGCGAGCGACTTGCTGATTGATTACATTGTCTTCAACCAGCAGCACCTGCCCCTTGAAGCGACGGGGCTTGATGTGACGTTTTTGTGATTGCTTGGTTTGACCAAAAAGGACTTCACTGATGGTGTCAAACAGGGTTGAGGGGCTGATTGGTTTTATCAGTACACTTTCCACACCCAGGCGATCAGTATGCATCAGCAGATCTGGATGGTCATACGCCGTGATCATAATGATTGGTATCGAATGTGATACGTCGAAGTCTTTGCGGATATGTTCAACCGCCTGCACACCATCGATCTCTGGCATCCGCCAATCGATGATCAACAGATGGAAATCATTAACTGCTTGTAATATCGCGTAGGCCTGTTTGGCAGAAGGTACCGCGGTTACCGAGAAAGAGAATGATTCAAGCGCCTTTTGTATCACCTCGCGTGTGGTGTCGTTGTCTTCGACAACCAACACCTTCATGCCGCTCATGAAATCTTTGAAAACGAACTCGCCTTCCTTTTGTTTCCCGGCTGCCTTCAATGGAATATAAAAACTGAACTCACTGCCTTGGCCAGGCAGGCTTTTTACATTGATCTCTCCACCCATCAGTCTTACAAGATTATTGCTGATACTGAGTCCCAGGCCGGTGCCTCCATGGCGGCGCGTGGTTGATGCATCGGCCTGCACGAAGGCCTCAAACAGACGCGTCACTTTTTCCGGTTCTATACCAATGCCGCTATCTTTAACAGAGAATCTCACTTTGATATCTGAGCCGCTCTGCTCTTGCAGGTCAACCGATAAGAGAATTTCCCCATCAGCGGTAAATTTAATCGCATTCTGCGCGAGGTTGATGAGCACCTGACCGATTCTCAATGGATCGCCAATCAACTTCTGCGGAATTCTCAAGTCCTGCTTAAAGATGAACTCAAGTCCTTTCTGCTCAGCTTTGATTGAGATCAAGCTGGAAAGGTTTTGTAGAATTGAATCCAGTTTGAATTCACTCTGTTCGATCTGTAGCTTGCCCGCTTCAATCTTTGAAAAATCGAGGATATCATTCAGAATGCCCAGCAGATTGATTGATGACAGTTTGATCTTGCTGAGGTAGTCAAGCTGCTTTTCAGTCAGGTCGGTATCCAACGCCAAGTGAGTCATACCGATGATCGCGTTCATCGGAGTACGGATCTCATGGCTCATGTTGGCCAGAAAGTCACTCTTGAAGCGATTCGCCTGACGTTGCAGCTTCATCGCTTTTTTGATCTCTTTTTCAACCCGTATTCGTTCAGTCAAGTTGACCAGAACCCCGAGGTGCATCATCTCACCCTGCATGCGAATGGGAATGGCGGATAGCAGACCCTCAATCAGATTGCCTTTCAGGGTCTTTATGCCAATACGCATGTTCCTTACAGCTCTTTTTGTTTGTAATTCAGTCAATACCCGTTCACGATCGGCGGGATCGGCATAAAAACCAGCCATATTCATGCCGATGATTGATGAACCGTCTGCCTCGATCTCCAGAAGTGATTGTTCATTGGATATTCTAATGACTCCTTTCATATCGCTGACTACAATCGCTACAGGCACAGCATTTATAATCAGGTTAAGTTGCGCTTCATTCTGTTTGGCCAGTTGGTGTTTTCTGCGCAGCCGCAACAGCCAGATTACAAACACCAACACCACAGACAGCGCCGCACCAATAACACGCCAGACGGTCGTGTAGTCCACCGCCACATCGTAACGTATCGACATCCATCTCTGTTTTATTTCGTTTTTTTGTTCTTCTGTCATGCTGCGGATGGCTTCATCCAGAATTTCAACCAGAATTGGCCAATCCTTGCGTACCCCGACTGAAAGCTGATACTGATAGGGAGTCGGCGCCCCGACCTTGATGTTGGTCAGGCCATTTTTTCGGATCAGATGACTTCCGACCGTCAGGTTGCCCACATATCCATCGATCTCATTAAGAGCAAGTCGCTGCAAACCATTTAATGCATTGGGTACCAATATCAACTCAATGCCCGGATAGTCCTGTTTTAGGAACTCTTCAGCGACATAGCCTTTTACCACACCGATCTTGCGGCCAACGAAGTCCTCCAGACCATTCACGAAAGGGTATTTATCACCGACAAATATGACAAAAGGAAAGTCGAGATAGGGCTGGGTGAAAGCGAGAAACTCTCGTCTCTCCGGTGTATCCACCAAGGCCGGCAGCAGATCCAGTTGACGATTTCTTGCCGCGTCCAGGACCTCTTGCCAAGTCAGGTCCTTTTTTACATCGGTTGGTAAATTTAAAACAGTTGAGAAATAGCTGACATAGTCTGAAGAGAGGCCCTGGTATTTGCCATTTTCATCTACAAACTCAATCGGATCCCAGGCTGCATCGATCCCAATGCGTAGCGTACCGATTTGGTTCAGCCAGGCTCTCTGCTCTGCAGTAAGATTCAGTAACTTCTGATCGGCTAAGCGTGGCTTGGGTATTGATATCCAGCGATTCAAAATCTCCTGGCGCTCTGTGTCAGTGACAGATTGCAATGCCTTGTTCATAGCAGAGACCAGAGGCTTCAAGGCGTCATCGCGGTTAATCGCAAAACGTTGCTGAGATGATCCTATTCCCGCATCACCACTGAAGTGAAGGTTGACCAGTTGCTGTTCTTGGATCACCCACTGTGCCACTGCCCGGGTACCGATATAGGCATCTGCTTTTTGCCAGGAAACGGCTTGCAGGGCGTCCTGGGTATCGAGTGCGGGCAAGAGTTTTATCTCCGGATGCAACTCCTGCAGCTGACGCATGGTGGAAAACCCATCCTCAACGGTAACGACCTTCCCTCTGAGAGATTCGATATCAGAAAGATCCTGACGGCTGGAACGCGTGACGATGGCCTTGTGGGTCTGAAAAAAAGGTTCTGTAAAATAGAGGTCCCTCTCGCGCTCCTCGTTTTTTACTACCGAGGCTGCCACCGGCAATTCACCTTCGCGCACCTTCTGCAGCATCTGTTTGAATGTCGGTCCGGGATGTGTTGTGAATTGAATCCCAAGCCGTTCTGAGATCAGTCTCAAGTACTCGGCAGCAATGCCTCGATGCTCGTCGCCCAACATGAAATCGATAGGCGGCCAACTGCCATCCACGCCAATATCCACAATGGGATGGGCCTGCAGCCAGGCAGATTCTTCGGTCGTCAGGCCAAGATCGGAGGATTGCTGGGGAGGTTGTGCTGCGTGAAGAGAGCCAAGGTAGACCAGCGACACAATGGCCGTGCACGTGGTAACCGCTGATCGTAAAAATGAGGGCACCGACATTTCCACTCTCTGTCGCCAGCTCAGAGTTGCTCTGTAGCCGGATATTGTTATGGTTTTACGTTATTTTCCCTACAACGATAACAAGTATACCCTTTCACTCTGGAGACTACGAAGGAATTATATTCCTGTCAGTGGAGAGCTTTCAGTCTGCTCCTCAATTCTCATGCTTAGATCAGGCACGCCAATGGATCGGTAGCACTCTTTTAGCGCCTTCGGTCAACCTTTCAAGTGAAAGACCTGAATCGGGGAAACCACCATATGTGCCGCAATGCAACAACTGCATTGGTGCATTAAGACACACTTGATAGAGTCAACATTGGATGTTCCTGTTTTTTCTAATTTTTTACATTGTTGAATTCCTTTCGCCGAGCATTCGCCGCCACACCCACTGCAATGCCTCAACGTCAGGGCGTTCGACGGGGGCATGTTTGGGCGGGATCAATGGACGTATGACGCCTTCCTGTCGCTGACCGACGACGAAGGAGAAGATGTAGCGAGGTTCGAATCCCATGCGTAAATCGGTGATCTCCACGCGATCCTCAATTTCCCGTACCCGATAGAAGCCCTTGGTGAACCAGCGCAGCCGCTGTACTGCATAGGTATCATTGACTGATGAGAGTAGGCTGTCGTTGCTTGGATAGTCTTCGAATCGAACCTCAGGTAATGGATCGAGCAGTGAATAGTAGCCCTCCCGGTAGCCATCCGGAACCATCACGACGACGCGCCAGAGCAGCAGATTGAACGGTGTCGGTGTCGCTATCAAGCGATCGTACTCAGCGCCTTGGCGGGCCAGTTCACTCTCGGCAATGTCGCGCACCTGCGCCTGGATGAAGATGGCAAGTGCGAGATAGAGAGTGCTCAGGCCAAGTCCAACCTTGTTCGCGACGTGTCCAGTGATCAGCCTGGATTTACCGAAAGCTGCCCAAAGTACCCCGATGAGCAGCAGTAGGGTATATAGGGGGTCGATAATAAAGATGCTGCCGAGCCCGGCTGGCGGCCCGTTATCTGGCCAGAAGAGCTGTGTACCGTAGATGGTGATGGCGTCGAGCAAGGCGTGGGTTGCGAATGCGAGCCAGACGAGCAGCGACCAGCGAGTGATAGATGCACCATCTTTTGCATGCAGGCGCGCCAGTCCTGCCCCCAGGATCGGTGCGACGACGGTGTGTGTGACAAGGGAGTGGCTGAAGCCCCGGTGATTGGTTACGGCCGCCACGTCGTCCGCGTGGGGTAGGAATACATCGAGATCAGGCATTCCACCGAATACGGCCCCCCAGATGAGTGCCTTACGGCCGACCCGTGCACCGAGCGCCGCGTGGCCAACAGCCACACCAAGTAATATCTGAGTGAACGGATCCATACACAATTACTCCGGTTTTACTCATTAAAGTGAGTCTTGCTGTGATTTTGCAAGAAAGACCAGAATGAATCACCTTCAATTTCTCCATGTTTCTCTACCAGAGCGGTTTCAATATTGACCAGGTATTTGTCATAAACCGTCTCTCTTTCATGTTTCAAAGGGGAGGCACAGTAACAGGTTTCAAACCACTCGATTGTGTTTGGGGCAATGATCTTGGCCTGCTTCATCGATGCAACGATCTCAGCGCCATCCGGTTCTTGGTTCGCGACTGTTCCGTCAACTAAAGCCTTGTAAAAGGCTGGAAGCTTATTGAGTATGAAGTTTGCTCGGACTCGATATTCCACAACTGCCTCATGGTGTTTTAGGTCAGTAGAACCGGTAGAGCGGTAAAAGTCGCGTATGCCTTCCGGAGTGATGGCTGTTTTATCAATTCAATCTTAGCAGCTACGAAGAAACTAAGTGGGGTAGCGACCGAATGACTTACAATGATATGTACGTCGACTTCTTGTTCAGATGACCAATCAAGATCTGTTATCAGGGCTTAGTAAGATAACCACTCAATGAAGCCCAACAGTAGCTCAAAAGCCCCTCGCCCTTTATGGGAGAGGGGTTGGGGAGAGGGTGTACGCGAAGCGTTTGACCTGGCTAAAAGATAAAAACTCACTACCCTTTAACTTTTTTATCCCGTTGACTTCTTATGGAGACTAAAGTGGTTGATCACCCCCCTCTCCCGCAAGAGGAGAGGGGGGTATGCGGAGTTAACGATATACTATTACAGGCGCTAGCTGATTATCTGGATTCTTGTGCTCTAGGTTTGCGTCTTTGCAGCATAAGCAAAATCGAGTAACAACCGGTAGCCGCCAAAAGATGTTTGACTGTGTGTCCACTGACTATCTCTCCTGTTATATGAAATACCTGCGTATCGTATGCCTCCGCCGCTTTTGCCAGGGCATATAACAGAAGTGCAACGATGAGCAGGCTCTGGTGTGTATAGCCATTTCTGAATAACATCATGAAGAAGGGGAGTGTCAGCAGTGGGATGAACTGCACCCATACATAAAGGCGCAGATCCTCGAAGAAGTATCCATAGAGAACACTGCTGATACCAACAATGACCAGCGGGATCAGTAGACTGGACAAGCGGCGATTGACATATTCGCTCAGGAGTGCCGTGAGAAATCCCATGAACCCAACACTCATCGGGAACCGATCCCACACAAGGGACTCATTACTCGGGCTCCAGTGATAGTGGATCGAACCAAAGCTCACCAGGCTTATACCCACAAACATCACAAGCCACCCACTATGACCAGGGCCTGTCTGATTTTTCAGGCAAAACGCGATACCTAGGGAGCCGACAAGCAGGAAGGCGAGGTTGGATAGTACATCGAGGAAATTCGGGATCCCAAGGAAGCTGTGAGTATCAATAAAGCGATGATAGTCCTCATCTTGTGGAATCGGATCAATCAGTAGTAGTAAGACGAGTGGAAAGAGCAAGAGAGAGGCAAGTGCAGCGTGCCTCCAGTTAAATCGTTGTAACAGGTTGCTGTTCATCCAATCCTCAAATGAAGGTTATTTTTCACTTGCTGTGTGATTTGTGAATACCAAGCTGTAGCTATTCTGTTTGTTCTCTTAGATTGTAGATCGTGTCAATTAATGCTGT
This sequence comes from Candidatus Thiodiazotropha sp. 'RUGA', assembly GCA_016842065.1. GTDB lineage: Bacteria > Pseudomonadota > Gammaproteobacteria > Chromatiales > Chromatiaceae > Thiodiazotropha. The sequence goes on from JAEPDS010000016.1 coordinate 44,586, forward strand.
TTGTTTCTGCCTACGCTCTACATACTGATCGGGTGCCTGGTTAACGTTTTGAGGATGGAAACAGAAGCGTGCTCTATCTTATTTACAACAAATAGCTTCCTAAACAGATGTGTAAATCTGGTGCCTCTAATTTTTTATTTGGCCGCTAATGGAGATCGGACTGAAACTACCACATTACTAAGCGCCCAATTATCAAACCGAGGGCTTGTGTTATGCGTGGTTCGCAGGGTGAAGATTCAATAAACATTCGATATCACCTGGCGATGAATCAGTTGCCAGTAACTTCCCGCTAACCTGTATCCCTCAGGTAATCAGCTTTAGTAAAGGATCTAGGCTAACCGAACCAAAAGCGCAGGACGATGTATTGGCGGCACTTTCTTGATCCCACCAACGAAATACTCTCCTGGACCATCATGGCAGAGAAGAATTGAATAGAAGCCGCCTCCGGATGTAACCAGGGCGATGATGTCCGTTGCCTTGTTGGTGGCGGCTCGTTCGGCGACTGTCCAGGCGTCAGCAGGATAGAAGCCGGTTGCGTCGTTTGGTAATGCGGCGCGAAAGGTGGCCTTTACCTGATTGTTGATCACTTGGTTTTCAACAGTGCCCATGTGGAAGACTTTCATGCCACCCTGGTAGGTTCCCCGGGCGATTAGGCAGCCGCTCATGAAGCCGGTCAATACATCGGTGCCCTGGCCGACATAGGCGGTACGTCCTGGGATGTAGTCGAGCCAGGTGTGGGGGATCGGTGAGTTGAGGGGCATTTGATAGACCCGGGCCGGGCGTCTGAACAGGCCTCGCCGCTGCTGCTGGTTGGTGCCGTTATAGCGCATGGCGCTGGCGCCGCTGACGCTCTGCACGATGGCGCCGTTCTGCTGCTGAGCCACGGTGGCGGGTTTCTGCCAGCGAATCTTTGCATCAGCAACCAGTGCGTGTTCGATCATTGTCTTCCCCTTTTATATTTTTTAAGTCCGCAAATGAACGCTAATGAACGCAAATGAGTTTTTTCAATCGATAGGTTACAAGATAGACTGAAATCGACAGCTTGTGGGGTGGTTTCTTTTGGCTTGCTCTATCCGGTTTTTATTTATCCGCAATATTTGCGTTCATTTGTGGACCAAACAAAAAAGCCACATTCACCAAACCAGCAAGACCAGGACGACTAAATCCTGTTCTGATCCCGCAATACCTTCACCTGGAAAAGAGCATTGCGCTCTTCCTCCTCCAGTGCGTTTTCGATGAATTTGATGGTCTCTTTGTACTGGGGGATGATGTTGTAACGCAGCGCGTTGACCCGCTTCTGGGCTTTGCGCTGTTCCGCGATCAGTCGGTTGAGACTCATCGAGACCTCACCCATTTTCGCCAGCAGCAGGGAGGCTTCGCCGAAGTGTCGGCGGGTGTCGTCAAAGCTGGGGTCGGTACCCAGCAGGCCTACCGGGTTGAGGGGTTTCACTTCGCCGCTAACCGAGGGAAACTCCACGCCCAGGTTTCTGCGTGGGAGTACCTTTAACTCAAGCACCTGCTGTACCCCGAGCACCGTCTGGTTGATCGCCCGGCTGCCCATGCGCATCTGCAGCAGACTCAGCCAGTGGTAGGCGAGCTTGACCGCCTGGTGGGCCTGATCGCGGATCTCCCGGTATTCACCGATCCGCTGATAGACCAGGCGGGTCAGTAACTCCCGCTTGCGTTCCAGCAGGCTATGACCCTGTTGCAGAAAATTGAGCTGCCGCTTCAGCTGCAACAGGGTGTTTTTGGTCGGTGCCGCCTTGATGCGTTTTACGGTCATACGCTCTGCCGATGGTATTTGGCGATTTCGGTTTCGTTGACCCGGGTGAGTGCCTGGGGCGGGAAGGTGGAGAGCAGATCCCAGGCCAGGTTGAGGGTCTCTTCGATACTGCGATCCTCATCCTCACTCTGTCGTACGAAGCGGTTTTCAAAGGCGTCGGCGAACTCCAGGTAGCGACGATCCCGGGTGGAGAGCTCATCCGCACCGATGATGGAGGCCAGGTTGCGGGTCTCCAGGGCTCTGGCGTAGAGGGCGTAGAGCTGGTTGGAGACATGGGGATGGTCTTCCCGGGTGAAGTCCTTGCCGATACCGTCCTTCATCAGTCGGGAGAGGGACGGCGAGATGTGCACCGGGGGATAGATACCCTGATTGTGCAGCTCCCGGCTGAGCACGATCTGCCCCTCGGTGATGTAACCGGTCAGGTCGGGGATCGGGTGGGTGATGTCATCACTGGGCATGCTCAGCACCGGCACCAGGGTGATCGATCCATGGCGGTCCTTGATACGTCCGGAACGCTCATAGATCTCTGCCAGGTCGGAATAGAGATAGCCCGGATAGCCCTTTCTCGCGGGTACGTCGCCCTTGGCGGTGGCCACCTCGCGCAGGGCTTCTGCGTAGTGGGTCATGTCGGTCATCACCACCAGCACGTGGCGGTCGAGATCGAAGGCCAGGTATTCAGCAGCCGTGAGCGCCATGCGCGGCAGGGTGAGCCGTTCCACCGGGGGATCGTCGGCCATGTTGACGAACATCACCACGTTACCCAGTACACCGGAAGAGGCGAACTCCTCCTGGAAGAAGCGGGCGTCCGCATAGGAGACGCCCATTGCGGCGAACACCACCGAGAAGCGGCTGTCGTCGTCGGGCAGTTTGGCCTGGCGTACGATCTGAGCGGCGAGGCGGTTGTGGGGCAGTCCGGAGGCGGAGAAGATCGGCAGCTTCTGTCCCCTGACCAGGGAGTTGAGTCCGTCGATGGTGGAGATGCCGGTCTGGATGAACTCTTTCGGGTAGGTGCGGGCCGCCGGGTTGAAGGCGGCGGCGCTGATGCTGCGGCGCAGGCTTGAGACGATCGGGGGACGGTAGTCCCGTGGCTCTCCCAGGCCGTTGAAGATGCGGCCGAGGATCTCCGGTGAGAGGGCGATCTCCACCGGCTCGTCGAGAAAGCGTACCCAGGTACTCTCCAGGTCGAGCTCGGAGGTCCCCTCGAAGACCTGGATCAGCACCTCTTCATCGGAGCTGCGGATGACCTGGCCATTGCGGGTGTTGCCCTGTTGATCGCGGATATGCACCCGGTCGCCGAAGGCGATGTTGGGGACGTTGGCCACGGTCAGCAGGCCGCCGCGGGCGGAGGAGGCGGTTCGATACTCCTTGGCACTCATGCTGGCTGTTCTCCTCGTTGCGCGTATTCGGAATGGATCTCCTTGAAGTCGTTCAGGGCTTCTTCCCGGAAGGCTTTGAGTTGATCGATCTGGTTGGAGTCGTAGAGCTCCTTGCAACGCCTCAGGCGGGCCAGCACCGACATCTCGGAGAGCTCCTGCACCGGAACCCCAAGCTCAATCAGGTCGGCCCCCGCGTCATAGACCGAGAGGATCAGATCGAGCAGCATGAACTGCTTCTGTGGTGAGGAGAAGGTGTCTACCGGGTCGAGGGCGCTCTGCTGCAGCACACCCTCCTTGATCAATGCGGCACCCTCCAGCACCCAGCGTTGGGCAGAGGAGAGGGCTTCCGGACCCACCAGGTTGACGATGCGCGAGAGCTCCGCGTCCCGCGCCAGCATGCCCAATGCCTGGGAGCGTCTCTTCTCCCATTCACGGTCGATGTTCTCGTGCCACCACTCGGCGGCAGTGCCGACATCCGCAGAGAAGCTGTCGACCCAGTCGATGGCCGGGTAGTGGCGGGCGTCCGCCAGCTCCTTGGAGAGCGCCCAGAAGGTCTGGATGATCTCTTTGGTGTGGCTGGTGACCGGTTCGGAGAAGTCACCGCCCGGGGGCGAGACCGCGCCGATCAGGGTCACCGATCCCTTACCGCTGTCCATGGTGTCGACCCGTCCGGCCCGCTCGTAGAAGGCGGCAAGCCGGGAGGCCAGGTAGGCGGGGTAACCCTCTTCCACGGGCATCTGGCCGAGACGGCCGGAGACCTCGCGCAGCGCTTCCGCCCAGCGGCTGGTGGAGTCGGCCAGCATCACCACGTCGTAGCCCTGATCCCGATAGTATTCGGCGATGGTGATGCCTACATAGATGGAGGCCTCACGGGCCACCACCGGCATGTTGGAGGTGTTGGCGATGAGCAGGGTTCTGTCCATCAACGGCCGGCCGGTGTAGGGGTCTTTCAGTTTTGGAAAGCTGTCGAGTACATCCACCAGCTCGTTGCCGCGCTCGCCACAGCCCACATAGATGACGATGTCCGCATTGGCCCAGCGGGCGACCTGGTGTTGAACCACTGTCTTGCCGGCGCCGAAGGGACCCGGTACGGCACACTTGCTCCCCTTCAGCAGGGGGAAGAAGGTGTCGAGGATACGCTGCCCGGTGATCAATGGTTCGATACCGTTGTCCCGGCTCTGGTAGGGGCGGGGCCGCCTTACCGGCCAGCGGTGATAGAGTTTCAGGTGGTGTATCTCACCCTGCTGATCGCGAACCTGGCCGATGCTCTCCTCCAGGTGGTAGTCCCCTTCCGGAGCGAGTTCGATCAGCTCTCCTGAGATGTTGGGCGGAACCAGGATCCGGTGTTCGACTGTCTCGGTCTCCTGGACTCTGCCAAGCACTGCGCCGTTGATGATCGGCATGTTCGGTTCCAGGTTCTCCGACGGTATGAAATGCCAGACCTTGTCCCGATCCAAAGGCAGTGGACTGAGCCCTCTGGGGATCTGATCGCCGGCCTTCAGAAACATCGCCTCCAGTGGGCGCTGCACACCGTCGAAGATGCCGCCGATCAGGCCTGGGCCCAGTTCCACGGAGAGGGGATGTCCAAGCCCTTCCACCGGCTCTCCGGGGCGCACCATCTCGGTCGATTCGTAGATCTGCGCCAGCGCCTCGTTACCCTCCAACGAGATCACCTCGCCATAGAGTCCGAGGCTGCCGATGCGGACCTGTTCGCCGTTCTGTACACCGGGCAGCTCGATGGTGACGATCGGGCCGTTGATATCTTTGATTTTGCCTTTTTTATTGGATGTCGTGTTCATGATTAGAGTGCCTGTCCGTCACCAACTGGGGGCAGCAGCCGTTCGACCAGCGCCTGGTGCACCTTGCGCTCCAAGCGGGTGAGTCGACCCTCGAAGGTGTGGTCGATCTGCACCCGCTGATCCGCCGTGGTTACCAGGCATCCGCCAACGGTGTTGAGCGTCTCCTCCAGCAATTGAAATTGTTTACCGGCCACCAGGTTGTCGGTCAGTTTTTGCCATTCGGGATTGAGCCGGCGCAGATCCTCCGGGTTGACCTTTACCAGCAATTGATCGTCGTCGATCTGTGCCGCGGCCTGTTTCAGCAGCGCCTGCAGCAGTTCGAAATATTGTTTCTCATCCTTGCAGTAGTCGGACATTCGCACCTTGAGTCGATCCACTACCACCTGCACCAGGTTCCAGCGCATGTGATCCATCTTGCTGTGCAGCTTCAATTCATCTGCCTGGACCTTGCGCAGATAGGCCCGGTCGGCCTGGGATTTGGCCAGCAGGGTCTCCTTCTCTTCTCTCAGATGGAGTTTGTCGCTGGCTTCCCTGAGGATGTTCTTGCGTCCCGCATCGGCACGGCTGTGGCACTCGCTGGCCATCTGTTCGGCGCGATCGATGATTGCTTTTTCAAGGGCTTCGACCTGGTTCACTCGTGATCTCCTGGTTAACCGCCGGTGAGTTGTTTCAAGGTTTCGTCGAGCTCGGATTGAAAGTTGTCCGAGTCATGCAGCGAAGGCACTTCCGAGAGTACGATGCGTCCCCCTTCGTTGCGGATCTGCTGCAGCAGTTTCGACTCCAGCCGGTTGACCGACTGCTCAATGATCAGCAGCGCCCGCTGCTTATGTTGCAACAGACCGGAGAGGAGCTCATCCAGTGTTGCCGTGTCGGGTTCGGTCAGGGTTTCGAATCCGATCAGACGAAAGCCATCACCTAAGGTATGGCTGCCGACAAAGATGTTGCGGACGTTGTGGCTGCTGCTCTCTGACATGGTTTCAGATCTTGTCGAGTAGCAGGATACTCATGACCAGGCCGTAGATGGCGATACCTTCAGCCAGTCCCAGATAGATCAGGGTTCGGCCGAAGATCTCCGGTTTTTCCGCCAGTACCGCCAGCGAGGCGGCGCCGATCGGTCCCACTGCGATACCCGCGCCGATGGTACTCAGGGCGGTGGGGATACCCACACCGATGATCCCAAGGCCGAGGCCGATGGAGATCTCACCGCTGGCTTCCACCGCCGGTTCCACGGCGGCCATGACATCCTGGGCACCGATGAAAATAAGTGCCGCCTGGGCACACACAAAGACCACCAGGTTCATGGCGATGGTGGGCTTGAACCAGGGTTTGGTAACTTTGGCCGGCTGCATCTCCATGACGATGCCGGTGGCGATCAGGCCAACGATGCCGAGTGTCATTACCGCGATAAGCCAGTACATAGTGTGCTCCTCTTGCTGTTTTTCAGTTCAATCATCAATGCCCTCCCGATGTCACGGTTTCAGGAGAGTGTCAGGGGTTTGAAAGCCTTGCCGTCGCCTGCATAGAAACGGGAGAAGCCTTCGTAAAATTCCAAACGCAGGACCTGGATGGCGACGATCAGCCCCTCCAGCACCAGGATGAATACGTTGCCCAACACCACCGTGATCCAGTGGCCGGTGTCACCCATCATGCCGGCCAGGGTAAAGACCGCAATCGCCAGCGCTACATGGTTCAGACTGAACGCCGCAACACGCAGAAACGAGAGGGTGTTGGAGGCGTAGCCGGTGATGGTCTCGAAGGTCTCAATGAAGGCGACCAGGATGCGCTCGCCGATGGAGGCCTCCTGTTCGATCAGCTTGTGGGCAAAGATGCCGATCAGGGTAAGGATCGCCAGGGTGGCCCAGAAACCGCCCACCGACCCCTCTGCGTAGAGGCTGTAGCCGGTTCCCAGCATGCCGGTATAGAGCAGTAACGAGAGCAGGCCGTTGTCGCCGAACAGGGCACCCAGTCGATCCCCTTGCACCAAATGGTTGATGATGTTCAGCAGGGAGGAGATGACGATGAAGCCGATCCCCCACAACAGGGCCACGGTAAGCATGTAGAGCGGGTCGCTGAGAGGGGCGATCCACCAGGCATGAAACAGATGCTCGAAGCCGAAGATGCTGCCATACAGGAGCCCGAAGACCATCGAGGAGATCCCGGCGGCCACGCCGAACGGGGTGAAGCTGCCCAGCTTGCGGCGCCAGATCAGTGCGGCGCCGAGGATCACCGCACCATGCCCCACGTCGCCGAACATCATGCCGAACATCAGGATATAGGTGAGGGCGAACAGATGGGTCGGATTGACCTCGCCATAGCGAGGTACCCCATACTGCATCACCAGGGATGAGAAGGGTTTGAAGAGGCGGCTGTGGCGCATCACCGAGGGTACGATGGCACGCTCCTCAGGGAGTGGATCGCGGCTCTCCAGGACGAAGGCGTTGGGCAGTTTCTGCTGCAGAGCCGCTTCCACCTGAGCCATATCCTCCGCAGGTACCCAGCCCTGCAGGCGTGCCAGTTTGCCACTTCTACGAGCCGCTTCGCCAAGTGCCACGTAGGGGGCAGCCAGGTGCAGGGTATGGGCGGTCTGCTCCAGGCCCTCCAGTGCATTGGCCCGCCAGGCAACGATCTCCAGGTTGAGCTGTTGTGAGTTTTCATCCACCGCGGCGTGGCGCTCCGCCAGTCGGCTCTTGGCCGTCTCCGGCTCGGTGTGCAGCTCCGGTGGGATATCCAGTGGTCGAAAGCCAGCGGTATCGAGAACCGATTTCAGCTTTGAGTGTTCTGTCCGCTTGGCGCCGATGATCAGCACATGGCTCTCTTTCTCACTCCGCAGAAAGGGGAACAGCAGATAGCCGTCGAGGCCGATGGCGTCCTTGAGTTGTTCCACCCGGTTGCTGGATACCATGCCGATACTGGATTCCAGGAAGGGTTGATCCTGCTGAAGTTGACCCAGGTCCACATCCAGATTGCTGAAATTCGCCAGGCTGGTCTCGAGCTGGCTGATGTTGCGCGACTCTTCGGTGAGGCGGCGTTGCCGCTCCTCAAAATCGGAACAGGTCTCCCAGGCCTCGCCCAGCCATTGGTTGGCCTCCTCCAGTTCGGCTTCGGTAATGGTTGTCACTTCACCATCGAAGGGGGCAGGGGTGTAGCTCACCAGGGCGCTGATCTTGTCCAGCCGGCTCTTCGCCTGGTTGTACTGTTCGCGAAAGTGCTGCCCTGGAATTTCGGTCAGGGCGTTCTCCGCATAAGGACGGTTATCCGGGCTGAAGTTACTGAGACCGGCCAGGATCACCGATGCACCGGGCAGGTCCTCGTTGAGTACCTTGATGCTGATCTGTTTCATCGGCAGGGGGCTAAACATCAGCGGTCCCTCGATCGGCATGGAGTGGGTTGTATCGGCTAACCGGCCGGATGATCATGCTGCCTCCTCCGACCCTGCGGAGCCTTTGATGCCTGAAACGGCTTCATCCAGCAGATCGTTCGTCATTCCCAGCAGCTTGCCCTGGATGATGGCATAGAGGCGCCAGATGTCCGTGTCCCGGCTGATCAGATAGCAGAGTGCAGCGACCACCCCGTCGCGACTGCCCAGCATCAGTTTGCGTAACTCGTCGGAGACCCAGAAGTCGAGCCGTTGTCTGGCATCGGTGATGTTGACGCTGCCGGCGAGCAGGCTGTGAAAGGGTTCGGGCAGCTGCTCGATGATGGTATCCAGACCCTCCACATTGGCCAGCTCCATCAGTTTATCCCGCTGTATCTGTCCGCCGTATGGAATCAACAGGTAGTAGACCTCACTGGGTGCGAACTGATAGACCAGTCGATAGCGCATCAACCAGAGGATGTTCTGCCGGTCCACCATGCTGCCGATGGCCTTTTTCAAGCCGCGTTTGTCGCTGCAGTCGGTGATGTTGGCCTGGGCCAGCATGCCGGTGTAGTAGAGCCGGTCGATGGCGGCACCGAGGGAGAAGTTCTCATGCTGCTCTTCGTAGATGTTGCGTGCCTGGCTGGCGATCTGGGAGTAGGGTCCCCGTTCCAGCTGGCGCAACATCTCCTGGACGTTTTCCGCCTGCAGCAGCGCTTCATGGGGCAGCCGGATGTTCTCCGGCAGGGCGTAGAGATTGTGGCGTATCTCCTGGATGCCCAGGTTATTCCACTTGCCCTGGATCAGGGTCTTTAGATTGTAGAGCTCATACTTGCGTGGCCAGTAGAGGATCAATCCCCGCGAGCGACCGCTCAGAGGTCGCAGCAGAACCTTCAGTTCATTCATCAGCTGCTGCAGCAGTTGGTGCTCCACCAGACCACTCTTCTGGCGGGTTTCGATCTCCTGTTCGAAGATCGGCAGCAGATCGAAACGCTCCCCGAGTTGATGCAGGGACATCTGCTTGAGTATCCGGATATCCTCATCGGAGAGCAGTCTGGAGGCGTAGATACCGACCCGGGTCTTGAGGTAGGCCTGATCCCGTTGTGAGTTCATCGGTAAGGCTCAGTCCTCGTCGGCACTGGCATCGATCAATACGGCAAAGGCGGCGTCCAGCGCATCCTCTTCCCGCGCCTCGGCGTATTCACGCAATTGTGCGTGGCGTTCATCGAAACGTTTTTTCAGTTCGGCGATGGTCTGTTCGGCGCGACTCTCTGCCTTCTCCATGAAGCTGTTGTGAAGCTCCGGAATGCGGGATTCGAAATGCTGCTCTTTGGTCTTGGCCTCCTGCAACGCCTCCTGAATGATGCGCTCCCGCTGCTCTTCGGCCTTGTTGTGGATCGTTTGTGCCCTGTTTTCGGCTTCGAGTAAGCGCTGCAGTGACTCTTCCATTAACCCCTATGCCCCCATGGTTTGTTTTGACAGCAAATTGTTTTCAGAGGTTGTGTAAGGGAGACGTTCTTGGGTGTCTCCGAAGCACATAGATAGTGTAGTCAATTTGACCGTTGCATGTGGACTAATATCGTTCAGGCTTGGTTGAGCTAGATCATGAATCTTATGGATTGTGTTGTTTAGCCGGAAGGTAGATCTGAGGGCGTTTTCTGTTTCCACGATGGCTGGGTTGTTGGTTGGTAGTTGAGTAAGCGCTGAGGTGCTTCATGGTGTTTAATTTAAGCTTATTTGGTGGGGCATGGCCCCACCCTACCATCAATTTTAAGGTGTAGGGTGGGGCCATGCCCCACCAAATAGGGTTTGAGTAAGCACCATACAGGGCTGTCTGATATTGCCTGTGCTATTTAATGTCTGGTGTTTAAAAAACTTCACCGATCTGTTGCGGGTCTGCGGTTCTATTTCACCATTGTATTTTTTTTCGTGGACCTGAAAACTGTTGTCACCCTGTGGAAATTTTGATGACTAGGCACTGTTACGCTGAAAGGTAAGGCAGGCTTGATCAAGCCTTGGCGGTAGGCTGTAAGATGTTTATTGTCTTGGGCAGTTCCAGGCTCAACCTGCGTTTGATTTCATCCAGTTCAGATTGGTTGTAAGCCCGCCGTTGCGCGGTACCCCAGACTGTGCCGGGCCACCAGGGATCACTGCTGTTGCGTCCCAGGATATGGATATGCATCTGACGTACGATGTTGCCGATCGCTGCGGTATTGAGTTTTTCGATGCTCTGGTCGGTCTTGATGAACTGGGAGATCTGGTTGATCTCCTCGAACAGCCGCTTCTGCTGCTCGGGCGTCAGTTGGTGTAGCTCATCACAATCGACCCTGGGGACCAGGATATACCAGGGCAGCAAGGCGTTGTTCATCAGTAGCAGTTGGCACAATTCCATTTCCGCAAGCAGATGGCAATCTGCCGCCAGTCTTGGGTCGAGGCTGAAGGCTGGCATATCGGTTATCAGGCTCCACCTTCACGGGGGATCAGCTCCGGCTCTTGTCGCTGATGGCCCACCGCTTTGAGCTTCTCCAGGTAGGCCTGCCACAGCTCATCCTGGTGCTTGCCCAGGTTGTAGAGATACTGCCAGTCGTAGAGTCCTGAGTTGTGACCGTCATCGAAGTGGATCTTCACCGCATATTGTCCGATCGGTTCGATCTGGGTGATGGTGACCAGCTCTTTGCCTTTCTCGAGTTTTGCCGTGGCCGGGCTATGGCCTCGGGTCTCCGCCGAAGGGGAATAGACCCGCAGGTATTCACAGGGCAGGGCAAAGTGGGCGCCGTCATCGAAGGCGATATCGAGAAAGCGGCTCTGTTGATGGACTTTGATATCCAGCGGGCGAGGTTTAGAGCTCATATTGATACAAGGTCCTAAATTCGTTGTCTTTGATGCAGCCGATCATTTGACCATTCTCACGCTGCGACTGAGTGATTGCTATCGATTGTTTTGAGATCGTCGCCGACAGATAGTTTCAAAGGTTTGTCTGTATCAAGTTGAAATCTCAGTCACTCAGGGTTGTTGCGGGGGTAGCGGTTTGGCTTCCGGCCAGCCCGAGGCGTGACGGTGAATCAGATTGGCGAACATTTCAATATGTTTCGGTTCGTCATTCAGGGCCGGTATATAGTTGTATTCCGAGCCTCCACCCTGAAGAAAATAGTCCCTGTTCTCCACCCCGATCTCCTCCAGGGTCTCCAGGCAGTCGGTGGCGAAAGCGGGGCAGACCACCTGCACGCTTTTGATCCCATCGGCCGCCCACTGTTTGAGGGTCTCATCGGTGTAGGGCTTGACCCACTCCTGGGCTCCAAAGCGGGATTGGAAGGCGAGCAGCCACTGCTCCTCATTCAGCCCCAATCGGTCGACCACCGCCTGGGCCGTGGCCCGGCACTGATCCGGATAGGGATCTCCCGCCTCGTAGTAGTCTTTGGGGATACCATGAAAGGAGAACAGCAGTTTGTCCGCGCCCCCATGGGTCATCCGGTAGTCGGCGATCTGGCTGCTCAGGGCGTCGATATAGTCCGGCTCGTGATGATAACGCTGGATGAATCTGACCTCGGGTATCCAGCGCCACTGTTGCAGTTCGGCGGTGACCGCATCGAAGATCGAAGCGGTGGTGGTGGCCGAGTATTGGGGATAGAGGGGCAATACCAGCACTCTTTGAATATTCCGCTCACGCAACTGTTTCAGGGTCTCAGCGATTGATGGATTGCCATAGCGCATCGCCAGAGCGACACTCACCTGGCCGGTGAATTTTGACTCGATCGCTTGCTCGATGGCGTCCCGCTGCTGTTTTGAGATCACCAGCAGTGGTGATCCCTGGTCGGTCCAGATTGAGGCGTAGGCCTTGGCGGAGCGCTTGGGCCTGACCCGCAGGATGATACCGTGCAGAATGATCTGCCAGATCAGTTTCGGAATCGCCACAATTCTCGGATCGCTGAGGAACTCCGCCAGGTAGCGTCGTACCGCGCTGGTGGTAGGGGCGTCGGGTGTGCCCAGGTTGATCAGCAGAATAGCCAGGCCGCCATCCGGCATCGAGAGTTGTGGTTTTTGATTCAGATATTTCATGGTATTCGGGGTCAGTTCCGGTTGGCTGAGCGAATTCTTGCTTCAACCCGAGCCCGTTTCAACAGGTCTTTATTGTGTATTTTCGGATAGAGGGACCAGAAACGGTCGATCTTTTCCGGTTGTTTCACCGCCAATTGTTCCAGTCTTTCGCGACACTCGCCACTTATATATGGAAGCATCAGAAACTGTGGCGCCTTCCAGGCGATGTAATCTTCGATCAATGGAGCGTTTTCCGCATCATAGCCCGATTCGGCAAGCAGTAGTTCGGGAAACTCGAGATCCTGCGGTTGGCTCTCTTTATACGGCACCATCTCGTTCTCGCCATTCCGATAGAACCAGGCTGTGCAGTATTGGGATCCGGCTCTGTGCCGAACCGCCGCCTCAAGAATCGAGGCATGCAGCCTGGGGTTGTCGCCGTCATGGTTGGGCAGGCCACGTTGATTCAAATGAGATGAGATGAAACTGCCATCCTCTGTTTCTGCCGCAATCCATTGGGCTGTTCTTTCGTACAGTGCCATTTCAGTTTCTGTTCGACAGCTCTGCAGCAGTGCCAACGGTTGCTGACCGGTCTCATCCAACAGCCACTGTTCATGGCGATCCATCATTGGGAATGGCAGCTGGTTCAATACGGGCTGCAGACTTTCAATCAGCCTGGCGCTGGCAGCGATCATGGTGCGGATGTCGAACAGGGGATTGACGGGCACCTGCTTGAGCCCGCCGGTTTCTGACCAGCGTCCAAAAGTGAAATATTGCTGGGCGCCCAGCGGCGTGTTGGCCCAGAGTCCCTGGGGGGAGTCGCTGAGTACCTGGATCTCCCAAACCTGGCCGTTGGCGCTGAGTGCACGGGCGGCATCAAGTTCGAAGACCTGGAGTAGCCCGTTGAACGGGTTGAGCCGCCGGATACTGAATGTGCTGTCTGGAGCCTCTTGCATCGCTACAGCCTATCAGTGGATTAACCGCCAATAAACGCCAATCACCGCAAAATGCCGCCAATCACCTCTACCCTAAGGTCTCTTATTGCGGCATTTTGCGGTGATTGGCGTTCATTCGCGACTATTCTCATGATCTTAGCCTGCCGCATCACAAATGGCGCGGAGCCGGTGGCTATGAGTAAGCCCCATGCATCCCTGAGCGAAGTTTATCGATTCAATCACAGCTGGCGGAGAGGTCCCAATACTTCGGCGAGTGGTACAAGCGCGCCAGTTGCAGCTCCCGCTCAAGCTCCATCTCCCTGGGCAGGTGGTCGCCGAAACGGGTGAACAGCTCTTCCTGATCAACGGTTTCGTGGCGCGCAATCTCCCGATCGATATTCATGATTTCAAAGAAATCGTCCTTGTTGAAATCGAGTCCGTCCCAGTTGATTGCCGTATGTGAGGGGACCCAGCCCAGTGGGCTCTCCACTGCATGCCCGGTACCGTTGCAGCGATCCACGATCCACTTCAGCACGCGCATGTTTTCACTGAATCCCGGCCAGATGAAACGGCCGTGCTCATCCTTGCGAAACCAGTTGACGCGGAAGATGGCGGGCGGTGTGGCAACATTCTTGCGACCGATTCGCAGCCAGTGTTTGAGGTATTCCGCCATGTTGTAGCCGCAGAACGGCAGCATCGCCATCGGATCACGTCGCATCGAGGCCTGATTGATGGAGGCGGCGGTCGCCTCCGATCCCATGGTGGCCGCCATATAGACCCCGTGTTCCCAGTTGTAGCTCTGAAACACCAGTGGAAAGTTGTGACTGACCCGACCGCCAAACAGAAACGCGGTAATCGGTACGCCGTCAGGACTCTCCCATTCTGGGTCGATCGAGGGGCAGGCTGAGGCTGGTGCGGTAAAGCGTGCGTTCGGGTGCGCCGCCGGGCGACCGCAGCCGATCAGCCAATCGTCGCCGCGCCAGTCGATCATGTGTTCCGGGGGATCCTCGGTCAATCCCTCCCACCAGATGTCCCCATCATCGGTCAGGGCGCAGTTGGTGAAGATGCAGTTCTCCTGCAAAGCGGCGAGTGCGTTGGGGTTGGAGGATTCGTTGGTACCCGGGGCGACACCGAACAGACCGTATTCAGGATTGATGGCGTAGAACTTACCATCTTCCGGGTTGGGTTTTATCCAGGCAATGTCGTCACCGATGGTGGTGACTTTCCAATCCTCGAAGCCTTTCGGCGATTTCAGCATGGCGAAGTTGGTTTTGCCGCAGGCGCTGGGGAAGGCGGCTGCAACATAGTGCTTCTTCTTCTCGGGTGTTTCGACACCCATGATCAGCATATGCTCGGCAAGCCAGCCCTCATCCCGACCCATCACCGAAGCGATGCGCAGGGCGAAGCACTTCTTACCCAACAGGGCGTTGCCGCCATAACCGCTGCCGAAGGACCAGATCTCCCGCGATTCGGGGAAATGGGTAATGTACTTGTCCTCGATATTTCCGGCGCAGGGCCAGGGGACGTCCGCTTCACCCGGCGCCAGAGGGGCGCCGACAGAGTGCACACAGGGTACGAACTCGCCATCGTCCCCGAGTACATCGAGTACCGCTTGCCCCATTCGCGTCATGATGCGCTGACTCACCGCCACATAGGGTGAGTCGGAGATTTCGACGCCGATATGGGCGATATGGGAGCCGAGTGGTCCCATGCTGAATGGGATCACATACAGGGTTCTGCCCCGCATGCAGTCCTTGAACAGTCCCTTGAGGATGGTTTTCATCCTCCCCGGCTCCATCCAGTTGTTGGTCGGGCCGGCATCCTCTTCGTTCTTTGAGCAGATATAGGTGCGCTCCTCAACGCGAGCCACATCGCTTGGGTGGGAGCGGGCCAGATAACTGTTGGGTCGCTTTTCAGGATTGAGGCGGATAAAGGTGCCGCCTTCCACCATCTCATCGCACAATCGGTCGTACTCTTCCTCTGAGCCGTCACACCAGTAGATGCGATCCGGATTACAGAGCTGGGCGATCTCATCAACCCAATCTAAAAGTTTTTGATTGCTTGTGCGTGAAGCGCCATCATGTTTTCTGGTCATGGTGATTGTCCAACACTGTTTTTCGTTTGTTTACGAGTAGTTAACTGTCCAGGCTTTTGGCCTTATCGCGATACAGACAGGGGGTGGATCTGCATCGGATAGTGAGGCAGGTGCACCAGTATAGGAAACCAACAAGAAATCCGCTATCCGCGTATAAATTTATTTTATAGGGTTTCATGCATTCCGTTATCGAAGGCTCTACAAGGGTTGGGCTCCTGTTGACAGAGAGTGAATTTGCGGGTCTCAGGTTCACCCCTGTTGCCTTGATTTTGATAAGGTTTTTAAACCTCTCCTGAGGTGGTGTAAGCGTTGCTGGCTTAATAATGGGGCTGATTTGCTCTAGAATGTCGCGGGTCCACCAGCCGTCCAACCTGCTTCATGAATAAAGAAAAACGACAGGCCATCTTTGAGCGACTTCAAGCGGCCAACCCCAATCCCACCACGGAACTCAACTACCAAACCCCTTTCGAACTCTTAGTGGCGGTCATTCTCTCGGCGCAAGCGACCGACAAGGGGGTGAACAAGGCGACTGATAAGCTGTTTCCGGTGGCCAATACACCGCAGAAGATCCATGACCTGGGGCTCGAGGGGTTGAAGCAGTACATAAAGACCATTGGTCTGTTCAACAACAAAGCGAAGAATATTATCGAGACCTGTCGTATCCTGATGGAGAGCCATGCAGGAGAGGTGCCGCAGCAGCGTAAGGCACTCGAAGCTCTCCCCGGTGTGGGGCGTAAAACCGCCAACGTGGTGCTGAATACGGCATTTGGCCATCCGACCATGGCGGTGGATACCCACATATTCAGGGTATCGAACCGAACCCGGATCGCTCCGGGCAAGACGCCGCTGGAGGTGGAGAAGAAACTGCTGCGTTTTACACCGGAGGTTTTTTTACAGGATGCCCACCACTGGTTGATTCTACACGGGCGATATACCTGTGTGGCACGCAAACCGAGATGCGGAAGCTGTGTGATTGAAGATCTTTGCGAATATAAAGAGAAGACGGAATAGAGCTTGGTTCGTCGATTAACAAAGGAGTCCAAGATGAAAACGATAACGATCCTGTTGGTAAGTCTGTTGTTCAGTGTTGGTCTGGCCCGGGCGGATGGCGGTTTGGTGACCCTGCCCAGTCAGTTCGGTTTCGAGGAGACGGTGAATCGCTTTGTGGCCGCTGTGGAGGGTGCTGGGTTGAAGGTGTTCAGTAAAATCGACCACAGTGCGGGGGCGAAAAAGGTCGGTCAAACTCTGCGGCCCACCCTGTTGATCATCTTCGGCAGCCCGAAAGTGGGTACCGCGCTGATGACCAGCGACCAGCGGGCCGGCATCGATCTGCCGATGAAGGCACTGGTCTGGGAGGATGATCAGGCCAAGGTCTGGCTGGGTTACAATCATCCTGACGGACTGTTCGACCGATTCGCCATCAATGACCGGGAAAAGGTCAGAAAGAAAGTGACCGGCGCGCTGCAGAAGTTTGCCATGAAAGCCACTCAGCCCTAGAGATCTGATGTTTAGTAACGATCGTAACCAGCTGCGTCAGGTGTTTTTCGAGGCCTGGCGAAAACACTCTGCAGGAGATGCCCTGCAACCACTGGAAGAGCTGGTCGCGACGGTGATTCAGCAACACCCGGAGTATCATCGACTGCTCAACGATCGGGAGCAGGGTATCGACAAGGACTATCTGCCAGAGGGTGGTGAAACCAATCCCTTTCTGCATATGGCCATGCATCTCACCTTGATCGAACAGGTCTCCACCGATCGTCCTCCCGGCATCAGTGGTTTATATCAAAGGTTCTGTCAGCGCAAAGGGGATACCCATGAGGTCGAACACCAGCTGATGGAGTGTTTAGGGCGTATTCTTTGGGAAGCTCAGGTTGAGAACAGAATGCCGGACGAACAGGCCTATTTTGAGTGTGTCAAACGGCTGGTCGAATCATGAGTGCTGAGCAGAATTTCAGCAACTGTACCCTCTGCCGGGTAATGCGTGGGTTGGCTTTTGGTGGCGTTGGTGCAGCAATCGGCGGCTATGGCGCCCTGTTTTTCGGGGTTGATCGAAATGAGGCTGTCTACTATGCGTTGTTCGGGGCATTCGCCTTAACGGTCTTCATTCTACGCAAGAGAAAGCCGGATTAGGTTGTGGTTGTATGTATAGGGCCGAATTGTAATGGACATTAAATGCAGGATGTTCACCCTCTCGCCAACCCATCTCCCATCAAGGGAGAGGGGCTTTTGTGCCTCTCCTCGGCAAATTTTTTGATAACGGGATAGCTGCGATGCAGAATAAAAAGGCCATAATGTTTTATGAAGTTAATATTGATGGTACGAAGTGATATAACCAATCATCGCGTGTCAAACTGATTGAGTGAGTAGCTCCCCTCTCCCCTTGTGGGAGAGGGGCCGGGGGAGAGGGGGAGAATCTATCAGCACCCTCCTATGTATCAACAATCCACAGCATAAGGGGTGATGTTTTTATGCAGCGTGATTTATACCTGATGACATCTAATGCAGGATGCTCACCCTCTCCCCAACCCCTCTCCCATCAAGGGAGAGGGGCTTGCAAGAATCTCCTCGGCAAATTTTGAATCAATGGGCCAGCAGTGATGCAGAATAAAAAGACCATAATGTTTTGTGAAGGTAATATCGATGGCACCATCGGTGGATCATATTACAGTCTGCTCTATCTGACCCGGGGGCTGGATAAAACCAAATACACCCCCGTTGTTGTATTTCATAGAGACAATGCCTTGATCCCAGAGTACAACAAGGCAGGTGTCAGAACCCTGGTGGTACCCTCGTTCGATCCGATTCTGTTTCAAACCAATAAAATGCCCCTCTTGAAACCGATCATCAAGATCGTTCAGAAACTGACGAATCTGTTCGGCTATCTGTTTGTCTACGGCAATAAATATAAAAAACTGCTGCAGGAAAACTCAGTTGACCTGCTGCATCTGAACAACTCCATCATCCGCAACAATAATTGGATTGTGGCAGCGTTGATGGCAAGGGTTCCCTGCATAACCCACGAGCGTGGCATCAATGACCACTATCCGGCTATCTCGAAGTTTCTTGCCAAGCGTCTGAGGGCGATTATCAGCATCTCCAACTCGGTTACCGAAAGACTGACCGGTAATGGAGTCGATAGGGAAAAGATCGTCACCATACATAACGGTATCGATCCGGATGATGTCAGGCTGAAGGTGTCGGATCAGGATATGCTGCAGCAGCTGAAGATCGGCGATGACTTCAATGTGATCGGGGTGATTGGCAATATCAAAGAGTGGAAAGGGCAGGAGGTTGCTGTCAGGGCGATGCGCAAGGTGGTCGATGCTTTCCCGAAAACGGTTTGCCTGTTGATCGGAGATACCTCGAAAGAGGATGCCTACTACCAGGAGCGGTTGAAGTCACTCATCAGCGAGCTGGGACTTGAGTCGAACATCATCTTTACCGGCCATGTGAGCAATGTGCCGGATTATCTCAATGTTCTGGATATCATGCTGCATACCTCGATCGATCCCGAGCCCTTCGGTCGGGTGTTGATTGAAGCGATGTCCCTGTCGAAGCCTTTGATCGCCTCTAACGATGGAGCAATTCCGGAGATCGTGGAGCATGAAAAAACCGGTCTGACATTCACCCCGGGAGATCATGACCATCTTGCGGATTCAGTCATCAGGTTGTTACAAGACAGGGATTACGCGGAACAGATCGGTAAAGCGGGATTTGACCGATTGATGGATCACTTTCATATCAATGTGAATGTGCAAAAGACTGAATCGCTGTACGCCCAGATCCTTTCTGAGCGTTAAGTGGTCATCCTGTTTTCCGCCATTGGGTATTTTGATTTATTTGTATTGGCCGCTAATGAACGCCAATCTCCGCAAAAGCTCGCTAACACTGACTCAGGGTAGCAAGACCATCGCATAATTTGTGATCATTCGCGGACTGAATTTCCGTGACCATTGGCGGGTCTTAGCGGTGATTGGCGTTGATTCGCGGCTAATGAGTGTTCCGCATCAACGCTTCTTCTTCACCACCTGACAGATCAGGCTGCCTTTGTGCAGTCTGGCCTGCAACTCATCCCCCAGTTCAACTTCAGCGGCATCGGTGATGATTGCATTGGTTGTCGGGCTGCTGACAATCGCATAGCCCCGCCCAAGGGTGTTCAGCGGGCTCAGATTGTGCAGATCCCGGCCAAGCTGTGTGAAGCGGGTCTGTTCCCGGTTCAGGCGTTGCGTCACGGCGCGATGCAGTCGTTGCTCCAGGCTGGTGGTTTGCTGCATCAACCGTTTGAGTCGTTGCTCCGGTGTCTGTCTGGCCAGACGGGTGTGAAGCCGGTCAATACGCTGGTGCTTTTGCAACAGATTGAAGTGAAACTGTCGCGACAGACGATCGGATAGTTCGTCCAGGCGCTGGGCCTGCTGCTGCAGACGCCTTTTCGGGTGCTGGATCTGCAGGCGTTTGAGCAGTGCAGAGAAGTGCTGCTGCAGCTGTTGCAGTCGCTGTTGCTGGTTCTGCTTCAAGCGTCTG
Source organism: Candidatus Thiodiazotropha sp. 'RUGA' (assembly GCA_016842065.1). GTDB lineage: Bacteria > Pseudomonadota > Gammaproteobacteria > Chromatiales > Chromatiaceae > Thiodiazotropha. Next base: position 64,482 of record JAEPDS010000016.1, read on the forward strand.
GTGACCGCATGCAGCCGCTGTTGCCACTCTAGTTGATCCGGGGTGACCAGCTCAGCCGCTGCCGAGGGGGTGGCTGCCCGTCGGTCCGCCACAAAGTCGGCGATGGTAAAATCGATTTCGTGGCCGATACCGGTTACCAGCGGGATGCTGAGTTGATGGATGGCCCTGGCAACCTGCTCTTCATTAAACGCCTGCAGATCCTCCAGTGAGCCGCCACCCCGGCTTAAGATCAACAGGTCGCACTCCTGGCGCCGCTCGGCCAGTTTCAGCATCTGAACAATCTGTCTTGCTGCGTCCTCACCCTGTACCTGGACCGGATAGATGATCACCGGCAGGGCCGGAAAGCGTCGCTTCAGCACAGAGAGCAGATCCCGCACGGCGGCGCCGCTCGGCGAGGTGATCAGGCCAAGCTGTTTGGGTGGTACCGGTATCGGCTTTTTCTGTTCAGTGTCGAACAGACCCTCCGCCGCCAGCTTCTGTTTTAATTGTTCGAAGGCGAAACGCAACGCCCCTTCACCGGCCGGCTCCATATGCTCGGCAATCAACTGAAACTCGCCCCGTGCCTCATACAGGCTGACCTTGGCGCGGATCAAAACCTGTTGGCCGTTTTCAGGGCGAAAGCGCAGGCGCAGCCGTTTCATGCGGAACATGGCGCAACGCACCTGCGCTGCTTCATCCTTGAGACTGAAGTAGATATGACCGGAGGCGGGTTGGGCGAGATTGGAGATCTCACCACTGACCCAGAGGAGAGGGAAGCTGGCTTCCAGTATCGCGCGGGTCTCCCTTACCAGGCGGGAAACGGAGAAAATATCTCTTGCACCGTTGTTGGCTGGGGGTTGTTGATTCAAGCGGTCTCTTTACTCAGATAGGATTCAAATTGATCCACCGGCAGTGGATGGCTGAAGTAGTAACCTTGGAATATTCTGCAACCTTTGTCACGCAGAAATTTCAATTGAGCATCGGTCTCCACGCCGATGGCAACCACTTCGATATCCATGTTCTGAGCCATGGTGATGATGGTCTGTACCAGTTGTGCGTCTTTCGGGTCGCTGGAGATGTCGCGGATGAAGCTTCGGTCGATTTTCAGCTGATCAACAGGTAGGCGGCGTATATAGGCGATCGAGGCGTAGCCGATGCCAAAACAGTCGATGGAGAATCTCACCCCCAGTTTTTTCAGTTTCAGGACCTTTTCCGTGGCCTCTTCAAAGTTCTCTACCAGGGTGCCCTCATGGATCTCCAGCGTCAGGTGTCTGGGGTCGACCCCGGTATGGGATACCAGCTCCTCGATCTGGTCTGCAAAGTTGGCCTGATGGAAGTGAACCGCACTGATATTGACTGCCAGGTTGAGCGGGTCCTGAAGCTGTTCGGACCAGTGTTTGATCTTCTGCAACGCCTGGTTGAGTACCCATTCACTGATCTGCAGGATCTGACCTGACTCTTCAGCAACGCTAATGAACCGGCGGGGTTCAACCTGTCCATGGTTGGGATGGAACCAGCGCAACAGCGCTTCGACGCTGATCAGGTTGCCACCCAGGTCGAGCTGAGGTTGATAGTAGATCGACAACTCGTCATTGATCAGCGCGTTACGCAGATCGTTCTGCAACCTGAGTTGTTGTTCTGCCGCGTCCTGCATACCAGGCAGGAAGAAGCGGATGGTATTGCGACCCTCCTCTTTGGCCCGATACATGGCGGTATCCGCATATTTGAGGATATCGTCAGCGCTGGCGCCATCCATCGGAAAGATGACGATGCCGATGCTGGGTGTGATGTGCAGTTCATTGTCACTGATGTTATAGGGCTTCGACAGGCTCGACTGAATCTTTTCTGCGCCTTGGCGGGCTTGTTGAGCGGCTATTTGTGGATTGCCGTCGAGCTCGCTGAACAGCACGATGAACTCATCCCCTCCGAGCCGTGAGGCGGTATCCTCATCCCTGATCTCACTGGTCAGGCGCTCGGCAACCTGTTGCAACAGTAGGTCGCCGACATTGTGGCCCAGTGAGTCGTTGATGGTTTTGAAATGGTCCAGGTCCATGAACAGGACGGCGCCGCGGTGGTGATGCCGGCGGCAGCGGGATTGAGCCTGTCCCAGACGATCGATCAGCAGGCGCCGGTTGGGTAACGCAGTGAGGGAGTCGTAAGTCGCCTGATAGGCCAGTCGCTCCATCGCTCTCATGCGCTCGATTTCAGCGCTGATCCGGGCTGCGATGATATCCATCACGTCGGCCCAGTCGGGCGGCATGAAGAGGGGCTTGCGGGAGACCACCCAGACAATACCGATTACCACATTGTTGCGGTCCCGAATCGGTGCGCCGGCGTAGCCCTGAACATCAAGCAATACCAGATCCTCATCCTTTGGAAAGAGATCCTGAACACCCTGGGGAAAAAGCGAGGCGCCCTGCCTGACAACCTTATCACAGGGTGTTTCGTTGATACGGTAGGAGAAATCCTCAATCACCCGGCCATCGATGATGTTGGCCAGGGATTTCATCTGGTTTCTACCCACCAGTTCACCGATATTCGCGCCATCAGCGCCAAACCAGCGACACAGCTCTCTGGCAACATGTTCAAAGAAGTCCTCACCGGTGATGCCGACCATACTCTCCATCAGGGTGTTGAGGGTCTCTGCCGCACGCTTACGCTCCGAGATCTCCTGGTGGGTGCCGCAGGCCCGGGTTGGTCGCTGGGTGATCGGATCGAATTCGACCGCGCCACCTGAGCCTTCAATCCAGACCCACTGGCCGTTTGCGTGTTTCATGCGGAATTCGACTTTATAGGTTTTGCCCTCTTCAATCCGTTGATTGATGTTCGGCATGATCCTCTCCCTATCCTTGGGATGGAGACGATCCCGCCAATCGTCAATGTTATGTTTCATTGCGGATGGTTCCAGCCCCAGCTGATCCAGCCAGCGTTGATTGACGGTGAAATGATCTGTGACCAGATTCCAGTCCCAAAACCCCAGCGAGGCACCTTTGACCACCAGTGAGAGTTGCTTTTCGGTTTCTCGCAGGTGGGAGACGTCTACCAGGGTTACCGGCATATGCTGTACCTCTTCAACAGAGTCCGACAGGGGAAAACTGATCATCACCTGAATCAGTTGGCCCTTTGCAGTCAGCAGCGGCACTTCACATGTGAATACTGTCTGTTTTTCACTGGATGCAATCAGAAACTCTTTGAAGGCGGTGAACACTTCCGGAGTGATGCTTTTCGGTAACCACTGCTGCAGTGTCTTCAGGCTCTTAACCCCGAACAGTCTGAAGGTGGCTGGGTTGGCGTTGATCACACGGACCAGGAACAGCATCTCGCGCAACTGATCCGGATGGTTGTCGAAATGGGTTCTGAGGTCTTCCACACCCGAGTCCAGCAGTTGATCCAGTCTGACCAGGGCTTTTGAGCTGTCACCCTCACATAACGCGGTGGCGACCCCATCGAAGAAGTTGTGGTACTGGGCCTCGGTTTCGGCGAGTTGCTGAGTCTTGACTCTGACCCGCCATCTGAGGATTTGTGCAATCAACACCAGTGCCGCCACCAGAATGCCAATCGCAAAGATGACCTGGTAGAGCAGGCGGGGCTGTTGCGGCGGAGATGTGTGGGTTTCGAACAGCGTCTTGAGTCGCTGATGGTAGACCGAGAGCTCATCGCTCTTCTGGTTGGCCAGATGAAAATCGAGTCGCTGCTTGATGGTATGCGCTTTTGGGCTCTGCTGGGATATGGCAAAGCGGATATCCAGGGGGATCAGGATGATTGGGCTGGGCACCGGACTATGGAAATGTCCATGGCTCAAACCGTAAAGGCGGCTGATCAGGCCGGCATCTGCTCTGCCACTGGCAATCGCCCGCATCACCATGTCGTAAGTGGCGTATTTCTGGGTACGGCACTCAATTCCGAACGAATTGCAGATCTCATGCAGTCCATTTTTTGAGGTCAGGTAGACGTCATCCGTCAATACGGCGATGTTCTTGTCATGAAGATCGGCAATTGTCTGAATTTTCGAGTTTTCAGGAACGTAAATCTGCCCCCAATTGGCGATGACGGTCTGGTCTGAGAAGAGGAAGCGTTTTTTTCGTGAGTCGTTGATCGCGATCGCTGGCAGCAGGTCGATCTTTCCGGCAGAGAGTCGATAGAGCTGGTCACTCCATGTTCCAAGCACATAGCGCACCTTCCACCCCTCCTGGTGGGCGATTTGCTCAAGGATGTCGATGAAAAGCCCCCCCGGCCGACCCATCGAATCGGTATCAACCAAGGGCGGGTTCTTATAGACCCCCACTCTCAGGGTCATGGGGGTATTGCCCTGGGCAATACCCCAGTTGATCAGCAGGCCAATAGCAAATAGGAGGAAAAAAATCCGGTTAAACAAAAATTTGTGCATCTGCACTTCCCGACTTCATTGTCTGAGTCCCTAACCCTTAGCATAGCGCCAGAATCCCTGAAATGCAGGTTACTGGAGGGATTGTTAAGTCATGGTATGGGCAACTTCTCGCTACGCTGGCTGGTACCAGTAAAAGAGGAATAAAGCGACTACCGGTCGACCCGCTGCAGGGTGAAATTCGATGAGAAGTGGGTTTCAGAGCCGGAGATCAATCGATATCACGCGCCGAACCGCTTGCCAGGACGTCAAGTGGATCCGGAAATGACTCGAATCAATGCCGGATTTTCAGCCATAATGAGTTGTTGTGTGTTTTTATAACCTATTGAAATATAGTTGAATATGTCTTTCTGTCTCATGCGGTTGGATGCAGATTGGCCTCACTTCGTGAAGTGCTCAGCGTCGTGCTGAACCGGTTGCAGGTTTACCGGTTTGACTGCAACTTCTATAATGCCCGGCTACTTCATCCCTCCAGCCGGAAAAAATGCTATGCGTGTAATCGAGGAAGCCCTCACATTTGACGATGTACTCCTGGTACCCGCCCACTCAAAGGTACTGCCAAAGGACGTCGATTTAAGGACCAAACTGACCCGTGAGATCGATCTCAATATCCCATTGGTTTCTGCAGCCATGGACACGGTTACCGAATCCAGATTCGCCATTGCACTGGCGCTGGAAGGGGGTATCGGCATCATCCATAAAAACATGGATGCCGACACTCAGGCCCAGGAGGTGGAGAAGGTCAAAAAGTATGAGAGCGGGGTGATACGGGATCCGATCACCGTCGGACCCTATGTCAGCATTGGCGAAGTGGTTGAGCTCACCCGTTCCAGAAATATCTCCGGCGTACCGGTGGTGGATGGTAAGGAGTTGGTTGGTATCGTCACCGGCAGGGATCTGCGATTCGAACGCAAAATGGATGATCCAGTACGCAATATCATGACCCGTAAGGAAAACCTGGTGACGGTCAAAGAGGGCGCCAACCGTGATGAGGTGATGAGTCTGCTGCACAAACACCGTATCGAAAAGGTTCTGGTGGTGGACGATAACTTTGAACTGCAGGGGATGATCACCGCCAAGGATATCCAGAAGGCGAAAGACAATCCCAACGCCTGCCGGGACGATCAGGAGCGACTGCGGGTTGGCGCCGCTGTCGGTGTTGGTGAAGGCACTGAAGAACGTGTCGATGCGCTGGTCCGGGCCGGTGTCGATGTGGTGGTTGTGGATACTGCCCATGGTCACTCACAAGGTGTACTGGACCGGGTGGCCTGGGTAAAGAAAACCTACCCTCAAGTGCAGGTCATCGGCGGCAACATCGCCACCGGTGATGCGGCTCGCGATCTGGTCAAAGCCGGTGCCGATGCGGTGAAAGTGGGTATCGGACCCGGTTCGATCTGTACCACAAGGGTGGTTGCGGGTGTCGGTGTTCCCCAGGTGACGGCGGTTTCCAATGTAGCCAAGGCACTGGAAGGCACCGGTGTGCCTTTGATTGCGGATGGTGGTCTGCGCTATTCCGGGGATATCTCAAAGATTCTCGCAGCCGGCGGCTACTCAGTGATGATCGGCGGTATGTTTGCCGGTACCGATGAAGCGCCGGGCGAAGTGGAGATCTACCAGGGGCGTTCTTATAAGTCCTACCGGGGTATGGGTTCCCTTGGCGCCATGTCCGGCAAGGATGGTTCCAGTGATCGTTACTTTCAGGAGTCCAATGAGAAGGACAAGCTGGTGCCGGAAGGTATCGAAGGACGGGTGCCCTACAAAGGTCCGGTGGTGGCGATCATCTACCAGATTATCGGTGGCATTCGATCCAGCATGGGCTATACCGGTTGTTCCAATATCGACGAGATGCGTACCAAGCCGGAGTTTGTAAGGATTACCAATGCGGGTGTGACCGAATCCCACGTGCACGATGTAACGATCACCAAGGAAGCGCCCAACTATCGGCGTGATTGATCGTTTGTGATCCACTTTTCCGGTTAAGTCTCAAGCAGGCCCAAGTAATGACAACTGATATTCATGCCCATCGAATCCTGATACTGGACTTTGGATCTCAATACACACAACTGATCGCGCGTCGGGTGCGTGAAGCCGGTGTCTATTGTGAGATCTATCCCTATGACAATGCGGATGAAGGGCTCGCCGGCAGCAAGCCCGCCGGTATCATTCTCTCCGGCGGTCCGGAGACGGTCACCGCCGATGAGGCGCCGGCTGCTCCACAAACGGTGTTTGAGCTTGGGGTACCGCTGTTGGGCATCTGTTATGGCATGCAGACCATGGCCGCACAACTGGGTGGTGACGTGGCTTCCTCCGACAAGCATGAGTATGGCTACGCCCAGGTACGCGCCAGAGGCCACACACGCCTGCTGAAGGATATCGAGGATCATACCAGTCCGGAAGGTTATGGCCTGCTGGATGTCTGGATGAGCCATGGTGATCGTGTCGAGTCCCTGCCGGAAGGTTTTCAGGTGATCTGTGAAACCGAGAATGCGCCGGTGGCGGGTATCGCCGATGAATCACGCAGCTATTATGGCCTGCAGTTCCATCCCGAGGTGACTCATACCCGTCAGGGCAAGCGTATCATCGAAAGGTTTCTGTTCGAGATCTGTGGTTGTGAAGTGCTCTGGACACCAGGTCAGATCATCGAGGACAGCATTAACCATGTACGTGAACTGGTGGGTGAACAACAGGTGGTGCTGGGGCTCTCCGGTGGGGTCGATTCATCGGTGGTCGCGGCCTTGCTGCATCGTGCGATCGGCGATCAACTGACCTGTGTGTTCGTCGATAACGGGCTGTTGCGTCTGCACGAAGGCGACCAGGTGATGGCCACCTTTGCAGAGCATATGGGTGTGAAAGTGGTCCGTGTCGATGCAGAGGACCGCTTCCTCAAGGCACTGCGCGGTGTCACCGACCCTGAACAGAAACGCAAGATCATCGGTAATCTGTTCATCGATATCTTCGAGGAGGAGGCGAGCAAACTGGAGGATGTCTCCTTCCTTGCCCAGGGCACCATCTATCCGGATGTGATCGAGTCTGCCGGCGCCAAGTCGGGCAAGGCGCATGTGATCAAGTCGCATCACAATGTGGGTGGTCTGCCGGAGTATATGAAACTGGCCCTGGTTGAACCTCTGCGCGAGCTGTTCAAGGACGAGGTGCGTAAGATCGGCATCGAACTGGGTCTGCCCTATGAGATGATCTATCGCCACCCCTTTCCCGGACCGGGACTTGGTGTGCGGATACTGGGCGAGGTAAAGAAAGAGTATGCCGACCTGCTGCGCCAGGCGGATCATATCTATATCGAAGAGCTGCACAAACACAATCTCTACGATGAGGTGAGCCAGGCATTCACCGTCTTCCTGCCGGTCAAATCAGTGGGTGTTGTAGGCGATGCACGGCGCTACGAATATGTGGTCACGCTGAGAGCGGTGAAGACAGTCGACTTCATGACCGCCAAGTTTGCCCATCTGCCGTTTGATTTTCTGGAAGAGGTCTCGCGTCGGATCATCAACGAAGTTTCCGGTATCTCCCGCGTGGCTTATGATATCTCCAGTAAGCCGCCGGCTACGATCGAGTGGGAGTGACCGGTACTGGCAGGCATTTTACCTTCTTCCTGATTGCTCAATCAGGGAGAAAATATGTGATGATATCCATCTCCTTGTGCGGGATGCCGATAATATCGATTCCCTCTTCTCCAATCATGTAGAAGACAACATGTTCGCCTTGGGGAAAACTGTAATAGCCTTCAGCAACATCCGTGCGGTGTTTGCCTGATTTTGGATTTTCCGTCAACCAGCCAAAGCGCTTCTCGAATGCTTTCAGATAGGTATTGCGTTGCTGTTTGCCCCACTGCTGTTCGGTATATCGACCGATATTTTTCAAGTCTTCCAGTGCTCTAGGGGTGACTCTGTATCCAGGCATCAAGCTTCGTTATCCAGATCATTGATCAGCGCATCCATTGAAAAGTTATCAGCGAACTCGCCGGATGCGGCCTGATTAGCACCCTGTGCCAGATGACTTCGTAAAGCATCGAGTTTGCTTTTGCGCTCCTCCATTGCGCGGAGAGCTTCACGAACGACTTCACTGGCGGAACCGTAACGCCCGCTGGCAATTTCATTCTTGATGTAAGCTTCCCAGTGCTCTCCCAGGCTAAGACTTGTCGTTGCCATGTTATTCTCCAGGTATTCAAAATTAATAAATATGAATATAAATCAGGGTGAAATGGAAGGCAACTGGCTTTTTGATTCCTAGAGTTTTACGCGCACATGCAGCAATTTTTGAGCATGGTATCTGTCATGGTATCGCTGTTTAGCAGGAATGTAAGGCTTTGAGTATAAGGGATAAAAAAGGCTTATTTATACTTGAGTGGGAGTGATTGGGACTCACAAGCACTGGCTGGCAGCTGTTGGCATCAAGACTCAGTTAGCGCACATAGGCAATAACTTATCTCCCTATCTATCTGGCATGCAGTTTGGGCCATTCTTTGACAATCACTTGGTAATCACAGGATTCCTGTGGGCAGTGCTGGTGGCATTGGCCTTCGGCTATCCCTGTGGCAGGACGAAAAGGGTGATATTGTATCTACACTCCTAACGCAGATTCAGCTGCGTCGCTCCGAGGACGGCTTGTTGATGAAGCGGTGCAGGTGGGTATCCTCGCTCACCAGGTGACGCAACAGCCAGTATTTCAGGTACTGCAGGACCTCGTCGAAACTGGTGCTCTGTTTGTGCTCGCTGATCTCCAGTTTGCGCTTGGCGATGTCGGCAATCAGCCACTTGTGTTTTTCCCGGTGCATTTCATAGCGGGGATAGCCGATGTTGAACATCACATCTTCTTCGTGATCGAAGTGCTTGATGGCCTCCAGCGCAATCACGTCCAGGGTCTCGATGATATCGATGGATTCGGGATCCTTGATATACAGGTCGCTGAAGGTATTCAGGGCATCGATCAGTGCGCGGTGTTCATTGTCGACGGAGACTACGTCGGTGGAGAAGCTCTTTTTCCATTTGACCTTGCGGGCCTTGCTCTCCAGGCTGTGTTCGCTGCGGAACTTGCTGGGTTCATCCAGCCATTCGCTGTGTTCGGGATTGTGTCTCGCGAAATCGATGAAGGCATCGATGGGCATGGGTCTGCCGGTCAGGTAGCCCTGGAAGTATTCGCAGCCGATATTCTTGAGGAACGAGGCCTGGAAGGGTTCTTCAATGCCCTCGGCGACGATTTCCAGCCCCAGAATGTGCGCCAGGGAGGCGATGGAGGTGACGATCAGCCGGTCTTCCTCGTTTTCCTCCAGGTTGGAAACGAATACCCGGTCGATCTTCAGGCGGTCCAGGGGAAACCGGCGTAGGTAGGAGAGGCTGGAATAGCCGGTGCCGAAGTCGTCGATGGCGATCTTGAAGCCCTGTTCACGCAGGTGTTCCAGGTTCTCCAGCACCGCCTCGGGGTCGTCTGCAAGGATCCGCTCCGTGATCTCCACCTCCAGTATCTCGCTGGGGATGTTGTACTCCCGCATGGTGTCGGCCAGTGCCGTCATCATCTGCCGGTCGTGGAAGTGGGTGGTGGCGAGGTTGAGCGACAGGGGTATCCACATGTCCAGTTCATCATGCACGGTCTTCAGCACCTGGGCGGTGCGCAGCAGCCCCCAGTGGAAGAACTTGTCGGCGAATTCGCCCTGTTCCAGGAACTCGATGAAGTGGGCCGGTGGGATGATCTCCCCCGGCGATGGGATCCAGCGGATCAGCAGTTCGCCGCCGATGACCTGGCGGCCCTCGGAGCTGATCTGGGGCTGGATGAAAAAATCCAGCTCACCGGCTTCCAGTGCCTGGTTCAGGCGCAGCAGGAACGAGGCGTGGGAGGTGGCATGCTGCTGGGCATCCAGGTGGGCGAGCAGGTGGGGCTCATCGATGGGAGTCAGTTCTGCCTTGAGACGGTCCAGTATGCCGTTCACCGATATGCTGCCGGCTTTCCAGTCCAGGTGGGCAATGTGCGGTCTGACGCCGTCGGGGATAGTGCTGTCCGTCCTGATGGCGTCGATCAGGGACGACAGGGTTTCAGCCGGCAACGGCTCCGTCGAGGAGTAGATGCACAGAACCTCGGAATTGGCCAGGCGGCAGAGCACGCTCTGCTCTTCGATGAGATTGAAGTGCCTGGCTATGGAGCGGATGCAGGCGGTCAGATCCACATCGGCTGCCATAGATGGACCCGATTCCAGGTCCAGCAGAATGCAGCCTCCGGCCAGATTGCTGGCCTGCAGCTGTTCGAACTCGACGATGCCTTTGCGATGATTCAACAGGCCGGTGGATGTGTCATAGTTCTCGATGTAATCCAGGCGATCGATGATGCGGCGAATGGTCTCCGGATCGTGTACCAGCACGGTTCGGGTCTCCTTGCCGGTCTTGCCGATGCTGATGACCTTCACCAGTACCCAGGACACCTGACCCTCTGCACTGGTGAGCTTGGCGGGTTCAAATTCGTCCTTGGTCCCGCGAAGGATGAAGGTATCATCCAAGTCACGGAATATTTCACGTATATTCAGACCCTTACATTCATCCTCGGCGATGCCGAGCAGTTCCAGGAAGTGGCTGTTGAAGCCCTTGATCTGACCGTCGCCGTCAATGGTGGCGATGGCCTCGCTGCTGGCTTCCAGGATCGCCGGAGCCGCGCTCAACAGTTTCTTGATGTCAATACTCATTCGCTGGTCTTGCTCTGTGTTGACTCAAATCCGTTGCAATATGGGCTCACGAAATCCTGATTTGTGAGCGGAACACTGTTTGCCGGGATGGATAACGGTACGGCGCCGGTGAAATTGGCCCTCGGCTATACCAGTGGCAGGGCAAAAAGGGTGTTAATATTTTTCTATATTCATTTCGCAGTAGCGTTAATTATTTGCGGCTCAATATAGCACTGCCACTTCACAACTCTCTGACATGTTAAAATAGCCTTTAACCCAACCCCGATCAATGAAATATGCGATACTTGATAGAATTATTTGGTTTTATCAGCTTCAGTAACGTTGATTTTCTATTTTTTAGAGATAACTGTCTTAATTTTTCATGGAGGGGTTATGCGTCTATTTTTTGTTCTTTTCACACTGATCATCAGTGCATCCGTTTCTGCTGATCAACTCAGGATCGCGACCTGGAATATTGAAAACCTGGGGACTTACGGCAGGGGCTCTGATGGCGGCCATGGTGAAGCTGTTCTTGCTCTCCGCAGCAAAGAGCAGCTGAACGATATTGCCGATTTTATCCGTGATGACCTTGCTTCTGATGTAATTGCCTTGCAGGAAATCGGAATTACCCATGCCTATGGCCCTGTTTCTCAGAATGCGCAACTTGATGCCATCGTTAAAAAGCTTGGATCGAGCTGGAAGTATTACTTGCCCCCGGTGCCATACGATCATAAGCCTGATTCCCTGTATGTGGGTTACCTGTGGAACACAGAGAAAGTAAAGGCAATTGCAATCGCTCCGATGAGGGTTCCCCATCTATCACTTGCCGGTGCAGCGCTTTTTTCCCGTACTCCTGTCATCGGTTTTTTCGAAGCGAAAGATAAAGACGAAGAGAGTGAACTGAATGACTTTGTCCTGGTAAACGTCAACCTGGCACCAGGCCAGGACAATGATGAAAATCATCTGATAGCCATGACATTGATTGAATATCGTCTGGATGATGCGCTCGCAGCCATGAATATTAATGAGGAGGACCGGATTATTTTGGGTGACTTTAATGATGACCCTCACAAAGTATCCGAAACAGGCACTCTGAAATACTCTCCAGCCATGTATTACCACATGGCCTTCAAAGGTTATATGGATTACGTGCCAGCAGACTTCAAAAGCACGCGTATGGACACCGACCTGAACAGCATTGTCGATCATCTGCTTGTCAGTCAAGCAGCTCAAACACATCTTTTTGGCAATCGGGCATTTCTCTGGTTGCCAGAGGATGCTCCAGAGTCGTTTGCTGAATGGCGCGAAACTTACAGCAATCACTTCCCGGTTTCGGTTGTTATGAATATCACCGAAGACGATGATGGAGATTAACCATTGCTCCAGTTCGTTAACCCTTTTTAAAGGGTTTCGCTAAACCGATAGTTTCTTTACTGACCAAATCAAAAAGGGCTTTGGATTTACCCAAAGCCCTTTTTGAGAATCTATCTATTTCTGCAGATGCAGTAAAAAATATTCACTAGCAATACCATCAGGCACCAGCCCCTGTTTCTGCTGTTATGATTTATCTGCTGTAAGTTTCCTCTTCCCCATAACGCCATCAGGATCATACTCTATTATTTGAAGCGGGAATTGCTGGGTCTTATCGCTCCATCAGCAAACTTACATGGCGCTACGTGGTGCGAAGCGGGCAGCGACAGGGCAGTCAATTGAACGACACGGAGGAGCTGAAGTGACTGTTGTTAACCTCAGGCTGCGTAGCTTGTTACTCCTGCTGCTCCAGCCTCTCCTTGCGCTTTTTCTCTACCCGCTCTGTCAATGTCAGTGCACTTTCTTTCTGTCTGGCAATCAGGGCCATCGGTTGGTTACTCGCCTCAAAAGCGCCAAGTCGCATCAGCGTGTGAGAAACAGGCACGCCAGTAACCACTGGATACTCCTGGTTGAGTTCCGCATAGAGACGCTGTCGCTGAAAGCCGACCAGGAACTCAAGAAAATCCATGGCCAATTGAGGATGTGGGGCGTGACGAGTCACCCCGCCACCACTGATATTGACGTGTACGCCCGAGTCGGGCCAGATCCAGGCCGTCTGGGTTGCCACATCCCGATCCTTTGGATTTTCGCTATTGAGCATCATGGCATAGTAGTAGCTGTTAACCAGTGCCAGATCGCATACCCCGTCCACCATGGCGCGAACCTGATCCCGGTCTCCGCCTTCAGGCGGTCTGGCCAAATTGTTTGCCACAGCTTCCAGCCAGGCCTGCGCCTTCGCTTCTCCCCAGCGGGAGATCAGTGCAGCAAACAACGATTGGTTGTAGACATGTTTGAACGAACGAATACACAGTTTCCCTTTCAGTGCCGGGGAGGCGAGGTCCGCGTAGTCATTAATGAGACCGGATTCGATACGCTTGGGGATATAGAGAATCAAACGCGCACGCAGGGAGAGTCCAAACCAGTAACCCTGCGGATCCCGGTATCGGGCGGGGATCAAACCCACAAGAAGTGGGGACTGCGTGGGCTGCAAAAGATCATCTTCCTTCGCCGCCTCCAACATTCCTATGTCTGCCGTCAACAACAGGTCCGCAGGGGATTGGCTGCCTTCATCGCGCAAACGCTGTAGTAGACCAGCAGACTTCTCCTGAACATAGCTAACCTCTACTCCACGTGCCTTCTCATATGCTTCAAGCAAGGGTTCCATCAGGGTGTATTGCCGCGAGCCGTAGATCACAAGTGTCTCTCCGGCCACCAGATCTGTCAGGAGAAATGTCAGCATGGCGATAAGGGTCATGCGTCTCATTGCTGCCCCTCCGGTTTATTACACTCATCGTCATAGAAACGATCACGACCATCCTGTTTCGCCCGATAGAGCAGTTCATCTGCCCGGCTCAACAGATCTTCCAGCTCCTCATCCTTGGTATAGTGCGCGACACCTGCGCTGGCGGTGATGTGCAGCGACCGGATAGGACCTCGGAAGTGCAGGTCTTTAATACTCTTAAGGATACGGCGAACCGTGTGGCCAGCATCACAGGATTGGTGGGTATTGATAATCACCAGAAACTCTTCACCACCGTATCTGACCGGTATGTCTCCCCTGCGGATCTCAGCGGTGATAGCCCTGCTCACCTCCTTCAATACCTGGTCTCCCGCGCGATGTCCATACTGGTCATTGACCGCCTTGAAGTGATCGATATCAATCATGGCTGCGGCAATACCACTCACATGGCCACGATTGATTCGACCGATCTGCGCAAGCGCTGCACCCTGCATGTAGCGACGCGTGTAGAGCCCGGTAAGAAAGTCGTGGATAGCTGCCTCTCTGAGATCCTGCAGATAATCCCGTCGCTGTATGAGTACAATCACCGTTAGCAAGGCAAGCGCAGCGAACAGTCCGCTTGCCAACATAGCAAAGAAGCGATGCTCATCAACATCGTCAGTCGGCTTTAATACATGCATCTCCCAACCGAATGACAGCAGCATCGTGCCTTGAGTCAGGTACTCTTGACCATCATTCAGGACCAAGGTCTTCGAGAACTCATCCCAATAGGTTTCCCGCTTCAACGGCCAGAGCGTCAGGGGCTCGTTCGCATACCGCCTGATCTTTTGAATCCTGCTGATTTGCGTGGTGGTCAGCGGCCTCAGGGTTTTGAACTGCCAAAGTTCCTCACTGGCGAGAAATATCACCCCATCCTGGTCGGCCACCAGAACACTCAGACTTAAATCAGAGAAAGACAGTCGCAGCTCTTCCAGGCTGACCTTGATAACGACCACCCCAAGAGCCTTATCCGAGCCTGTATCGAAGACAGGCCGGGCAATGTAGTAACCAAGTTTACCGGAGGTCGCACCCACAGCCACGTCACGCCCCACGGCACCATTCATGGCCGTTTTAAAGTAGGGCCGAAAGCCATAATTTTTTCCAACGAACGATTTCTCAAGCTGCCAGTTACTCGCAGCAAGGGTATTGCCCTCCCTGTCCATGACGTAGATCGTGCTGGCATGCACCTGCTCATTCAGGCTCGACAAATAGCTATTGGCAGATCTTACGGTGCTCTGATCAAGCGGTTTGCCCAGCAGGCTGGTGATCTCCCGACTGGTCACGATGGCGCTGGAAAGATAATCGAAGCCTGTCAGGTAGTCTTCCAGCTTGCGTGCGAACAACATCAACTCCTCTTCCGTCTCCGCAGCCAGTTCCGTCATAGCATGTTGACGACTGAGCTTGCTACTGACCCAGAACAGCAGCGGCGTAAGGACGAGGAAGACGAGAAAGATCTGCAGATAACGAAAGCGGGCTTTGAGGAACATATCGTCTTGTTTTTATCCGTTGGAAGCCAAGCCTAATATTAACCGGTCCTCGTTTAAACATAGATCGGTAGACCTTGGATTTCTACTGATTTCTTAATTTCGAATCCTTAACCGAACGCAACTCAAACACGCTATCTACGGCCTTAAGCAACGCTTCCAAACGATTCAATCGAGCCCGTCACCGAATTGGAAAGACAAACCTGGGCCGCAATCAGAGCACCACCCGGTAGAGCAGCAGCCGTAGTCGGCCGGCCACCATGGTCAGAGATTATAGGGGTCAGAGCCCTTTAATTTTATCGAAGAGGGTCTCGTTGCCAATGGTGATCAGGCCGAAGCTGTCCGGAGAGGATCGCCGCATAGCCGGGTAACAGTTGTACTTATAGGACGTGGTTCAAAACGCCCCAGCTCAACATGAGATAGATGATCAGCGGCATCGCCGCGAAGGCGAGCAGGGTTTGCAAGGTAATGATCGAGGCCATGGTCTCGGTATCGCCTCCCAGCTGTCGGGCCAGGATGTAGGCGGACGGTGCTGTTGGCGTCATGAAGGCGATCACCAGCACGCCGGCCGCGGCCCCGCTGAGGCCGGTGAGCAGGACAAATCCCGCTGCGGCCAGGGGTTTGACCAGGAACTGCACCAGGGAAGAGGCCAGGGTCGGTCCCAGGTGACCATGCAAAGCTTTGGGCCGCAGGGCGGCACCCACCGCCAGCAGACCGAAGGGGAGGGCGGCCCGACCGATGATCTCCAGGATCTCCCCACTGGGGCCGGGCAGGCCGATGCCGCTCAGGCTCAATGTCCAGCCGATGAGACAGGCGATGATCAGGGGATTGCCGAGGATATCCCGTGCCAGGCCGCCCTTGGGTCGCTGATGTCTCTCCCCCCAAATCGACAGGGCCATGATGCAGAGCAGGTTGATCAGCAGGATCATGAAACCGGCTGCCACCGCACCCAGGGCGAGCCCGGCAGCGCCGAACAGGGATTGGGCCAGCGCCAGGGCGATATAGGTATTGAAGCGCACGCCCCCTTGAAAGATGGAGGTGAAGGTGGGGCCTGAGACCTTTGGCAGCAGTCGATAGCCGATCACCAGCAGAAGCGCGCTCAACAGCAGCACCCCGACCACGACGCCAAGCATGGCCAGCCAGGGCAGGCCGTCGGTCTGCTGGCGACTCAGGGTATGGATCAAGAGAGCGGGAAAGAGCAGGAAGTAAGTGAGCCGCTCCATCCCCGCCCAGGCCTCATCCGGGATAAAGCGCACCTGCTTCAGCGTCAGTCCTAAAAGGATCAGCGTCAGGATGGGCAGCAGGGCGGTGACGATGGATTGCATGGGTAGTATGACTCTGCGGCTTAGATGTGGCTACATAAAGCCAGTTAGTCCGGGTGGTGTTGCAGGCTGAGCGGAACCACTGATGGTGTCTCGCACCGGCGGTAGGCCTCGGCGCTGTTTGTCGTTACTGTCGATCTTGCACTTCAGGTAGCTCATGATGTGTTGAAGGCGATTCACGCGCCATTTACGCTTGACGCGACATTTGAGCGCCAGTGTGAGTTCATTGAGTCAGCTTTCAGATATAGCATTGATTTCTTTGCTCAGTATATTGGAAAGCAGGCTTCCCATGCGTTGACTGGTGGCCTGGGTGTGGGCCATCACCAGATATTTGTGAATGGTTGGAAACTCGATCAGACCGGCGGTGCTGAGACCCTGTTCCAACCGCTGTTGCCAGCGCTGCAGGAGATAGCTCCGGTTGGCGAAGTTTTCACTCAGCACTGTGTCATTGAGCCGCTCCTCTTCTTTCACTGGTAACAGGGGCAGACGCTGATGCCCACCTTAGGCTGTGCCTCAGGCACAACAGGGCATATTGGATTCGTGTTAACAGGCCCTAGGCAGCTGTGGTCAAAAATAGGTCTTCAATCTAAGTTCAAATACCGCTCCCGAGGCCAGGAAATGAATATCCACATCCAGTCCCAGTTCAATCTTGAGCTTCTTGAATGCCATCCCCTGACCACCCGTATAGGCGATATCATGCCTGATTTCGCCTTCTTCCTTCTCGATAAAGCGCCGTATCACCCAGTCAACGAGTCTGGAGGCGATATCGTCGCCATATTCTTCACCCAGGTGTGACTTCTTGGGTTTTGTGATTTTCGCGCCAAAGCCGTTATCCACCACAGCCAGAATCATCCGCTTGTTGGCCTGGTCCATGAACAGGATGATTTTTACGCCAGGAAAACGACTGATGA
>JAEPDS010000017.1:0-10007 GCA_016842065.1 Candidatus Thiodiazotropha sp. 'RUGA'
GGGAGGGCAGGGTTGCATTGGCCTATGGGTCACTCTTCAGGCTGGGGCCATTCAAAGTTGCAAAAAGAGACAGTTTCATCATCAATCCGCAAGGTGGAATTGCAGCAATCTACAGAAGTGTGAAAGCCAAAGGTCACGGTCGGTTTATGTATGAAAAGATTCGACAAGTAATGGCAGGTGGATAATCTTTCAGCCAGATAATTGAAATGCGATTTTCTGCTTGGTGAGCTGCTGTTGTAGTTGTTCAAAAGCACCATCGATATCCCCATCTCCGCGCAAGCCGAGCTCTATCCTGCCTTGGGTGCCAAACCGGGGTAGACTGTACATCTTGAGACCCTGATATTGATGGTTGATATCCTCCATCAGTGAGACTAAAGCGCTTTCCGGGGTATTCAGTACCAACAGTGATCTTTGCTTGAAACGGTTCTCCTGTTGCGGGTATTTTTTCCTTAAAACCCACTCTGCCATAGGCCACGCCATCTCGGGAAAACCCGGGAGAAAGTGGTGATGATTGATTGAGAACCCGGGAATCTGATTGTGCGGATTGGGGATCAGTTCACATCCCTTAGGCAGATCAGCCATCTTGATACGGGTCGGGTAGGCTGCTTCGCCAAACTGAGATTCGATCAACTGTTCCGCTTCAAAGTGTCGCTGAAGCGGGGTATTAAATGCCTCAGCAGCGCAGTTGCGGGTTAAGTCATCAGGGGTGGCGCCGATGCCACCACAGACGAAGACGGGTAACTGATCAGCTATTGAGAATCGAAAATGTTTGACCAGGCTCTCCCGCTGATCAGGAATGAACCAACATCTGTGGAGTAATCTGCCATGTTCCTTAAGTAATGAACGAAAATGGGCCTGGTGACGATCCTCTCGGTCACCATATAGAATTTCATCGCCAATCACTATCAGGCCAAAATATGTATTCACGCAATACCTGCCGGTTGAGGAGAGTGTTGTTCGATTGGTGGATCGAGTTGGGAGAACCTGATGATTTTGTTTAAGTGAAAATAGAGTGTCTCAGGAGTCGATCTCAACCTGGCGTCCTCTATTCTCAAGAAGACTCTTACTTGTATATCAAACCTTGGTCACAATACGTTGGGATGATGAAACAGAGTGTTCAACAGTTTTTGAATTACTGCTGATCTGAGAGTTGATTCTGCAGTTTCTGAATCTCTTGTTGGGCTTGCTCAAGCTTGAGCTCAATTTCAACCTCCCGGGTAACATCCTTTTGTACACCAATATAGTAGGTCAGGCCGTCTTCTTCATTGATGATCGGCGTGATGCTCAACTCATTCCAAAAAAGCGAACCATCTTTGTGGTAATTGCGTAACCTTGTTCGTGAAGGCTGATTGGTCTCTATGGCTTCGCGAATCAACTGGCGAGCCTGTTGGTCTCGGTCGTCGCCCTGAAGGAAGCGGCAATCCTGGTAGAGAATCTCATCTTCCGTATAGCCGGTGAGTCTTTCAAATGCCTCGTTGACATAGAGAAGAATGGTATCATCACCCTCGCGCTCAGCGATCACCAAGCCATCGTTCGCAGTATCTATAGCTTGCTTGAGCAGTTGCAAACTGATTGGTAAATGCTTCATGTCGTTCTATTCCAACAGTCTTGTGCTTTCTGGTTTTCAAGCCTGTATCAGTATGATACAGCGCTCTTTACATCTGATTCTACGACAACCATTGGGTTGATTGAAGGGGTGTCATAAGATACTGGGGAATATTTTGTCCAAAATCAACATGAGGTTACTGTTGTTACGCGGGTAATCGGGTTGTTCTCTGTACGATCTGACTACTGGAAAACCAGCGGTGCTGGCACCAGGTGTTACCAATAGTGGGCAACTGGAGTGGTTGAATTCGTCTTACAGAACGTGGGTCAAGTTCTATTTCTGTTAAGAGTCATGCCGGAATCCCTGTTCGCTCATAGTGGATTCCGACATAACCGAATCATTTCGGGTAAATCAATCAGGTTTGACCTAACAGGCTCATTTTTAAGGATTTATCAATAGGGTCCTTACCCAGCCAGATGTTCAAATAGGCCTTGGCGAGTAGAGGATCATTGAGTGTGATGACCTCTGAATCATTAAACTCCAATATCAGTCGATCGTCATCCTTCAAGGTCAAAGCGTATCGGTCACCCGGTTTTACATCCTGCATCGCATCGTGCAGTTGATCCAGGGCAGGACGCATTCGCTCAAGTTTCTCGGGCCCTTGCTGTTTGCGGATGAATGATTCTGCCACCTGCTTGATCTTACTTGCCTTAATGGGTATCAGGTAGTGAATCACCAGTCTTTGATCCTCTCGCTTCTCCTGTTGAGACGTATAGAGAGCGGCCGCATACAGGTCGACCAGGATTCCCCAGGTCAATATTCCGGCACCTGAGAGTTCGAGCTGGTGGCTCTCAAAAGTGTGGTTCTGCGGAAAGTAGATATCCTTGATCTGGATGCCTTGATTTGCATTGGCAACACCAGCGATGCTCAATAGGGATATCATTAGAGTGTAAAGTGCGACTGACTTTGCTTTATTACGTTGAATCATGATTTACTCCTTTCTGAAAAAGAGAATGACTTCACCAAGTTTGAAACCTAATTTAGTTACTACTGCTTTGTTCACCATCGTGTTTTGGTCGAGCAGAAACATCCAGTCATTAAAGTGCACACGCCAATCACTGCCACCGATCGTCAAGTCCATCTGATATTGCCATTGGAGTGCGCTGCCATAAGTTTCACCATGAGCTGTGCCGATGATGTCATTGGCACTGCCGGTATAGTGGTGTTTGTCGACACGTGTTATCAACCAGGTACGCTGTTCAGTGGTTCCATCATCGTAGTTAAACCACTCATCAAGTTTTAACTGGTCATTTTCTATCGTGCCGACAATGGTGACTTGAAATCGTTTTCGAAGCTTCCCGAAACGATCGATGAAAACTCCCCAGGCCTGCTGCTCACCCTCGAAAAACTCAAATAGATCGAATTCAGGAACGGTGTTGGCATAGTCAACTGGTTTCATGTTTGAACAACCCAGGGTTATCAGTAACATAAGGCCTGCCAGCCAGGTTTTCTTCAGATTCATTACCTGTATCGCTCCTTTGTATGATCGAGAGTTGACGGCTGTCCAGTGGAAAATGCCAAACCAGCCAAGCGGCAAAAACTTTGAATGGTATCGGTAGAAGTCCGTAAGCCAAGGCCAGGACCGTTATGCCGGTTGGTGAGGGTAGGGCAGGATCAAACCCGCTCAGTTGTACCAATGGATAGACGAGGCCAATCGCCAGAGCCAGTGAGAGTTTGGTGGCCATTCCCCATAAACCGAAAAAAAGACCTGCCCGTTCACCGCCTCCACCAGCCCGGTCGATATCGATCACATCGGCCTGTATGGCGGCTGGTATTGACATGTCAATGCCCAAACTGAGTCCGGTCAACAGGCAGATCAATGCAAAAAGGTAGAAGTCGCCGGGTGCCAGCCAGGGTACCCAAATAAATACTGAACAGGAGAACAGCATGGCAACAGACCAGGCGATATGTTTCTGCACCCGCTTGGCGAGTGGTAACCAAATCAATAGTCCCAATACACCGGATGCGAAGTAGATACCAAGCAATAACCAACGGCTTTCGTCCACCTGAAGGACATGCTCCACATAGAGTAAGAAAAGTGATGCCGGTATTGCATTGGCAATTCCATTCAACAGATAGGCAATCAGTAGTTTTTTTAGGGGTTGGTTGTTCGCAAGGAGATTGTAACCTTCCGAGAATCCGGTTCGTCTCATTGTTGATGTCAAGTCTGGAACCAACATCAGACCTGGCATGGAGAGTATGAACAAAGTGATGAAAACCAGACCGATCAATGCGAGTATCTCGCTATCCTTTAAGGTATTGAGTAAAAAAGGCAAGGATACGACCGTAATGGTTCCTGCAAGAACATAGATCTCCCGTACCGATGTGATTTGTGATCTTCGATAGTAATCGGTTGAGAGTTCTGCTCCCCATGCGTTGTAGGGTATGACCACCCACGACCAACCGGTATAAAGTAGCGCTGACCAAACCAGCAAATAGAGCCCGCCAGGAGTGGTGTTGGGAATGAACAGCATGTAGCAGGAAACCAGTAGTAATGGAGCGCCGCTGTAGATCATCAAGCGTCTGCGTCCCGGCTTGGTCAGAATTCTGTCACCGAGATATCCGGCGATCGGATCAGAAAATAGATCCCAGAAGCGAGACATCATCAGCAGTAGGCCAACTGCAGTCAGTCCAAGACCGAACTCTTCTGCATAGATTGGAGGCAGAAATACAACCAGAGGCAAGCCGAGGAATGCCAGTGGCAAACCAGGTAGGCCATACAGATAGATTTGCTTGCCTCTGAAGTTCATCTGACTAGCTGGCTTTGCGTAACAGAATCTGATGCAGGTTCAAGCGCTTGATCAGAAAGCCTGCTTCACAGTAGCTCAGGTAGTATTGCCACATTCTGATGAATTGTGGATCAAAACCCTGACTGAGCACCTGCTCTTTAACCTGATTAAAATTGGTCTGCCATTTTTCCAGAGTCTTCGCATAGTCGAGTCCAAAACAGTCGTTTTCCACCAGTTTGAACCCGTGTCTCTCCGCTAGAGATTCTAAACGCGAGACCGGTGGTAACATGCCGCCTGGAAAGATGTAACGTTGGATGAAATCTGGCTTCTTCCGGTAACTGGCGTAAGCCTCTTCATCGATGGTAATGACTTGTAAGGCAGCCGTTCCTTGGGTCTTCAGGAGTGTATTGAGTTTGCCAAAGTATTCATCCCAGTAAGCTTCACCAACCGCTTCGAACATTTCGATCGAAACGATATGATCATATTGCCCACTCAGATCACGATAGTCAGTCAGCTTCAGCTCGACTGATTCATCCAGGCCTTGACGTTGGATTCGACGATTTGCCCACTCAAGTTGGGATGGTGAGAGACTGACACCGTCAACGTGGAGCTGTTTTGTCGCCGCCATTTCGGCAAACCCGCCCCAGCCACAACCGATCTCCAGCACAGTGGCTCCAACTTGAGGTTGTATAAGATCCAGTATCCTTTGGTATTTTCGCTGTTGTGCCTGCTCAAGTGAGTCGTGTTCACTGTCAAATAGGCCACAGGAGTAGGTCATGCCCGCATCAAGCCAGAGCCGGTAGAACTCATTGCCCAGGTCGTAGTGCGCCTCGATATTCTTGCTGCTTCCCTCGCGGGTATTACGGTTTGACCAGTGATGGATCCGGTTTGCCAGATTGGAGAGTCGAGAGGCCCTGCGCAGGCGGGTGAAACGATGTCGGTTGTCACCCAGTAGTACCAGCAGCGTGGTGAGATCTGGTGTATCCCACTCTTCAGCCATATAGGATTCAGCAAAACCAATGTCCCCTTTGCTGTAGATTCGCTTGATAAATGCAGCAAAACTCCGAATATTTATTCGAGCTGTATTGCCAGGGACTCTGCCATTCAAAATAAACAGTCGTCCATTGGTTTCAATTTCCAATGTTCCCTGTTCGAGGCAGTCCAGTCGACTGAGGAAATCTTCGAGTACGCCTTTGTAGAGATTGAAGCGTTCTAAGCTTTGAGTCTGTAGTGTGCTCATGTGGATATTTGCTCCTTAGGCGGTTTGGGCTTTGGGAAAAACTGAGCTCCACGAAGCCAAATCTTCAATGCCTGCCAATGGATGGCAAACATCACTTTAAAGGTCATCAGTGGGGTTCGAATCAACGCATACAGCAATCGACTGTCTTTAAGGGGGTATGAGTAGCCAGCCTGACTTGCGGTGAGCATCAAGCGTTCATCTTGATATTCACGAATCACCACACCAAGTCGTTTGCCAGGTTTGTGAAAAGCAAAATGGTATTCTCCATTCATGCCTATCAGAGGGGATACATGGAATTGTTTCTGTTTAACGGCACTCACCGGCCAGCTCAGACTCTCTCCATGATTGTGAATCAGATAAAAATGGTGCTCTTTGAAGGTATTGTTCACTTCACAAATCAGCGCTTTCAAACTGCCGTCTTTGTGGTAGCAGTACCAAATGGAGATCGGATTGAATGCATAACCCAATATGCGTGGAAAGCAGAGCAGTTTAATCGAACCATCCCCGATTTCGATATTCTGGGAAGAGAGCAGTTGAGTTGCCCAGCTCTTTAAACAGCTGCCGTCTCTCGGTCCATGATCCTTGCGGTTAAAGGAGAGCAGATTGAAGCGGTCGATTGAGAAGAGCGACAGACTCCGGCTCTCCGATTCTATTCGATCCAGGTCGAACAGCAGACTGAATACCGGGTAAGAAAAACGGTACTCCACAGGAAAGAACCGTTGATGCATCACTTGGGTCAGGTAGATTTTACTCTGCTGGGCAGACATCGGTTCAGACACCCACGCTTCTGGCCAAAGATGCCAACTGATCCATGTCAGGTTGCAGCGTGGTTACCTCTGACTGCTTCGACCATGGCACCTGAACCCCAAGGCTGGCTGCAACTTGAACTGAAGAGCTTAAGGCATCTTCATGAAAACCGTAGCCAAAGTAACTGCCGCAGTACCAGATTCTCTGCTTTCCCTGAATTTCCGCCAACTGTTGTTGTGCCCACATAGCACCACGATCGAATACAGGATGTTGATAGACCATCTTCTCGATCAGGTGCTCTTCCTGAGGAGGGCGAAGTGGATTCAATGAGACAAAATAGTCCTTTTCTGCATTCAGTCGCTGCAACCGGTTCATCCAGTAACTGACAGATACAGCCCGTTCTTGAGTTTTCAGGTCATCCTCAGCGATATAGTTCCAGGAGGACCAGACATCACGTAATCTGGGCATCAATGCGCTATCGGTGTGCAGATAGACGGTATTGTCCTGGTATTTGAATCTACCCAACAGTTCGGCTTCGAGCGGGTTAGGGTTTACAAGCAGGGAAATAGCCTGGTCGGCATGGCTGGCGATTATCAGAGCGTCGTAAGACTCCTTGTGACCCGATTTGGTGATGATTTCCACACCATCGGTTGTACGCCTTACCGATGCGACGGATTGGTTGGTTTTAACACGGCTACCCAGTGCGCCGGCCATTACCTTCACATACTGCCAGCTGCCCCCAACCAGAGTTTTCCATTGTGGACGATTCTTGATTCTGACCAATCCATGGTTTCTGAAAAACTGAGCGAAGCTGTTGAATGGAAATGAGAGCATCGTATTGGTCGGGCATGACCAGATCGCTGCCGCCATTGGCAGCAGGTAGTTATAACGGAACAGATGGTTGTAACCATGCAGATCGAGAAAATCACCAAGACTGATATTGTAGTCATCTTGATGAATGTGATTCTGACACTGCTTATTGAAACGTAGGATATCCTTGATCATTGACAAAAATTGAAAATTAATCAGATTTTGTCTCTGGGCAAACAGTTTCTTCAGATTGTCACCGGCGTACTCTAGCGAGCCGGAATCGATCGAAACGGCAAACGACATATCGGTGTTTTGGGTATCTACCTGAAGGTGATCAAGCAGTTTTGTCAGCAGTGGGTAGTTGGGTTCGTTATAGACAATAAACCCGGTGTCGATCGGAATCCTGTCGTTACCCTCCGGCACCTCGATTGTGTGTATGTGGCCACCCACATAGTCGTTCTGTTCGTACAGATCCACCTGATATCTGTTCTTAAGCAGCCAGGCTGCACTCAAGCCTGCGATACCGCTTCCCACAATCCCGATTCGTTTTATCTCGTTTTGTTTCACAGTAATTACCTGCAGATCGATTTACAGGTAATATTTGTACAAAAGTGTACAAAAAACAACTATAATAATTGTACAATGACATTGTATATTTTAGGTTTATTAAGCTTCAAATCGAATAAATCCATTAAAAACAATGTGATGTGGCTAATGCGCAACTAAAGATGAGTCTGGAAAATTGATACAAAAGGTATAATTTATGGTGCATCCCAGGAATGATGAACAGAATAGATCCCCGGTAGCCTGGATCACCGGAGGCGGCAGTGGTATCGGTAGATCGCTGGCACACGCGTTGAGTGACATGGGTTGGTGTGTAGTGATTTCAGGGCGCAATCGGGAGAAGTTGAGCAGAACCGCAGAAGCCGGTGATAGACACACGATTCGGCAGATTGCGCTGGATGTGACTGATCCGCAATCCGTCAACGATGTGATTGGCGAGATCGAGCGAGAGTATGGAAGCGTAGATTATGCATTTCTGAATGCAGGTGATTACTCACCCATGAGATTGAGTGATTTCGACCCGGAGTTGTTTCGCAGGCTTAACAACGTCAACTATCTCGGCGTGGTCAACTGTATCGCAGCGCTGATACCGGGTATGAGGCAACGAGTTCAGGGTCAGATTCTGATAACAGCCAGTCTTTCCGGGTATTGTGGATTGCCAGGTGCTGCTCCCTACAGTGCCACTAAGGCGGCATTGATCAATCTGGCCGAGTCTTTACAACCGGAACTATCTCAATTGGGAATTCGTATCCGTTTGATCAATCCGGGATTTGTGGCAACAGATCTCACAGATAAGAATGATTTCAAGATGCCGTTTTTGATTACCCCGGCAATGGCTGCGGAGGCGATTAAAAATCAGCTTATGTCAAAGCGTTTTGAAATCCGCTTTCCAACCACATTTTCATGGATTATGAGATTACTCAGTTGGATGCCATACAGAGTCTATTTTGCACTGACGCGGAGATTGCTGAAATGAGTAGGATTGAAGAGTGGTTATCTCGCTACAGTGATTTTTTTGAATCGCTGGACAAAGTGAAACTTGAGCAGTGTGATCAAGTGTTCAACCAGCAGATTCGCTTCAAGGATCCGTTTAATGATGTTGAAGGCATCGAATCGGTAAAACAGGTATTCAGACATATGTTCAGAGTGTGTGAAACCTGTCAGTTTGAAGTGAGTGACAGTTGCGGCAGTGGCGATCTGGGCTATCTACACTGGAAGTTTCTCTATAGCACTAAGGGTAGTGGTAAAAGCCGAACTATCGTCGGCATCAGTCAGGTTCGATTCAATCCTCAGGGTGAGGTGATCGAACATATCGACTATTGGGATTCCGCAGAATATGTCTATGAAAAACTGCCGCTGCTTGGTGGTGTGCTGAGTTGGATTCGTAAGCGCTACCTGCAGGCCGTTTAGAGGTGAGGGGGGCGACGTTTATAGTTTTAACAAATCCAACTAGACTTGAAACAGTTTCAACAATAATTCTGAAGACCAGTGGGGCGGCCAATGCACCAATCAAGAGTTTCCATGCTGCAGGGTATGCCGATCTTTGGCGGTGTCAGTGAGAACACCTTGGATCTGTTAATCAACAAGGCCTCCATTATCGAGGTTGAAAAAGATCAATATTTTTTTCAGGAGGGAGACCTGGATAACTCAATCTATATACTGGAGCAGGGGCGGGTGGCAGTTTACAGAACCTGGCAGGAGCGGCTGTATATGCTCAGAACCCTGGAAACCGGTGACTGTTTTGGCGAAATGGCTCTGATGGATTGCAAGCCACGCAGTGCAGCAGTTCAGGCCCTGGAGGATTGTCAGGCAATTCAGATCAAGGCGGCGCAACTGGCAGAACTCTATGGTCTCGATCACGAGCAGTATCTGATGATCTATATGAATCTTGGTCGGGAGGTCTGTCGACGCTTAAGTGAGGCGGATCACCGTCTGTTTATCAACCGTTTTTCACTTGATGCGGGTGACCAGAGCCAAACCGATCAGGCCCAGTGCCATCAACAGTAGGGAGAGGGGTTGGAGCAACTGATTGTTACTCTCGTCCCGAAACAGGGTCATACAGCTGCTTTTCATCTGATAAGGGCTTGCACAAGGGTTTGTTCCTTCACTCATCAGGAAGGTTGCCTCGAACAGAGCCACAGAGAGGCTCTGTTCAGTCCCTACGCTGGAGAGTTGAGATGTAATATCCATGGGCAATAATGCAGGATGCTCCGCAAGAATATCAGTAGAGCTGATAAACACGATCAATGGCAGTAAGATCAAAAAGCGCTTCATAGGAAACTGCTTGGCAGTGAGTAAGACTCTGATTTGA
>JAEPDS010000017.1:10107-80500 GCA_016842065.1 Candidatus Thiodiazotropha sp. 'RUGA'
ATCAGTAGAGCTGATAAACACGATCAATGGCAGTAAGATCAAAAAGCGCTTCATAGGAAACTGCTTGGCAGTGAGTAAGACTCTGATTTGAATGCCCCCAGTAACATTGTGCAATTAGAATGCCATGAAATTAATTCTCTTGTAATCAAACGCCTGAGTTGTAAACAACCAGAAAATCCTTAGGCTGTGTAAAGTATCCCGACGTTTTCGATCTTGAATGGTTACCCAGTCTGATAGTGAAATGGCTCTGGAGAGGCCTCAAACCATTTGCTTCCGGTGATTGCGGGATAAGCAGAATTGATCGACTTCATCTGTTTACACCGCTCTCCCATCATAGGAGGTGGGCTTATAGGCTTGCTGCTGGAAAGATTGAAAGTTAATGGGGCAGCAGTGATCGATTGATTCAGATAACCCGAGTTTGGCGTTATTGACGTCCCTATGCAGGAGCCTAAATCAAATTACGCAGACCAAGTTTCTCGGGATGGGGTTGCAGATAGATCTGTCTCGACATGTAGTTGTCCGGGTGGAGTCGGAAGTAGTGTTTCAATAGTGTCATTGGCACCACTAAAGGGGTTTCCGTTCGTCGATAAGCCTCAATGCAGGAGACAAGTTCACTCTTGTCGTCGGTGTCGATGCGTTTTTTTAAATACCCCATGATATGTTGCAACACATTGACATGACGGCTACGGGTAACCCGGCGTTTGAGTGTCTGCATCAAGGTCTCAATGTAGGTGGCTGCGATCTGATCCAGGTCCGCTTCGGCGAGATTTGAGAGCAGTCGTCCCAGCCTCTGATAAGCGGCTTGAGAGTGCGCCATCACCAGGTACTTGTGGTCGGTGTGGAAGTCGATCAGTTTTGCGGCAGAGAAGCCTTGCCGTCGAAGCAGCTGCCAGCGATGGTAGACATAGATGCGGTTGATGAAGTTCTCCCGCAGTACTGGATCGTTGAGTCGCCCCTCTTCTTCCACTGGAAGTTGAGGAAGTTTTTCCATTAACAGCTGAGCAAAGATGCCGCTGCCTTTTCGCTGCGCATGGGTCCCCTGTTCTGAATATACCTTAACCCGAGACATGCCACAGCTCGGCGAGTCTTTTTTCAGTATATAGCCGCTCAAATGGTCCAGTCGCTCGGTCTGCTGCAGGGTATATTGCTGCATCTGCCGGGTAAAATCCTGGCTTGGATCTGCTACCCCGACCAGGCGGGGGCTGTCTGGCTCACCGATCAGTCTGATCGTAGGGCGAGGCACGCCCAGGCCAATGCCGGTCTCTGGACAGAGTGGATGATACTCGACATATTCCTGAAGTATCTCGGCAATGAAACGATCCCGTTTGTGGCCTCCGTCATATCGCACCTGGTGTCCCAGCAGACAGGCACTAATTCCGATGGTCGGTTTCGTTGTATCGAATTGGTTCATCACTTGCTACCCGCGGTGTTGGATCGACGCTTGACACTCTCCCAACGTTTCAGCGCCTCTCTTCTTGAGCTTTGTAAGTCGACACTGGGTTTGGGATAGGTTTTGCCCAGCTGTACACCCGCTTTGAAAAGTTCGCTTGTTTTTACTATCCAAGGGGCATACAGGCTCTTGGTTGGCAATGTGGACAATTCCGGCAGCCAATGCTTGATGTAGTTGCCGTTGGGATCGAACCGTTCTGCCTGTCTTACCGGGTTGAAAATACGGAAGTAGGGTGCCGCATCTGCACCGCAGCCGGCACTCCACTGCCAACCCAGGCTGTTATTTGCCAGGTCTGCATCAACCAGCGTATCCCAAAACCAGCGTGCCCCTTCCAACCAGTGGATGCCCATGTTTTTAGTCAGCAGGGAGGCAACGATCATGCGCACCCGGTTGTGCATCCAGCTGGTTTGCCACAGTTCCCGCATACCCGCATCTACAATGGGTATGCCGGTCTCTCCCCGTTGCCATTTTTGCAGCAGGTTTTTGGCTTGCTTGTCTGACCGCCAAGGGTAGTCTGCAAACCGTGAGTCGAAGGGCAATCGGTCAGTGTCGGGGTTGTTTGCCAATAGATCGATGGCAAATTCACGCCAGGCCAATTGGCGAAGATATTGACTGGCTCCCTCATTGTCGGTGTATGCCGGTGTGCCACCAATTCGGGCCGACAAGCCGTTGGCTATCTGTACCGGGCTGATCTCGCCAAAATGAAGATGAGCAGATAGACGGGATGTATCGGAAAGGTCAGGCCTGTCTCTGCCGGTATGGTAATCATTGACCGTCTGTTGCATGAAGTCATGCAGCTTCTTAAAGGCGCCCGCTTCACCGGGCTGCCAGTGATTGTGAAACTCCCGGTACCAGGGGTTGCTTGGCAGCAGTTTCAGGCTGTCTATCTCCAGCGAATCAATCTCGTTGGGCAGCGGAGGCAGGGCTTTTGGTGCTGGTTCCGTCGACCTTTGCAACATGCCCTGTTTTTGTAGCGCACGCCAGAAGGGGGTAAACACCCGGTAGCTGCCGCCATCGATTCGTCGGATCGAGTTACCACCCAACAGCTGATAGGAGTGAAACTGATGACAGCTGACACCCGCTTTGGTCAGTTCACGGCAGACCCGGCTATCCCGTTGTATCGACGCAGGTTCGGGCAGACAGGTAAAAAACAGATGTTGGCATTGATGTTTGATAGCCAGCTTGCGTAGCACCAGACGACTCGATCCTTTGGCGATGATCAAGCCGGACCCCAGCTTGCGTAGATCCCTGTCCAGGGCGATCAGGCTGTTGTGCAGCCACCAGTTGGATGCTGCACCGGGCTGCCAGGGCTGTTCCTCCTCAGGCGCATGGATGTAGACCGGTAGAAGATGATTCGCGTCACGGATGGCAGCCAGCAGGGCCGGGTGGTCGGTCAATCTCAGATCCCTTCTTAACCAGAGGATCGACCGGGTCATGATCAGTGGCCTATTATCAATCTGTCATCGATCTGAACCACAGCCGCAGCCAAATCCACTGCCAGTGGTATTGCACCCGCTTGTAGTATCTCCGCTTGATGGGTCTGTGTAATTGAGCCGCCGACAAATACCGGCTGATTCACTTTTTGCACCAAAGCAGGCAGATGACTCTGCAACAGCGCGACCGGAGGTTCCAAGCTGCCGAACAGGACCAACGCTTCACTGTGGGCGCGGTTGATTGTCATTGGCAGGTATTCCAAACTCAAATCCGGTCCCAACAGAACAGGCCTGTATCCCTGGGTCATCGCTTTCAGGCTGAACAGAAGCAGTTCAACTTCACTGTATTCGTTTGGCAGACAGGCCCCCAGCAGTCGTCTGCCACGGGCTTGTGCGGACTGGTGGTGGAAGCGGGCGCCGAGTTTGTTGCGCAGGTAGGTATGAAAGAAGCGGTTTTCCACTACTGCCAACGGCTGACTGCTTCGCCTCTGCTGCAGCTCGTGAAGCATGGGTTGCAGTAGCAGACGGGTCACCAGTTCGATTGGATAGAGGGAGAGCGCCTCATTGTAGCTGCCGTCGAGGGCGTTTTCATCGAACTCAGCGATCGCCTGAAGCATTCTGCTGCGATAGGTTTTCCAGACATCACTCTCTTCAGCCGGGGGTGAATCCACGGCTTGCAGGGAGGCGCCATCGTCGGAGAGCCGGTTCTTGACCTGGCCGATCGAGATACCCTGATCGATAAAGTCCATGATCTGCCGGATCAGATGGATGTGTTCATCGGTATAGAGTCGATGTCCCTTTGGGGTTCTCTCCGGTTTAATCAGACCATAGCGTCTCTCCCAGGCGCGCAGCGTTACGGGATTGATGCCGGTCAGTTCGGAGACCTTTCGAATTGGGTAAAAACCGTTTTTGTAAGAGGGTTGTTCTTTCATGAACCTGTTCGAAATGTTAAAACTTATACATAGTGTACAATAATTTTTAGAAATTTGTACTTTAAGAATTACCCTGGGATTGAGTGGCATTTATTGCCCGGCAGGGTGCATTGGATTCGTCTTGACAGGCTTCCGGCAATTCTCCTGAGACTGGCTGAGAAATACTTTATAATCAGTGTGTTATGGAGATGTAAGAGGAAAGCGCTTGAATCGATTGATGATTCTGCTTGAGGCAGGGTATCAATTCTGTTCTATTTGCCAACTCAATCGTTCAGATTGATATCCACTGTTTGGCTTAATTATCGGGTATCGGAGATCATGCAACCAGCAGCAACACATTATGAAAGAGTGGGCGGTGAAAAATCGGTACGTGAACTGGTCGATCGCTTCTATGACCTGATGGATGAGCAGGACGATCTCACCGAATTACGTCAGTTGCATGCCAAGAGCCTCAAGGTCTCTCGGGAGAAGTTATTCATGTTTCTCTCTGGCTGGTTGGGCGGCCCATCGCTGTATACTGACAAATATGGTCATCCAAGACTCAGAGCGCGCCATCTTCCCTTCAGTATCGGCATCGAAGAGCGGGACCAATGGATGCAATGTATGAAAACCGCCATGCAGCAGATGTCGATGGATGAGTCACTGCAGCAGGAGTTGCTCCAGGCTTTTTTCAAAACCGCGGATTTTATGCGGAACCGGGAAGATTGAGTGACTGATCAGACCATGGAGATGCCGATCCTCAACCATAGCATTGGAAACTGATGGGCTGTCTCAACGAGCAAGACTGCAGCAGAACAACGCCACTCAGCATCGCTTCTGAAAACATTCTCAATCGATCAATACCCCTTTTTGGGCGTACCAGGCTTTGTCAATACGCCAGCTGACCCGCTCGATATCCTCTCTGCTGAGGACCAGTTTGCGCACTCTTCCCTGGATTTCACCCAGCTGTTTTTGTGCCGCTATCACGTCGGGATCCTGTTCGCTTTTCCGGCTCAAACGGGGAAAGATCATGCTGAGAAATTTCACTGCCGGCACAGCACTGGTTCTGGGTGTTGAGATAATCGCCGTTGCCCGTTTGATCTCCAATGCTCTGAAGGTATAAGGATAGGCTGCAATTTGCTTATCCTGCTTGAGCATCTCATCGATCTCTGCCAGTCTGAAGTCAAGGGTTAACAGCCAGGTCAACAGGCACAAACCGACCAGACTGCCCAAGATGCCGGCATAGATTTTGGTGCCGCGATCAAGACTCATGGTGTTGCTCCCGAAAATCGACAGCATATTGAATCCTGCGCGTCAGGCTCAATGACAATCCTCAGGCAGGATGCTGTGCCTCTCCGGGAGTCGTGCGGCGCCTGCTAACCGCTACCTACTACAGAGCGTACTCACCGCCGTAGGGTTCTTCACCTTCAACAACAGGCAGGGTCAAGCGATTCCCCCAGTGAGACCAGCCGCCGTTGTAGAGTCGCACATCGCTATAGCCGAGGTGTTTGAGTTGCAGATAGGAGAGGCTCATGCGAAAGCCGTCGTGACAGTAGACATAAATAGTCTTGTCTTTGGCGATCTCTTTATAGAGTGAGGCAATGGTTTCATCGTCCTGCCACTTTTGGGCGCTTGTGCCTTCCAGACTCACAATGTTGATCGCCCCGGGAATGTGGCCGGCGGATATCGAGTGCTTGACCACCTTTCCGGTATACATCTCCTTTGGCCTGGCATCAAGCAGCACAAAATTCGGATCGCGGCTCGATACAATCTTGTCATAGACATCGGTCCATTCGACATACAAATCAGGATTGGCTTGTTGTAGTGTGACGTTGCCGGGTTGTGGCTGAGGTGTCGGATCTGTTGTCATCTCTTCGAAGGCACTCCAATCCACAGTACCGCCATTGAGAATCTTTACCTGTTCAGTATTGAAACCGTAGAGTTCGAGCAGGTAGAAGAGACGCGTTGTCAGAGCGGTGTTTGAGTCGTCGTAGAGGAGTAGGGTGGAGTCATCATTGACGCCCCACTGGCGTAAGGTGGACTGGAACCGGTCTTTGGATGGAAAACGCATCAATGGGTAGGCCTGATTGTCGCCGAGATCCTTGAATCGTTGTACCTGAATGGCACCAGGAATATGCCCCACGGTATGGTAGCGGTGTGGATGATAGCGGACTTCGAGAATGACCAGATTGTCATCCTCGATATGCTCGGATAGCCAGTCCGAGTCCACCAGAAATTCAGCTTCGGCCAGAACGCTGGATGTGATCAGAAGTAACAGAGAGAAGAGTAAAGATCGTTTCATTGCATCACTCAAAGATATTGATTTTATGTCGGTTTCTTCAACCTGGGTTTTTATGATTGTTGATCACAAATACTTTAGCTGAATCACCGGTTTATTCAATCACTTTGAGTAATTCCGGGATCGCTTGGCAGAGATAAGCGCGTGTTTGTTTGCAGCCGGGATTTCGGTCCAGCCTGGAAAACAGGTTTTCAGCCACGCTTTGACTGGATGAGAAGCGGACAGCGGGATGATGGGCCCGTTCTCCGGGCCCATCGGTCGTTACAGGCTAGTTGATTAGATAAGACTGTACCTGTTTCATGGTATGCAGAGAGGGTTTTTTCCGCTCAATGTATCGCGGTAATCCGTTCAGTCTGGTTTCGGCCTCCTGACGGCTGGCGTAGTTACCATAAACCAGGGCAAACTGCTTGGATTGGTTTACGCTAACAGGAAGGTAGGCAAGCTCATCCTGCAGCTGTTTGCTGTAGCGTTCCGCCAGTTTGTAGAGTTGTTGTTTGTCAGTCACAGTCGCTATATGGATGGTGTAGTTTTCAGCTGGCTGCTGTGCGATCCATTGTCCGCTGTGGATGACACCGTCTTTACCGACGGATCTGTTTGGCCGGATGTTGTTGACTCGGCCATCGAGTGTATCGACCTGATCGCCAATATGGTGGATCTGTTGGTTGAGTGTTTCAATCTCCTGCTGCATGATTTTATCATTCTGCAGGGATTTATCGCCAAGCTGGAGCAACAGGTTCTCATTCACAGCCAACTGCTGGCTATTCTCAGTAACACCGCTCTGCAGTTGCAGGTTGTGCAGCTGTTCGGCTGTCCAGTTTGACTGGTTGTAGAGGTAGAAGCCCAACAGAGCGACCAATAACAAGCCAATGGCACTGCCAAGAAAACGGAAATGCTTTTTCTCGACCATGATCAGGCTATAGAGAGCCCTGGCGGTCTGTCCCGTACGATCCTGCAGATTGGATATTTGCTCAGTGTGCTCTGCGGTCTGATTTCTGAGTTCTTCGATGGCAGTGGCAAGTTCGGAGGTACGGTTGTTCAAAATTGTCGTGGAGCGGGTGAGCTCACGACTCTTATTTGTCAGTTCTTGCGCCGTGGTATCAAGTTGCGCAATACGTTTCTCCAAGGCCTGATCCACTTCCTGCATCTTTAACAGGCGGGCCTGACTGGCCTTGATCTCCTCTTCAGCCTTAACCAGGTCCTGGCTGATTACCTCGGTTTTATTATCGAGTGCATCATCCCGTTGCTGAGTGTCCGTTGCCAGGGTATTGATTTCGTTAAGCAGCTCTCCTTCGAGTTCATGCAACAATTTGGCATTGTCCTTAATACTCTTGTTAAGTGCTTTGGTGGTGGATTTGGACTTTTTCGAGAGCTCATCTGTCCGTTCGATCAGAGTCAACAGACCTTCATTCAATGTCCCCATTTCCGATTCGGTTTTGTCACTGACTTGTGTCAGTTGCTTGGTAACCGATCTGATCTCTCTACTGATCTGGGTCGACTTGCCGGAGAGTGATTTGTAGGCATCATCCAGTTCGCCGAGTTGTTGATAAGCTTCCGACACTTTGCTTGTCAGATCACTGCCTTTTTCACTCAGATCAAGAAGTTTTGACTTGACGCCTTTATTGGCGCTGCTCAATTCACTTCTCAGATCATCAAGGTCGGCATCGATCCTGCCGATTTTGTTGTTGAGTTCATTGGGCAGTGACGCGGTAGTGCTGCCGGATTCCAGCGGTATGAGTTTTTTCTGGGAAGTGTTGTCCGGTGAATCTTCAGCCACGTTAGATGGTTCAATAGCGTGTTTAGAATTGGACATGTTGTAGCCCTCGAATTGCGATGCGCGTGGGGCGTACTAGCGCATTATTTTTAAGAATAAGAATCCCCTAGATCGAGTAAATTAGCAAATAGTAATATACAAATATAATTAGTTTTGTTTATGGTTTTTCAGATGATCATAAAAAAGCGTATAACTTGTTGTTATTAAGTGGAAAAGTATTATGCAGTTTTGAAGGGGGCGAAACAGATTATCGGTGCATTATCCCCGATTTGTTCCTGATTCCCGAGAATGGGGCGCAAGGTCATGGGTTTGATTTTGTTTAAAGCCCGGATACTGGTCGACACGCCAGCGCTGTTCCTGGTGATCTTCCGGGTCGACAAACCTGAGTTTTGACCAAGAGGCAATCCCAACAATGAACAACAGTATCAATATGATCGAGACAGATTTCGGGGTAAACATATGGCGTAGTATAAAGGAACCTCTGATAAATAGTGGATACAACCTGTGGGTAAATTCCAGTTGCATAAAGTGAGGCTCAGTTTCAGCCGTCGGTCGTTACGGCACGCAGGTTTGCTGTTGTTTAAAAGTCTGAGCTATCTGGTGCTGGGAGTGTCTCTGCTGTCTATCTCCCGAACAGCCGTTTCGTTGAGTGATTTTTCCATACAGACGGATAAGTTAATGTCCGACGTGTGGTTCGCAGAGGGCGTAGTGCTTAATCTGAATCAAACGACAGACGGGCTCAGTCTCCATTTAACACTTTCAGAATTCAGTCATCAGGCAATCCCTGGGTCAGTGAAAGGTATTGAATTTCGTTGCGCAGCCGTGCAGCAGGTTAATCACAGCTATTACTGTCCACAAGGAAGTTTATCGATCGAAGAATCCCCCTATGGAGGTCAACAGGCAGATGTGGAATTGAACTACATCGACTCAGAGCATATTGAGATTAAACTGGATGGGTTGATGATTGCGCAAGGGGGAGTGAGTCTTGATCTGAAACTGAAAAATAGCAGCTGGCAATTGAGTCTGAATGGGTTGGACTTGAACGCTGATGAGCTCAGGGCGCTGCTGCCAAGGGATACAGTCCCGATGTCATGGGACCTATCTGGCCGTTTATCCATCGAAGCCAAACTGTCCGGTACCACATCGACACTACAACAGGCGGAAGTCAGGACGGAAATCAAACAACTCAACTATGCGGATGAGGAAGGCCTGCAAGTGGCGGAAAATGGTTCAGGAGAGCTGTATTTTCAAGCCGACAAGAGTGATCGCAGATGGATTGGGTCGGCTCGTTTGCTGCTTGATCAAGGTCAATACTACTCTGACCCTTATTATATTGATCTAACGGAATCACCTCTTCATCTGACACTCAAGGGGGATTGGGCAACTACGCAGAATCAACTGCATCTGAAGCAGGCCAATTTACAATGGTTACCTACTGTGGAAGTGCAGGGGAGTGCGCAGATCGACCTGACTGAATTGGCACTCCAGCAGGCAAGCATAGAGTTTGCAACCGACCATCTGGATCAACTCTATCAATCCATCATCCAACCGATGGTGATCGGCAGCATGGCCGATGAACTGGAGATTACCGGTGGCATAGAGGGAGAGATGGAGCTCGTTGATGGT
This sequence comes from Candidatus Thiodiazotropha sp. 'RUGA', assembly GCA_016842065.1. Taxonomy (GTDB): domain Bacteria; phylum Pseudomonadota; class Gammaproteobacteria; order Chromatiales; family Chromatiaceae; genus Thiodiazotropha. The sequence continues at coordinate 19,598 of JAEPDS010000017.1, forward strand.
GAGGTGGCGCTGTTCAGGTCTGAGCTTAAGTCGATCGATGTGGACGATTTGCGGGGGGTGTTTGCACTCTATGATCTGCATGGGTTGTTAGCCTGGTCAAATCGTGAAAATGGTCAAGCGAGCCATTTCAATGTGCAGAAGGGACATCTGTATCAAATTCCCCATGGACCGCTCAGTGTCAATCTGCAAACTCTGCCCAATGGCATCAGTTTGTTGAAACCTCTCGATATCCAACTGCTGGGAGGTCATATCATCATCGATCGACTGGATGCGAAAAATCTGTTTTACGGTAGTCCCGAATGGGAGACCGGCGCGGAAGTAGTCAATCTCTCTTTGCAGGAGCTCTCTACCGCTTTCGATTGGCCAATCCTGAGCGGTGAGTTGAATGGTAGGCTGCCCAGGATGCACTATCAGGATGAATCGCTGGATTTCGATGGTGCGTTGCAGGTGGATGTATTTGGTGGAAGGATCGAAGTTGAACAATTGAAGATCAAACAGCCTTTGGGTCGGGTTCCAGAGCTGTTTGCGTCTGCTGAGTTGACTGGGCTGGACCTGGAACAGATCACCCGGACCTTCTCATTTGGCCATATCGAGGGGGGGCTGGAGGGAAAGGTTAACGACTTGCATCTATTGAATTGGGAGCCTGTGGCGTTTCAGGCTCAGTTCAATTCGCCAGAAGATGACGATCTGCCGCATCGGATCAGTCAGCGGGCTGTGGATGATCTTACCTCCATCGGAAATGGCATGGGCGGCAGTTTACAGAATACCTTCTTGGGTATTTTCAAAGAGTTTCGCTACAATCGAATAGAGTTACGAGCCACCCTAGATGGGGATCTTGCCGAGTTGGGTGGTATCGATCACCCCGATGAGGGCTACTATCTGGTGAAAGGGGCCGGTCTACCAAGAATTGATGTCATAGCCCGCAATCGGCGGGTGGCCTGGAAGACTCTGGTGGAACGTCTTAAAAATATCCGTGTCGAAGGGATGGAAGTACAGTAAGCTGCTTTTGCCGCAAGCAAACACTGATTGAGTCACTTTTCTCCATTCCATCAACTGTCGGGATCCAGCAACGCCAGCGGAGCGGTTTCGATCTGTATCGGAAAGAGTGAACATTCAGGATAACCTATACGATGAGGATACTCAGACTTATGATGAAGCGAACAGTTATGTTGCGGTCTTTTTTTGGATATCTCATGATCGCATTGAGCCTGGCCGCCTGTGTAACCATCAATATCTATTTTCCGGCCGCAGCTGCTGAAGAGGCAGCCAGGGTAATTGTTCGGGATGTACTGGGTGATGAAGCCAATCCTGATCAGCCTCAGAAGTCCCAACCCGAAACGCAGCAGGATGATGACCAATCCTTGTATCAATTCAACAGCACAAAGCTGACATCGGCTGCTGAAACAATACTCAACTTTGTCATACCACCAGCCCATGCGGCACAACCCAACATCGATATCTCCTCACCCTCGATACGCAAGTTGCGTGCTTCCATGTCAAAGCGGCAGTCGAAGCTGACCGGTTTTTACCGATCCGGTGCTTTGGGCTTTACCAACAAAGGCCTGATTACAATACGTGAATTGAAAAAGATCCCGTTGAAGGACAGAAACCGGGTGAAGAAGCTGGTAGCAGATGAAAACGGAGATCGGAATTCACTCTATACAGAGATTGCCCGAGCCAATGGTCATCCGGAGTGGGAGCAGAGTATTCGGGATATTTTTGCCCGTGTGTGGATTGAAGAGGCTCCCAAGGGTTATTGGTATCAGAACAGTAAGGGAAAATGGCAACGAAGCAAGTGATGCACTCTATTTCGTAGATGCAGTAGCTCGGCGTCAACAGGGTCTAATTGGTCGCCGGGTTTTCCATATCCTGGGTATAGTCTCTCGCTTCACCGTTGTTTACATCGGCTGGTGGTGCCAGATACATCTCAACGGTTCTTAACAGTTCCAAAGTTTCGAAGGGTTTGGTCATAAACAGATCGGCACCGGCTTCAAGGCATTGATCTCTTGCTTCATCTGTTGCATTGGCGGTGAGAATCATGATCGGAATGGCTCGGTTCTGTCCATTTTCACTGCGAATGTGTTTGATGATATCCACCCCGGTGACAGATGGCATTTGCATATCGAGTATTGCCAGATCAAAGGGGTTTTGCCTTAACTGGCGCAATGCATATTCGCCGGTTTCACACATGGTTACCTTATATCCGCTGCGTACCAATATCTCTTCAAGCAGATATCTGTTTATGGATGTGTCCTCACCAATCAAAATATGTCTATTCTTACCCGCATCCTGATAGGGTATTGTTAGTGTTCCACCAATATTGATGTAGTTTGATCTGGTCAACATGTAGTGAAGTGTATTGCGTAATGCATCGGATTCAAAAGGGGAATCGATGACTGCGCCGACCGGATTCTGCCTGATGATTTCATCTGCCTGATGTGCTTGTGTACGGATAACAATGGTATTACTGCAGATTCCCGGATCAGAGAGTAGCTGTTGATAGAAATCCTGACCTCGGTGAAGAAGACAGCTTTCGTCCAGAACAACCAGTATCGGTTGATACTTTACCGGATTGTGATAGAGCACATGAATGATATCCGGTTTCTCGTCAATCAGACGATGGGAGATATTCCAATCAAATAAAACCTCTTCCACCAGTGTCGAGATTTCGCTACTTTGCGTGATGGAGATAACCTCACGATCGTTGAACTGCTCCTGATCAGAGTAGGGCAATACCGCATATTGAAGTTTGAAAAAGAACCGGCTGCCCTTATCAGGCATGCTGTAGAAAGCAAGCTCGCCACCCATCAGTTTGACAAGATCATAGGCAATGGTTGTTCCCAGGCCGGTACCGCTGACATTTCTGGCATCCGAGTTATCGAGTTGTGAGAAGCGGTTGAAGACCTGTTTCTGCTTGTCCGGTGTGATGCCGATACCGGTATCCAACACCTCAAACAGGATGTTGGCACTGTTGTTTCTTCGGTTCTCCAGGCTGATTTTTAGGGCTATCTCTCCTTCATCGGTAAATTTCACCGCATTACTCAAGAGGTTCATCAGAACCTGGCGCAGTCTGGTTTCATCGCCAAGAAGATAGAAGGGAACGCTGGGGGAGAGATCGATACGGAACTCCAGACCTTTTCCCATCGCCGAAGGTCGATAGTGGTTACTGACCTGATTGATCAGGGCATGCAGGTCAAATGCTTTTTTATCGATGTTTAAAAAGCCGGCTTCAATTTTGGAGAAATCCAAAACATCGTTGACGATCGATAGCAGGTGATTGGATGCGCTGTGAATGGCATTGATATTCTTGTGCGTGGCTGTGCTGTGCTCCTCTCTCAGCATCAGATCGCTCAAGCCGATAATGCCGGTTAATGGTGTACGTATCTCATGGCTCATGTTGGCTAAAAATCTCGATTTCGCCTCATTTGCCGATTGGGCTTCCAGTTTGGCGGTAGTCAAGTGTTTCAGCAGATAGGATACGAAAACCGGTATTAATATATTGGTTATCAGCAGGCTGTAGCTCAACAGGGGAGACGCCGACCAGTAGTCGGCACTCTGGATGGCAAGCAGAAATCCGATATTTGAAAGAACCGTTGCGCCATACAGGTATCCGAGACCGAATCGAACGCCATAGCCAATGGTAATCAACAGCATGATGGCAAACAGGGGCGGGCTATACTCGCCCATAGTCAGCAGACCGTAAAAGACAATCCCGTTGTCTCCCAGCAGTGTTATGGTTCGGCGGATAGCAGAGGGTTTTGCAACGATCCGCAAGCTCAGCAGATGGAGTAGTGAAAAGAGGGTATATCCCAACCCCATATAGAGATGCAGTTGTATTACCTTGTCGCTGTCAGGGTTAAGGTTATTGACCGCAAACATGTAGGTGGTGAACAGACTGATAAACAACAGGCGGACCAGCCCCTGGTGAAATTCATGACGGGTTATATCGTCTGAACCCACTTCACGCTGCGGTTTAGGCTGTTTCGGGCGATAGGCCTCAGGCTTTTCACTCATTATTCGATGTTACTTTAGTCCGTTAATGGGCTTGCATCATTCGCTACTTACACTAGCTGACTCTATAAAAGTCATCACAGATTGTCATTATTCCAGATCAATTTTTAAAACTGGCTCTATTCAGTGTGTTTTTGTGCGAATAGTCCGTGAACTTAGAAATTTCGTTCGTTATCGAGACTTTACCTTTATGCTACCTCAGCGCACAGGGAATTAACTTCCTGTTTTTGTAATCTGAAGAGCAACGACAGACTTGTTACGCTTTTAGCTACTTTTGAGCAGTATGATGCTTGTCGCTAGGTTCTATAGATATAGGGCATGGCTCAGGGTAAGCCGAGTGGATGAGACGGAACTTTGGTTCTGAAAGTGGGTTACTGGCTATCCGGACCAGCAGCACCCTTGGGAATAATTCTCACCAATTTGCCATTTCGTTCGTCTGTCAGAAGATAGAGCATACCGTCGGGGCCCTGGCGTACATCCCTTATTCTGCCCAGCTGATCGGTTAATAGGCGCTCTTCATGAGTGATTTTGTCGTTGTCGATCTCCAATCGCACCAGCTGCTGGAATTTCAAAGAACCAACAAACAGATTGCCTTTCCAGTGCGGAAACTGTTCACCTGTGTAGAAGGCCATACCTGACGGGGCGATGGATGGGATCCAGGTGTGCACAGGCTGTTCCATGCCGGCCTTATGCGTGCCTTCGCCGATTTTCGTGCCGATTACATAATTGACGCCATAGGTGATGATCGGCCACCCATAGTTGCGGCCATTGGTGGGGATGTTGATCTCATCCCCACCCTGAGGGCCATGTTCATGTGTCCAAAGCGATCCGCTGACCGGGTGCAAGGCAGCACCTTGGATATTTCTATGTCCATAACTGTAAATCTCCGGTTTAACCTGAGCATCATCGACAAATGGATTATCCTTGGGGATACGACCATCATCGTGCAGCCTGATCAGGGATCCTGCATGATCGGCAAGATCTTGTGCCCTTGGGCCGTCACCACGATCGCCTAAAGTGATGAACAGAAATCCCTGGTTGTCAAACACCAGCCTGGAGCCGAAGTGGTGGCGGGATTTTGTTTTGTTCGATAGACGAAAAATTACTTGTGGCTCTTCCAGGGAGTGATTTTTCAACTTTCCCCTCAACACTGTGGTGCCATAACGGTTGCCGGTGCGCTCGGCGTAAGAGATGTAGATATAACGATTGCTTTCGAACTGCGGATGCAGGGTGACATCCAACAACCCTCCCTGACCATGGGAGCGGATTTCAGGTAGCCCCTGTATTGGTATGGGATCGAGCTTACCGGTTGCATCCAGGTAACGCAGTTTGCCGTTTTTCTCTGTGATCAGCATGGCCCCATCTGGCAGGAATGCCATTGCCCAGGGATTGGCTAGCTGCTGCGTCACGATTTCATAACCGATCGCCTGTTTTTCTGTCTTGATGGCCCTGTCCGCTAATAGGGGCTGAGCCGTACAAGCGAATAACAGAAAGGATATGGAGCCTACCATTGCTGCGTTCATAAGATGCACCTTAGCTACCTCTGAAGAATCCTGTTTCATTGGCCCGGTGTATACCAATATCCAGCAAACCAATTTCAGGTTATGTCGTAGTGGTCGAAAACCAGACCATGCGTTGAGTGCTGTCGTGATCTGGTATTTACTTCGAGTCTGCTTAATTGAATTAGTTTAGTGCCTGTTTTTTTATTGTGTTGAGTTGATGGATCGATAGCCAAAAAATCGCACCAGGTTGATACAAAGCTGGGATCACCAATCACCTGCTTTGTCGGCAAACTCGCAGAATTGTGAATCCAATGAAATAGATTTAAGATGGTCGCACACTATCCATCAACCATTAGCTTGATAATTGAATGGCATTTTCAGTCAGCGACAAGATAGAAATTCCGCACGCTGAGATTCAGTGGAGTGCCATCCATGCCCAGGGGTCGGGTGGCCAGAATGTCAATAAGGTCGCTAGTGCAATTCATCTGCGTTTCGATATCAAGGCCTCTTCCCTGCCTCAACGGGTAAAGCAGCGTCTGCTGGCCCGCGCCGACAGTCGAATCAATCGCGATGGGGTGGTGGTGATCAAGGCTCAACGCTATAGGGATCAGGAGAAGAACCGTAAGGATGCTCTGCAACGGCTACACTCGATGATCAGCAGTGCGATGGCTTCACCGAAAAAACGCTTCAAGACCCGGCCTACAAAGGCATCAGTACGACGTCGCCTGGATGCAAAAAACAAGCGTGGCAAACAGAAGGCACTGAGACGCAAGGTTACGGAGTGAGAAGTGGCACTTAAATCAACAATCTTCAAAGCGGAACTGCAAGTATCCAATATGGATGAGCAGCATTATGATACCTATAGCCTGACACTGGCGAGACACCCATCGGAAACCAATCAACGTATGATGTTGCGTCTGGCGGTTTTCGCCTTGAATGCCAATCAGCAACTCAGCTTCACCAAAGGGATCAGCACCGATGACGAGCCGGATCTTTGGCAGAAGAGTCTGAGTGATGAGATCGAGCTGTGGATTGAGTTGGGGCAGCCGGACGAAAAGCGGCTGAGACGCGCCTGCGGCCGATCCAAACGCGTAGCGGTCTATCCCTATGCCGAGCGAAGTGCCTCGATCTGGTGGCAGCAGATGCAGCAGACGGTCAGTCGCTTTGCGAATTTAAGTGTCGTCAACCTCGCCCTTGAAGATATGCAACAACTGGATGATCTCGCTGAGCGCAATATGCAGCTGCACGCCACCATACAGGAGGGCCAGCTGTGGCTGGGCAACGATCAAACAACCTTACTGATCGAGCTGCAGCCGTGGCAATAGGTGTTTTTGAAGAGACAGGCTGGCTGGCTGGTTACTTGGGATTTCCTGCCGGCTTCAAGAGATAGATCTTTTCCACCATCTTACTCACCCCGTGGTGTTGATAGCGGTCTGTATTCTGCAGCAGATCCAGTTGATGCAGCAGGTTGATGCTGAAGTGTTGTCCGAAAAGCTCCCGGATCTCCGCTTCGCCCACGCTGTAGGGTGGGCCATCCATCTCATCCTGGGGGTACTCCAGAGTGACCAGCAGGATCTTTGCGTGACTGGGTAGCAATTCGATGATCAGGTTGGCAAACTGTTGCCGTTGTTGAGGGTTGAGAGCAATTAACGAAGCCCTGTCGTAGACCGCATCAACATCCGAAGTATCATGTTGCGCCAGGTCGAAGATATCCCCGCATAAAAGCTCAAACGGTCCCTGACGCCACTGCTCAAAATAGTCGCTCTGCTCTACAGTAGCTTGAAGATTGTGTTCATCGAAGAATTGGCTAATCGCCAATCGGCTTAGCTCAATCCCGCGAATACGGTATCCCTGTTCAGCCAGCCAGAACATATCCCGGCTCTTACCGCAAAGCGGCGCCAACACCAGGGAGCCTGCCGGCAGGTAGAGGGTGTGCCAGTAATTCAGGAGATGTTGATTGAACTCCACATGGTGCCAACCGATATTGTTATCTTCCCAGCGTTGCAGCCAGTTCTCATTGGGCGCTCTGAGTTCAGTGGTGGATTTGCTCATCTATCGTCCTGCTGATCGTCATACGGCTTGTTTGGGAGTATGTTTTTGTTTGCCCACGTTGGCAAGTGGAATCCATCTGAGCGATTCCGCAGAAGCCGGATCAGAGTAAGCTAACTTGTTCTCTGATTTGCCTTTTTTGATTTAAAAAAATAGCCTGGGAAATTGCTTGAAATCGATCCAGGTTGGTATAATACTGTGCGTTTTTAGGGTTTTTGGCTCACACGATGTGCAAGCCACAGGACAGCGGAGTATAGAGATAGGGAGATCTTTGAAGATGGGCATGACTGTTGATAAATCATTTGGTGACTTGGGCCCCGGGGGCAATCAGGATCCAGTCGTTCCGGATTGGCGGAGCATGGAGATGCCGGATGCCTGGCCTGATCTGTCTAATTTCAGTAGTTTGGCGGGATTCTTTTCCCTGCTCAAGCTGATAGCCGCCAAAAAGCGTCCCACGGTTGAGCTTCCTGAAGGCATGCCCGGACGGGATATGATACCCAAGTATGTGCTGCGGGAATTCCACAATTTTCCCAACGGCAACTACTCGAAGGTGATGACACGGCGTTATATTAAAAATTTCGACCGTTTCATGTTGGGTGAAATCAGAAAACTCAGAAAACGTCTGGCTTCGGAATTCAAAGGCGCCAATCGGGTTCTCGATATCGGCTGCTCCGGTGGCGGTGTCGCGGCTGAGCTGGAAGCTCTGGGTGTCGACGATATCTGGGGCATAGACCCATCTCCCTATCTGCTCAAATATGGCGCTGATGAGTACCCCAACATCAAGTTTGTGCAGGGCATTATTGAAGAGACGGGATTTCCTGACCGACGCTTTGAAGGGGCTACCGCAGGATTCCTGTTCCACGAGATGCCGATCAAGTACTTCGAACTGAGTCTCAAGGAGATCAACCGAATTCTCGAGCCGGGCAGTCTGCTGGCCATCGGCGAGCCATCTCCGGTCCAGGCCTACACCGGGTATTGGGAGATGATCCGCCGCTTTGGTCTGAAAGGGCTCTATTTCAGCTGGTTTGCCAAATCGATTCACGAACCTTTTCTCAACACCTGGCACAATTGCAATTTACAGGAGCTGTTCGACAAGCATGGTTTTGACCTGGAGCTGGATGAGGTTGGCATGCCGATTCGCTATATTCTGGCGCGCAAACGCTGACAACCGGGTTGATTGGCCGGCGAGACCATGCCTGAAGGGCAGTTTACGTGATCATTGGCTCTGAAGCTGATCTACCATTAGAATCGTGTTGATGAGTGAGTCTGAATTTCAACACGCGTTTGCCTCCCTGACGCCGGATACCATGCTCGATGCCATCGAGTCGACCGGGGTTGTCTGCAGTGGACAGTTTCTGGCACTCAACAGCTATGAAAACCGGGTTTATCAGGTCGGTATGGAGGAGGGGCCGGCGCTGGTGGCGAAGTTCTATCGTCCCAACCGCTGGAGTGATGAGGCGATCCTGGAAGAGCATGAGTTTACCCTGGCGTTGGCGGATCAGGAGATTCCTGTTATCGCACCGACTGCTGATGAAGGCGGCACAACGCTGCACCAGCATCAAGGGCTCAGATTTGCCCTCTATCCCTGTCGAGGGGGACGCGCGCCGGAACTGGATGACCCGTCACACCTGGAACAACTGGGCCGTTTCATCGGCAGGATTCATATGCTGGGTGCATCTGAATCTTTTAACCATCGTCCCGAGATCGACATCGAGCACTATCTGTTACGACCCAGTCACTATCTGCTGGAGCACGATTTTCTACCGGAGCACCTGCTGAGTGCCTATCAGACGATTATCAAAGATCTGCAACAGCGAATCGAATCCTGCTATAGCCAGGCAGGTAACTTCACCACCATACGACTGCATGGGGATTGCCATCCCGGAAATATTCTCTGGCGGGATGATGGACCGCAGATCGTCGATTTTGATGACACCAGAAGCGGGCCCGCCATGCAGGATCTGTGGATGTTTCTCTCTGGAGATCGTCGCTATATGACCGAACGTCTGGCTGATCTACTGGACGGTTACACCCAGTTCTATGATTTCAATCCAGCCGAGCTTCATCTGTTGGAGGCGTTGCGCAGCCTGAGGCTTGTCCACTATGCGGGCTGGCTTGCCAAACGTTGGGACGATCCGGCCTTTCCGGCGGCCTTTCCCTGGTTCGATTCAGTGAGATACTGGGAAGACCATATTCTCACGCTTCGTGAACAACTCGCTAAAATGGATGAACCGCCCCTTGTCTATAGCTGACAGGGCAATAGGGCAGATGCCGGCAAGCTTTTCAGGGTTTGAGCGTAGAGTCGAGTGCTGACTCAAGCCACGCTTTCCTGTATGGAAATGGGTTCCATGCCGTGCCACATACAATCGATCAGCTCATCGTAAAGCTCCGGCAGAGGGACATTCAGCACCCCGTCCAGTCGCAGATGAATCAAGCGGATCGCACCGCCAAAGACACCTGAGGCGACCACCCAGGGGTCCCCCTCGCGGATCTCACCGGATTCCATTCCCCGCTGTACGATATTGCGCATCGTCTTGAACGGGGTGGAGCTGCAGATCGGAGGCTCATCCGGCAGAAACTCCTGATGTTTGGCATGCAGTACGTAGGCGACGATATTGCGCTTGCTCTCGGTATACTCAAACAGCAGTGAGATAATCCGGTTGCAGCTCTCACGAAAGCTCAGATTTTCGTCGATCACATCGGCAACCAGCTCTTCCATCTCTCTGATCAAGTGGTAGTAGAGGGCTTTCGCGACCCCTTCCTTTCCCCCGAAATGGTTGTAGATCGAACCGATACTGACATTCGCCATCTTCTGGATGTCATGAATCGATACATTGTGGTAACCGCGTTCGACAAACAGATCGAGGGCTGTACTGAGGATGCGGTCGTAGACCGGTAGATCTTGCGTCGCGGTTTTTTTCAGATGGAGCATGTGGGTACCTGCCAGGGCCGATTAAGGCAAATCCGATCAGCCCTGTTGAAACGATGGTTTCCTTCAGCAAGGCGCAGTGAGTGATGTGTCGTGACTAAATAGGATCGATCGCCAGCACCAACCTGGGAGAAGATCTCTCCGCCTCCCGAAGTGAGCGGTGTGTCGCTTGAAAAAGTATCAGATTCAGGTGCTTGTCGTTCATAGGGAACAGCCAAACTTATCTCCTCACGCCTTGATTGGCGTATTACAGACTCAACAGGCCCAATCGGATTCGTTATCTCAGGTCCTGTCATATGCCATTTTTGATCAATTATATCCAGAGTTGCCTAAGGTACAAATGCACCCACAGGAGGGTTTTAATCTCGATCGCTGCGAATCTCCCGCCATGCCGCGCCCCCTTGAAACTGCGCTATTACTCAGGATTGGCTGAGTTTTGGCGTCTCTCCGTTTGCTACAGGAAGGCCCTGACTAAGGTGACGCGCCGTTTGAAATGGGAATGCCGTTCTTTTTGCGCCAGGCCTTTTATCCCGGGGGCATTCCCGGGACAAGCATCATGCTGCGAATCGGCATTTCCACCCTTTCACCACCATAGCATAGTAAAAAATTTGACAAGAATGAATATTCGTTCTACTTTCATTTTAGCCGCTTACCTCACTGCCAGCTGTATCGCAGCAGGACTACGGAGGGTCGAACGGCTCCTGTGCCTAGGGATCTTTGGCAATCAAGTTTTTGAGTAGTACCCACCCGGACTGGATATTCAGTGCAATCCGGGGTTGGCCATCTGCATTGGCAGGGCTGAGGTAAGGCTGAATAGCAGTAAAAAAATTTTACCACTAGGAGGTTTTAATCATGAGGCTGTTCAAAAATAAGCCTGCCAAATCCATTGCCCTGGCATCCGCCCTGGCTGTTGGCACCACGCTGTTCGGTGCCACGCTTCCCCTGCAGGCCGATGAGACCTGTCAGTCACCCTACATGGCCAAGATCGTCGGCCAGGAAGATTTTGTCTATGTCTGGACGTTGGGTGTTGAAGGCATGGGAGACGGTCAGGACAAACTTGTCACTGTCGATGTCAATCCCAAATCGGCTAACTACGGTAAAGTGGTCGAATCACTTTCCGTTGGCGGACGCAATGAAGCGCACCATTCAGGATTTACTGACGATCGTCGCTACCTCTGGGCGGGCGGTCTCGATACCAACAAACTTTTCATCTTCGATGTGCATACTGACCCGGCAAAACCCAAGCTGCATAAAGTCGTCACCGACTTTGTCGAGAAAAGTGGCGGTGTGGTCGGTCCCCATACGACCTATGCATTGCCTGGACGTATCATGATCACAGGTCTTTCAAACAATAAGGATCATGGTGGTCGTACGGCGTTGGTTGAATACACCAATGAAGGCGAGTATATCGCCACCCATTGGATGCCCACCGACCAGAATCTGCGCGGTGCGGAGAAAACCGGTAAGTATGCCGACGGCTACAACTACGATCTTCGTGTACTGCCTCGCCGTAACATCATGCTCACCTCCTCATTCACCGGCTGGTCCAACTACATGATGGATTTCGGCAAAATGTTGCAGGATAAGGAGGCGATGAAGCGCTTCGGTAATACGGTGGTGCTTTGGGATCTGCACACGAAAAAGCCTAAAAAGGTTTTTGATGTTCCCGGTGCGCCACTGGAGATCCGTTGTGCCTGGCAACCCAACAACAACTGGTGTGTCACCACCACCGCTTTGACCTCCAAGATCTGGCTGATCTATGAGGATCAACAGGGTGAATGGCAGGCAGAGGCGGTTGCCGATGTGGGTGATGCCTCGAAAGTGCCTCTGCCGGTGGATATCTCGATCAGCTCTGATGACAGTCGCCTCTGGGTCAACACATTTATGGATGGTAAGAGCCGGCTGTTCGATATGAGCAATCCCCATAAACCCAAACAGGTCTATGAGAAGGTGATTGGCCGGCAGGTCAACATGGCCTCATCCAGCTGGGACAGCACCCGTATCTACTACACCTCTTCACTGCTGGCCAACTGGGACAAGAAGGGTGACGACAATGAGCAGTACTTCAAGAGCTACGTCTGGAATGGAGAGCAGCTGGTTGAGAAGTTCGCGATCGATTTCAAGGCGCTCAAGCTTGGTCGGGCACATCAGATGCGCTTCGGTGCCTATTCCCTGTACGGTATGGTCAGACCTGAGGATAGGCAGATCTCTGTAGCCGGTCTGGATACCACAGACAAGTAGTCTCTGTCCGACGCGGATCTCTGTTTGGGATCCGCAAATGACAATCCCGGCTGCAACTCTGTGGACCGGGGTTGTCGGCGCCCGGGAGCATATATGGTCTTTCGATTTATCCAACCTTTTCTGATTGCGGCAGTCGTCGTAGCAACGGTTAACGCCGATTCGGTCAACCCTGCGATTATCTCGGCACCGGGTTATGGTGATTTGGCCTACGAACTGCCGGAGATCGGCAGTTATCAGCTGCCACCCTTGGGTGAGGCATCGAATGGTGAGGTTCTGATTGCCAAGGGGCAAAGGCGAACACTGTATGAGCTTTTCGATGACAAATATGTGTTGCTGGCATTTATCTACAGCACTTGCAGTGATGTTAACGGTTGTCCACTGACATCTCATGTCTTCTACAAGATCAAATCGGCAATGAAACGGGATCAAGTACTGGCCAGCAAGCTGAAATTGATCAGTCTCAGTTTTGACCCGGAAGTCGATACTCCATCGGTCATGGAGTTATATGGCAATAACTTTCGTTATGCTGGCAGCGCCGGTGAGTGGCAGTTTGTCACCACAGCCTCACAGCAGAGCCTGGATCCGATTCTGAAATCCTATAATCAGGTGATCTTGCGTGAGACCGATAGCAGTGGCAGGACCAATGTGGGATACAGTCATGTGCTGAGAGTATTCCTCATCGATCCAGACAGGAATATTCGTAATATATACAGTGTCGATTTCCTGCATCACGATCTGATCATCAATGATCTGAAAACAATTCTTCAACAACAGCAGGCAAGCGCTGAGACCATCAAGCTGGCGATGGTCTCTCAGCAAACTTCCCAGCTCTCCAAACCGGGTGACAATAAACTGGGATATGAACTCAGCAGCTACGTCACCGATTCACAGGATTTGGCGTTAAGAAAGGGTAGCAAGGCTGATCTGCTGTCGATTGCCAGCAATCCACCATTGGGACTGCCGGCGATCCCGGTGCCGGCTGACAATCCTTTGTCCCGGGAGAAGATCGATTTGGGCCGAAAGCTGTTTTACGACCGCAGACTTTCACTCAACGATACGTTCTCCTGCGCCATGTGCCATGTACCGGAACAGGGATTTACCAGCAATGAACTGGCTATGGCTGTGGGTATCGAAGGTCGCTCGGTACGACGCAACTCTCCTTCGGTGTATAACTCGGCTTACAGTAGTCTGCTGTTCCACGATGGCCGGGAGGAGAACCTGGAACAACAGGCCTGGGGACCTTTGCTGGCGAACAACGAAATGGCCAATCCATCGATCGGTTATGTGCTGAACAAAGTTCGTCAGATCGAGGACTACCGCGGCCTTTTTGAAGAAGCCTTCGAGGGCAGAGGCGTGTCGATGGAGACACTGGGCATGGCGCTGGCCAGTTACCAGCGGGCTCTGGTTTCCGCCGACTCCCCATTCGACCGATGGCGTTATGCGGGCGATCAGACAGCGCTCTCTGATTCGGCAAGGCGGGGGTTTGAGATCTTTACCGGTAAGGCGGGATGTGTTGCCTGCCACTCAATCGGAGAACGCAGTGCCCTGTTCATGGATGATCAACTACACAACACCGGCATCGGTTACCGGGAGTCGATGGGGATTTTTCCGGACAAACAGCCGGTGACCGTTGCCCCAGGGGTTACTATCGATATCGATCGTGGGATTATCGATCAGGTGGGGGAGAAACAAGCCACTGATGTGGGCCGCTATGAGGTGACTCAGAATCCTCATGATCGTTGGAAGTATAAGACCCCCAGTCTACGTAACGTGGCGCTCACCGCACCCTATATGCATAACGGTTCACTCAGCACCCTGCACGAGGTGGTGGATTTCTATGATCAGGGAGGGGTGCCCAATGAACTCCTCGATCCTCTGATCCGTCCGCTCGGTCTCTCTTCACAGGAGAAATCGGATCTGGTTGATTTTATGCAGTCCCTTACCGGCAGTAATGTGGATACCCTGGTTGCGGATGCATTTGATGCACCGGTAGGCGATGTGGGGGAAGGGGATCCCAGCTGGGTGCATGGCAGTGAAGTTGAGGTGCGTTAGATGACGCAGTCCGATAAAAATCTCTGGCTGGTTCTGCTGTTCACCATTCTGTCAGTGACCATGGCATCTGCTGCTACGGACGAGATTGGTGGCGATTTCACGCTCACGGACCACAACAACGATACCTTCAGACTGAGTCAGCTGCAGGGCAAACTGGTAATGCTCTCGTTTGGCTACACCTATTGTCCGGATATCTGCCCCACCGAACTGGCTAAGCTGGCGGTGGTTTTCGATACCTTGAAAGAGCAGTCGGATCGTCTTAAGGGACTCTTCGTCTCCCTCGACCCGGATCGGGATACCCCAGCTGTTCTGAGTGATTACGTGGGTTACTTCAACAGTGAAATTGTTGGTCTGACCGGCACTGAAAGCGCGGTTGATGAAGTGGCACGACAATACCGGGTGAAGTATCAGCGCAATCAAAAGGATGGGGGAGGCTACAGTATCGATCACTCAGCCAATCTCTATCTGATCGACCGGAAGGGGGCGCTGGCGGCGGTTATTCCCTATGGTATGCCGGTTGAACACATCGTGGATGTGGTACGGGGCATGTTGTCCGGGGATGGTTGAACAAGATGGGGCCTACCTGTGAATTGACAAAAATGAACATTCGTTCTATTCTCCCTGAAGGTTCGACCAGAGAGGTTGACCGGTTTTCAGACGCTGGACGTATCCGGTGAATCCGCTATGTCTCCTCGGCAGTGCTCTATCCGGTTTGACCTGGTCGATCCTGTTTTTTTCACTACTGATCTTAGGCTCCCCGAATTCCTTGGAGGCAGCTGAAAACCGACTTACACCGGTTGCGCCGATACCGGCACTGCCGTTCAGGCTGCAGAACCTCGATGGCGACTACAAACAGCTCCGGGACTATCGGGGCCGGGTGGTATTGGTCAACTTCTGGGCCAGCTGGTGTACCCCATGCCGGGCCGAACTGCCCTCCATGAACCGGGCCTGGAATCGTCTGAAATCGAGCGGGATGGCAATGCTGGCGATCAATCTGGGGGAGGACAGGGAGGCAGTCCGCGCTTTCCTGCGCGACTATCCCATCGATTTCGAAGTGTTGATGGACGAACGGGGGCGTATCAGTCAGCGTTGGCGAATCAAAGCGCTACCCACCACATTGGTGCTCAACAAACGGGGACAGATCATCTATCAGGTGATCGGGGAGCGTGAATGGGACCAGCCGGCTTTGATTGAACTCATCGAATCACTCCAGTCTGGGTATTATTAACCCGGCAATACAATAATTCACTTTATGCCGCATTGAGCCTGCTTGAAGTCCCGCAGGTAAACTATTGGGTCGCCGGGATAATAAATGTCGCTCAAATTGACCGCTTGTCTGCTGCCGCTGCAGCAGGGTGGAATCATATGAAGTGATCTGACCGAGGCGATCCACCGCGTTTCTGATGGTAAATAAAGATGCTGTTCTATTTCCCGGAGAACCCTGGGTTTTAGAGCAGGGTAGGATCAGGTCCTAGTCAGGAGTCTCATAGCGTACATCGGTGATCCAGTATCGGGTTACCCCAGCCGGTGTCTCCACAACGACCTGATCATCGAGATTGCGTTTCAAAAGCGCCTGTGCCAGCGGCGAGTCGAGACTGATGTAACTGGGGTGACGATCGATTTCGTCCGGTCCGACGATACGATACTCCTGTTCCTCGCCATCCTCGGATTCGAGCTGAACCCAGGCGGCAAAGAAGACCTGCTCTGAATTGGTCGGAGCTTGATTGACAACTTTCAGGCTGGGCAGGCGTTTCTGCAGATAGCGGATTCTGCGGTCGATCTCGCGAAGCTCCTTCTTACGGTAGATGTACTCTGCGTTTTCCGATCGGTCACCTTCCGCTGCCGCCGCCGCCAGGGCTTTGGTTACATCCCGACGCCGCAGCCATAATCCCTGCTGTTCAGTTTTCAGGCTTTCATATCCCCCTAGTGTGATATAGGGTGATTTCGGTGGAGCAGGTGGTCTGTATCTTCCCATGGTCTATTTGAATGAGAGGGTGACGGTTAAGAATTTGTTACTGGCATAGTATTAAGAATCCAATTCTTCAAAATTACTCCATTCAGCGCCTGTTAATCGAAAACCATTCATTCTTCCTTGGAATGTTGTTAACAAACACTAGTATTGCACAATCACCAATTCACAGGATCAAGGTGACATATTCACCATTGAAATGATGTTTGAATACTCTAAAATCAGGCAGATACAAATCATAACGGATTAATAAAGAAGGGGACAATTGGCGTGGCAAAGATGAAACTCACAGAAAAACTGTCAAAAATTGCTCTAACCCTGCTGGTTTCCGGGATCATCGCAGCATGCGGTGGTGGCGGCGGCGGTGGTTCGGATGATGACGACGGCGGCGATAGTGGTGATGGTGGCAGCACCAGCGGCAGTATCAGCGGTCAAATATCAGTTCCTGGCTATGTGGTTACCGACAGCGACGTCAACGATGATCAAACCACGCCGGTCGCCAATCAGCCGGCAAACAATGCACAGTCCGTACCCAACCCGGTCAACATCGGTGGTTATGTCAATGTTGCCGGAACAGGTGCAGCCGGCAATCTGAGGTCTTCCGGTGACACGGATGATTACTACCTGGTCAATCTGACTTCGGGGCAGACCCTGGTGCTGAATATCGGTGATATCGATGTGGGTGGTGTCGATCTGGATCTCTACCTGTTCGATGTGAACAATCTGAGCAATCCGGTAGCCAGTTCAATCGGTACATCGAAGTTTGAAACCATCGTGGTGCCATCCGATGGACAGTACTATGTCATCGTGCACGCCTACAGCGGCGCCTCAAACTATCTCCTGTCGATTGGTTTGACCGCCTCTTCAATCCTTCCGCAAGGTGGCATGAGCATCACCGATGATTTTGTGCCCGGTGAGGTACTGGTCAAGTTCGATAGTGCTTCCGCCCAGGCGAAAGCTCTGGACACCGGTCTGAGCCACTACAGCTTCAGCCAATCTGCCGAGAATGAGATCGGCATCCAGCGGCTGACTCTGAATGATCAGTTCGTCAGTCGCGCAGCGGCCCGGCCTGGTATCTATGCTCAGATGGACAGTGAGGCCCAGCTGAAGCTGGATACCATCATGGCGATCAAAGAGCTCAACCAGCGCAGCGACGTGGTCTATGCTCAGCCCAACTATATCTATCATGCCTCGGCAACACCGAATGACGAGTATTACAATCTTCAGTGGCACTACAACCAGATCAATCTGCCTCAGGCCTGGGATATCACCACCGGTGATACCAGCGTCATCGTATCGGTCATCGATACCGGTGTGCTGTTGAACCATCCTGACCTGAGCGGTCAGCTGGTGAACGGTTATGACTTCATCTCCGATGCCGGCAATGCCAACGACGGCGACGGCATCGATGCCAATCCGGATGATGCCGGTGACGAGATTCAGAACGGCGTCTCCAGTTTTCACGGTACCCACGTAGCCGGAACCGTGGCCGCCAGCAGCAACAACTCTACCGGTGTAGCCGGTGTGGCCTGGAACGTGCGCATCATGCCGATCCGTGTGCTGGGTAAGCAGGGTGGTTTCAGTAGCGATATCATCGATGGCATTCTCTTCTCGGCCGGCCTCTCCAATGCATCCGGAACAACACCGAGCCAAAGAGCGGATGTTATCAACATGAGTCTGGGTGGCGCTTCTCCCGACCAGGCCAGTTTTGATGCGATCACAGCGGCGCGCAACGCCGGGGTTATCGTGATTGCTGCAGCGGGTAATGAAAACACCTCACAACTGGCCTATCCTGCATCCTATACCGGGGTGGTCTCGGTGAGCTCAGTTGATCAAAGCCGTACCCGGGCACCCTATTCGAACTACGGTACCGAGATCGATGTGGCTGCACCTGGTGGTAACACTCAGGCTGACGTGGATGGTGATGGGCGAGCTGACGGTGTACTCAGTACCCTGGGTGATGACTCTCAGGGTGGCACCAGCTTTACTTATAACTTCTACCAGGGCACTTCGATGGCGGCGCCTCATGTGGCGGGTGTTGCTGCATTGATGAAATCTGTCTACGCTGGTCTGACGCCGGCCGAGTTCGACAGCATGCTCTCCTCCGGGGAGCTGACGAACGACATCGGTAACAGTGGCCGGGACGATCTCTACGGGCACGGCCTGATCGATGCCTACAAAGCCGTGGTGGCCGCACAACAGCGGGGTGGTGGTAATACACCCACGGATCCCACACTGAGTGTCAATCCGCAGAGCCTCAACTTCTCTAATTCACTGCAGTCCACCTCTCTGTTCGTGGAAGAGATCGGCGGTTCTGTCGGTACCGTCCAGATCACTGAAAACATCTCCTGGCTGTCGGTTGCGGCAAATCAGGTGAATGGTTCAGGTATCGGCAGTTACACCGTCAGTGTCGATCGTAGCGGACTCTCACCGGCAACCTATACCGGTACGATCCAGGTGAGTGCAGGAACCTCCAGCGTCGATGTGAACGTGATCATGCAGGTATTGGATAGCTCGATTAGCGGAGATGCCGGTCGTCACTACGTACTGCTGGTCAACAATGCAACCAGTCAGCCTGTACAGCAGGATGAGGTGAATACCAATACTGGCAGCGGCAGTTACAGCTTCAGTAATGTAAGTTCGGGCGACTACTACATTGTTGCCGGTTCAGACATGGATATGGATAACCTGATCTGTGACAACGGTGAGTCCTGTGGTGCTTATCCCACCCTTTCCCAACCCAATGTCATTACGGTTGGGTCTGGAGCAGTCAATGGGCTGGATTTTTCAGCAACCTATGAATATCAGACGCCAACTTCCAGCGCACTCTCTGCAGAAGAGAGCGTTCAAGAGCTGATGATCTACCCACGTCAGGACTGAGGGGATAACAGATGAAACTATTTAACACATTGAAATGGCTGGGGCTCTCAGCCCTGTGTATCACTATGACCGCTTGTAATACCCAGGATAATTCAGTTTCCGTCGTCAAGGACGGTGTTGTCTGCTCGAATAACCAGGCAGCCGGTATGCATCTGGTTAAAGAGGGTGTCATCAAAAACGTCGGTGGTGGCGTGGTGATGAGTGACAAATCTCTCAAAGCCGGCGAGGAAACCAAATCTGAGGTGGATGACAGCTGGCTGGTGCGAGTCGACATGGGGCAGCAGCCGAGTGGTGGGTATGGATTGAAACTGCTCTCTGACAAGTTGGCCATCGAGGAACAGACGGCAACATTTGCGTTGCAGTGGAGTAAGCCTGAGCCAGGTATGGCACAGGTGCAGATGATCACCTTTCCATGTCTCTATCTGAAAGTTGCCAAAGGTGATTACACCCGCCTGGCGGTGGTTGATGGAGAGGGCAATCTGAAGCACAGCCTGGATCTGCCTTAAGTGATAAATTGAACTTATCAATCAGCCGCAGATGCTGACATCGAGTTGAACGCTTATCGGCCCGGTAATCTCTCTATTACCGGGTCGATAGAAGCTTGATGATTTCCACTCCCGTTGATCATCGACTTTCATTGCCTCCGCATTTCTCTGCAGATAGCCGAAGATTATCCTTCTTCAGTCGGATAGAAGGGAATTGTTATGCAAGCACCAGGATAATCCTTGCCTGGCTTGTGTACGCTCTCTGAAGATCTCCAATTGTGACGTTTGCTTTGGCGCCAACAGGAATTCGGATGCGCAGATGAATTCTTTTTATGATCTTTCAGCTCTTTTAATGAATTCAGTGCCCCAATCAGAGGTGAATGGAGTGTGGTTTTTTCAGTGACGGATTGGTGAAATCCCGTTTTATCTCATTCCAGGAATGGATTTAAATACAAACAGTTGACACAAAAGGGGTGTGATCTATGAGCAGTAACGGCAGTTATACCGTCTCCTCCGTGCAGAGCAGTGACATTGACAAAATGGTCGATCTGCTGAGACAGCTGTTTTCAATTGAGGCGGATTTTAACGTGGATCCGGATAAACAGAGGCGGGGTTTGGAACTGCTGCAGGAGTCAGAAGCAGCAGAGATCTTTGTTGTCAGAAGTGCTCGCCAGGAGGTTGTCGCGATGGCTACCCTGCAGTTGGTTGTCTCCACTGCAGAGGGAGGGTTGGTTGCCTGGATGGAGGATGTCGTTGTCGATGCCGACCATCGCGGTCGGGGTGTTGGAGAGTTTCTGTTATCCCACATCAACCGGTGGGTCGAGAGCCGAGGGATAAAAAGAGTTCAGCTGGTTGCTGACCGGGATAATCGATCAGCACTCGAATTCTATAAAAAACAGGGATGGCAGGAGATCAATTTGAATGTACTTCGTCATCAATAGTGGTTCGAATCCTGACCCAGCAGGGCGTATTGGATTAGTGTTAACAGGCCCTAGAATAATTCACTTTTGATCAGCGGCTCAGCGGTTGCGTAAAGCGTGTGAGTTTAGGATAATTGCAGAACAAGGAAGCACTGTGTTTGATGGGTTCATAGACCTTATGGCGACAGCCTAAGACTGATTGAGCCTGACCATTTCGATGCAGATTACAAAGGATTTTAGGTAGACAGGTAAAACTATGCTATCGAAGAGCGCTATTGCGGGCTTGGATGCCCCCCATCCAGCTGCACTGTGGGTCGAGAATGTCTCACTGGACCCGCTGCAGATCGATTGTGTCACCGCCCAAATGTTGGCAATCCTTGATAATCACAGTAAGTTGGGCTTGGAAGAGCAGATTACGCTGATTGCGATTTATGGCGTGGTCAAGGATCGCCCAGGCCTGATCTTCGACCAGGTTGTGCACAACATCATAGACAAAGCCAGAACCCAAAGTGATGCCAGAGTCATGCAGGAGCTGCATGATCTGAGATTAACCGCAGAGCAACGGATACCCAAACAGATCATGAGACATTTCAAACTGTTTCTAGCCGAATCGCTGGACGGATTTGATACTTGTCTCGATGCCAGAAATCTTGTTTAAGACCCACCTGAATAACAGCTCCTAATCTCCGGTATTCTCCCAGCTTTAGTGGAATTCACTCGTTGGCCAGTGTGTTATATGAGAAATAGCGTTTTTCAGTTCCAGTCTCGGTTCGGAGTCAGGAAATTCCAACAGATGTATATCAATCAAGCTGGTGTTGAAATCACAATCTGCCCGCAAGTTGTGGATCGCTGGATTGTGCATGTTGGTTTTGGCTAGGGGCTGTTTTGTATCCTGCTAGGCAGAGCGTTATTTGGTGGGGCCATGCCCCACCAAAATCCTTTGAAAAAACTTGATGCTATGAGTTGATGTGCTTAACTACACGCCATCCAACCCAGCCCCGCTTTAATATCAACATGGCGTATTGGATGTGAGTTAGCAGGTCCAGGTCAAACGGTAGAGGACTTTACGTATACCCCCCTGCCATAGCTGGGGGGATAACATCTACAGATTAGCGGATTTTAACGGTCCCAGTTCCAGTTCATGAGGCCAGTGGTCAGAAACAGCCCCAGTGCGCGACCGAACTCCTGGCAGAACTCATAGGGTTTCTCAGCACCCGGTTTGGTGACATTGAAATCCTCTTGAGTGGCCATTTCGCCGGTTTCTGGATTGATCCATCCTTCTCCATCGGGATTCTCCTGAACCACAAAACCATCCGTGACCAGCAGATCCATCAACTGCCCACCCCGGTCACTCTGGTGAATCTGCATGTCACCCTTTTCATTCTGACTCAGACCAGTTACCTGGATCACTTTGTCGCCTTTGGTGATGGTAATGTCATTGGCGACATACATATCATTGTTTTTGAACTTCTCGGTGTCGATGGTGATCTTGGTGCCATCTTCCAGTTGAAAGGTGCTCTTTTCCCAGAAATTGACATCGGTCTTGCCATCGCCATTCCAATCCACATGGGGATCACCCCAAATGTTGGTCTCTTCCCCGGTCTCTTTGTTGCGAACAATGATCTGTGATTTGTTCTCATTCAGCACCAGCTCATATTGATCGCCGAGGTCGATGGTGGCCTTACCGTCACACTGCTGGGTCACCGTCCATTCCTGGTTGGCGGGGCATGGCTCAGGAGGGCACGGTTCAGGACCAGGTTCCGGAGGTGCCGGTTCAGGCGGGCAGGGCGGTTCTGGTGGTGCCGGCACGATTGGGCAAGGTGCCGGACCCGGTTCCGGTGGTGCCGGCTCAGGGGGACAGGGTCCCGGACCTGGCTCCGGAGGAGAGGGAGGCGGCGGTGTAGGCCCAGGAGGACAGGGTATGAACGGGGGAGGTATGGGAGGTCCAGGCATCGGTGGAAAAGGCAGTTGTCCTCCGGGCGGACAGGGTAACTTTGGCACTGGCATGCAACCTGGCAGCTGTGGCATATGGGGCTTGGGCAAGGGGATTCTGCCGCAACGTATTTTGAATAACGAGGGCAGAGAGAAGTTCATCGGGCCCTGCTTGTCCGATAGAGCGCTGAGCCCGGCGCTTGCGAGTCCATTCATTGGGGGTAAAGACGACATGCTTACACTCCTTTGCATTTGATAGCCAAAAACATGAAACTCATTATTCATCCAAAGCCATGCTCAACAAGCTGGGAATTTCCCTAGTACGCGTTATCCCTAGTATCGAAATTGTTTTGCAGGTGTTAGTTTTTTGTTTGACAGAGATATTGAGTGCAGTGTGTATTCATAAAACAGGGAAAGGGAAACGATTATGACTGAAGGCGTATCAGGTTCCAGAGGCGGTATCGGACAGTCAGGCGAGGGAAACAGTAGTAGTGCCGAGTCGCCTCAATCCACCCAGGCAATGGATGGTATGACGACGGAAGATCGTTTGAAATCCACTCCAACCGAATTGGATCGCGCACTCGGGCAGCCTGCAGACAGTATGATAGCAGCGGAGGAAGCGAGTAAAGCCGCGAAACAAAACCCCAAGCAGGATAATGTCCAGATCTGTTGCCGTCCCGCTCAGATTGCCAAGGGCCTGGTGGAGCACTGTTGGGTGCGTACCGATAGCAAGGATGTGGGGCTTGGTGGAAATCCCGATGTGCTGCCCGGTGAGGCCTATGAGAGTCCCTACGCCACGGAGACCTATGTGATCGACCACTCGAAAGACACGCCAGAGTATTGTAGGACAATGAATAATGTCAATGAGCCCTGTGTGAACGGAATTCTTGATGATGAGCTCAACAAATCACAAGGCGGTTTCGGTTTGCACAATAATTGTCAGAGTTATGCATACAGCGTGGTCAACCGCTGTCGGACCGGTCCTCAAATACCCATGAAGTAACCGCCTTATGTCTTCCGGGTCAGCTCAACATCAACGACTCTTATTAAGAGTCATCATGGCCTTGGGCTCACTTGCCCTGGGAATCTATTTTGCGCAGTTATCCCTTTTCAATGCCTGGCAGACAGCGTTTGAACAACTTGAGCCGCACCATCAGCGGTTTGAGATTCAGTTCTGGCTGTATGCCGTCTTGAGTGTGGTTTGTATCGGATTTTTTATCTGGCTGACCCGGGATACCATCAAACATCTGAATGCAAATAATTCTAAGAATTAGCCGACCATTGGGTGTGAGCGCCTGAAATCCTGCCGGCCATCTAAGCACAGACAAAGCGGATCAAGGTGTAAATTATCCCAAGGCTGGGTAGCAGCAAGAGTGACTTGGCAACTGCAGCGTAAATTACACTGGAATTGAGAGCGTTCTGATCAATACACTTTGCAGCTTTGTCTTGTCCATGTTCGCTTTCAGATGAAAGGATTCATTTGTGGGCTTAGTTGCCTTATCAATAATCGAGTCGTACGGCTGATTATTATTGGTGCGTAGACGATACAACCCGGTGTACGGTTGCTGGAGGACGCACAAAGTATGAGAAGTTAGGGCCTGTTAACACTAATCCAATTGGCCCTGTTGTGCCTGAAAAAGCGCCAATCAAGGCGCGAGGAGTGAGGTTTGGTGATTCCAAATGAACGACGAGTGGCGCTTTTTCAGGCGCAACCCGGAGGGCTGGGGCTATTTTTCCGCCCAGTGGCGTTATCATTCGCTCATGTAGAACAACTACACGTCACTCATTCTGCCTTGCTGGACGAAAAAATAGACCCAGCAGGGCCGATTGGATTAGTGTTAACAGGCCCTAAGAAGAACTGTTGGGTAGCATTGAGAAGGGTAACCACATCAACGAGGGCTCTTCGTTTTCTGCCAGCTCCTCTTTCAGGATCACATGACCCGTATTGGTCGACCAGTGGAGTACGCTGTCAGGTCCCCTTTTGACTTGCGGTTGATCCGTGCCTTCCAGGATAGGGCTGCCCATCTGCTGCCACAGCTGGGTCTTGAGCTGTGTGTGGTATTTTTTACGATAGCCGACCTTTACGCCATTGACCCATTTATCATGGAAAAAGACCGTCACATAGTGGGCAGGAATACCGTTGAAGACACCGATTTTTGAAGCACATAGGCGATTGCCAAATGGACTTACCTGATCCTGACACTGCCACTCGATGTCGGGAAAGACTTTCATGAACTCCTCTTCAGTGACCTGGTTATCCAGAGCCTGAAGATTCAGTTTGATCTCATCCTCACCCCAAAGAGTCAACACCACCGTGTCGGTTCGGCGTTGACCGTCTTCGGTGAAAACCAACCAGAAAATCGGTCCGATCACTGCTACGAAGGCCAGCAGGCGTTTATAAAGAGTCGGCACTTTAAAATTCATCTGATTGCTGTTTCCGCGATCGTTGGAGCGTGATGGATGAAGAGGGCGGTGATCATCACCGCCCTCAGTCAGGTTTGCCGGACTATTTGTTCTCCCGGTTGTCGATCAGATTGTCGACCACACTGGGATCCGCCAGTGTTGAGGTATCCCCCAGGGAATCCAGTTCGTTGGCGGCAATCTTACGCAAAATACGACGCATGATCTTACCGGAGCGGGTCTTCGGAAGACCTGGTGACCACTGAATCAGATTGACCTTTGCGATCGGACCGATTTCAGAACGCACCAGCTTTACCAACTCAGTTTTCAGTTCATCTGTACCCTCTATGCCAGCCATCAGGGTGACATAGGCATAGATTCCCTGGCCAGTCAGATCATGGGGATAACCGACAACCGCAGCTTCGGCTACGGAATCATGCAACACAAGTGCAGATTCAATTTCAGCAGTACCCAAACGGTGACCGGATACGTTGAGAACGTCATCCACACGACCGGTAATCCAGTAGTAGCCGTCTTCATCACGACGGGCCCCGTCACCAGTGAAGTAGTAACCCGGATACATGGCAAAGTAGGTTTCGAAGAAACGTTTATGGTCACCGTAGACGGTGCGCATCATGGATGGCCATGGCTGTTTGATCGCCAGGTTGCCTTCGGCCGGATTGCCTTCGATTTCATTTCCCTGGTCATCCAGCAGTACCGGATCGACACCAAAGAATGGACGCGTGGCTGATCCTGGCTTCAGCGGTGTGGCACCAGGCAGGGGGGTCAGCATATGGGCACCGGTTTCGGTCTGCCACCAGGTGTCGACGATCGGGCAGCGCTCATCACCGACCACGTGGTAGTACCACTCCCAGGCTTCAGGGTTGATTGGCTCACCAACGGTGCCGAGCAGACGCAGGCTTGAGCGGCTGGTCTTTTTCACCGGTTCTTCACCGGCGCCCATCAGGGAGCGGATGGCGGTCGGAGCCGTATAGAAGGTGGCAACGTTGTGCTTGTCGCAGACTTGCCAGAAACGAGAGATATCCGGATAGGTCGGGATACCTTCGAACATCAGGGTGATGGCGCCATTGGCCAGCGGTCCATAGACGATATAGGTATGACCGGTGACCCAGCCCACATCAGCGGTACACCAGTAGACCTCGCCATCCTTATAATCAAAGACCAGTTTGTGGGTCATGGCTGCCTGCAGCAGGTAGCCACCGGTGGTGTGCAGTACGCCTTTAGGTTTGCCGGTAGAGCCTGAGGTGTAGAGGATGAACAGCGGATCGTCCGCCTCCATCTCTTCTGCCGGGCAGTCGTCCGACGCATCGGCCATCGCCTCGTGATACCAGACATCACGATCGCTATCCCATTCCACAGGATCGCCACCACGTTGGACAACGATACTGGTGTGGACATTGGGGCATTGAGCGATAGATTTATCTGCATTGGCCTTCAGTGGTACTTTTTTACCGCCACGCATGGATTGATCGGAAGTGATCACCACCTTACAGTCGGAGTCTAGGATCCGGTCACGCAGCGCATCCGGAGAAAAACCACCAAATACAATCGAGTGAACGGCGCCGATGCGGGTACAGGCCAGCATGGCAACGGCCGCTTCCGGAATCATAGGCAGATAGAGGGATACCCGATCGCCTCGATTGACACCACGTGACTTCAGGACATTGGCGAATTTACAAACTTCCTGGTGCAACTCACGGTAGGTGATGTTGCGGGACTCATCCGGGCTGTCACCCTCCCAGATAATCGCAACCTGGTCTCCCCGGCTTTCCAGATGGCGATCAAGACAGTTGTAAGAGACGTTGAGTTTTGCACCTTTGAACCACTCGATATGCAAATCGTCTTTGCCAAAGCTCCAGTCCAGCGCTTTATCCCACTTCTTGAACCAGCTGATGTACTGATCAGCCTGTTCAGACCAGAATCCTTCCGGATCGCTGATGGAGCGTTGGTACATCTCTTGATACTGGGCATCGTTAACGTTGGCCTGGGCTGCAAAATCAGCCGGGACGGGGTAGACCTTGTTTTCAGACATTGAATTCTCCTCAATGGTGGTTTTTCGTTATCAACTGCCGGGTTAGGCTTCAGCTTGCCATTTAAACAATGCTAGTGCTTACTCGGCATTGCTCTATATCAAGCACGCTAGGGTTCAGTAATGATCGTTAGAAAACCCTAATAGTTACTTTTTTGCTCAACCCCTTATTCTATTCCTCGTCATTGCGTTATAAAACGTCTCAGTTGGCATTGACTGGGATTAGGAAACATATCTGTCGCCATAGCAAGAAACAGCTCTGCTGTGGCAACAGCATCACTTAAGGCATTGTGTGCCTTGTAATTGGGTAAATTGTACTGCGGCCTTAGATTGAACAGACGAAGGTTGCCCGGTTGAAAGGTGTGGTTACGTCGTTCGAAAAGGCGTCTTGCCAGTACAAGCGTGTCAATGATTGGGATCACAAATGGGGCGCCATAGAGTTTACGGCAGGCCGCATCGAGAAAATTCTGCTCAATCGAGGCGTAGTGGACCAGCATCACTTTCCCCGCCAATTGACGGAGCAAGATCGGCATCGCCTCTTCCAGAGGGATGCCGGTGGCTGCCTGGTCATCGGTGATCTGGTGTATCACCGCCGACTCCTCAGGGATCTCCTCTTCGATGGCGATCAGCTGGTGGCTTGAGTGGGCCAGTCTGACGGTCATGTGGCTGACTTCGACAAATCCATAGCTGAGGATCTTATCCTTCTTCGGATCGAGCCCGGTGGTTTCGAGATCGAGTGAAACGATGATCAGATCTTCACAAACCGTATTCTTGTTGACCATCGGTGTCGACAGGTAGTCATGCAATACCCCCTGTCCGACCTTTTTCAGGGCCCGCTTGCGTTGAGACTCTTTGCTGAGAAATCGATCTAGCATGATTATCGGAATCGACCTCCCTGGTAGCGGTTCTCCAGGGTCTCCTGCATATCCTGAATGACCCGAAAGGCGTCTCTGAGATGCCTGCGTTCCAGGTCTGAAAGTTCGTCCGGAGACATGTAGTTGTCCGCGTCTATGCCATTGCCGATCTGTTCCGCCTGATGATTGATGCGCATGCTGGCGATGAACTCCAGTGCATCGATCAGGTTCTCACCCATCTCCTGGCTGAGAATCGGGGTCTCCGCTGCGGCCCGAAGCCGATTGGTTGTGTTGACCTGAGGCAGTCCTCGATCAAGGGCGAAAACCCGGGCAATGTCGGTGATCGGAACGATGCCCCGGTGTTTGATATCGAAGGTATCGTCATGAGCACCGCCATGAATCAGTACAAAGGTACGGAAAAAGCCCAACGGTGGTCGATGTTGCAGGGCGTTTGCCGCCATATAGGCGGTAAAGATACCGTTGCCACGGGTTTTACCGAGTATCTCCGTTTGCAGCTCTTCAAACAGTTCAAATTCACCGTGGACCGGTCGCAGATCGAAAAAGATACTGGATAGCATCAACGCCATCGGTTCCGGTTTGTTGATCCAGGTATTGAAGTACTTTTTCCAGATCTGCAGTGTCTGCCGCCATTTGGGATTCATTGCCATGGCATCACCAGGGCAATAGATGTAACCGCAGGCATTCAAGCCATCGCATACCCGCTTGGCCAACTCTTCGAAGTAGGCGGCATGCTCCGGTCTCATCTCATCGGAGATTAACAGGGCGTTGTCCTGATCCGAGTGTGATGTCTGCTCCCTGCGAGCCTGAGAGCCGCCGCTTAGCCAGACGTAGGGTACCGGTGCAGGTCCGAGTTCCATCTGTGCCAGTTCGATCAATCGGCTGGTTATCGAGTCGGTCAGGGAGGAGATGGCATCACCGATATGCAGGGCGGTAGCGCTGGACGAGGCCAACTGGTACTGAAGTTCCGGCAGGCGTTCACTTATGCTCGCCAGTGTATCCAGGGTTTCAGCCTTACGTATGTCTGCTGCGAAGAAGGCCGAGTTGGTCGACTGGTGTCTGGCCAGGTCTGTAGCGGTCACCATGCCGACCACCTTGTCACCGCGCATTACCGGAAGATGGTGTACCCGCAATTTGGTCATGATCATCAGCGCCTGGATAATCAGGGTGTCTTCCTGAACCGTTGTAAGATCGGAGGTCATAATCGCGCTGACTGGGGCATCAGGGGAGACGCCAGCGGCGACGCAGCGTTTGCGCAGATCCCGGTCAGTGATCATGCCGACAAGCTGTTCATCCTTCATCAGCATCATGGAGGAGATATTCTTGGCACTCATCACCAGGGCGATTTCACGAATGCTGCTCTCTACATCGGCAGTGACCGGCGCTTTTTGCAGCAGACCCTTAATCTCACCGGTGAGTATCTCCAGGGGATTGTTGTTGTTGCTGACTTTCAGAGTTTTGACTGCCTGTTTCAGGCGGTCGCGCATCGATTCGCTGAAATGCTCGTTAAAGGATGGCTCGGTATCGCGCAGATTCTGCAAGGTTTTACAGGACATCACGTAGAGCAGGGTATCCTCGGTCGCAACGCCCTTGGAGGCCCGGCTGATATCGATCAACTGGCACTGGGTGGTGTAGATGCCACCTTCCCCCAGTTTCTCAACCAGGTTCTCATCGTCATCGAGCAGTTCTACCGCACCGCTGCGCAGGATATAGAGATGGTTGCTGGTGGTGCCTTCGGGAGGAAAGGCGCTGTTGCGGCGAAGATAACGAATCTCGAGCTGTTTTGGCAGCAGGTCGAGCTGTTCCTCGGTGAGGGCATCGAAGGGTGGGCGTTCAGCCAGAAAGTCACGTATCTCGATCAGTTCGATTTCCATGGCTTTGACTCAAATAGGGTTGTTTACATAAAAAAAATATCAACGTATTGGGGCTATATTAACAGGCCCGCAGAGAATCAGAAGCCAATACGTTGAGATTCTTTACCTTGATGATAAAAAGGCCCCGCCGAAGCGGGGCCGATTTGCAGACTTGGCTTTAGATCTTAGTGATCAGAAGCAGCGCCTGCGCCTTTAGGTACACGAATGTCCTCAACCAGATGCTGGATGTGATCTGGTGGTGGAGCAGTGACCTTGGATACCATGGCGGCAACCGTGAAGTTGACCAAAGCACCTACCGCACCAAAGGCGTTCGGAGAGATGCCCAGGAACCAGTTGGGGCCCATGTCACCCAGGAAGGAAGTACCTGGTACGAACATGATGCCTTTGTGCTGGAACACATACAGCATGGTGACGCCGATACCGGAGATCATGCCCCAGATTGCACCTGCGCGATTCATCTTCTTATAGAAGATACCCATCATCAACACAGGGAAGATGGAGCTGGCCGCCAGACCGAAGGCGATGGCCACGGTGCCGGCTGCGAAATCCGGTGGATGAAGACCGAAGTAACCCGCCAGACCGATGGCGCCTGCCATAGCGATACGACCGGCCATCAGCTCATTCTTCTCTGAGATATCGGGCATGAATACACCCTTCAGAAGGTCATGAGAGATGGAGGAGGCGATCGCCAGCAACAGACCAGCCGCGGTAGAGAGCGCAGCCGCCAGACCACCGGCAACAACCAGCGCGATTACCCAGTTAGGCAGCTTCGCGATTTCCGGGTTGGCCAGTACCATGATGTCACGGTCAACCTTGGTCATCTCGTTGCCTTTCCAGCCCCAGGCTTCAGCCTTGGCCACAAACTCGGCATTCTTGTCGTTGTAGTACTGGATACGACCGTCGCCGTTCTTGTCTTCCCACTGCAGCAGACCAGTCTTCTCCCAGTTCAGCATCCACTGAGGAACATTGGCGATTTCGATGTTGCCTTCGACCGAACCGACTTCACCGACTTGAATGGTATTCATCAGGTTCAGACGAGCCATGGAACCTACTGCAGGTGCAGTGGTGTAGAGGATCGCGATGAAGACCAGTGCCCAACCGGCTGAAGAACGAGCGTCCTTAACCTTGGGTACAGTGAAGAAACGGATGATAACGTGAGGCAGACCAGCCGTACCGATCATCAGGGAGAGGGTGTAGACAAACATATTGAGTTTGCTGCCCATCACCTGGGTCGTGTACTCCTTGAATCCCAGATCCGTTACCACCTGGTCGAGCTTGTCCAGCATAAAGGTGCCGGAACCGTCTGCCATGGCGCTGCCAATACCCAGCTGAGGGATCGGGTTACCGGTAATGTTCAGAGAGACGAACACGGCAGGTACGGTGTAGGCGAAGATCAGTACGCAGTACTGTGCGATCTGGGTGTAGGTGATACCTTTCATACCACCCATTACTGCATAGATGAATACGATACCCATACCAATGAACAGGCCGGTGTCGTAGTCAGTCTCCAGAAAGCGGGAGAAGGCAACACCGATACCCTTCATCTGACCGATTACGTAGGTTACCGATGCCAGAATCAGGCAGATAACCGCTACGATACGGGCAGTACGCGAGTAGTAACGATCACCGATGAACTCAGGTACGGTGAACTTACCGAACTTACGCAGGTAAGGTGCCAGCAGCAGAGCCAGCAGTACGTAACCACCTGTCCAACCCATCAGGAAGACGGAGGCGCCATAACCGTTGAAAGCAATCAGTCCGGCCATGGAGATGAAAGACGCAGCGGACATCCAGTCAGCAGCGGTGGCCATACCGTTGGCAACGGGATGTACACCACGCCCAGCCGCGTAGAATTCACCGGTTGTTCCGGCACGTGCCCAGAAGGCGATGCCGATGTAGAGGGCAAAGGTAAAGCCCACTACGAGATAAGTTAATGTTTGCAGATCCATGAATCAGTTACCCCCGTTAATCCTCATGGACGTCGAATTCGACATCCAGAGCGTTCATACGCTTTGTATAGACATAGATCAGCACCAAAAAGGTATAGATAGAGCCGTTCTGGGCAAACCAGAAGCCCAACCCGACACCACCGATTTTGATGGTATTGAGAGGCTCAACCAAAATGATGCCGAAAAGAAACGAGCAGGCAAACCAAATCACCAATAATATGGATACCAGGCGAATATTGGCTTTCCAATACTGTTCAGCAGTTTTGTTCATGTCATGATCACTCCGCCGTAATTAATCAAGTATTTGTCATTCAATGAAAGTGTCTGTGATCCCAATCGACGTCCTGTCGTACCGACATACGCTCTATCGACTACTGAAGCGAGACGGTGGGATTGACACCCACTTGTGTGTGTTACCGCAGAAAATGGGTTACACATTGCACTATTTTGTGGCGCTGGTGTCTATAAAGTCAAATAAAACAATAGCTTAACTCTTGTTCTCTTATGCTGCATGGCAGCATAAGTGTTACCTTAGGTAGCATTGTAGAGGGTGTGCGTTACCGATAGGATCGTGTTACGTTTCCATTGGTAAGAAAATTTTTTTTTTGCCTGGATAACCCGCTCAATTTCGTGTTTTTCCAATGCCGTGATGCAAGCTGCACAGCCCGAACAAGTCCCGGACTCGAAAAAGCGCCGGCAAAGAAACAGGATGGATGAGATATCTATTTGTTCCTGCTGAGAATAATCCCATTGTCTGCAAAACTGCTTCGATCGTCTGTTTCAGGTGAAAGTTTATGCTGAAAAGTGTTTTAGAATATTTTAATTTACATCTTCTTCCAGAGGCGGAAGCCGCTGCCGAGGAGACTCAAGTGCAACTCAGATTGGCGGTCGCGGTTTTGCTGGTTGAGATTGCCGAGTCCGATTTTGAACGGGCTCCGGAAGAGAGGGCGGCCATTCTTCATGGCATCAAACATCAATTCGGACTTGAATCTGAAGAGGCTCAGACTCTGATGGATCTGGCTGAACAGGAGCATCGTCACTCAACGGACTATTTTCAATTCACTACCTTGATCAACAAAAACTACAGCTACGAACAGAAGATCCAGGTCATTGAGAGCTTATGGCAGGTCGCGTTTGCAGACCAGCAGCTGCACCACTATGAGGAGCATGTGATCCGCCGCCTGGCCGATTTGATCCATGTCTCACATGGAGACTTTATCTCAGCAAAACATCGGGTTATATCTGATTAAAGGGGGTTTTCCAGAGTTCCTTGCAGTTTGGTGACTCCCTTTCCCATCAATCGTCTCAGTTCATGGTATATTCCATATACATAAGAACACACTGAAGATGCAAAGCTATGTCTAATCTGAGTGAAACCGGCGGTCAAAAGGGGACATCCACCAAAAAAGGGTGTGTGTTGATTGTCGATGATGAAGCACGGCATGCCCAAAGCCTTGCCACCATGGTTGAAAGCTGGGGCTACGAGGTCGCTACGGCATCGGACGGCGCCAAAGCGGCCGGACTGCTGGTAACGCGTCGCTTCGATCTGGTTCTGCTCGATCTGCATATGCCGGTTGCCGATGGTTTTAGGGTGATGGAGTTTGTCCGCAAGCGCAGCCTGCATACCCGAGTCATCACGATTTCCGGTGACCCCTCCCTTGATGACGCCATCAATTCCCTGAAAAAGGGTGCCGATCACTTCATACGCAAACCGGTAACTCCGGTTGATCTGCTGAAGGCGATCGATGAGAGTCTGCGTAAACAGGTCAAAGACGAAAAGCTGAATCGGGTAAAGAAGAAGGCTGAGATTCAGTCCACTCTGCATCGCATGATGTTCGATGTTGCACCGAACTTACAGTTTCTGCTCGACACCAAGGGCAAGTTCCGTATGGTGAACAGCGTGTTCACCAAGGTTACCGGTTATCCAAAAGAGAAGATTCTCGGTCAGCACTGGAGTTCGCTGGTGGAATCGGATCAGGTGGACCGCATTCACCATGTGTTCGAGGAGCGGCGCAGCAGTCCTGATCGTTTTCCCGAGGTCGAATTGAGATTACGCTGCTATGACCGACCCAACGGGCAGAATGGGGCCAAGTCAAAGAGTATTCTGGTGGCACTGCAATCGAAGCGACTCTACTCACGCAGTGGTGAGAAAAAGGTCTTCTTCGGTACCTACGGGGTCGCCAGGGATATCACCCAGTACAACAAGCTGGAAGAGCTGAACAAGTATCAGGAGTTCCATGACAACCTGACCGGTTTGCCTAATCGGGTACTGTTCGATGATTATCTCAGTTTCGCCCTGACTCAGGCCAAGCAGGAGGCAGATATGCTCTGTCTTCTGAATATCGTGGTCGTGGATTTGAAGCAGGTGAATGAGGCTCATGGACACTCGGTAGGCGATGAATACCTGCAGTATTTGGCAACCAGACTGAAAAAACTGGTTCGCAAGGGAGACATTCTGGCGCGTGTCGATGGGAGTGAATTTGTCGTGCTGCTGTCGCATATCAAGCAGGAAAAATCTGCCATCCATATCTCCGAAAAGATTCGTGCTGGCCTGATCAAATCCCTGGTGATCAATGGCCAGTCACTGTCGCCCCAGCTCAGCATCGGATCCTCCGTATATCCCAAAGATGCAGAGGGTAGTGAGGAGCTGTTGAGATTTGCGCAGGCAAATCATGGCATCAATCTGCAGAGTAAACAGCGCCACCTGATGCAGAGCTCGAACTGGATCAAGTTGATCAAGAACCAATCCTGACCTGTTAGGGCCTGTCAACACGACTCCAATAGAGTCAGCCTCGAATGGTACTGACTTAAGCGTTATTTGGTGGACCATGCCCCACCTAATCCCTTTGATAAAACCAGATGCAATGAGATTGAGTGCTTAAGCAAGCACCATCCAACAGGGCCTGTTGGGTTCGTGTTGTCAGGCCCTAACATGACCGGCTCGGCGACCTGCCGGCTCAGTTTTTCTTGCCTTTCTTCTCTCTGGGAATACCGAAACGCTGACGTCTTTCCCACAGGGCTTTACGGCTGATGCCCAGTTTTTTCGCCAGCTCCGTCTCTGTCATATGATCCTGGTTATCCAGCACGAAGTGTCTGAAGTACTCTTCTAGCGAGAGATTGTCGTTTACGTTCTCAAGTTTATGCTGACCACTGGTGATGTGATGATCGATTGCCAGCAGTTCCGGAGTGATACTCTCGCCTTCACAGAGAATCACGGCTCTTTCGATGGTGTTGGCCAGTTCCCTGACATTGCCGGGCCAGTGGTAGCGTCGAATCGCTTCCAGTGCACTGCGGCTCATGTTCAAGGCGGGACGATTGAGCTGGTTGCAGGATTTGCTCAACAGATATTTAGCCAGCGCCTTGATGTCGTTACCCCGTTCACGAAGGGGCGGCAGGGCCATCTCCACCACCCGCAGGCGAAAATAGAGATCACTGCGAAAACTCTGTTGCTGCACGAGTTTTCTGACATCCTGATGGGTGGCGGCAATGATGCGTATATCCGAACTGTTCTGGTCACCCTCCTGGCGGGGTGCGTATTCATCTCCCTGCAGTACCCTTAACAGTCTGGCCTGAGCGGCCATCGATAGTTCGCCAACCTGATCCATGAACAGGGTGCCACCCTGGGCTTTTGCCAACAGGCCACCGCGTCCGTTGTGTCGCTCGTCCTGCTGGCCGAACAGCTCCGCCTCCACCTGATGCTCCGGCAAAGCGGCACAGTTGAATACCACAAACGGAGATTGGCTGCGGTGACTGCGTTCGTGCAGTGCCCGGGCAACCAGCTCTTTGCCGGTTCCCGATTCACCGAGAATCAATACCGTGGCGTCGGTTGGCGCCACTTTATCGATGCGACGGAAGACATCGACCATCGCCGAGCACTCTCCGATCATGCCACGAACCGGATAGCTCTTCTCCACTTCCGATTTGAGTACTTCCTGTTGCCGAAGCTGGCGGTCTTGTTTTATCACCCGCTCAACCACCATCAGCAGTTCATCGTGATCGAAAGGCTTGGCGATATAGTCGATGGCGCCCAGCTTCATGGCATCCACCGCTGAGCGGATACTGGCGTAACTGGTCATGATCAATACCGGTGTGGGTGTGGCGATATCGATGATTTCGGTACCGGGTGCGCCCGGTAAGCGGACATCGCTGATGATCAGGTCAAAATTCTTCAATGGCAGTTGTCTGGCTTCCTCCACCGATCCGGCTTCGGCTACCACATAGTCGTTGCGTTCCAGCAAGCGTTTCACGGCCCGACGGATGACGGATTCATCTTCAACAATCAATATTTGGTTCATGGAATTATCCGATCAATGCTATACCACTTTGTCATGAAAGTTCCTGGGCAGGTCCATAATCACCCGGGTACCCTCTCCCTGTTCTGAATCGATGGTGATTGCACCTTTATGATCAGAGACGATTTTATAGGCGATTGCCAATCCGAGACCGGTTCCTTCTCCTGGTGCCTTGGTGGTGAAAAAGGGCTCGAACAGATAACCCAGGTTCTCCTCTGATATGCCTTCGCCCTGATCGACGACCTGCAGTCTGATCAGGTCTCCGATCTCATTGGCTTTGATCTCCACCGATGATCCCGGGGTGGAGGCGTGACAGGCATTGGTCAGCAGGTTGACCAACACCTGGGAGATTGCCTGCCGGTCTCCCTCGATCGACCACTCTGAGTCGCAGTTGTTGATAAAATGGATCTGACGGCCGTCATGGGTGAGTTTGACCAGCCTGATCGCCTCCTCGACAACATCGTGCACAATGAAGCTTTGAGTGTCCGCACCAAGCCCACCGCTGCGACTGAAGTTCATCAGGGTTTTGACGATGTCGGTGATTCGCTGGGTTTGGTTGAGAATCTCGTTGATACTCTCTTTGATCAACTCGGGATCATCTTCATGGCGAAGGTTTTGTGCCAATGAAGCGATACCGGTTACCGGATTACCGATCTCATGCGCCACACCGGCAGCCAGACGGCCGATGGAGGCGAGCCGTTCACTGTGTGCCAGCTCCGCTTCCAGCGTCTCCAGGTCGGTTAGATCCTCCATTAGCATGACCTGGCTGGTGCGAGCCTCTTCGACCGGATGGTCCATTGGCAGCGGCGCCGGGATGGCGGCCTTATGCAGATTGAACCAGCGGCTCTTGTTGCCATGGGTCACTTCCAGGTGGTGAATATGTTCATCCGCCGCTGAAGCAAAACCACCCAGCAGATGACCCCAGGGTTCAGGCAGACGGTGCAGTGAGACACCGATTGCATCGCGCGCATTCACCCCAGTCATCACCTCCATCGCCAGATTCCAGATGGTGACCGTACGCAGTCTGTCGATGGTGCAGACCCCAAGGGGTAGATCGAGCAGGATCTGCCTGTGGTAGCGGCGCAGGTTATCCAGATCCGCACTCAGACCACGAAGCCGGGTGCGGGAGTGCTCCAGTTGATCCTCGATGAAGCGCATCGAATCCGCCAATGCGGTTTGGGTATGAATATCGAGCTGCAAGCGGCGGTTGATGATCATGTGCGCCAGCTGAGGGCCGAGCAGACCGGAGAGGTTGCGTTCAATTCTCTCGCGCAAGCGCCGCAATTGGGAAGGGCGGGTCTCCGAGCGGGTCAGACTGAGATCGCGCAGGGCCTGTTCCACCTCCCGCTGGGCCGCTTCGTGTCCCAGCATCTGAGAGAGCTGCTTGGTGAATTGGGCGGTTGAACCGGCGCTCACCATGCCGCCCATGGGCACAAGGGATTCACTGCAGCAGGCGTTGGCGGCCTCTTTCTCTCCAAGCGTCTGATTACTGACCAGAGAGCCGAAGACGAACAACAGGGTATTCAGTGCCAGTGACCAGAAGGTGGCAAACTCCCACTGGTCCATCCCCGAGGCGAGTCTCAATCCGGGGATATCGAATTCGGTACGCACAAAACCGGAATTTTCCAGCAGGGGGAGAAGCAGGGTAGCAGACCAGACCGCAATTCCGGCCAGCAAACCCAGGATGAAACCCAACCGGGTGGCCCGGCGCCAGTAGAGTAGACCCACAACACCGGGCAGGAACTGGGCGACTGCAACGAAGGAGATCAGGCCGAGCTGCACCAGGCCCTGATGTTTCTCCAACAGGATATAAAAACCGTAACCGGCCATGATGATCAGCGCGATCAGCAAGCGCCGGCCGAGTAGCAGCCAGCGGTATAGATTGACCGCCGGGTCGGGAAAATTGGTCGGCAACAGAATGTGATTCAGGGTCATCGATGAGAGGGCCAGGGTGGTGATGATCATCATCGCACTGGCCGAAGAGACCCCGCCGATGAAGGCCAGCACCGGTAACCAGCTGGGCCCCTGTTCCAGGCTGATGCCAAGGGCGAAAAAGTCCGGATGAATCGGCAGATCAATCGCTCTTCCGGCCCACAGAATAATCGGAATCGGCAGGTTGATCAGCAGTAGAAACAGCGGGAATGCCCAGCTGGCTGTACGCAGTGCCTTGGGTTCAAGGTTCTCGGTGAACAGCATGTGGAATTGACGGGGCAACAGAAACGCAGCCGCGAATGCCAGCAAAATGAGGGTGGCCCAGGGACCCTCTCTTACCGGTGCATAGAGTTTCTCCAGAGCCTCCGGGTGGTCGGCCAGCCACTGTTCCAATCCGCCAAAACCACCGAATACGCCAAACAGGGCGGTCGCTCCAATCACCAGCATGGCAACCAGTTTGACCATCGATTCAAAGGCGATGGCCAGCACCAGTCCCCGGTGTTTCTCGCGGCTGGTGCTGTGTCTTGCACCGAACAGGATGGCGAACAGCACCAGCGTGCTGCAGAAGATCAGAGCGAGAATTCGCGGTGCGACGGTCTGGCTGGCAACCTGAAGTGAATCGGTGACCGCGCGGATCTGCAGTGCGATGTAGGGCAGGGTACCCAACAGCATGAACAGGGTGACCAGTATACCCGCGAGCTGAGAGCGATAACGGAAAGCGAACAGGTCCGCCAGTGAGGTAAGCTGGTACTCTCGGGTCAGGCGAAGAATTGGCTGAAACAGTATCGGGGTCAAGGCGAATGCCAGAGTCACCCCGAGATAGATGGTTAAAAACAGGTAGCCCTGAGTCTCTGCGAAACTGACGCTGCCATAGTAGGTCCAGGATGTCGCATAGACACCGAGTGACAATACATAGATGCTGGGATGTCTGATAAACCGTTCAGGAATTCTGCCGCTGTCCGCAGCAAACGCGATGAGAAACAGGATTGCCAGATAGACAACGCTGATGCCGAAGAGTAACCAGAGTTCATGGTTCATGGCGTCGACGGTTTACCCAGGCAATAAAGAAGATGACAGCCAACCAGAGCAGGTAGGGCAGGTACCAGTGACTCCCAGGAGAGGTCCACCACATCATCACTGGAGTGGAGAAGAGCAATATGATCAGCAGAACCAGCGCCAGGGTTCTGTCTATCTGTCGGTCCGGGGGTGTATCAGGCATTAGGGAAGCCTAGCAGTTGTTACTTAAGGTAACAACAGTCATCTGCCGGGGAGAGGTGTCTTGAGGTTATTCAGGCAGAGGTAGAGGGACGCCCCATTCATGGCGTCCCCCGTTCGGACTATTTTTGGCCGTTGATGTTATCGACCATTTCGTGGAGTTTTGCAGAGAGCTCATTGGGTTCAAATTTAGGCACATAGGCGTCTGCGCCAACCCCTTTGCCCAAAGCCATATTGGCATCGGCGGAGAGTGAGGAGTGCATGATGATCGGTATGTCGCTGAAGCGGGCATCCTCTTTGATCTTCTTGGTCAGGACATATCCGTCCATCTCTGGCATCTCAACATCGGTGAGGATGATCTGTACAAAGTCGCTCGGTCTGTGATCTGTCGCACTGGCTCGTTCGGCAATCTCCTTGAGCTTATTCCAGGCTTCAGCGCCGTTAGAGGTACTGATGTATTTCATACCCATATGATCGAGGGTACGCATGATCTGATCCCGGGCCACGGCTGAATCATCCGCAAACAGCAGGGTGACATCGCTGTCCTCGACCTGTTTGATGCCATCAAAGATATCCGAGCCTTGACCAAATCCTGAGGTTTGGCTCAGTACCATCTCCACATCCATGATCATCACCAGGCGACCATCCTTGAGTTCTGTCACTGCGGTTACCAGGCCGCCATGTTGCTGGGCCATCATCGGTGGGGGAACTTTTACATCCTCCCAGGCGAGACGTTCGATGGTATCCACGGCGTGCACCAGAAAGCCCTGAACATTTTTGTTGTATTCAGTGACGATCAGAATGCCTGGCTTCTCTTCAGTCTGTATGCCGCAGAAGTCAGGCAGGTTGATGACCGGAATCATATTACCGCGCAGGCTGACCATGCCTTCCACCGAAGCCGGCATGTCCGGCGCGTGGGTAATTTCCGGCACGAGCATCACTTCACGCACCTTGAATACATTCACACCGTAGGTCTCTTCACGACCTGTTCTGACATCCTTTCCAAGGCTGAAAAGGAGAACCTCTAAACGATTGGTACCGGCAAGGCGTGTGCGGTCGTCTACAGATTTAATAAAATTGGACATTTTTAGTTACTCAGAATTTTGTCGCATTTCAGGATTGTGGGTAATTTGAGCACGGCATAATGACTCTTCCCGACTGATGTTTGTAGCGGTCGATTTGGCCAAAGCTTTAGTCGCAGCCGCTTCCTCAGGCCAATCCTGGCAAGCTGACAGTTGTCTCTGCAGAAGAGAATCTCAATTTCTAATCCAAGTGGTTGGAAAATTCTTATGAGTTCGGTTAATAACTGAAGATAAATTACTGGAAAAAGGCTATATTTTACCCCAAGATCAGCGAATTCAGCGGTTTTGCCGGTTTCAGATCAAATTACATCGATGATTCCAGGGCCTGGCCCGATAGCAGACCGGCAATCAGCTATATAGAGGAGAATACGTGTGAATCCGGAAAAGGTACTGTTCGGTTTTTTTATTGTACTTGCCCTGACCCTCAATTTCGGTTTTTTTGTCGGCGAACTGGACAATCCGGACCATCATCATGTCTATGAGCTGTTTGCCGTGGTCGTGGTAAACCTGATCGCCACCGTTCTCAAGTTCGGTGATCGCACCCAGATGGGGGCGGTGCTGCTGGCCACCAGTCTGGTCGCACTGTTACAGCTTTTCGCCGCAGCTTTGGTGTGGACTGTCGCCGTGCATGTCACCGAGACCGGGTTAAACACTGTCACCATGGCCAGCATTGTTTCCCTCTCCGGTGGCGCGATGCTGGCGAACGTGGTTTCCGTGATTCTTTTGATCATCGAAACGGTGATGTTACGTCGCTGACGCCGGCAAACGATGAACAACATCATCTTTCTGATCTTTCGGCGCATGCGGGCGCCACTATTGACCCTGATACTGGCTTATTCGGTGGCAATGCTTGGTCTGGTACTGATACCCGGCCGGGATGGTGATGGCAATGTCTACTACATGGATTTTCTGCACGCCTTCTATTTTGTCAGCTATATGTCCAGCACCATCGGATTTGGCGAATTGCCCCATCCTTTCACTGCAGCTCAGCGCTTGTGGGTCAGTCTGTCGATCTTTTTCACGGTGGTCGTCTGGCTCTATTCCATCGGTACCGTATTGGCGCTGCTCAAGGATGAAACCTTCCAGAAGGCATTAACTGAACGTAGATTTGCAAGAAAAATCAGTAAATTGAGGGAGTCTTTTTATCTGGTCGCTGGTTATGGGCAAACCGGGGAGGCGCTGGTCAAGGCGTTAACCGATCGCAGTCAGCATGCGGTGGTGATCGATATCCTGCAGGAAAGAGTGAATCTGCTGCAGCTGGAAAACCTGCGTGAGTATGTACCCGGTTTGTGTGCGGACGCGCGTCTGCCGGAGCATCTGCTGGAGGCTGGCCTGAAACACCCTCTGTGTGAAGGTGTGGTGGCGCTGACCAACTCCAATGAGACCAATCTGAAGATTGCGATTACCGCCAAACTGCTGCATCCCGATATCGAGGTGATCTGCCGGGCCGACTCCCACGATATTGAAAAGAATATGGCCTCATTCGGTACCGACTACATCATCGATCCCTTCGATGCGTTCGCCCTCTATCTGGCAACGGCAATCCAGGCACCCTGTCTCAGCCTGATGCAGGACTGGCTCTCGTTGGGATTCAACGATCTGCTCAGTGATCCGATTCATCCACCCAAAAAAGGCTTGTGGGTGGTTTGTGGTTATGGTCGTTTTGGTAAAGCGGTATACGATAAACTGGTCAAAGAGGATCTTGAGGTGGTGGTGATCGAGGCTGAGCCCAGTCAGACCGGCACTCCGCAGACGCAACTGGTGGTCGGCAGGGGAACCGAGGCCGATACCTTGATGGAAGCAAGTATCGAGCGAGCCGTAGGGCTGGTGGCCGGCACCGACAACGATGCCAACAATCTTTCGATCATCATGACAGCCCGGGAGTTGAATCCGGATCTGTTTGTGATCCTGCGGCAGAACCGTAAATATAACGAGCCGGTGATCCAGGCAGTGGGCGCCGATATGGTGATGCTGCCGAGTGATATCATCGCCAACAGAATCCGGGTGTTGCTGGGCGTCCCGATGCAGCATCAGTTCGTCAGGCTGGCGATGCACCAGGATGACGAGTGGGCCTGTCAGCTGATCAGTCGTATCTCAGCTCTGGTTACCGAGCATGCCCCGGATGTCTGGGAAGTCGCTTTCACTGAACAGGATACCCATGCGGTTTGTCAGTATGTCCGGGAGGGACGCAACCTGACTCTGGGAGAGCTGAGCACCGACCCCCGGGATCGCACCACTCCACTGCCCTGTATTCCTCTGATGTTATTGAGGCACAACGATTTTAGCTTGCTGCCGGGGCCGGATCTGGTGGTACAAAAAGACGACCATTTACTCTTCTGTGGCAAAGTCTCGGCAAAACACAGGATGGAATGGACCCTGCAAAATGAAAACGCCTTGAACTATATTCTAACGGGTGAGACCAGACCACAGGGCTGGATCTGGCGCAGACTGCAAAAAAGAGAGGTGACATGAGTCAACTACTAGAAAAACTGCATAAAGACCACATCAATCTCGCTCGTCTACTCGACCTGCTCTCTGCAGAACTGGACGCACTGGCTGCTGGTCACGAATCGAACTTCGATCTGAAGATAGAGATGTTGGATTACATCGAGCACTATGCCGAACAGTCTCATCATCCTACCGAGGATCAGATCAACGCGGTCGCCTTCAAGAAAAAATCGATGCAACCCCATGCGGCGCTCTATGAACGGATCGGTCGTGAACACGTCTACCTGTTGGGGCT
The DNA here is from genome assembly GCA_016842065.1 of Candidatus Thiodiazotropha sp. 'RUGA'. Classification (GTDB taxonomy): domain Bacteria; phylum Pseudomonadota; class Gammaproteobacteria; order Chromatiales; family Chromatiaceae; genus Thiodiazotropha. Next base: position 62,977 of record JAEPDS010000017.1, read on the forward strand.
AGCCAATCGTTTCCGATCCACCCTGGAGGGGGCGATGCAGGGTGAAGTGTTGCTTCGTGATGAAGTGGAGACGCAGGGGCGGGAGTTTGTCGCCTTGCAACGCCAGCATATCGACCTGGAAGAGGAGGAGGTGTTCCCTCTGGTGGATCAGGCGTTGAGTGAGAAGGATTGGCAAAAACTCGAAGCAGAGATTAATCATGGCGAAGATCCGGTATTTCACCGTCAGGATTATAATCGCTTCCGCAGTCTGATCGACTACCTGAAAGCCCATGAGGATGAGTAGGATTCCGAACCGCTAGCCAATCAGGGATTTCAGCCGGATTAAACCGGCATTGCTTCCATTGCAATGCCATTGGAGCAACCCGAAGGGCTGATTGGATTAGTGTTAACAGGCCCTAATTGATCAGCACGACTGCAGCCGTTGCGGCTTTCCACGGTAAAGGATCAATACAGGTTGGCCGATAGGTTACTCAAATAGCGGATTATATTGATCGGCGGTTTTCTATCCATTTCTAGGTTGGTCGGGCGATGTTGGCTTCTCTGCAATCAAAAGGACGGGGTTTTGTTTTTCTGGGTATCTTGCTGATGCTTAGCAGGCCCGATTTGGCCCTGTCTGGCGCCATGCCATTGGAATCGCAGATCTATATGGCAGGCCTGCATGAATCAGAATGGGTATTTGCCGGCTCCGATATCAGCTGCGAACTGCGCCACAAAGTACCTCAGTTCGGTCAGGCCATCTTCCGGCGTATTGCTGGTGACGATTTGTTTTTTCGAATCAACAGTTTCCAGCCAATTCCCGAAAAACTGCAAGGGACCTTAAGAGAGGTCTCTCCCGCCTGGGAGCACCACTTACCGGATGATCTGCAACAGCATCTGGTGATCCATACAGGTATGCGGCCTATCCGATTGGGACGCAAACCGGCCGGTTGGTTGCTGACCTCGCTCTCCAAGGGGCAGGTCGGCAGTTTTGACTTCCTCGATTGGGATGACAGTCGCAGGCAGGTGCATGTGCGTCTGTCACCGGTGAAATTTCAGAAACCTTATCGGGAGTTTAAGCAGTGTCTCAGCAAACTCTCGACAGAGGGCTACGAGACGTTGAAAGAGTCAACCGTACTGTTTGCCCTGGATGTACACGATCTGGACAAAAAGGCGAAACAGCGGCTGGATCGCCTGGTTAAATATATCCTGGCGGACGAAAAGCTGGTGGGTATCACGGTAGCCGGCCATGCGGATGATCAGGGGACTCGCCGATACAATAAAAAGCTCTCCGCAAGAAGGGCAACGACAGTCTCCAACTATCTGGTCTCAAAAGGTGTCGATGCAGGCATAATCCGCAAACGTCACTATGGTGAATCCAGGCCGGCGATCCCGAAACGGAGTGAGCGGGCGAGGACAGCCAACCGGCGGGCAAAGATCAGTCTCAGCCGCGGTGACAGGTGATCCAGGTAGTCTGATCCTTCAACCTTGCTTCTTTTCAGGTTAATTCAAACCAAATCTGTGCTGCGTAGCTTTGGCTATGCTTCTTGACTAGAATCAGGGCTAGGGCCAGTTGATATGAATCCAATCAGCCCTCAGAGTGGTGCCTGAAATAGCACGGCTCAGCAATGCTTACCGCACATCTTGCATAGCCAAATTTCCATCCTTGCGCATTTTCAGGGAGAGCAGGATCGATTGGATTCGTTCTGACAGGCCCAAACAAGCTTGTTCAAACAATAAATAGCCTGATAAGGGGAGTATTGATACTTCCGGCACACCATGTGCAGGGTGAGCACTATTTCTGAACAACGATAATCACAAAACTTGAGGAGACAGACTTATGGCACGTGTTGCGCTCGTGACTGGTGGTACCCGGGGTATTGGTGAGGCGATCAGCCTGGCACTGAAACAGGCTGGTTATACGGTGGCTGCAAATTATGGGGGTAATGATCAGGCAGCTGAGGCCTTCACCCAGGAAACCGGTATTCAGGCCTATAAGTTTGATGTCAGTGACTATGAGGCGGTTGCCGCAGGGATTAGCAAGATTGAAGAAGAGCTCGGGCCAATCGATGTGCTGATCAACAATGCGGGCATCACCCGTGATTCAACCATGCATAAAATGTCCTTTGAAAAATGGGACAGGGTGATACAGACCAATCTGGCCTCCTGTTTCAATACCTGCCATGCGGTGATCAACGGTATGCGTGAAAGAGGCTTCGGACGTATTGTCAACGTGGGTTCGGTGAACGGACAGGCGGGACAGTACGGTCAGGTGAACTACGCTGCGGCGAAGTCCGGTATTCATGGTTTTACCAAGGCGCTGGCCAAAGAGGGGGCTTCCAAAGGTATTACCGTCAATGCGGTGGCGCCAGGTTACGTCTCAACCGATATGGTCAGGGCTGTGCCGGAAGATGTGCTGGCCAAGATCATCAAGACCATCCCGGTAGGCCGACTGGGTGAACCGGAAGATATTGCCCGCTCGGTACTGTTTCTGGTTGCCGATGAGGCAGGCTTTATCACTGGCTCCACATTATCGATTAACGGTGGCCAACACATGTACTGACACCGGGCTTGTCTATTGGTGGTTGAAAAAATTGGCCAAAGACAACACTGTAGGCGCCCACCCTGCATGAATTAATCGTTCATGCAGGGTGTCAGGTTGGATATTTCTGTTGATATCAAGCAACGGCTGATCCGCTTCGGGTCGGCAGGGAATCGGCCTGTTTCTGAACGTCATTTCATTTCTAAAAGCCTAGTTGATCTAATGTTTTTCAGGCTCTCTGAAGATTAAGTTTCTATCGTTTTTGCCGTTACGTTAACGAGTAGAGCTGAAAAGATTTATTTGGGTTCTAGGGCCTGTTAACACTAATCCAATGCGCCCTGTTGCGCCTGAAAAAGCGCCAATCAAGGCGCGAGGAGTATAGTTTGGTTGCTCCAAATGAGCGACGAGTAACGGTTCGTGGCGCTTTTTCAGGCGCAACCCCCCATATTGACGTTGAAGAGGGGGCTGGGTCTGTTTTTGCGCCCAGCGGCGTTATCATTCGCTCATGTAGAATGACTACACGACGCTCATTCTGCCTTGCTGGACACAAAAACAGACCCAGCAGGGCGTATTGGATTAGTGTTAACAGGCCCTAATTGACAACATCAAGAACTAGCATGCCATGAAAATCAATACTCCAGTCACCAATCGAAATGTTGATGTCCGCAATGATCAAATTATTTTATCGACTACGGACCTCAAGGGCAGTATCACCTATATCAACCAGGATTTTGTTGATATCAGTGGATTTCAGAATGAAGAGCTGATTGGCAAAAATCACAACATCATACGTCATCCGGACATGCCGCCAGCGGCCTTTGAGGAGTTGTGGACAAAGATCAAGGCGGGCAAGCCGTGGATGGGAATCGTCAAGAACCGTTGCAAAAACGGCGATCACTACTGGATCGACGCCTTTGTTATGCCGATTCTCAAGAATGGTGCCGTGGTGGAGTATCAGTCGGTGCGTTACCGGGCCAAATCCGATTGGGTGGAGCGGGCCAAACCAATCTACAAAGCGCTGCTCGCTGGCAAGAGCTTCAAACCGGGTTTCCTCTCCAGTTTGTCGCTGACCAATAAAATGATCATTGGTAACCTGATCGCGCTGCTTCCCGTGTTGCTGACTCTCTTGATACCGGGTTTGAACGCCTTCAGTCCGTTGGGTCTGGTGCTGACTGCGCTACTATCGATGGGAATCAACTGGTCTCTGCTTGCTGGCTTCAGGAAACTGGTGCAGCGTACCCAGGAGGCGGTCGATCAACCGGTAATGCGCCATATCTACACTGGATCTGACGATGAGACCGCACAGATTGATTTGGCTCTGAAGATGTATGAATCTCAGATCAATGCCATCGTCGGGCGGATGACCGATGCCACCCAGAAGATGCATGCGGTGGCCGACATCAATGTGCAGACCTCGCAACAGACCCGCCAGGGTATGGATGCTCAACAGAATGAGTTGACTCAGGTCGCTACGGCCATGACCGAGATGGCTGCCACGGTACAGGAGATTGCCGCCAATGCCTCGGCAGCGGCGGATTCAACCCGGATCGGGCAGAAACAGGCCGGCAGCGGCAAGGATGTTGTGGAGAAGACGATCAAAGCCATCAATGTCCTGGCTGTCGACATCCAACACACCTCGGAAGTGATCCAGAAACTCTCTACCCACAGCGAAGAGATCGCCAAGATACTGGAAGTGATCAAGGGTATCGCGGAACAGACCAATCTGCTTGCCCTCAACGCCGCCATCGAAGCGGCGAGAGCCGGTGAGAACGGTCGTGGCTTTGCCGTTGTGGCGGATGAGGTCCGTACGCTGGCGAGTCGAACCACAGAATCCGCCAGAGAGATCGAGGAGATGATTGAACTGCTGCAGAATGGCAGTAAAGAGGCGGTCGGTGCGATGGACAAGAATCGTGAGAAGGCGGAATCGAGTGTCGATCTGGCTGCCAAGGCAGGAGAGGCCCTGGAAGCGATCTCCGGGGCGATCGATACGATCACCGAGATGAACACTCAGATTGAAACCGCTTCGGAAGAGCAGAGTACCGTGGCTGAAGAGATGAACAAAAATGTGCTCAACATCAGTCAGGTAGCCGATAGCACAGCGGTTGATGCCAAGCAGGTTGATGAAAAGACCCGTGAGACTCTCGGGACCATTGAACAGCTTAGCCACCTGGTGGGGCAGTTTATGCGTAAAAGTTGAGTCTCTGCCGAGATCAACGAGTGTTGGAGAGAAAGGGCTGATTTAAATCATAAAACAGCTTGTGCCTCACATCGTACGGGCGAGATCCCAGTCTCGCCTGTCGAGCTGTGATGCAGGCTACAATTTTTTGTGCAGATAAACCTGCCAGGTGGGTCGCTTGTGGCTGCGGAGTTCGCTTGACACCTAAGCAGAAGTGATCCGGCTGTGTTTGAAACATGGAAAATTCATCGAAGCGGATAGCTTGCAGACGTGTCCGAAACAGGTAGGATGCTGTGCTCAAATCTCTGCAAATAATCGAATCATCAATATTCAGCAAATAATCAGTTTGTTGCGCTAGACTCAGGTATAACACTCATTCCATGGTTTAGAATAGAGGTTGCTCAGCGAGTCTCTATTGTAAATCCGACCTGAATTCAATTGTGAAAATACTACTGGTTGAAGATTCAGAACGTCTGCAGCGTTCACTCTCCGCTGGCCTTAAAAGGCATGGCTTTTCAGTGGATCAGGCGTTTGATGGTGAGCAGGCACTGAGATTTGTGAAACAGAATCAGTATGACACCATCATACTCGATCTGGTGTTGCCCAAGGTGCATGGCTTGAATGTGCTATCGACCTTGCGTAACGATGGAAATAATAGCCAAGTATTGATTTTATCTGCAAATGATCAGACAGAAGATCGGATTAGAGGCTTGGATCTTGGGGCGGATGACTATATGGTCAAACCGTTTTCATTCGATGAACTGGTTTCACGTCTTCGGGCACTGAACAGGCGTCTCTCTGGGATCAAAAATCCCGTGCTTGAGGTGGCAGGTGTCAAAATAGATACCGTAGCGCGCTTGGTCCGCTTTGATGACGTTGTTATTAATCTCACCCCCCATGAATTTAAATTACTGGAGTATCTTGTTCGTCGACGCGGGCGGGTTTTTTCTCATGATCAACTTATAGATCAGTTGTATGATGCTGCCAGTTATGTAACGCGTAATGCGGTTGAAGCACATATCAGTTCATTACGAAAGCGCCTGAAGGCATCCGGTGCGCCGGGTCTTGTGAAAACAAGGCGCGGTTTCGGTTATTTGGTTGAATAGATTGCCGTGAAGTCGATCCGAAGCAGACTAAATCTGACCATTATTAGCACGTTGGTGTTGGTTCTATCATTGACTGCTGTATTCCTCTACTTCCGTATCTCTCAACATGTCGTCAGCGTTTACGACAATTCACTGCATGATAAGGCACAGGCTTTAATTTCACTGACAGAGCTTGATGAGGAGGGGCTTGAGTTCGATTTTGCCGAGGAGGGGGTGATGAATGAGTTCGAGCCAGGAGAGCTTGCCCACTACTATCAACTTTGGGAACTTGGCACAAATCTACTGATTAAATCACCGTCTCTACTGGAAGCTGATCTGCCATTGGCCGGTATTGCATTGGGACACTACCGGTTTCAGGATCTCATTCTACCTGATGGCCGTGCCGGTCGCCTGATAGAGATCAATTTCATGCCCCGTGTAGAGATGGATGATGAGGAGGAGATTGTTGAAACTCCTCAGCCAAGAGCGATTACCATGGTCTATGCTCGTGAACGAAAAAGTCTGGATGAGACTCTTTTCGCAATAGGTATGACAATTTTCAGCATTGTTGTTGCAGTTTTACTGGTTACTGCATTACTGGTTTGGCATCTGGTAGGAAGAGGATTGTTACCACTCTCGATACTGGCTCGACAGGTAAGTAAAATTGATGAATCCAGCTTGAGTGCGCGACTCAGTCAACCAGGTGAGCAAAGTCTTGAGATTGCGCCTATCATAGATCAGTTGAACCATCTGCTCGAACGTCTTCAATCTGCATTTGAACGGGAGAAGCGTTTTTCTTCGAATGTTGCTCATGAACTGCGTACACCACTTTCCGAATTGAAAACGCTCTCTGAGGTTGGCCAAATGATGCCAGAAGACAGGGAGCAACTCATAGCGTTTTTCAAGGATGTGGGAGAGATCTCCAACCAGATGGAAAAGGTTGTGATCACATTGCTGGAGTTGGCCAGATCGGATGCCGGATTGTTACGAAGTGACCCTGAAGAGATCAACTTGTCGTCTCTTTGTGACTCAATCTGGCAGATGGCGAAAAATGATCATGTCTTTGACAAACAACTGATCAAACAGATTCCAGAGGGACTGATCATTTCCACAGATCGTGAAAAGTTTTCGATGATACTCAACAATATCTTTGTCAATGCGATCAGCTACAGCCCGCAAGAGGCGAATATCGAATTGAGTGTTGAAATTGCGGGTGACAGTCTGATTCTCAGGGTCAAAAATATGGCAACAGATTTGAGACCTGAAGATATCGTTCATATGAAAGATCGTTTCTGGAGGAAAAACAAGTCTCAGGAAGGTACCAGTCACTCAGGTCTGGGCCTGACGTTGGTCTATGCTTTAGCACGAATTCTGAAATTTGACATAAGCCTGGATCTTGATAATCAGAGGATTTTTGTAATAACGATTTCCGGAGTCCCTCTGGTGCTGAGATAACTTTTCGATAACAGGTTTAAATATGCAAATGGAGAAGTGGTTGACTGAATCTAATGGAATTTATAAACAAAGTCGAAACCAACATAGTCGATATTTTTTTCAGGGTAGTCTGCATAGGCTCTACCAGGTCTGAATTTCGCGTAGGTAAAAAACAGCTCAAGGGTTTCTTCGTGTTCTATACTGAGAATCAGGTCCAACTCCCTACCCAGGTCACGACTGGTTCCTGAGGGGTCTGCTTCGATACTGGCATGACGTATCTCCTCGGATAGAACCTCCTGCTTGTAGTCAAAGTGCATCAAGTCAACTGACATATCCTCGGCAAAGCGCCACTGAAGACCAAACATATTGATTCTAAGATTGGAGAGTTCCGGCTGAAATAACTCACCGTAGGATTCAGTATCACCTTGTAATCCTGTTTGACGGGATGATCTATTTACTTGATCATCCAGATTTGCATCACCCGAACCTCTAGCGCTTGCGATTACCAGCGATAATTGATCGTAAACATAGGGTGTCCAACGTAGGAAGTATCCACGAGAAGAGCCCTTAATCAGTTCCTGCTCGGTTTCACTGATCTCGGCTATGCCAGCAACAGGATCATCGGAATCGTAGAGTGTCGATCTGCCGCTGACTTCAGTGTAGTGCAGCTCCAAATCAATCTCACCAATTAACTGCAGTTCGAGATCCGCAACATAACTGATCCCCTTCCAGGTAAGATCTGCATCCTCTTCATCGATTCTTGAATGCTCCTCTGAGTCTCCGACTCGGTATGGTGAAGAGTTATCCTTTTGTTTAAGGTAGTAGAAGTTCAAAATCTGTCCATCAAGGAGTTCCCAACTCATACTCAGGACCAGTCGCTGAATGTCATCCATTTCAGGTTCGATAAAGTCTTCATCTGTGGATTCCACAGCCTGCTGTTCAGCTGCCGCAATAAATGCTTCGAGATCTTCATACCATAGCTGTAAACTGACAAGGTCCAGTTCATCATCCCACCAGGACCACCAGCGGCTCATGCTCTCATACTCAACACGACCGATTTTGAATTCAGCATCAATGACATCGCCAAACAAGTAGGCAACGCCGATCTCTCTGAACTCCAATCCTGAACGGCTTGTTTTAAGGTTGGCGCTTTTGATGATTTCGCTTTCGTCCATCAAGGCGCCGGTGAAGAAGAGGTTGAGTTGATCGTTGTGACGGTATTCCAAGTCGAACTCGATCTCCCTTTCATGCACCACCTGTTTATTATTCAGGCTGTCATCACCAAGACTAAGTCCATCTAATACGTTGAATTCAATGCCGATTTCCGTGTCACTATAAAACTGTCCAGAGGCATCAGCTGACGTATGTGAAACACAGAAGAAGCAGGTGACAATCGTGTGCGCAATAAGTTGCCGCAATGCTCATTCCTCAGGTTATCTTCAGATAGATGAAATAAACTCTCCAGGGAGCTTGAGGCTGGTGGGCCTGAGTCTGTGGCTGGTAGCTATCCAGTTGTTTGAATTTTAATGTTTACAGGAGTTATTTGTATGATAAGAGCATAACAAAAACAATTTACGATAAAAACAAAAAATGACGTTAAACTACTAATTAATTAGCAGATTTGGTGGTGCGGATGGATATGGTTTTGAACTGGAGCTTGCATCTGTTCAATCATCGATATCAACCTTGATTATGTTACCTTCAAGGTCAATGATGGCTTCCAGTTTCTTACCATCATGTGCAAAATCGACTTCATAGATCCTCTCTCCCTTATAAGTCTCTTTCTCAACTTCAGTAATTCTTGCGCCTGGATAGGCCTCTTTGATGATCTCCCTGACATCGCGTTTACTGAGAGCCAACGACGAACTGCTGCAAACGGCAAGAGCTATGAAAAGCAAGAGAGTTATTCTCATTTGTAATTTCCTTGAAAGAGATTCCAACGTAAAAACTCATTAAGACCATATTCAGTCAAATTTCAGTTTGATATCAGTATAACTTCAGATCTTGGGTAGAAAATATCATATGCATGCAGCTTGCAAATTTCAATTATTAACAGAGAGGAGAATGCAAATGAACCAACTAAAAATACCTATGTGTGTTGTTACTGCTGGTTTTATTCTTGTTTCGGCAAATAGTCTGGCCGGTGAAGACATACCTTTTGACGAAGCAGAGCTGTTTTTCGAGTTGAACGATACCGACGGTGATTTGGGTATTCATGGCAAGGTTGACGGTGATGAGTGGAGGCGGCTGGTAATTGAGGATCCTTATGAACGTCGTATGATGTCGGTGCGTGCTAATGGACGTCTCAAGCGGCAGGGAATTACAGAACTGTTTTTTGAGAGTGCTGAGCCGACTTTTGATGAGCTGGACCCAGATGATTTCTTTAAAAGATTTCCTCAAGGTATCTATGAGATAGAGGGTGTCACCCTGGATGGTGAGGAGAGGGAAAACGAAGTTTTTCTCTCTCATGTCATTCCTGCTGCTCCTGATCATGTGACAATCAATGGATTGCCGGCACCAGAAGACTGTGATGCTGAAATTTTACCGAGTGTCACTGCTCCGGTAACGCTAGCCTGGGAACCTGTGCTGGGGCCTCATGCAGAATTGGGTATCGATGGTAGTGTTGATGTCCGCTACTACGAGGTGGTTGTGGAGATTGATGATACCGATTACAAGTCTACCGGTATCATTCCAGGAGAGCTTACACAGTGGACAATTGCGGATATGAATTTCTTCAGCTTGTCTGAAGAGGGTGAATACAAGTTTGAAATTCTTGTCCGGGCGGAGAGTGGTAACAAATCCGCAGTCGAAAGCTGTTTTATTGTTGAATAGTTGAATCCCTGATTCCCCTTCCGTTAAGGAGGGGGTGGTGGGGGAGGGCTCGGTTCAATGAAACTCATCGTGATTTCATTTCTGATAGTGTTAGTCATTTCTGTTGGTTATTGGTCGTACACTACTCATAGCCGTGATAGGTCAGGTGATATTGACTATCGCACTGGAAGTTCACTATCCGGTGCTCAAACGCTGAATACGGACGATCAGAAAAGCAGCGATCCAGCAAATAACTTAGCTGATGAATTTGATGTGTCAGCAGAATTTATTGTGTTATACCCTGCGGAGGAGGGATACGCTGCACAATCGGAGTGGCGTGAGATGCTGGACAATGAAGTGCTAGCAGAATCAGGCACCGTCCAAATGATAGATCCCATGTTGACCCATGAAGATCCGGCACTACGGCTTAACGCAGTGGAGTCGCTCATTGAATATCAGCACGATGAGATCAACAATCTTCTGCTGGAAGCCCTGTATGACACTGATCCCCAGGTAAGGGCAACAGTGGCTGAGTCCCTGGGTATGCAGCAGGATGAATATCTGCTTACCTATCTTGAACCTGTGCTTTACGATTCAGATCAGAATGTGAGAATAGCGGCAATATGGGCTATCGCGGATCTGGAGAGTGAACAAGGGATTTATGCCTTGGCGCCTTTGTTATCCGATAGTCATGTCGAGATTCGTTTTAATGCCATGGCTGCAATGGGTGAAATCGGTGGTGCAGCCTGCGTGCACTATCTAGAGAATCACCGTTATGACAGTGATGAGAGAATACGCCGGAGCGTGGCTGCAATTCTGTACGAATTGGAGGCCGATTTTTGATCGGGGTAATCAGAAGTGAGCTACCGGCCCAGGTGAAGAGCATTCCTCTCCCGCTGGCCGATACAAAAGCAGAATTGAGTGGTGGGCGCAACAGGGATCGAACCTGTGACCTCTGCAATGTGACTGCAGCGCTCTCCCAGCTGAGCTATGCGCCCGAGGTGGAGACGCATTCTAGATCTACAGCCACAATAGGTCAATTGTCTAAAATTTATACAAATTCCACTTTCACCACGGATTAAGCTTACGATTCAGTTCTGGTCTGATAGAATTCCCGATTTGCTGCAATTGGATGAATTCACCGGATCATGACTGTTCGTACCCGATTTGCCCCCAGCCCCACCGGCTATCTTCATGTGGGCGGTGCTCGCACCGCACTGTTTTCCTGGCTCTATGCGCGTAAGCATGGGGGTAAATTTGTACTGCGGATTGAGGACACGGACCTTGAGCGCTCCACCGCTGAGTCGGTCAATGCCATTCTGGAGGGGATGACCTGGCTGGGGCTGGAGTATGACGAGGGGCCTTTCTATCAGACCAAACGGTTCGATCGCTATCACGAGGTGATCGAAGCGCTGCTGTCGAAGGGGCTGGCTTATCGCTGTAACTGCAGCCGTGAGCGGCTCGACGATCTGCGGGAAGCGGCGATGAAGCGTAAGGAGAAACCCAGATACGATGGTCACTGCCGAAACCACGATGTCAGTCCCGATGAGCCCCATGTAATCCGCTTCCGCAATCCGGATACGGGTGTGGTGGTTGTCGACGACCTGATCCGTGGCCGGGTCAGTTTCAACAATGAGGAGCTGGACGATCTTATCATCCGTCGCACCGATGGTTCCCCCACCTACAATCTGACGGTGGTGGTGGATGATCTGGATATGCAGATCAGCCATGTGATCCGCGGTGACGATCACCTGAACAATACCCCAAGACAGATCAATATCCTCAAGGCGCTGAATGCTGAGCCACCAAAATATGGGCATGTACCGATGATCCTGGGGGATGACGGAGCACGGCTCTCGAAACGCCATGGCGCGGTCAGCGTGATGCAGTATCGTGAGGATGGCTACCTGCCTGAGGCTCTGCTCAACTATCTGGTGCGTCTGGGCTGGTCTCATGGGGATCAGGAGATCTTTTCCATCGATGAGATGATAGAGTTGTTCGATATCGATGGGGTCAACAAGGCAGCATCCAGTTTCAATACCGATAAACTGCTGTGGTTGAATCAGCACTACATCAAGCAGGATGATGCGAAACGCATCGCGCATCTGTTGAGTCCCCATATGGGGGATCTGGGCATCGACCCGGCTGAGGGGCCTGACCTGACCAAGGTTGCAGAGGCTCACCAGGAGCGGGCCCGGACCCTGGTGGAGATGGCGGAGATGAGTGCCTTCTGCTATCAGGATTATGATGAGTTCGAAGAGAAGGCGGCGAAGAAACATCTGCGGGGTGTGGCCAGAGAGCCTCTGGAACGGATGCGTGAAGCCCTCTCCGCATTGGAAGATTGGCAGGAAGAGGCCCTGCATGGCGTCGTGGAACAGGTATCAGAGGCGCTGGAATTGAAGATGGGGAAGGTTGCCCAGCCACTTAGGGTGGCGGTAGTGGGCCGGGCGGCATCGCCAGGTATCGACACAACCCTCTATCTGGTTGGTAAAGAGGCCTGCCTGAGGCGGATCGATAAGGCCCTGGACTATATTACCCAGCGTGAAGCGGCTGCAGGTTAGAGTGTTAACCCGAGCTGCTGGGTCGCCGGGTTAAGAAGACGTCCCCAGAGCGAAATTTCCTAGAGAAACCACTTTCAAGAAGCCAGAGTAATGAGCGATTTGGATCAGAGCGACAACACACCGACGAACTTTATTCGACAGATCATCGACAAGGACCTGGAGCAGGGTAAGCACGATGGTCGGGTACACACCCGTTTTCCACCGGAGCCCAACGGCTATCTGCACATCGGCCACGCCAAGTCGATCGTGCTCAATTTTGGTATCGCCCGGGATTACCAGGGGCTTTGCAATCTGCGCTTCGATGACACCAATCCGCACAAGGAGAACATGGAGTTTGTCGAGAGTATTCAGCAGGATGTGCGCTGGCTGGGATACGATTGGCAGGACCGTCTTTTCTATGCCTCGGACTATTTTCAGCAACTCTACGATTTTGCCGTCGAGCTGATCAAGGCCGGTAAGGCCTATGTCTGTGACCTGGACGGGGAGCAGATGCGTGCCTTCCGGGGAACATTGAAAGAGCCAGGCCAGGAGAGCCCCTATCGCAGCCGTTCCGTGGAGGAGAACCTGGATCTGTTTGCACGTATGAAAGGCGGTGATTTTGCTGATGGGGAGCGGGTGCTTCGGGCCAAAATCGACATGGCTTCGCCGAATATGAATATGCGGGATCCGACTCTCTACCGGATCCGCCACGGGGTGATTCATCACCAGACGGGTGAAGCCTGGTGTATCTACCCCATGTATGACTACACTCATCCAGTTTCCGATGCCCTCGAGGGGATCACCCACTCTCTTTGTACCCTGGAGTTTGAGGACCATCGCCCCCTTTACGACTGGGTGCTGGATAACATCACCATCCCATGTCACCCTCAGCAGATCGAGTTCTCTCGACTCAATATTGAATACACGGTATTGAGCAAGCGAAAGCTGACCCAGCTGGTGGAAGAGGGCTTTGTCGAGGGCTGGGATGACCCGCGCATGCCGACAATTGCCGGCATGAAGCGCCGGGGCTATAGCGCCGCCTCGATCCGAGAGTTCTGTCGACGCATCGGTATCACCAAATCCGACGGACTGGTGGAGATCGGCATGCTGGAGACCTGTATTCGTGAGGATCTGGATGCCAATGCGCCCAGACGTATGGCCGTGATGCATCCGCTGAAACTGGTGATCGAGAACTATCCGGAAGATCAGCAGGAGATGCTGGAGGCGGCCAACCATCCCAAGGATGAGTCGATGGGGGTTCGCCAGATCCCCTTCAGCCGGGAGATCATCATCGATCAGGCCGATTTCCGTGAGCAGGCGAACAAGAAGTTCAAGCGCCTGGTAACCGGCGGCGAGGTACGGCTGAGAAATGCCTATGTGATCAAATGCGAAGAGGTGGTGAAAAACAATCAGGGTGACATTGTTGAGCTTCGCTGCAGTTATGATCCTGAGACGCTTGGGAAAAATCCCGAAGGACGTAAGGTTCGCGGGGTCATACACTGGGTCTCCGCCAAGCATGGCGTGAAGGGCGAGGTTCGACTCTATGACCGTCTCTTCAAGCAGGCGAATGCGGATAAGGTTGAAGAGGGGGGGCGCTTTACCGACAACCTCAATCCGGACTCGTTGCGTACCCTGACAGAGTGCTATTTCGAGCCTGCGCTGGCCGATGCAGAGGTTGAACAGGCCTATCAGTTCGAACGGGAAGGCTATTTCATTCTCGACAGTGTTGAAGCGGGGCGCCAGCCGATGGTCTTCAACCGGGTGATCACCCTGCGGGACTCCTGGGCAAAAATTGAAAAAGGCGGCGCTAAATAGCTGCATAACCAGATTGATCGCCATTGTGGTTTCAGGTGGGTTGTGAACGAATAACAGCTGTAGAGAGGTTTTGCCCCGTGCCAATGGGCTGATTGCAGCTGGAGTCGCTGCAAATTCCCTTGTCGGCTGATTGGCAGGGGTTTGCACTGAAATATCTGCTGAAGATGTGAAAAAAATCAGTGGACAAGTGGGAGATTATCCCCTAATATGCCCGGCTTTCTGGGGCCATAGCTCAGCTGGGAGAGCGCAACACTGGCAGTGTTGAGGTCGGCGGTTCGATCCCGCCTGGCTCCACCAAATTTGATTAAGATTGGCCCGGATTCATTCCGGGCTATCTTTTTCAGGGTTATGCTGACCTCTCAAGGTCATCTTTCGATTGCCCGACGGGGTAGCGGTATGCTCTGGATCGACATTCTGATTATCGCCATCATTGCGCTCTCGGCTATCATCAGCCTGATCAGAGGTTTTGTGCAGGAGGCGTTGTCTCTGGCCACCTGGATCGCCGCATTCACAATCGCCTGGCTCTTCTTTCGTCCCCTCGCCGTGGAACTCTCTCCCTGGATCGATGTGCCCTCGATACGGCTTGGTGTGGCCTTCGGGCTTATTCTGATCGGTATCCTGATCCTTGGTGCGATTATCAACCACTTCATGAAGGTATTGGTCGCCTCTACCGGATTGAGCGGCACGGATCGGATGATCGGGATTTTTTTCGGAGTGGCCCGTGGTGCGGTCATGGTGGCAATTCTGGTCCTATTGGCCGGTCTGACGCCGTTTCCGAATGATCCGTGGTGGAGTGAATCTCGCCTGATTCCCTATTTTCAGGAGATGGCGCTCTGGTTGAAAGGCTTTCTGCCGAGCGACATTGCTGATAACTTCCACTATTGAGTGACAGGGATTGGTCGATATGAATGGTTTGGGAACTTATGCTGGCCAAGGACTCGATAAACTGTCCCGGTCATCGCCGGCTCCCTTGCAGACCCTGGAGAACTGAACATGTGCGGTATCGTGGGTATTGTCGGTAAGACACCGGTCAATCAATCCCTTTATGATGCGTTATTGGTGCTACAGCATCGAGGTCAGGATGCCGCCGGTATCGTGACCTGCCATAAGGGCAAACTCTATTTGCGCAAGGCAAACGGACTCGCCCGTGATGTGTTTCATACCCGTCATATGCTGCGGTTGAAAGGCAATATGGGGCTTGGGCATGCCCGATACCCCACCGCCGGATGTGCCTCATCTGCGGAAGCCCAGCCCTTCTATGTCAACTCACCTTATGGCATCACCCTGGCGCATAATGGCAATCTGACCAATGCCAAGGAGCTGACAAGGGATCTGTTCGTCGAAGATCTGCGTCATATCAATACTTCGTCGGATTCCGAGATCCTGCTCAACATCTTCGCTCATGAACTGCAGATGCAGAACAAACTGCGTATCGCGCCTGAAGACATCTTCAAAGCGGTTGCCGGTGTGCATCGTCGTTGTCGGGGTGGTTATGCAGCGGTTGCAATGATTCCCGGTGTCGGTCTGATCGGTTTTCGTGATCCCTACGCCATACGACCGATTGTCTATGGTAAGCGTGAAACGGATCAGGGTACGGAGTACATGATTGCGTCTGAGAGCGTTGCTCTGGATGCTTTGGGATTTGAACGGGTACGGGATCTGGAACCGGGCGAGGCGATCTTCATCAGCAAAGAGGGGCAGTTCTACGCCCAGCAGTGCGCGGCCAATACAGTCAAATCCCCCTGTATCTTTGAGTTCGTCTACTTTGCCCGTCCCGATTCGATCATCGACAACGTGTTTGTGCACAAAGCCCGTTCCAGAATGGGTAAAAAACTGGCCAGGAAAATAATCAGGGAGTGGCCGGATCACGATGTGGATGTGGTGATTCCAATCCCCGATACCAGCCGAACCGCCGCGTTGACCCTGGCGAATGAGCTGAAGGTGCGCTATACGGAGGGTTTCATCAAAAACCGCTATATCGGCCGTACCTTTATCATGCCTGGGCAGACGGTGCGCAAAAAGTCGGTCAGACAGAAACTGAATGCCATCGATTTGGAATTCAAAGGCAAGAATGTTCTGCTGGTGGATGATTCCGTGGTGCGCGGTACCACCTCTCAGCAGATTGTGCAGATGGCACGGGATGCAGGGGCCAACAAGGTCTATTTTGCCTCTGCCGCACCTCCGGTGATCTACCCCAATGTGTATGGCATCGATATGCCCTCTGCCAGTGAACTGGTTGCGCA
Source organism: Candidatus Thiodiazotropha sp. 'RUGA' (assembly GCA_016842065.1). Lineage (GTDB taxonomy): Bacteria > Pseudomonadota > Gammaproteobacteria > Chromatiales > Chromatiaceae > Thiodiazotropha. The sequence goes on from JAEPDS010000017.1 coordinate 79,599, forward strand.
CAACCGCACTGTTGAAGAGGTGGAGGAGATAATCGGTGCCGATCGTATGATCTATCAGGATCTACAGGATCTGATCGATGCAGTGATGAAGAAGGGCAAAACCGATATCGATCGATTTGATACATCGGTATTCAGTGGTGACTATGTCACGGGGGATGTGAGTGATACCTATCTGGAGCAGCTGGAACTGTTGCGTAACGATGGTGCCAAGTCCCAGACTGAGATGGCGGACAGAAGTATCATCGATCTGCACAACGATAGCTAAGCTCGATCACACTACCTGTATCAAGTGAACTGAAGCAAAGCATTAGCGTTCATTTGCGGACTGACATCCAACTAAGGCCCACAGCCATGGAGTCGGTCGAAATAGCGTGCCCGGTAGATCAATCGGGGAGCCTCCCCATCCTCGAAACCACTTCTGGTATGCAGGACGTTATTACAGATCAACCCCTGACCTGCCATCAGTTTACCTTTGAAGTGCCACTCCGATGGGGTGTGGAGGATCGATTTCAGGAAGCTGACCGCTTCACTCAAACAGGCATCCTCACGCCAGGCGATACTGCGGCTCCGGTCCGTATAACGCATGTGCAGATGACCATCGGGATAGATGGCGAAGACAGGGCCGCTGCGGGCTGGCCGGATCTCTTTCCCATCGACCACGTTGGCTGGAATCGTCATGGCCTGCGGATGCATCAATGCGCGGATGTAGTCCGGGTTTTCATCCATGACACGTATGAACACGATCTCATGATCCAGCAGGTCGTTCTCACCACCCTTTGCGGCAGGATTGACGCAATGCAGCAGCAGTCCATGGATCTGGTGCTGCAGGTCGTTGTAGTAGCCGTCAGTGTGCCAGGCGATCGGTCGATCGGAGTAGGGGATGTAGCCTTTGTGAAGGGCAT
>JAEPDS010000018.1 GCA_016842065.1 Candidatus Thiodiazotropha sp. 'RUGA'
GGTTAATTGTTCTATCCTTTGAACCTCACTAGGTTTTGTGAAGAGATACCGATTATAAGTCGATTATTCAGAATGAACAAGAATCAGCTTCTTGCAATATATTTTGTAACAAAACAAACAAAACAGAAGTTTGCAACAAGCGTTCAATTAAGAGTTACCCTAATATTCAATGAATTATTGATTGTTATAACTCCATAACCGTGAATTGAACATGCTATTATTTTGGCAATGGTTTTAAGTCGCGTTTTCGTTTACTTTTATCGATGTGATGAAGCACACATTTCAGCATGGAAGAAATTCATCATGAATTGCAGTTTCATTTCAGAGTCGTGACTGGCATTTTACTGTCACTATTTCCCCACTCCATGAATCCTAGCAATACCGCTAGGTAGTACATAACAACACATAGCATAAATACTAACCAGCTATACATAGTAATGTAGGCAATCATCTTCTCATAGGGGGTAGCATAATCAGAAACTTTCAATTCGCCGTTGAATATTGGATCTTTAATATAATTATGAAAAGTACAGGCCTGAATAAGCCTTAAAGTTCCAAAGTAGCCAATAACTCTACATTTATAGATACTTCCTAACCGATGAGCTCTCAATTTCTTACATGCATGACGATATATGGTGAACCGAGAAATTATTGTAAACAGGATAGCTAAACTGATAGCTATGAAGCCAAAAAGAGAAAAAAACTTTATCCACATATAACGAAATCAATCAAACCATTCAAACATATAATCTACACCAGCTTTTAAATAATAATCTGCTCCTATCGCGGCTGCCCCACCGATAACCATTCCAGCCACTAATCCAACAGGTGTTAGAGCGATTGCACCACCGATGAGAACACCTGCACCGATACCACCGACGAAACTAACTGTCTCAGACACTGCCCCTCGCTTCCAGGTCGGATCATTAGCTTCATACTTACCTATTACTGTTTTTGTTCGTAGAACACCATCCAGCACAATAAATACAGGGCCTGCTATTCTCCCTAATTTAGCATACTTCATCAGTTTTTGAGCATTGTCACTGCTGCTCACCAGAATCGACTCTCTGACTGCCCGTCCATTCAGATTAACACTCTCTTTTGTACCAAAGCTATTTCTTTCTAGCAGCGGCTGTTTCTTGTGTTCCAGATTATCACTCATTTCTTCAAAAGCGCGAGAGAGTTCCTGTTCTTTCTTTGCAATCGTTGACGGTGCTGCTTTGTGATTCCTTAGGTCATCATGTTGCTTAAGATGCCCGTCATAGTTTTCTATGCTATCAACTAGTTTCACCGATGAAGTTAACAATGCAGCTCCAGCTCCACTACTAAAAGTGTTTACTGTTCCAGCTATAGATAGTAACCGGTCTCCTAGCGCCTGCTCTTCAGTTTCATTACGAGTGTAGTCAACAGCAGTACTCCCTTGCTGCTCATGAACCGCATCCATGAAGCAACGACTCTCTTTTCCGGCATGGCCGTACACTGTTCTCAGAGCGTATTGACCATCTGAGGTCTCGGCGTATTCATTGATGCCCTCTTCCCCAGCCGCACTGACAAATCCTTCAGCCAATTCTGCCCATTGATCAGAAGTGGTCTTATCGAACTGACATTTTACCAGCCTCTCTTTTTGAGAACTGTTTAAGGCTCTCACAAAAAGTTGCATACCTGGGGTTTGTACGGCTGTCGAGGGGGATTGAGACAGGGAGGCCGCCACTTTCCCGGCTTGTGCATTTAAGTTATTGGCTGCAAGTGACATTCTTCCCTCCGTGGAACGAACATATAATTGGTAGTTTGCCTAATACTATTGATAAACGCTCACATCTGGATATAGGGAATTACCCTAGCCGTTTCATGCAGTTTGACAGATCCCTAAATAGCAAACAGCCATCGATGCATATGACATCTACATTTTCTGCTTAACATTCATAACCAAGCATTCAAAGTTTAGACTTATAATCATAGTAGGAATTTGTAAGATGGCAGGTATTTCTCAATGTAAATCAGCACAACTCATGACGGTGTAATCTTGGCAAGATTGATGAATTTTGTATTGATCGGCTTGGAAGCGATTCTTAATGAGCACATTGGTGAATCGTGCATCATTGACGGCTTAATTAAGGACAGACACAACGCATGGTAAATAAGTCCTGGTCAAAGTTGTAGATAGAAAAAGACTTCTGGCTACACCAAAACTTGTTTAATTAAACTTTTCCCTGAATACTTCCATGATCTAACTGGACCATCATTCTAGAAACCTGAGTACGTAACTTTTGCTGCTGAAGTAGCATTCACATGACACTAAGCACTAGCCGTCGCTTCACCATTTCCGATAGTCGAGATCACCTTGATCTGTCGATTATCCGGCACTTCGTTATAAGAGAGAATATGCATTCCCGGTGCGGTATGCTTGGCGAATCGTGCCATCCAGGCGCGGATCGGTGCGGCCACCAGTAACACACTCTGCTGACCTTGTGCCTCCATCGAGGCGTGAGTCTCCGCCAGCGCGGTCTGCAGCCTTTCTGCCAGGCCAGGTTCAAAACCGGCCTGCCCTTCTTCGGAAGACTGTAGTGTACGTTGTAACAGCTGCTCCAGGCCTGGATCCAACACGGCGACTGGAATCTCATCGGTGGTGCCGATCAGCTTCTGTACTATGCCTCTGGACAAAGCCACTCGCACAGACGCTGTCAATGCACCGGGATCCTGGGTCCGGGTGGATTGCTCAGCCAAGGTCTCGGCAATGGTGCGGAAATCCCGAATGGGCACATGCTCCGACAACAGATTCTGCAGGATCTTGGTGACCACGCTCAAGGAGAGCGTCTTCGGCACCAGATCCTCGACCAGTTTCGGGGTAGTACGGGCCAGCATATCGAGTAACTGCTGGGTCTCTTCATGACCGAGCAGTTCATTCGCCTGGGACTGCAGAATTTCACTCAAATGGGTTGCCACCACGGTACTTGAATCCACCACGGTATAGCCCAGTGTCTGGGCATGATCCTTCTGTTCCGGATCGATCCAAACCGCATCCAGACCGAAGGTGGGATCCTTGGTGGGCGTACCCTGAAGTTGACCGAATACCTGACCTGGATTGATCGCCAATTCACGATCCGGGAAGATCTCCACTTCAGCGACCACCACGCCGTTGAGTGAAATCCGGTAGCTGTTTGGCGACAGATCCAGGTTATCCCGGATGTGTACGGAAGGTATCAGGAAACCGAGTTCCTGAGAGAGTTTACGCCGAACCCCTTTGATACGGTTCATCAGCTGACCACCCTGGTTTCGATCAACCAGAGGTATCAGACGATAACCCACTTCCAGCCCCACCAGATCGACCGGCTGTACATCTTCCCAACTCAGATCCCGCTGTTCTGGTTGCTCAACCGGCTCTTCGATCAACATCTCCTCTTCCGGCTGCTTCTGTCGCTGCCAGATCAGCCAGGCGGCGCCGGCAGCTGCCGCGGCGAGAGTAAGAAAGGCAAAATTGGGCATACCGGGAATCACACCCATCACCAGCAAGACGGATGCAGCAACTGCCAGCGCCTTGGGACTGGTGAAAAGCTGACTGATAATCTGCCCACCCACATCCTGGGTACTCGCCACCCGGGTAACGATGATCGCCGCGGAGGTGGAGAGCAGCAGTGAGGGGATCTGTGCCACCAGGCCGTCACCGATGGTCAGCAGTACATAGTTCTGCAGTGCGGTGGAGAAGGCCAGATCGTGCTGGGCCATACCGATCGAGAGTCCACCGATGATGTTGATAAACAGGATCAGAATACCGGCAATGGCATCACCACGAACAAACTTACTGGCGCCATCCATTGCCCCGTAGAAATCCGCTTCCTTCGCCACATCCTCACGACGTGCGCGGGCTTCGTCCTGATCGATCAGCCCCGAGTTGAGATCCGCATCGATAGCCATCTGTTTACCAGGCATGGCGTCCAGGGTAAACCGTGCACTCACTTCCGAGACACGACCGGCACCCTTGGTGACCACCACGAAGTTGATGATCACCAGGATCAGGAACACCACCAGACCGACCGCATAGTTACCACCGATAACAAACGCACCGAATGCCTCGATCACCTTACCCGCCGCATCGCCACCGGTATGTCCCTCCAGCAGCACCACCCGGGTTGATGCCACATTCAACGCCAGGCGCAGCAGTGTGGCGATCAACAACATGCTGGGGAAAACGGAAAACTCCAACGGGCGTTTTGTGTAGACGACGACCAGCATCACCACCAGGGAGAGGGTGATGTTGAAGGTAAAAAACAGATCCAGAGCGATCGGTGGCAATGGGATAATCAACATCGCCAGCAACATCAACAGGACCAACGGTGCACCCAGGCCTCGTGCCCCAAGCTGTTTGACGTTGTCTAAGATTGTTGTGCTATCCATCTACCTATTCCGCTTTATGCGATGTTCTGGTTAAAGTCACTCACTGTGCCGGTACTCTTCCGGCACATCGATATCGTCAGGCATCTCCGGATAGATGCCACCTTCTGTATCGTAGGCTTTGAGTTGAAATACATAAGCCAACAGTCTGGCCACCGCCATGTAGAGTCCGGCCGGGATAAAAGTATCCAGTTCTGTATGGAAATAGATTGCTCTGGCCAACAGCGGTGATTCAACAACCGGCACATTGGACTCCGTACCCACCTTACGGATGTTCTGTGCGATCAGGTCGACACCTTTGGCAACCAGCTTGGGTGCGTGCATGGTCTCCGGATCATACTTCAAAGCCACCGCATAGTGAGTCGGGTTGGTGACGATCACATCGGCCTGTGGCACTTCCTGCATCATCCGGCGCTGCGCCATCTCACGCTGCAGTTGACGAATCCGGCCTTTCACTTCAGGCCGACCTTCCGTCTCCTTCATCTCATCCCGGACTTCCTGGCGCGTCATCTTCAGCTGGCGCTTGTGATCCCAAAGCTGAAATGGCACATCGATCGCCGCAATCAGAATCATCGTGGCGCTCATCAAAATAACCGACCAACCGATGAGTGAATTGAGATGTTGCAGTGCCGGTGAAATTTCCATGTTGTGTAACGCCAGAAACTGCTCCAGGGAGGTGTATAACAGAAATACGGTGGTACCGCCGATCAACACAAACTTTGCCATCGCCTTTAACATCTCCATCAGGCCCTTGGCGGAAAACACCCGTTTCAATCCTTTTAACAGGCTCAATTTACTCAGTTTGGGGGTCATGGACTCCCCGCTGATTGAGAAACCGCCCAACGCAACGGAACTCAAGATAGCTGCCAGAATCACCATCAGGAAAAACGGGATCAGCGCGAAAAAGGCCTGCCCTACCCCCTCACCCAGGCGCGTGGACATGGCACCGATATCGAACATCTGCTCCCGGGTAATGACAAAGCTTTCGCTCATCATCTCGGATACCGAATCACCGACGGAACCACTCATCACCACCAGACTGATGACACCAACCATGGTCACCGCCATACTGTTCAGTTCACGGGAACGGGGTACCTGGCCTTTGCGTTTTGCGTCTGCAAGTTTTTTCGCCGAGGGTTGTTCTGTTTTTTCCTGGCCATTCTCATTTTCAGCCATGCTTCACCTCGCAATCCGCAGTGTCTGCATCAGATGCTGAAACGCCTCATCCTGCAGATCGGTGAAGACAGACATCGCGTTGGGCAGACTCACCCAGATCAGCGCGAAGCCCAATAACATGGTAATGGGAAAACCGACCGAAAAGATATTCAACTGAGGTGCGGCACGCATCACCACACCCATCCCCATGTTGACCATCAGCATCGCGCCGACAATCGGTAACGCGATGATCATGCCACCGGCAAAAAGCCGACTGCCCCAGGCAACCAGGTCAAGCAAGCCGTTACGTGAAATGCCGTCCATTGCCACTGGCATGGTGACAAAGCTGTCCGCCACCAGCTCGATGGCGTGTAGATGTCCGTTGAAGACGAGAAACAACAAGGTCGCCAGAATCAGGTAGAACTGGGAGACCACTGGCACCTGCACACCATTGGCCGGATCGACCATGGAGGCAAAACCAAGGCCCATACTGTAGGCAATCACCTGCCCGCCAAACACCAGAGCACCAAAAACCATCTGCAGAATGAAACCCATCATGATGCCGATCAACAACTGCTGCAACATGATGATCATGCCGCTGTGGCTGAGCACATCCGCCGGTGGCATCTCCGGCAGCGTGGGGGCTACCAGAAAAGCGATCATCATCATCAGGACCAGTCTAAAGCGTGCTGGAACCTGGCGTGAACTGAACAAGGGAGCGGCGAGCAGCATGGCGCTGATACGCACCATTGGCCAGAAATAGGTGGCAATCATGGCATTGAGTTGAACTTCACTGAAGATCATGATTTTTCACCAAGCTCCCCGCGTATCCCTCTCAGCCTAAAGAACCAATTCAGGAATACTCTCAATCAGATTGATTGAGAAATTCATCAACAGCTGTAACATCCAGTTCCCCGCCCACATCAGCACCAATCCGGAAACCACCAGCTTGGGGATGAAAGTCAGGGTCATCTCATTGATCTGGGTTGCTGCCTGAAACATGGCGATGATCAAACCAACAGCAAGAGCGGGCAGCAGCACCATGCCTGAAAGCAGACCGATGATCTCGAGGCTGTTCTGTCCGATGGCCATTACGGTGTCAGGACTCATGGATCTTCCTCCTGCCTATATCAGAAAACTCGATGCCAGGGTCCCGAACACCAGAGCCCAGCCATCGATCAGTACAAACAACATAATCTTGAACGGTAAAGAGATAATCATCGGCGACAGCATCATCATGCCCATCGACATCAGAATACTCGCCACCACCAGATCGATCACCAGGAAAGGAATGAACAGCAGAAAACCGATCTGGAATCCGGTCTTCAGCTCACTGGTGGCAAAGGATGGCAGCAACAGACTGAATGGCACCTCTTCCGGCCCGTTGAATTCACCAAAATTACCGATTCTGGCGAACAGCGCCAGATCATCTTCTCGGGTCTGCGCCAGCATGAAAGACTTGACCGGCTCAGCCGCCGCTTCAAGCGCCTGCATGGTATTCATCTCTTCAGACAGATAGGGTTGCAGTGCGGTCTGATTCACTTCGTTGAACACCGGCATCATGATGAACAGAGTCAGAAACAGTGCCAGGCCGATGAGAATCTGATTTGAGGGAGTACTCTGTGTACCCAGTGCCTGTCTCAGAATTGCCAGTACGATGATGATCCTGGCAAACGAGGTCATCATCATCAACGCCCCCGGTAACAGGGTCAGGGCGGTCATGAAGAGCAGCACCTGAATGGTCAGGGTATAGGTCTGCCCACCCTCTCCGTCGGGTGCGACACTGAAGGCATCCACACCAGGTGCAGCCTCGACCAGACCAGTCACCAGCAAGCCGATGAAGAGTACCCAGTATTTCATTGTGACGGCTCGCTCTGCGGGTTGTCTGCAGGCTCCTGCTGTTCCAACCCTTGCAAATGCTTTCGGAAACTGGGGGATTCGTCACTCAGCAGATGCAGCATCCGCACCTGGCCGGGAGCCACGCCGAGCAACACCCGGGTATCTTCAACCTCAACCACCACCACCCGCTCACGACTGCCGACCGATGCACCACCGAGCACTCTGACCATGCCCTTGCCACCCATCGACATCTGCCCGTAACGTTTGAACAGCCAGGCGGCGCCGACGATCACGGCCAACACAACCAACAGGCCACTGAAGGTATTCAACAGACCTTCGGCGCCAATTGACGAAACATTGACGCCAATCTGCTTGTTGCCCTCTTCCGCAGCCATCAAGGCATTGCTGAAAAAGAGACCAATGAGCAGCCAACGGCACATCAACTTAACCTCTTGACCCGCTCGGAAGGACTGATGATGTCAGTCAGGCGCAAGCCGAACTTCTCATTCACCACCACCACTTCACCCTGTGCAATCAGGGTACCGTTGACCAACACATCCATCGGTTCACCGGCCAGCCGATCCAGTTCGACCACCGAACCCTGATTAAGCTGAAGTAGATTGCGAATGTTGATCTTGGTCCGTCCGATCTCCATCGAGATGGTTACCGGCACATCCAGAATGGCATCCATGTTGACACTGCCGGTAGAGACAGCTTCATCGGTCAGCTCATCAAAGCTGGCCGCTTCGGTTGCCGTTGACTGTTCACCATCCGCCTGATCTTCGAGAGCAGCAGCCCATTCATCCGCTAATGCTTCATTGGGATCTACAGTTTTCTCATCACTCATCTTTTTTACCCTCTTTGGGGATTCAACCTAGGCCATTGAAAGCAGTCTGACTGCTGCGCTGTGCCGGCCACACTGCCAGCAGACCGCTCAGGCCTCTTGCTCCATATCCAGATAATCATGCAACCCTTTGCGTTGATTGCTGACCATCCACTCACTGATCTTCAAGGCGTAATTGCCATCGGAAACACCCAGCCTGGCGCGAAATACCGGCACGTCCGCTGCTTCCACTTCCACCTCTTCCGGCATCTCAATCGGAATCACATCCCCCGCCTGCAGTTCGGCAAGTTCCTGGAGGCTCATCTGCACTTCAGTCAGATTGCTGCACAGTTCAACCTTGGCAGCCAGGATCTCTTCCTTCAGGGAACGCTCCCAGCGCTCATCTCTTTCACCCCGGTCACTCTGCACACCGGCATCCAGCAGCTCTCTGATCGGTTCCAGCATCGAATAGGGCATGCAGATATGAAAGTCACCGCCACCGTTTTCCAGATCCACATGAAAGGAGGTCACGACCACCACTTCCGATGGGCTGACGATATTGGCGAACTGGGGATTGACCTCTGAACCACTGTATTCGAAATCGACCTGGAACACGGGTTTCCAGGCGGCTCTCAGATCCTCGAAGGCGCTGTTCAGCAGCAGCTGGATAACCCGGTTTTCAGTCGGTGTAAAATCACGGCCTTCGATCTTGGTATGAAAACGACCTGAACCGCCAAAATAGTTATCCACCACACTGAACACCAGCTTGGGATCGAAAACAAACAGACCCTTGCCTCTCAAGGGAGGCACTTTGATCATATTCAGACTGGTCGGCACAAACAGACTGTGCACGAACTCTGAAAACTTCTGCATCTGAATACCGGACACGGAGAGATCGGCGGTCCTTCGCAGCATGTTGAACAGACTGGTTCTGAACAGTCTGGCAAAACGCTCATTGATCATCTCCAGAGTCGGCAGACGTCCGCGTACGATTCGATCCTGACTGGTGAAATCGTAGGAAACGGTACCACCCTCATCCGCCACATCAGACTCTGTGGCGACATCCCCACTGTCAACGCCATGCAACAGGGCATCGATCTCTTCTTGTGATAGCAGGTCATTGGCGCTCATCTTGTATTCCTATCAGGTTGAATTACTGCATCACGAAACTTGTAAAGAAGACCCCATCCACTTCACCTGGCCCCTCCAGCTCCTTGACCACCTTATTGAGTGCCTCAAGCATCTCGGCCTGCAGCGCCTCTTTGGCTTCACGTGTTTTCAGGGATTTACCATCTTTGGTGGAGAGCAGGTCCAACAGATGGTGACGGATCATCGGATCGTTATGCCGGATGAACTCTGCCATCGGCTCGGAATAGACTCGGATACTGACGCCAATCTGCAGCAGACTCGGGCGCCCAGGCATGTTGACCACGAACGGGGGTTTGAAATCGAGATATTGTGCCGGTCCCTTCTCCTCTTCCACCTGCTCTTCGGCAGCGGCTTCTTCTGTGGCCTCTTCTTCGCCACCGAGCAGAAAAAAGGCCGCCAGGCCACCACCGATCAGCAACACCGCCACAATGGCTATAATGATAATCAGCTTGGATTTTCCGCCTTTCTCTTCGCCAAGATCCAGCTCTTCTGATGCTTCTTCATTTGCCATTTTTTATTCCTCAATGAGACTACCCACTATGGAATGCAAATAAAGTGCCATGCAGTAAGTAAACGATTTTATCAAAAAAAACAATTAGTTATATTTTGTCATTCTTAAAAGGACAATTTCTTGACTCTCAATTGGAAGCCAGCCAGGCAATTTTCCGTCAGCTGTTTTTAGGAATCAGCTTCCACCTGATTGGGAAAGGCATTCCTGCATCCAAGGGAGTTTGGTAACCGGATTGGAGCGGATACAATGACTAATATGTTATGGAAGTGGATCCAAAATGGGTTGCGAGAGGAATTCGATATCATCATTCAGATCATGCAATGCTCGGAAAACGCTTTCATTCAACACGATTAAGTGCTATTAATTACCACAAGATACTGGCGTAACCCCATAATAAACTTGGTATTTACGTGACCACACCAAACCAAGACAAGGCAATCGACGGAAAATTCTGCGATCTGCCATCCCCACCAGCCATACTCATTCAGCTGATCGATAGCTGTAATGACCCCAATGTCAGTTTTGAATCCTTGAGTGCAATCATTCAGCAGGATGCAGCGATCACCTCCCAGGTTATGGCGGCGGCAAACTCCCCTTTTTATCGGCAGTGGAACGAATTCACCAGCCTGCATCACATGTTGGTGGTGCTGGGAATGAACAGCGTCCGAACCATCGCCATCAACAGCGCTGTTCAGCAATATTTCTCCAAACTGAGCGATACCATTGGACAGAGCCTTGATCTGATCTGGTCCAGATCCCTGTTCTGTGCCTTTGTGTGTCGCTCACTGGCCGACCTGACGGCCTACAAAATGCCTGAAGAGGCCTACCTGGCAGGCCTGCTGCATCGTTTGGGACAGCTCGCCCTGTTGCAGAAAGATGCCCAGGGATATCAAAAACTGGTCGATGCCAATTCTGAGATCGAAAAACAGCTCCAGCAGGAGTTGAAGCAATACGGCGTGAGCTATCCAGTGATCGGCTCGCAGATGATCGATCAATGGCAACTCCACAGTTTTCTGGCCGATGCGCTTCGCTATCAGTATGAGCCGGCGGATCGGATCCTGGACAGCGCCCCACTGGTGAAATTGGTCAACCTCGGTTGTCAGCTCGCCCTGGGAGAGACCAAGCCGGATGACGCCGCGCTGACCCAGGCCGACAATCTGTTCGGCTTAAATCAATCGGTCATCGAGAAACTGACCGCCGAATCCTTCAAGCAGGCCACTGAGAGTGCCGGCAGCCTGGGTATTCCTTTTCTGAAAGTGGAACTGGATGATGACGATGAGGCAGATTCAGCCGCACATAGGATCGCACTGGCAGAGCGGGTAGAACAGGCCGCACTGTTTGGCGGCAGCCTCACCCCTCCACCTGACAAGGCAGACCGCCACACCACTCTGCAGCAGATTCACCGGGATCTTGAACTGCTGTTTGGACTGAAACGGGCCTGTTTTCTGCTCAAAGCCGATGAACAGGCCCTGTTACTCCCCTACTCTCCTGCCTCACGCGGCAGACAGCAGCAGCTTGAAGAGCTGAGCTTCGGTACAGAGACGGATCGCAGCCTGGCTGCCCTGGCCTTTAACAAGCAGATGAGGGTCACGACAGACGATGAGGCGCATCAAGCGAGCCTGACGGTCGCAGACCAACAGCTGATGGGATTCATCGACAGTGAAGTCGTCTGCTACCTGCCATTGACAGCACAGCAACAGAGGCTGGGAGTTTTGGCGATCGGCCTGGAGAGGGATCAGATACCGCTGTTTGAAACCCAACTGCCCATGCTGCATCTGTTCACCCGGCAAGCTTGTGAGACACTGCTGCGCCAGCAGGAGATGCGCCAGTCCCAACAGCAACTCCTGGAGGATGAACGCGCCGCCTTCCACCTGGAGGCACGCAAGGTGGTGCATGAGGCGAACAATCCTCTGGGTATCATCAATAACTATCTGCACATCCTCGGCATGAAACTGGGTGAAAACCACGAGGTGCAGGAAGAGTTGGACATCATCAAGGATGAGATCAACCGGGTGGGGAAGATCCTGCTGCGTATGCGTGACATTCCAGAAGAGCTGGAGCAACAGGAAAAGGGCTTGGATATCAATGCCTTAATCAAAGACCTTCACAAGCTGTTCCAGTCATCTCTGTTTGCCACTCACAACACCAACACGGAGGTTGATCTCGACCCCGATATCCCGTTAATCGCCTCCCGGCGCGGCCATATCAAGCAGATACTGACCAATCTCATCAAAAATGCAGTGGAGGCCATGCCAGAGGGAGGGAAACTGAGTATTGCCACCAGGGACAATGCCTATCTTAATGGTAAGGCACATATAGAAATTGAAGTGGTCGACTCGGGCCCTGGAATCGATGCGGAGATTATGGATCAGCTGTTTTTACCTGGAAAAAGCACCAAGGATAGCAGCCACTCAGGATTGGGACTGGCCATAATCAAGAGCCTGATGGACGAGCTGTCAGGGGTGGTCAATTGCACCTCCAACAGCAACTCCGGCACCCGGTTCCAACTTTTTTTACCGCGTTCGACGCAAGAGTAGACAATGCATCCATACTATCCAACACCTTGGCGGGGAATTGAGGGTGATATATCCACCATACCCAATGACGCCAACAGCGAACAACGCAAGCAACAACTGCATGCGCGTATCCTGATAGCGGATGACGAACCCAGAGCCAGAGCCAGCCTCAAGGAACTGCTGAGATTTACCGGACACGAGATAACCCTTGCCGAGAGTGGACGTGAGGCGATCGACCTACTCAACAGCAACAACTTCGACCTGATACTACTCGATCTCAACATGCCCGATCTGAATGGCCATAAGGTAATGGAGCATATCGATCAGTACAGTATCGATTGTGACATTGTGATCATCAGCGGTGAAGCCACTTTTGATCACGCCTCACTGGCGTTACGTAACGGGGCAAAGGATTTCCTGCGTAAGCCCTACCAGCCAGAAGAGCTGTTGCGCACCATCGACAACACCCTTGATCATCGCCGTCTGAAAATCGAGAACAAGCTGATCAGCCAGCGTCTCAATGAATCGGAGACGTTGCATAAGTTCATCGTCAATAACTCACCCGACATGATCTACCTGCTGGATCAGGAGGGTCGCTTCGCCTTCATCAACGACCGGGTGGAAGGATTGCTGGGATATGATCCTAAAGAGATCATTGGGCAGCACTTCTCTAAACTGATCTTTGAGGAGGATATCAACCAGGCCAACTACACGTTCAACGAACGACGCACTGGCGACCGGGCCACCCGCAGTACCGAACTGAGGCTGAACTGTAAAATCAACGATGGTCCCCGCTATTTCGAATCCAGAACCGTACCCATTGAGCTGAGCTCCATCGGCATCTATTCGGTCGGGGAGGATAATGAGAAATCCTTTATCGGCACCTATGGGGTTGCCAGGGATATCACCGAGCGCAAACAGGCGGAAGAGCTGATCAAATATCAGCTGCATCATGACCTGTTGACCAATCTGCCAAACCGTACCCTGTTCCGCGATCGCCTCAACATGGCCATGGCCCACTCCAAACGCTCCGGTAAAAAGCTGGTTGTGATGTACCTGGATATGGACCGGTTCAAGATCATCAACGACTCGCTGGGTCACTACGTAGGTGACGAACTGCTGAAGATGGTGGGTCAGCGTCTGCGCAGTGAACTGCGGGAAGCGGATACCCTGGCGCGTGTTGGTGGTGACGAATTCAATCTGTTGATACCTGAGATCAACGATATTCAGGATGCACGCAATCTGGCCGAGAAAATTTTGCGCCTCACCGCAGAACCTTTCCTGATCAAAAACGAAGAGATCTTTATCAGCTTCAGTATCGGTATATCGGTCTATCCATCAGATGGCGACACCAAAGACTCTCTGATCAAGCATGCCGATATCGCCATGTACAAGGTGAAAAACTCCGGCAAGAACGGTTATGCCTTCTATTCAGACCGGATGAAAAGCCATTTTGCCGCCTCCCTGGACATTGAAAACGGTCTGCGTAAAGCCATCTCCACGGATGAACTCTGTCTCTACTATCAGCCGCAATACAACACCAGGGAAGGCAAAATTGTCGGTGTGGAGGCGCTGGTGAGATGGCAGCATCCGGACAAAGGCATCATACAACCCAGCGAGTTCATCAATGTCGCTGAAGAGTCGGGGCTGATCGTACCGCTGGGCGAGTGGGTATTACGCAAAGCCTGTCAGGATATGCAGCGCTGGCAAACCGAAGAGAACATCCAACTGAGTCTGTCGGTGAATATCTCCGTGCAGCAACTCGAGATGGATCAATTCGTCAATAAAACCCTGGCGATCATCAAACGCCATAACCTGGATCGAAATGTTCTGGAACTTGAGATTACCGAACATGCCATCATGCAGGATATGGAAAAGGCCATCGATACCCTCTCCCGCTTGTCCCACAGAGGCATAAGGATCGCTATCGACGACTTTGGCACCGGATACTCCTCCCTGGGTTATCTGCAATCCCTGCCGATCAATACCCTGAAGATGGACCGCTCCTTTGTCGAAGGCATCAAATCCAAGGGCGACAACTCCATCGTTACCGCAATCATCTCTATGGCCCGAGGGCTCAATCTGGATCTGATCGCCGAAGGGGTTGAAAGCCAGACACAGATCGATCAACTCAACAGTGCCGGCTGCCATCTGGCACAGGGTTTTTTCTACAGCCGTCCCCTGCCGGAAGACGAGTTTCTGCAGGTATTCAAGTCTCAGCCAAACCCAATCAACTGAACGACGCCAATTTGCGGTTTCCTTATATCAAGGGAAGAGGCCTTCTTATCGATGGTTGTCTCACCATCAAGCAACGCAATCCAAGTTTCTCAGAGCGCTTTGTCTTTGAAGCATCGAGCATCGGTATCGAGACGGAAAACTCGCAAGATATCGATTTTGAAATCTGCCTGACACGCGCTTTCAAGGCCCTAAGGTAAATCTACCTGCCGGCATAGTCTCATGGTAGGATAACGGCCGAAAACTGGTCGGCAGAATCACACCCAGGTCAGTGTGTGATTCGTAGGCCACACCACAACAGTCAATCTAGATACAGGTTCCATGGCCCAATACATCTATACAATGAATCGGGTGGGCAAAGTCGTCCCGCCGAAAAAGCAGATTCTACGGGATATCTCACTCTCATTCTTTCCGGGCGCCAAAATCGGCGTACTCGGACTCAATGGCGCCGGTAAGTCGACCCTGCTGCGCATCATGGCCGGTGTGGACACCGACATCGAAGGTGAAGCCCGTCCTCAAGCCGGTATCCGGGTGGGCTACCTGCCCCAGGAACCCCAACTCGATGAGTCCCTGGATGTTCGGGGCAATGTGGAGGGGGCACTGGCTGAAGTGAAACAGGCGCTGAGCCGTCTCGACGAGGTGTATGCCGCGTATGCCGAAGCGGATGCGGATTTTGATGCGCTGGCCAAAGAGCAGGCGCAACTTGAAGACATCATCCAGACCTGTGACGGACACAACATCGAGAGGCAGTTGGAGATTGCAGCCGATGCGCTGCGACTGCCAGCCTGGGACGCGGATGTAAAAACCCTCTCCGGCGGTGAACGACGTCGGGTCGCCCTCTGCCGGTTGCTGCTCGAAAAACCGGATATGCTGTTGCTGGACGAACCGACCAACCATCTGGATGCCGAGTCAGTCGCCTGGCTGGAGCGATTCCTTCATGAGTACACCGGCACCGTGGTAGCGGTGACCCATGACCGCTATTTTCTCGACAATGTGGCCGGCTGGATACTCGAACTGGATCGGGGCTACGGCATTCCCTGGGAGGGCAACTACTCCTCCTGGCTGGAACAGAAGGAGCAGCGCCTGGAGCAGGAGTCCCGCGAAGAGGCCGCCCATATCAAAAGCATGAAGGCGGAGCTGGAGTGGGTACGCGCCAATCCGAAAGGCCGACACGCCAAAAGCAAGGCCCGCTTGCAGCGCTTTGAAGAGCTGCAGTCCCAGGAGTTCCAGAAGCGCAATGAGACCAATGAGCTCTACATACCGCCCGGCCCCAGACTGGGTGATATGGTAATCGAAGCCGAATCGCTGAAGAAAGCCTTTGGTGATCGGGTACTCTACGACGACATTACCTTCAATCTGCCAAAAGGCGGCATTGTCGGCATCATCGGCCCCAATGGCGCGGGCAAAACCACCCTGTTTCGCATCATTACCGGACAGGAGAAACCTGACGGGGGTGAGATGCGCATCGGTGAGACGGTTCAGGTCGCCTATGTGGATCAGAGCCGGGATGCCCTGAATGGTGACAAAACCGTCTGGGAAGAGATCTCTGACAGTCAGGACATCATTACGGTCGACCGCTTCGAGATGCCCTCCCGAGCCTATGTCAGCCACTTCAATTTCAAAGGTTCAGACCAACAGAAACGCATTGGTGATCTCTCCGGCGGTGAACGCAATCGGGTTCATCTGGCAAAGCTGTTGAAAAGTGGTGGCAATCTTCTGCTGCTCGATGAGCCGACCAACGACCTGGATGTGGAGACTTTGAGAGCCCTGGAGGAGGCGCTGCTCTCTTTTCCGGGCTGCGCCGTGGTGATCAGCCATGACCGTTGGTTTCTCGATAGAATCGCCACCCACATCCTGGCCTTTGAGGGGGACTCCGGAGTGGTATGGTTTGAAGGCAACTATGCCGACTATGAAGCAGACCGGAAACGTCGCCTGGGCGCCGAAGCCGATCAGCCGCACCGTATCAAATACAAACGTTTGAGTTAGGGCCTGTTAACACTAATCCAATTGGCCCTAAGCAGAACCGCCCCCACTTTGGGGGCGATGAATAGTTTGATCAAAGGTGCTGTGGAAGCCTACCTGACAGCACCTAAAGCGACAGACTCAGCGATGCTCCATGGAACAGGTTCGCCTGCCAATCCATCACCCGTGCTTGATAAACCAGCCGCCGGCTATTGATCTGGCTGACGATGCCTCGCCGCAGGTTTCCGCAGCCACACACCACACAGGGTTTCGCCTTGAGACTGAACATTCAACAGAAGCTGCATCGGCTGTCGAAGTATCTTTCCAGCCTCCGCACTATCATCAAGCATTAGCAGACGAAGAAGCCCCTGGAACGCAGAAATTCAAGTATATGTTCCCGTTTCTTACCCTGCATGGCCTGTGCGGTGGCATTCGACCAGTCGCTCAGTTTCACATTGGACCCACGACTGGCATAGTATTTTGACATCCGCTCATCATAGTCAGCCAAACTCTGCGGATCCATCTCCTGATATCGATCCTGATGCAGAATGGACTCAACCGGCATCCTGGGTTTCACCTCGGTATTCGCATCCGGCCAGCCCAGACACATGCCAAACAGTGGCACCACTCGATGGGGCAGATCGAGCTGCTCCACAATCACTTCAGGTTGATTGCGAATACCGCCGATAAAGACCCCTCCCAGACCTTGGGATTCGGCGGCCAGCATCACATTCTGGCCCATCAGTGCCACATCGATTACCGCAGCCAGTCCATGTTCGCTATACCCTTCCAGGCTACCCTCGCCCACAGCTTCACAGGCCTGGTTGATGCGCCTGAGGTCAGCACAGAAAACCAGAAACTCGGCCGCCTTCTCAATCCATATCTGACCACCTGCGGCAAGCGCAATCGCCTGTCTCTTTTGCGGGCTTGTGACCCGGATGACGGAATAGGCCTGGATAAAACTTGATGTCGCCGCAGCCTGACCACAACTGATCAACGCCTCCAACTGCCCGGGTTCCAGAGGTTTATCGAGAAACCGCCTCACTGAGCGGTGATTGATCTGTAATTGCTGTGTTGCTGTCAGTGTCATGGAAGATCGGCCCCCATAAGAATCCGCATAACCGGCTCAAGTTATCTATTTGCTGATAAAAAACATCCACAAGGGTAATCAATAAGTTTAATGACGCGATGGGGCTGCGATTAAACCAGAAGTTAGATCCTCAAGTAATAATCCAGTCAAACGCTATATTTTAATAAGCGCTCTATATCGCCAGCAGGTTCACCGGTGGAACAAGCAGTTCAGATTTAGTGCCCAGTTGCAGACCCCACTCCGCAACATCCTGCTGCCAAGTGTCGTTGAGCAGTCAAAAAACAGGTCGATTGATGAAACTTGACCGAATAATGAAATGGATGTTGCCATGTTGATACGACTATTACAATCCACATACTACTGGATATTTCCAATCATATTCTGGCTGGCACTGACCCTGGTCTCTTTGATTTGGAATCTGAGCGTTATCGACAACTCTGTAGAGAAGATTGCCTTTGAGCGCGGCCAAATCATGTATGAGATGGTCAGGCTGACAAAAATCAATCCGGTATTGATGGCAAATGACCCCACCCTCTTCAAAAAGCAGAACGTTAAGGATATTCAGTATCGAGCCGTTTCATCCAAACCCATGAATCCGGAAAATATCTCTGACACCTGGGAGAGCCAGGCATTAAGTCAGTTTGCACAAGGTACGAATTTCAAATTCGAGGGATTTCTGAATCAGCAACCGGCCTACTTCAGATACATTGGTCCGGTGTATATGCAGGAACAGTGTCTTCAATGCCATGGGTATGAGGGCAAAGTTGTCGGTGGTGTGCGTGGCGGCATTAGCGTGAAAGTGCTGGCGGAACCGATTATCGCCGCCCAGAGTGAAGCCAAGCGGAACATGACACTGCTCCACTTCATCGGTTTTCTGTTGATCGCAGTGACCAGTAATTTTCTCATGAGTCAACTCAGAAAACACTGGCTGACACTGAAACTGACACAACATGACTTAAAGGATAAAGAACAATTCCTCAGCGACGTCACCAACAGCATGAGTGAAGGTTTCGTAGTACTGGACAATGGTGGTGTCGTTAAATATGCCAACCCCGAAAGCGCACGCCTGATCGGATGGACTAAAAATGAGATGTTGGGCAAGCAGTTCAGTCAGATTGTCTATGGTGAGAAAAAACCGGCTAAAGAGAAAAATGTCAAAACGATCGTCATGGACACCTTGAATGACGGTGTAATACGCGCTGACAATGATGATCTCTTTTCACACAAATCCGGACATGAAATCGATATCGTTTTTTCAGTATCCCCAATGCTGCAGAATGAAAATGATAAACGGGTCGTGTTGACATTCAGTGACATCTCGGAACGTAAACGTGCCGATAGAGAGCGCATGGATCTGGAGCGTCAGCTGAATCAGACGCATAAAATGGAAGCGGTGGGACAGTTGGCCGGGGGCATCGCCCATGAGATCAACACCCCAATACAGTACATCGGTGACAATCTGAAGTTCATCAAAGAGTCACAGCAGGATATGCAAAACCTGTTGCAGGACTACGCCGAACTCTCAGGCAAAGCAAAACAGCAACCTGAACTGCAAGCCGAACTGGAAAAAATTGACGAAACCATTGAAGAGATCGACTTGGAGTATCTTACTGAGGAGACCACCAATGCCATCGATCAATCCATAACCGGCGCCTCGCAGGTGGCCAGAATTGTATTGGCAATGAAAGAGTTTGCTCATCCAGGTGGTAAAGATATGGCTTTGGCCGACCTGAATCGTATTGTCAGTAATGCGGTAGCGGTATGTAAGAACGAGTGGAAATATGTTGCTGACACCAAGTTGCAACTGAGTGATAACCTGCCAGATGTGAAGTGCCTGGCAGGAGAGGTGTCTCAGGTTGTACTGAATATCATCGTCAACGCAGCCCACGCCATTGAAGCAGCCAAACGGGAAGAGAAAGGCACGATCACCATCTCCACAGAGTTAAAGGACGAGCAGGTGGAAATCCGTGTCAGTGACACCGGAACCGGCATACCCGAAGAGGCCCAGGAGTATGTATTCAATCCATTTTTCACCACCAAGGGTGTAGGGCGAGGTACCGGCCAGGGCCTGGCTATCGCCCAGGACATCATCGTGGGTAAGCATCAGGGAGAACTTCTGTTTGAAACGGAACAGGGAGTTGGCACGACGTTCATCATTCGCCTACCGTTAAGCAGTGAGGTGGCATGAGCGAACAAGCGAAGTACGCTGCCAAGTAGAGTTTCTTTGGTTTAATCGGCGTTTAAACAGCCGACTGCCATCATTAGCTTATACCACCGCTAGCAGGCCAGCCTCATCGCCACGGAATTGAGGCGAGTGGAGTTCGCCACGCTGATGATGGGCTATGCGGGTAAGCATCATCTCTACCGAGATTTCATCGCTGGGCACTCCGTTACTTTTTAATTCATCATAGTAGTGATAAAAACGCTTCCAGGTGATCTTTCGGGTGGCGTTTCGCTGCCGGGTCACCAGATCGTTAACCCCAACAAAGAGTGCTTCGATGCGTTCCCACTCACGATACTTCGACGGGTTATCAATGCCGGACTTCCTGAGTCTCAGCTGTGCCTGATGCTGGGTCATGCCACGGGTAAAACGGCCGTTTATGTAGAGCAAACCCTGCATCACCCGGGAGGTCGGAGGGCGCTGCTGCCAGGCTTCGACATTTTCAGCCTCGGAGAAGAGACGCCTGATGGTGTAATTAGCCATCGTTTTATTCATCTTCACAGCGCCCGCTATTTTGAAATGTTTCAATATTTCCACCTGGCGTGGAGTAGCGCAATGTGACAACCCCTGTATATGGTATAACTCCTTGATCGTTAGAGCCTCAAGCAGACCGACTCCCATCTTATTCAAGCGTTCCAACCACTCACCCTCGATCGGTCTCTCCGGTAGCTTTTGATTTGTTGATGGAGACTGTGCAAGCTCCAATGCAATCTTTACCTGAACCTGAAGTTCTGCTGTCGCCTGCAGCTGTTTTCTCTTTTTCTCTGCCAAATCCAAAGTAAAAAATGTGGCAACAAGAGTCGCTACATATCCTTCCCTGTTGAAGGTTTCCATACACAATCTCCAGTTCAGCAATTTCGCGATAGTATAGGAATTTGCTATATATCGAGGTGCGAGCCGCGTCTCAATATACCAAGCTGTTTTTCGAGGTTCCTATCATCACCGATTGAAAAAAATAACGAAAAATCACAAAACACTGCTAAATTAGATCCCTGGTTCAAGTCATCGATTGGATGACTATAGCTCACCATTTTTGTTTGCGGATATGAATAAAAGAACAGCATTTATTACAGGTAACAGTAGCGGTCTCGGCCTCGGCATCAGCCAGGTTTTGTTAAACCATGGATATCGGGTTTATGGCTGCAGCCGGCGTGGCTGCAAACTGGCCGGGGATATCGTAGATCAGCATTGCGATCTGACCCGGTCAGAGACAATACCCGATGCCCTTGAACAACTTTTAAACGGCGTTACAGCTATCGATCTGGTGATACTCAACGCGGGCATACTGGGAGAGATCAAAAACATCAGCGACACTTCGCTGGATGCACTGCGGCAGATCATGGAGATCAACCTGTGGCCGAACAAGGTCATCCTGGATTGGCTATTGAAATCGCCACTGAAAATCGATCAGATCCTCCTCATGTCATCCGGTGCTGCGGTACTGGGCAACAAGGGATGGGGCGGTTACGCCCTTTCGAAAAGCGGATTGAACATGCTTGGACGTCTCTATGCCCACGAGTTCGATGAAACCCACATTGCTGCTATTGCGCCGGGGCTGATCGAATCGAGCATGATGGACTATCTGTGTAACGAGGCAGACAGTGACGCCTTCCCTGCCCTGCAACGCATCAGACAGGCTCGTGAGGAGGGAAAAACCCTCTCCCCCACCGCTGCCGCAGAGAGGATCCTGCAGGCCCTGCCTGAGATCAAGGGATTTGAGAGTGGCAGCTATATCGATCTGCGACAGATCCTTGCCCAGGATGAGTACCAGGCCCTGCTCGAGGCACGCAACCGAACCTGACCTTTTAGAAAGTCCGCCAATGAACGCGAATAAACGCAAATTCAGTGATGCTGGATTCAAGCAGATAGAGCGTGCAAATCGTGATCGTGCCAAACAGACCTGAATGGTGCCTGCACAAACCCTATCTGGTGGGGCACGCCCCACCCTACCATTGATTTAAAGGTGTAGGGTGGGGCCATGCCCCACCAAATACGCTTGGATTAAACACAGACGCACTGACTTTCCGGACAGCCGTGCGGCAGATGCCGGGGTCCAGAATCAGCAACCAGACTCAGCCCAGGCAAACAGCTAAAAGATACGCAAACTCTATTTGCGTTTATTCGCGTTCATTTGCGGACTGAAAAAAACAGATCAACTGAAATAGCTTTTCGCCTCTTCACCCGGATCGGGCAGACCGGCGATTCGCCAGATGCTCAGGCAGCTGCCGAACAGATGATGGACCTTATGCCTCGGTATCCCGGTTGCCCGGCAGACCAGACGCATATTCGGTAGCGCCCCGAGACTCAGGTAGCGTTCACGGATGTGATGAATGATGTGCCAGTGTTGCTCACCCAGATGATCCACTCCCTCCTGATGGGCCAGATCACGAGCCAGCTCCTCGTTCCAGAGCTGGTGATCGATCAGGAAACCATCCTCATCAAAGCGGATCAGCGGTTGTACGTTGGCGGATTGGTCTACGGCTGTATGAACCATGATCTCAATCTCCTGTGGCTAGTTGTGAAAAGTATTGAAAATGAGTATGGAAGAGAATCCATTTTATGAAAAATGATAATTCGTGATTTCATATCATAAATTCTGATATACATCACCAATCAACCACAATCTAGGTGGGGCTAAAGACGCCAATAGGTTTCAGACCGCAGCGTGCACAAAACGCACGCTTCGGCTGCAGGGACAGAGTCAGAGGCGGACTTAGGGCTTTTTCACAGGTCGTTGTGCGGGAACCCGGGCATGTTTGGCAAGCCCTTTGGTCTCCAGAGAGAGAATCCAGTCAACCAGCGCAGCCGCATCCTCATCACGAACATTGACGTTTGGCGGCATGAATCGCATGTTGACGTTTTCCCACATCCTGGTCCCACCCTGAGTGCCTTTCAATACAGAGTCCACCAAGTCACTCTTTGCATTGGCATTTACCTGGTAACGTCCGGCAATTTCTCGAAAGGATGGGGCCAGAGGAACCACTCTGGACTCGGTCACAGGCTCCACACGATGGCAGATATTACAGCCACTGAGACTCGACAGCCTCAGCATGTTGTCGTGTCTCTGCAGACGCTCAACGGTCTTCTGATCCACATCCAAATCGATGATCCAGCGCACCAGGGCCGCAGCCTCCTCACGGGATACATTCACATTCGGCGGCATAAAGCGCATCGCCACCTTGCCTTCCCACTTCTGATCCCGATAGGCGGTACCGTGGATGACCCGATCGAGCAGCTGGTCGAAAGCCTGTTGATCGTCTCGATAACGTACCGCCACCTCCTGGTATGAAGGCCCCAGAGGCTTGCCCCCACTGTTGTCTGCTGCCACCTGATGGCAGATAAAACACCCCCTGGCATTGGCCAGATCAAGCATCTGCTCATCTTTAGCCTGTAGTGTGGTCGGCGCGACGAGAGCAACGACTAAGCCGCTCAGGTACGTCAAAAACCTTCTCATGATTGGTCTCTCCTGCTCACAATTTTACGGTTGGATGGATCTCTCTTTAATCCTTTTATGACTCAGAAAACTGAGCATGATCAGATTGAAGCTAGAAAAATCCGGTTTTCAATCTGAACTGAATTTGCAACATTCATGCCTGCCCGATGAGTCACTACTCAGGCAGATTGCGGGTATTCATTCAGTTTATCCCGAAGCTGACTGTTCATATTCGATGCGGATGTACCACAAGTGATACAAGCGCCTAGGCTATTTCATCTCTGCCCTGCTGCCCCGGGACAATACAGCAGGCATGCCCCTTGCAGGGGTAGTAGGTCAAAGCAAACCCAACTTTCTGCATGGCCTGAAATCGGTCCTGAGAGTACGCATCACACAGTAGGCTAGTATCTAATGAGAACAACAACCGAGAGAGCATCCTGGCATCCATGACCGCATCGATACCTGCCTACAGCCTACTCTTGAGGTGGCTACTGCTGGCCGGCCTGATCCTGTTTGGCGCTTGGGTCTCCTGGGACCAGGGGATTCTGCAGAATATTCTGCTCTCCGATCCGACCAGAATCACCTTGATCATTGGCGTAACCTTTATCGCTGCCAGCGGTCACTGTGCTTTTCGCAGCCTCTACCTCTCGACGGAACAGGAGGCGCTGCAACGGATCATCCAGGCACTGGGGCTTAGCGACAAGCCACTGAACAAAGGATCAAGCCTGCTGGATAGCTCCCTGACAGGTGAGTTCCTGCGTGGATTACTGCAAAAACCGACCGAGCCGGAGACGGTCCGAGATGCCCAGCTGCTGGCCCAGGTGATGGCTGAGCAGGCCCGGGGACAGCATGAAGCGGGATGGTTTATCAGCGGACTGTTGATCAAACTGGGTCTGCTGGGCACGGTGATCGGCTTCGTTCTGATGCTGGCGCCCGTCGCTGAGCTCGAGTCATTCGATCTGGCCGACATTCAGGGACTCTTACAACGGATGACCGGCGGTATGGGGGTTGCGCTGAATACCACCCTGCTCGGTCTGGTCTGCAGCATGCTGCTTGGACTGCAATATCTGATGCTGGACCGGGCCGCCGATCGCCTGGTGGCGGCGGCGGTTCACCTGGCTGAAACCCGACTCACAGCAAACTCGGGCGGTGATTAGAGCATGGCCATGTTCCGCAATAGCCGCAGCTTCGATGCTGACCCGTTCACCGACCTGCTGTTCAATGCACTGCTTGCCTTCACCTTTCTGTTTCTGGTGGCATTGATGTTTCTCAACCCACCAGCAAAAACCGGCACCATCAATCCGAAGGCGGACTTCATCATCACCGTAACCTGGCCTGACAACAATCCGGATGATATCGATACCTGGGTTGAGGGCCCGGCCGGTCAACTGGTCTGGTTCAAACAACCACAGGCCGGGCTGCTGCACCTGGACCGGGATGACCGAGGCCTGGCCAATGACAGCCTGGTGGTGGATGGCAAAGCGGTGGTCAATCCGCTCAATCAGGAGGTGGTTACCCTGCGGGGGCGCCCACCCGGCGAGTATGTGGTCAATGTGCACTACTACAACAGCAAGACCCAGCAACCGGTACCGGTGACTGTCTCTCTGGCGGAGGTCAATCCGGTGCTGAAGATCCTGCACTATGCCAATCTCCAACTCGAACGGCTTGGGGAGGAGCAGACCGCCGTACGCTTTTCGATCGCCCCGGATGGTCAGGTTTTCGATATCAACACCCTACCCAAATCAATCGTGGAGGTTGGCAAGCTTTGACGGAATCCACTCTACTGCTGGTGCTGGCCTATGTGGCACTCACGGCGCTGATCACGCTCAGTCTGTTACGCGCACCGTTTCACTGGAGCCTGAAACTGTTGCTGGTACTGGCAACCTGCGCACTCTACTTTGTCAGCTATCAGGGTTGGCGTGAGGTCCAGGGATGGCCGGTCAGCAGCCCATTGCCGGCACGTTTTCAGCTGCATGCCGCGATCATCGATGAGCCGGATAAAACCTCGGGTTCCCCCGGCACCATCCATGTCTGGATCACCGACCTGAGTGCAGCCGAGCCCGCAGAAAAACCCCGTGCCTATCAACTTGATTATCAGAAGAGTCTGCATACCAATCTGCAAGAGGCGCTGAGAAATCTGCGCAACGGTGTGATCCAGCTGGGGCGGATCAAAGAGAGCGGAGTGAGCGGTATGCCCCGTGACTTCACCCGCATGGGCGAGAAGCGCCAGCAGCTCGAAATCTATAGCCTGCCCGACCCGGCCCTGCCGGAAAAATAAGATGCATCGGATCGGCCTGCTGCTCGCACTGCTCTGCTGTCTGGTCACAGGCTGCAGTGAACAACACCTCAACCATCAGGGGTCCTACTTTCCGCTCACCCCGGATATGCGATGGACCTATCGAGTCACCACCGAGGTCGCCGGGCGTGTGGAGACGCGGGAATTTGTGACCTACAACAGCGAACCGGAAACACTGAAAGGCCTGCCTCACAGCGTTCGCATCACCAGTGAAGGCACCCGTTACTATCTACGCAACGTGGATGAGGGGATCTATCGCAACGGCAAGCGCACCATCGTTGAGTCAGAGGTAAGAATGGATAGCGACCCCCACTGGGTGTTGAAACGCCCCTACCAGACCGGCACCAGCTGGAGCAACCTGACCTACCCCTATGTACTGCGGCGAATCAGTCCCTATGAGCAGACTCTGACCCGGGGCAGCGCACTGAAGATGGCCTACCAGATCAGCCAACTGGATGCGCAGGTCGATGTACCGGCCGGCCATTTTGAGCAATGTCTGCTGGTTGAGGGAGAGGCGCAGCTGACGCTCTACGCAGATGGACGTGAGGGTTATCAGGACATCGAGATCAACACCCGGGAGTGGTATGCACCCGGTGTCGGCCTGGTGAAACTGGTTCGTGAGGAACCGATGTCAGGTTTGGTCTTCAGCGGAGGCAAAGTGGTCTTCGAACTGATCGGGGTCGAACACTGAATTGCAGACAACCCACAACCGGATGATTGCGATAGCCTTCGACACCCAACCAGACAGATAAAAACCGACAGATTCGATGCCGGTTAACACGCCTTGTTTAGGGCCTGTTAACACTAATCCAATCGGCCCTAGGTTAAGGGGCTGGAGAAGCAAGCTGCAGCGGCTGCTCTTCAGTGATCACATGGCCCACGAACTTACTCATGTCGTCAAGAATCTTGCCGCCACGCCGAAAGCCCAGGCCGCAGGCCTCCCAGACATAGAAAACACCGGCCTGATAGTTTTGCCCGGCACGGTCCTTGGGGAAGTCAACCCACTCCTGGTAGATGTTCTTGTGGAAATCGTAGGGACCATCGCTCTGTTGAATCAGTTGCCCAGCGGCATCCAGGATACGCATGTTGGCGCCCTCGCGACCAAACAACTTCTTTTCGACCTGATCCACGCCAGCCAGCGGCTCGAATGCGGTGGGCAGCAGGTAGGGTGAGTTGGGAAAGAGGTCATAAAGAATCTTCATCATCCCCTTGCTCTGAAACAGCAGCGTATAGGGCGGATTGATGATGCGGGTTCCCCCCTGCTTTGCACTCTGCTCAAGCATCCGGGTTAGCTCAAGCTCCTGCTCGGCGATATCCTCCCAGGGAAAGAGCTTGAACCAGAAGTCAGCCAGCTGGCCATCCTTGTTGAACACACCTTCGTCACGGCTAAAGCCCGCTTCATTCAGGTAACAGAAGTCGGTAAAGAAGCCGGCCTCATGTGCCGCCTGCTGGAGATAGCGGGTTGTGCGCTCATCCTCCGGTAGATCACTGATACTGGAAAACAGCAGCTTCTCCCCGTTGTAGCGGCTGGCAAAATCGAAATCCGCATCGTCACCGCTGATCAGACGCCGGAAGTTCTCTTTCAACATCTCATGCAAGTTATTGAACAGGCGGGCCTCGTCCATGCCATTCGCCTTCAGAATTGCCCACTGAATAATCGCTGTTTCGAACAGGCTGGTTGGGGTGTCAGCGTTGAATTCGATTAATTTGATGGGCTGGCCGTCAAGTCCACCGGCCAGATCGAAACGCCCGTAGAGATGCCAGTCATCGCGATCCCAGCTGTTCTCAATCAGCCCGACCAGATTGGCGGGTATACCCAGCTCATAGTAGAGCTGATTGTCTATGACGTGCTGGGCTGCCTCCACATACATATCATAAAGCGCATTGGCGGCTTGGTAGTAGGCCTCCGCTTCTGCTTCACTCAGTTGAACCAGATCACTGACGATATAGTCGCTGCCATCCGCATCGGTATGCCAGCTCATACCGATCTCTTCCATAACCCCTTTGCTGAGAGGCTCAACCTTCAGAGTTTCAACCATCAATCAGCCACCAAATGAGTTGAAGCGGCTGCTGGAACTGCTGCTGCCTGATTTATTACCACCGAAAAAGCCACTCTTGGGCTGACTTTTTGCCGTCTTGTTATAGGGCTGAGAGATCGTACTGGTCGGGCGGCCACCGCCATACTGCTGTTGTGTGCGCTGAAAATTGCTGTTGCCGGCCAATCGGTTAGCCAGCATGCCACCAATCAGGGAGCCTGCGGCGGCGGCCAATAGGGTTTCACCCAGCGACAGTCCGCCAGAGTGCATGGAAGGATCCTGTGTCAGGCGTGAAGAGCCCGCTTCGACCTTCGCGGCCTCCTGTTCGGCAATCTGTTTGAGTTCATCTTCAGTGAGAAATCGCTCATTTCCCTGCTGATCGCGAAGGATCGCGCGAGTCGGGCCACTGGTAGGATGTTTCTCTACCAAGCGATAGCTGTCCGGGTTTACAGCAACCTGCTCGATGACCATGAAGACATTCTGCCCCTGCTCCATCCCGGCTTGGTCGCCGAAGCCGCTGCCTTGCGGTGGACCACCCTGGTCGCTACAGCCATTCAGACTGGCAATCGTGCTCAATCCGATCGTTCCGGCGATGGAGTAGGAGAGTACTTTCCTGATGTGTCTCATGGATCACCCTGTATCATCAATTCATAAAGTGGGGGCGTATTGTATCCAGTTGTCGTGAATTGACAAACCTTGCTGAGATCAGCTGTATTCATTCGTGGGCAGGGCCCCACCCGACACCCTGAGTTCAATTGTAGGGTGGAGCCCTGCCCCACCAATACACTCACTGATTAGACTCAACACAAAGCCTTGGTACTCATTCACCAGGTCACAAGCATTAATAGTGATGGTCTGATTTGTAATGAGTATTGGCGAACATTCGCGGTGATTGGCGTCCATTTGCGGCTAACAATCCGCTGTTTGTGGTTTCCCATATACCTCGGACATTTATGCTGTTAGTACCAGATAACTCCCCTCTCCCATCAAGTGAGAGGAGCTTTTAGTCTTGTTGCTGCTTGTAATAGGTTTTGAAACCGATGTTCTGCTGATGACCGCCGGAGACATAGTCTGCCAGTGAGCGGAATCTGCGCGGATCGACGATCAGCCCGGAATAGCGGTACTCCTCCTCCCCCTGGTTGTTGAGGAACAGCATGGTCGGAGAACGTACCACACCCAGGCGCTGGGCCACTTCTCTGGCACTGGTGACCGTACCGTCGAAGTCGGTCAATGGCTGATCGCCCTCCATATCCAGCGCAAGGGCAACAAAGTTTCGCCGATATTCGGCAATCAAGCCGGGATCGGCAAGCACCCCGGCCCGCATACGCTGGCAGAAGGGGCAGTGGTGAGTCTCGAAAAACAGCAGCAGACCCTGTTTTTCAGTCTCATCACTTCTCTCCAGTGCCGCTTTGAGGTCTGTGGCCGGGCAGTCGAACAGAGTATCCTGCTGCCCCGCTGTCATCCCCGGCAGCGGTTGTGGCTCGGCGGCAACCAGCGGCAGCCCCGCGGCGGCCCAGCCGTCACTCCCCTCCGGATACCAGTAGAGTTTCCGGTATCCCAGTTCGGATGCCCGCTTGACCACATTCCAGGACATCCAGCAATCGGTAACGCAATAGAAAACAATCGCTCGATCCCGATCGCCGCCGGTGAGACGATGCAGAGTACGCTCAAACCAGGCCTGCATACAGGGTTCCAGATAGCCATACCCCACGTTCGGCAACCAGATACTGCCTGGCAGATGTTGGCGTGGCGAAGCGGGTAGCCAGGAGAGACCAAACTGAGCACTTTCCGGTCGCAGAGTGATTGCCAGAACATCCAACAGCACCGGATCACTCTGATTGATCAGATCCGCCAGCGCCTCGGTCCCGATACGCTTGCCCGCAGGCGCCTCTTCCGGCAGTGGTCTGCGGTAGTTTGCGATTCGGTATCCCTGCTCGGAGAAGAGTTCAGAATCACTTGCGGCAATGCTCTGGATTGGCCAGAACAGGCTGATCAGAAAGAGCGGACAGAACAGCCATGACAACCGCCTCACGGTTGCTGCTCTACCGTCCCATCAGCCAGTGCCTCGGCCTCCAGTGCAGGATAGAGATGGCTCAGTGAGCGGGTGTACTCATCCTTGAACACCGCCAACTCCCGCAGATTTTGCGGCGCATCGGGCTGCAGCAGTTCCGCCATCGCGGCACCGGAGTCAGCCTGCTTTTTCAGATACTGCTGTAACCAGCTGAGATAGGAGGAGGTCTGGGATATCGCCACTTCGCTGGTCACCGGCACACCATGTCCGGGAACCAATACCTTGAAGTCGAGTTTTTGCAACTGTTGCAGTGCGGACTGCCAGTTGTCCAGATTAGCATGAGGGGTGGTCGGGGTACGGCCGTAAAATACCAGATCACCGGCAAACAGCACCCCGCTGGTCTGATCCAGAATGGCCAGATCGGCACCGGTATGGCCCTGCATTGCGATCAACTGCAGACGGTGACCGCCGATCTCCTCCAGTCCCGGTTCGACCTGTAGATTGGGAGCCACGACCCGGGTGCCTTTCATCCAGCTGCCCACCAGACGATAGAGATTGTCATTGAATGTCTCACCCATCAGACGAATCCCGTCCTGGGTCTTTTCCAGGGCGGCAATCGGCAGGCCCTCAAAGGCCTGATTCCCGAGAAAATGATCCGGGTGCATATGGGTGATAAAGAGCTTCACCACAGGTTTATCGGTTACTTGGGCGATCGCCGCGATCAACTGCTCGCCATAGAGCCTGGAGGGTCCACTGTCGATCACCACCACGCCCGCTTCAGTGACGATGAAACCGGTATTGACGATGTTACCGCCGTTGGCGAAGCTGAAGTGCTCATCATGACCGATCAGTACATAGGTGTTGTCAGCGACCTGTTGTGGCTTCAGCTTATAATCCCGCTCCACAGCCTGGCACAATCCAGCCAGCAGCATTACAGCGATGAACACAAGAGACCTCACTGACGGCTACCTCCGGTCTGACTCTCTAAACTGATCTGTGCTGCGACCGGATTTCCGTTATTGTCGCGTCCGTCCATCGTCAGCTGTTTGAGCTTCGGAAGATCGAGCGTCAAAACCGGATTTTCCGCAATCGGCTCAAACAGGGAGAGACGACTGATCAGATCCCCCCCGCTCTCGCGGATCTCCAGCTGTTCCAGATAGAAGGCGGGAATTCCGGCAACCAGTCCGGTGTCCATTGGATGCACGATACTGGCACGCAGCCGGCTGTGATGCTCTCTGGACCAGAGCCGGGCCGTTACTTCACCGAGCCGGTCAGCCCAGTCCGAGGAACCACTACCTATACTGGGAGCCGTACAGCCGCCACCCGCCGCGTCCACCAGAACCCCTCCCAGATGCCAGACTCCGTCCGCTGTCAAAGCAGCCGCCCTGACCGGGGTGGCCTGCTGCACCTTGATCCGCAGACCAATGCGTGGCGCTGCTTTTATCGGCTGCATATCGAGCACTTTTGGAATCGGGTTGAGTTCCGCAAACACCAACAGGCGTTTGACCTCGCCCAGGGCCGTGGCGTCGATCCACAGCGGCAGGTTCAGAGAGTCCTCCGCAACGGCGGGAGCAGACACCTGCACCCGCTCATCGAACACCACCGGCGCGCCATCCAGCAGGCGCTGATGCATCTCATGCCACATAACGGAGTTGAGGGGATCGGCTGGCGATTCAGCTGCAACCAGACCAAGCGGTGTCGCTAACAGCAGGAGTAGAAGTGAACAGATCCGATACCTCATAACAGAGACCTATGACATCGGCTCGAGCAGAATTCGGCGTGGCCAGAGTGTGTCCGACGCCGGATGAATCTCCATCGGATCTATGGGCCGCAGATCCCCGTCCTCAGGTGGCGCCTGCAGGACATTGAGGTCGGTTTCATGCAGCTCGCCAACCAAACCTTTGTCAGACATTTTTAATACATAGTAGAGACCATTCCAGGCATTGATACCGTACTCGCCCGGCACTTTATGCAGGAACAGCAGATCATATTCAAGGTCGGTCAGATCCGACTCGGTGATACGCCGCTTTATCTCGTAGGGATAGGGCAGCCGACAGATCATACGTTGCGGATGGGGCAGACACTTGAAGGGTCGCATCGAAAGAAAATGGTTCTCGAAGGGTGCTTCGAGCCAATCGATCCAATAACTGTAGCCCTGCTCTGCCTGACGAATCTCAACCTGCGCCAAATGTTGACGCTCGCCGCTCCGGTTTTCCATTGAGAGACGATAATCACCCGCCAGATCCGCCGTCGCGGATCCGGATGTCAAACAGATCGAAGCACTAAGGGCGACGTAGACAGAGTTTCGCATCATCACTGTAGGCGATCACACCTGAACTCTCAGGCTTGAGTCTTACGATACGGCTCGGCAGCTGATAGCTGGAACCATGCTTTTCGAAGATCTTTTGCAGTTCTCCTGTCTCCCGAACCTCGATCATCGCCTGATCGAGAGCATTCGCCAACTGCTCATTACCCTGGCGCACAGCCGCTCCCAGATCCCAACCGCTGCTGCGCATGCCCGGCATCTTAATCGGTCCTACTGCATAGCCGCTTTTACTCTCGCCCAGGGCAAACTCAATTTCACTGCGAGGCCCGGCGACACCGCTCAATTCACCGGCTTTGAGTGCAGCCACTGCCTCGTTCATATTTCGGTAGTGCACCACCTGATCCCGAATTCGGCCACTGTAGGCCGTCAGCAGGTAGAAATCGGCCAGGGTGTCCAGCTCAACGCCGATCTTCTCACGGGTGAAGATCTCCAGGGGGGAACCACGGCCTGCTTTATCCGCCACCACAGCAAACACAATCTGCTCCCGATAGTAGGGGGCGATGAAACTGACCCGGTCATTCTCTTCGGCAAACGCCTCATCGAATGGGGTATGCAGCATCACATCCGCAACGCCACCTCCCAGGTAGTGTCCCTTCCAGACGTTATTGCGCAGATCATCCTCCATGTTTTCATCGGCGCCAACCGCACGAATCGCCGCGACAACGCCCAACCGTTTGGCTAAAGCATGAGCGATATCCACATCGATACCGACAATACGACCGCGTTCACCGCGATAGGAAAAAGGAGGGAAATCGGCATACACCGCCACCTCCAATACACCACGCTCCTGGATACGCTGCAGGGCAGTTCGTTCCTCTTCCGCCTTGAGTGTCGACGTTGAGGTCATCCACACTGCCGCCATCATTGACAGCAGCGCAGCTTTTAACAGTTTCCGCATCATCACCCTCCAAAAAAATCTCGTTATTATTGATCGGGCTCCAGGGTTACCAGCCAGGCCCTGATCGACCACATGGCTTCCTGAGAAAGAATGCCCTCAAAAGGTGGCATATAGGTGATGCCATTACGAATCGCGCCATTGCGTATCCGCATGATGTACCAGGCATCGCCCTCTTCATCCGGTGGCAGGTTGCGCAGATCGGGCGCGATACCGCCAGATACAGCACCCAGCCCATGGCAACGGGCACAATTTTGATTATAGGCAGAAGCCCCGATCTCTACAGCCTTATCATCTCCGGGGTATGGGTTAAGTTCCAGCCACTCCTCACCCAGTTGGCGCAGTGCGGAGGTGTCAACTGGTTGTGGTGCGACATCGCCATGGCCAAAGACCGTGGTAACTGTAGCGGCCCAGAGGACCGTCGCGAGTGCGGCGAGTTTGAGTGATGGGAGGCGCATGAAAAAAAACTCCGTCAATAAATGGTCAGAACAGTGGGCGAAGTTTCACCCTGGTTAGAACGACTGCCACGCAGGGCTGCCGATCGAGAATCGAATTGGACGACGGGCAGTACCTGGCTGCCCGCCGTCCAGGGTATGGGCATCAGGCGTCAGTGAGCTTGAAGACCCAAAGCGAACCACCCTGGTTCAGGTATTTGACCTTACTGGCCACATCCCCGCCCCAAAGCGGTACTGCACCACCCCAGCCTGATGGCACAGCGATGAACTGTTCACCATCCTGCTCCCAGGTGATGGGGCAACCGACAACACCGGAACCGGTCTGGAATTTCCACAACTCCTTACCGTTATCCGCATCGAAGGCTTTCAGATAACCCTCAGGCGTACCGGTAAACACCAGTCCACCGCCGGTGGTCATCACGCCACCCCACAAAGGTGCGTTGTTTTTATACTCCCACTTGATATCACCGGTTTTCGGATCGATCGCCCGAAGTGCACCGATGTAGTCGTCGTAGAGCGGTTTGATGGTAAAGCCGGCACCCAGATAGGCTGCACCCTTCTTGTAGGTCACAGGCTCATTCCAAAGATCCATGCCCCACTCGTTGGCTGGTACGTAGAACAGCTCGGTGTCGGGACTGTAGGCCATCGGCATCCAGTTCTTTGCACCGAGGAATGAAGGCGCGATAAAGATCGTTTCGCCCTTCTTACCATCAGCACTCTTGGTTGGATCGCCGGGGCGCAGTCCGGTCTCGATCGGACGTCCGGTCTTCTTGTCGACACCCTTGGCAAAATCGACTCGGGTAACGAAGGGGAAGGCATTCTCAACTTTTCCGTTGGTGCGGTCCAGCACGTAGAAGAAGCCGTTTCGGTCCGCATGTCCGGCCAGTTTTTTACCACCAGAGTTGTACGCGACAAGCTCATTCACACCATCATAATCCCAGCCGTCGTTGGGGGTGTATTGATAGTGCCAGGAGATTTTGCCGGTATCCGGATCAATCGCCAGAGTGGAGGTGGAGTAGAGATTGTCTCCTGGACGCATATGCGCATTCCATGGCGCCGGATTACCTGTTCCGTAGAAGATCAGATCGGTTTCATGGTCGTAGGTACCACCCTGCCAGGTGGCCGCGCCGCCGGTCTTCCACAGATCACCGGGCCAGGTTGCGTTGGTCGTGCCGGTGATGCCATTCTCCATCTTCTTGCCATCTTTCCAGATGTGGCCCATATGGCCTTCGACAGAGGGACGAATCCAGCGCAGTTTACCGGTCTGTGCATCCCGTGCCTCAACCCGGCCGATAACGCCAAACTCACCACCGGAGACACCGGTAATGACCATATCCTTGACGATCAAAGGAGCGGCGGTGAATGAGTAGCCAGCCTTGTAATCATCGATCTTGGAGCGCCATTTCACCTTACCGGTAGCCTGATCGAGCGCCACCAGACGGGCATCCAGGGTGCCGAAAATGACCAGATCGCCATGCAGCGCCGCACCCCGATTGATCACATCGCAGCAGGGTAAAATGCCATCCGGCAGACGGTGATCGTACTGCCATAGCTCTTCACCGGTCTTGGCGTCCACGGCGTAGAGTCTTGAGTAGGAGCCTGTGACAAAGATCCGGCCATTGTGCACAACCGGTTGAGCCTCCTGGCCTCGCTGCTTCTCACCACCAAAGGAGAAACTCCATGCTGGCACCAGCTTTTTCACATTACCTTTGTTAATCTTTTTCAGCGGACTGTAGCGTTGGCCCTGCTGACCCATACCCCAACTCACCACATCGCCGGTGGTCGAGGCATCATTGTCGATATCAGCCTGGGTAACCCCAGCCTGGGCAAGACTGGTCAGACTGAGCCCAGCAGTCAGTACGGCAGACGCCATAGCTGTACTCAGAGCCTTGGATTTCAGCGGGAAATTCATATTTATTTCTCCTCCCCGATAGTGGTTGATCGTCTTTGGATGGTCAGCAGGACAGATTGCCCTGACGCCGCCATACCCTCCTTCAAACATCCATTGCAAGACCCAGGCCATATCAAAAAAAAGATATATCTATATGATTTATAAATACTTTATGAGATCAATAACAAACAGTGGAAAAATCTGAAAAAAGCGGGGTATCAGATCACAACAAGCTGTGTATCAGTTTCGTTACAACAGGTGACAGTCGCAGGAAAACCTATGTAGAGTGGCCAAATTTCCCATCCGACTGAGCGATACAGGCGTTTGGCTGGTGGATTTTCACACCCTCAGGTGTGGCGACCGGCAGGGCTGAAAACCCATTTCCGTTGATAAGAAAAATCAGAATCAGTGACGACTCCTGAAGATGGATCGCCTCGAAAAATGTACCAGTCGACACAGTTTTTTACCGATTCCAATTCTCGTTTCGACCACCCATCAGTAACGGCTGGGAATCACAAGCTACTAATAAACCTGAGTTTTCCATAACACATCAGAGAGAAATATCAGAAATTGTAAGTTTGCTGTAACCAAACAAGTTGTCTAGACTTATCGGAATATTAAATGGCATATCACATGCATCCCATCAAGTGATAGCGAAGCTTGCGGTGAACTGAAATAAAAAACCGTGACAAACTAAGGTGTCACTCATCACCGCGACGCTTTCGTCAGCTGATCAGAGTCTTCAGCAGTACAGCGGGAGTTGCATTAGAGATAAGGAACAGTGGTGGCTGTCCTTATATAACCCCATTGGAGATTGGTTTCCGGGAGCCAACAGTAGTATGCTCCGCGGTTGTTCGGTCCGCTCAACGGTCCGTTCCGCTTTTCGATGCGGGATACAATTGAGTTTCAACAGTTTTGCAGTATAAAACTTCGCCATGGAGTCGGCACACGATAATGCCAATGCAAAACTGTCCTACAGATTTGCAGCTTAACTATAAATACACCCTTGAAGTTTAAGGTTAGGTTGGAGGATGTAGTAGATGGCTCAAAGACACCTACAGCGTCAACATGCACAAAATATTTTCGCCGTACTGGCCGATAAAAAACCCACGGCGAGTTCGGAGATAGCCAGTCAGATTCTTACCTCATGGCGGCGCTGCGCGGATACAGTTGAACTGGATCCGATGAATATACACCGTCCCGCTGTGGTCGATGCCACAGCCTTGAGAGAACTTTGCCAACGCTTTGAAGGTTTTCTGCTGCTTGCTGAACCGGAGATGCTGAACCTCTACAGCTCATTGAAAGGTTCCGGCTACGCTCTCATCCTGACCAACAATGACGGGGTCATTCTCAATCACCTGACGGGGGACCACCTGGAACAGGATTTCAGGGAGGCCGGACTCTGGCAGGGTGCCAATTGGGGTGAATCCCATGCTGGCACCAACGGCATTGGTACCTGTATCGCAGAAGGCCGAGCACTGACCGTACATAAGGACGAACATTTTCTTTCGCAAAACATCGACCTCACCTGTTCAGCAGCACCGATCCACGATCCCCATGGCAATCTGCTGGCGGTACTGGATGCCTCCTGCTGCAGCAATGAAGACAGTATGTCGGCACAGGTTCTGGCCCGTGCGCTGGTGGCAAACTCGGCAACGATTATCGAAAACCAGTTTTTCCTGCATGAGATGAGAAACCTGCGAATCCTGCGTTTTCATCAACAGGCCAATCATCTAGGGCTGGCCTCAGAGGGACTGCTGGCCATCGATGATCAGAACCGCGTACGTGCAATCAATAAGAGTGCACTGAAAATCCTGCGCATCAACGACCGCAACAATATGCTCGATCAGGAGATCGATCTGATTCTCGGCAAAGAGCTGAAAAGCATGTTGCTGCATGCCGCTGTCGGTGACAACCAGGTCTGCAGCTTCAGAGATCAGCGCAATGGTAATCAACTCTACGGACATCTGTTCAAATTCAAAGAGAAACCGAGACGCCGTAACAGGGATCTCTCAATACCTCCGGCAGAACGTAACCCGGATGAGTGTCGTGGTGAACTCTGCAAACTCTCGGTACTTGCGGGTGAAGACCCACGCATGAAAGAGGCAGCGCGACGTGCCGAACGGGTGATGAACAAACGCATCCCGATCCTACTGCATGGAGAGACCGGTACCGGCAAGGAGCTCTTCACACAGGCGATTCATCTGGCCAGTGAACGGCGGGAGAAACCATTTGTTGCTCTGAATTGCGCATCAATTCCAGAGACGCTGATCGAGAGCGAACTGTTCGGTTACCGCCAAGGGGCCTTTACCGGTGCCCGCAGAGATGGCCGTCGGGGTAAATTCATCGAGTCCGATGGGGGCACCCTGTTTCTGGATGAGATCGGTGACATGCCACTGGCCATGCAATCCCGACTGCTTCGTGTACTGGAAACCCAGGAGGTGGTGCCGCTTGGTGGCGAACTACCGGTAAAGGTGGACCTGCATGTGGTCACCGCAACCCATCGTGATCTGCGCACACAGGTCTCCCGTGGCGAATTCCGGGAAGATCTCTACTATCGATTGAATGGCATTACCCTCGATCTCCCCCCGTTGCGTGAACGGGAGGACCTGAGCAAGATCATTCTCAAGGTCCTGGCGGCAGAGAACGACACTGGCAGTGAACTGAAGATATCCAAGGAGTCAATGGATGCTTT
Organism: Candidatus Thiodiazotropha sp. 'RUGA'; assembly: GCA_016842065.1. Lineage (GTDB taxonomy): Bacteria > Pseudomonadota > Gammaproteobacteria > Chromatiales > Chromatiaceae > Thiodiazotropha. Next base: position 37,929 of record JAEPDS010000018.1, read on the forward strand.
GTTGAACTATCTGTGGCCCGGTAATCTGCGGCAACTTCGATTTGTCATCCGTACCGCCATCGCACTGTGCGACGGTATCGAATTACAGCTTGATGATTTCAACCTCGATTATGTAACGCCACCACCCACTGAAAAAGAGGAAGTCAAGGCATTGGAACTCTCCCTCAGAGAGAGCGTTGATGAACAAGTCGAAGATGAGTCAGAGGACAATCCACTGCAGTCGGCCGAGCAGCAGGTGATCGTTGCCTCCCTCGGAGAGCATAACTGGAATATCTCCAAGACAGCGGAAGCCTTGGGTATGAGCCGTAACACCCTCTACAGAAAACTGAGAAAACACGGTATCAATCAAACCCGCTAACGATAAACTTCAACTTTTCCGGGGAGGTAAAATATGCGTCCCCGGAAAAGTTGGTCGGCCTCAGCTTAGTTGTTTCGAACAAGCTCCACGCGGCGATTCTGCGCTTTACCTTCAGCCGTCTCATTGGAAGCGATCGGCTGCTCTTCACCGTATCCCATGGCGCTCAGATTATCGGCGATCACGCCCTTCTCTGTCAGGTAGCTCATAACCATCTCAGCCCGACGCTGTGACAGATCCTTGTTATAGACCTCATCCGCATCACTGTCTGTGTGCCCAGCAATTTCAACCACCACGCTTGGATTGGCAATCAGGGTATTGGCCACTCGATCGAGTATTTCAGTCGAGGTGTCGGTCAACTGGTCCGAATCGGTCTTGAAGTTAACACCGCGCAATACAATCACTGCACTCTGCTCACAGCCCAGACCGTCAACCGCCACTCCGGCCGGAGAGTCCGGACAGATATCGGCGAGATCCAGCACGCCATCACCATCGCTGTCGGTAGCCACAGTCGAATCCTCAACGGCTGCTGGCTGTTCCTCATTCACAGTTGCAGTCGCCACTGAATCTTCGGCGATAACGGATTGTTCCGCTTCAACGGCAGCAACCGCTGGTGCAGTGATCTCGGGCGGTGCCGCCAGTGGCGGCCAGGCATGCGGTCCATAGCCATAACCGTGATAACCCCGACCATCGCCATAACCATGGCCTGAACCACGCAGATTGAAGTTGAAACTCATATCCATGTCACCGAACAGATCGCCCATTCCATCAAACGGCCCCCAATCAGACCCACCCCAGCCATGGCGAGGATAGGGACGGCCGTAGTAAGGCATAGGAGCCCGATAGACCGGCAGACCATGCGCTGGCGCTACAGGTATCGGGTATTGGGCAACATCCGGATAGTGGTTGGCTGTTGGCAACTGAGGCATGGATGCCATCCGGGCGCGCCGCTCTTTTACCCACTCCGGCAGCTCAGGACGCTCAAAACCCATCGAAGGGGATCGTTGGTTCGCTGCCTGATCAATCATCGGTCTGGCGGGAAACTGTGGTGGCTGAATTACCGGCATTTGCCGCATGGCAGGCTGTTGGGCACGACGCTGTGCGACCCACTCCGGCACCTTGAAATCATGCATGTCAAAAGGTGCGAGGGCTCTCTGACGACGACTTTCGGCGACCCACTCCGGTACTTTAGGCAGATCGAACTCAGGCATCTGTGGCGCCACTGGCATGCGGTTGCGGTGTTCGCTTACCCATTCGGGCACCTCGACAGGCTGATGAGGCTGCATCGGCACCATTTGACGCGCCATCATGGCCTCCCGTTGCGCTGCGAATTGCTCACGCATCCTCTCCATTTCAGTGCGGCGCTGTTTCACCCAATCCGGCACCTGACCCGAATTGGAAGCGGTCATCGGTGGACATTCTGAAACCGCTTTATCATCAGCCAGCAGGGTTGCCGGGGCGGTTGAGATCATCAGGCCAAGCATGATGGGCACAATAGGGTGTTTGCGAAACATCAGATTCACTCCTGTCAGAGGACTGGCCACAGAACAGCCGGTGGCAGGCCAATTTCGTTAGTGCATTAAAAATTTCGAATATTCTATATTATTTTTCCATGAAAATTCATCCCGGAAATTATGGCCACAAATTTTCACATAGAACGATACTCATTTGCTGCAGCATGCCCTAGAAAAGGGTTGAGCTGTAACTGATTCTTTCTATTTAATCAGACAATTGGAAGCAGTAATTCGATTAGGCATGACCATCTGTTGAGTGGCGCACAAGCGCCTCCACAGAAACCCTTCGTGAGTTTGCAGGTTGTCTCGATTAGAGCTCAGTGGTCACGGCAGCTGCCGCTCTTGTGGCTTTCTCTCTTGCCTGTTTGATATCCTCAGCACGCGCCAGCGCCACACCCATACGGCGCTTGCCGCTGACTTCCGGCTTACCAAACAGTCTGAGTTGAGTATCCGCCTCTGCCACGGCCACTTGCAGATTGCCGAAACGGACGTTATTCGATTCACCCTCAACCAGCACCACAGCAGATGCAGAGGGGCCATGCTGTCTGATGTTAGGAATCGGCAAGCCCAGAATCGCCCGGCTGTGCAGGGCAAACTGGGACAAGTCCTGAGAGATCATGGTCACCATACCTGTGTCATGGGGCCTGGGAGAGACCTCGCTGAAGTAGACATGATCGCCTTTGATAAACAGCTCCACTCCGAAAATTCCCCTTCCCCCAAGCGCCGAGGTGACCTTTTCGGCAATCTCCTTGGCTTGGTCCAAAGCAACATCACTCATCGGTTGAGGCTGCCATGACTCCTGATAATCCCCATCCTCCTGACGATGTCCGATCGGCAGGCAGAAACTGACCCCATCGATATGGCGTATGGTCAGCAGGGTGATTTCATAATCAAAGTCGACAAATCCCTCAACGATGACCCGCCCTGCCCCGGCGCGCCCACCCTCCTGCGCATAGGTCCAACTGCTTTCGATATCCGCGTCACTCTTAATGGTACTCTGACCTTTACCGGACGAGCTCATGATCGGTTTGACAACACAGGGGATGCCGATCTCGGACACCGCATCCATGAAGTCCTGCCGGTTGTCGACAAAGCGGTAGTCGGAGGTTGGAATATCCAGTGTCTCCGCTGCCAGTCGGCGGATACCCTCCCGGTTCATGGTAAGCCTGGCAGCATTGGCGGTCGGAATCACATTGAAACCTTCGGCTTCGAGTTCAACCAGGGTATCGGTGGATATGGCCTCGATCTCCGGAACGATGTAGTCTGGTTTCTCCTGCTCAATCACCTCTCTCAAGGCATCACCATCAAGCATTGAGAAGGTATAGGCTCGATCTGCCACTTGCATTGCCGGAGCATTCTCATAGCGATCACAGGCAATCACCTCACAGCCATAACGCTGCAATTCGATAACCACCTCTTTACCCAACTCGCCGGAACCGCAAAACAGAATTTTAGTTGCATTGGAGGTGAAGGGAGTACCAATGGTGGTCATAACCAAGTCCTAATAGAGTTTGAATAGAAAGAATGTGAAAGAGGGTCGGGCGAATGGTACAGAATATCGAGCCTGTTAACAGATGTGAATCAGCCGTGGGAATTAGCTGTGCAGTCCAACCTGTTGTTTCTCGGCCGTTGGCGTCATCGGTGGCGTATGGGCACTCTCCAACCACTCGATCAATGCCAGCCACTGCTGCCTGTCTTTTTTCATCGATGCGGTTTTCAGCTCTACGATGGCGCAACCTGCTTCTGCGGCATGGACGTAATTTTGAGTATCCCGCAGAAAGGCCACCAGAGGGATATCCAACAGTTCCAGAGTCTCCTGAAGCTGTTTGAAGGCACGGGTATTCAAACGCACCCGATTGGCCACGATACCCACCGGGATATTGATACCCATTTGACGACAGAGGGTTGTCAGCTCCTGTATGAAATCGAGAGTCACGTGACGATCGATGGCGGAAGGCAGAACCGGAACGATGACCGCCGATGCGTTTCTCAGCATATTCATCATCTCCATGCGTTTCATGGAGGCTGGCGTATCCACCACAATCCGCTCAGTCTCTCCAGGCACTCGCTGGACGAACGCCTGGGTTACAGCACCCTGGGTCGGTTTTGCTGCAAAAACACCATGAATATTTGAGAGCTCATCGGAACGCAGCTCCAGCCAGCGATGACTGGAACCTTGTGGATCATAGTCGAACAATGCAGTCGGCGTCCCGGCCGAGGCGTAGTAACCCGCCAGATTGGTCGCGATCGTTGTCTTCCCACAGCCTCCCTTGCTGTTGAGTATCAAAAGCCTTTTCATCACACCGAACCGTTAACAGGGGTGAATTTGAGGAATATTCCTCCTATTCTATGCCAAATACAAGTTCTGGTTGATAAAGCGTGATACAAACAGGCTCCTTCAACGCCAGCCAGCCGCAATCCGATACCCTTCAAAGAGCCTGTCATACTCCAACCCCTGCCCGGTGTTGCAACTATCCCAATCCCGTATCTGCTCACATCTACGGCAACCAGGGGTTGTTAACGCAATGATTTTAGTGAATTAAACCTAAGCCAAAAGATTGTTTATCACAGCCTGACCCAACCATCCCGTTTGGTATTATGGCCAGGCTGTTTGATAAGCGTAATGACTAGGCAACACACTCCTCACGTTCCAGGCTTTGTTGCACCGTGCGACCGATCTCAGCCGCATTCTGCACAACATGCACATCCAGTTCAGCCAGGCGCTTCATCTTGGCCTGGGCGGTATCGTCCTCACCGGAGATGATTGCCCCGGCATGCCCCATGGTTCGCCCTGGGGGTGCGGTAGCACCAGCAATAAAACCAATCAGCGGTTTATCCATGTGATCCCTGGCCCAGGTGGCCGCCTCGACCTCCTGTGATCCGCCGATCTCACCGATCATCAATACCGCATCGGTTTCATCATCCTCGGCAAACTGTTTCATCAAGGTCAGAAAATCACAGCCATTCACCGGATCACCACCGATGCTGATGCTGGTTGAGATACCCAGACCCAGTTCACTCATCTGTTCCACTGCCTCATAGTTGAGTGTTCCGGAACGGGAGACCACACCAATCCGCCCTGGGACGTAGATATGTGCCGGCATGATGCCCACCTTGCACGCTTCCGGTGTAATCACTCCGGCAGTGTTGGGACCAACGATGATGGTGTCATGGCCGATCAGATAACGTTTCACCCGCACCATATCCTGCACCGGCACACCATCGGTAATCACTACGATCACCTTGATGCCACCATCGATCGCCTCCATCACCGCATCGGCGGTGAATGCAGGCGGCACAAAAACCACACTCACATCGGCACCGGTCTGCTCTACCGCATCCTTGACCGTATCGAATACCGGTCGCTCAATATGAGTTTGACCACCCTTACCAGGGGTTACACCGCCAACCACCTGGGTACCCATGCGAATCGCCTCTTGCGCATGAAAAGTGGCATGCTGTCCAGTAAATCCCTGAAAGATAACCTTCGAATCCTTGTTGACCAAAATACTCATGCCGCACCTCCCGCCAGTGCCTTGACTGACTTCTCAGCCGCATCACTCAAACGATCGGCATGGATATACTGTAAACCGGAGTCGGCCAGGATCTTGCGCCCCTCCTCCAAGTTGGTACCGGCCAGACGCACCACGATGGGCACATTGACCTCAAGATCTGAAACCGCTTTGACGATCCCTTCTGCAATCCAGTCACAGCGATTGATGCCGGCGTAGATATTCAACATCAACACCTTTACATTGGGATCTTCCAGAACGATCCGGAAAGCGTTGGCAATCTTCTCCGGAGAGGCACCGCCACCCACATCGAGAAAATTGGCGGGCCGTCCTCCATACAGGCTGATCGCATCCATGGTCGCCATCGCCAATCCAGCACCATTGACGATGCAACCGACGCTGCCATCCAGGGCGATATAGTTGAGATCGTGCCCCGAAGCTTCGACCTCTTTGGGGTCCTCTTCATCGAAGTCACGCTGGTCTGCGATCTCCGGCTGACGAAACAGAGCATTGCCGTCAAACGACATCTTGGCATCCAGAGCGAGAAACTGACCGTCTCCAGTGATTACCAACGGATTGATCTCGGCCATCAGCGCATCCTTATCCCGAAAACAGCGATAGAGACGCTTCATGATACGTGCGGCCATATTGATCTGTTTACCACTCAGCCCGATACTGGCTGCCACCTTACGGCATTGAAAATCCTGCAGGCCGACTGCCGGGTCAACCACTTCATTGATCACCTTATCGGGTGATTTGGCGGCCACCTCCTCGATATCCATGCCACCGGCTGCTGAAGCGATCAGGGTGATCCGTTGATTTGCCCGGTTGATCACCAGACCAAGGTAGTACTCCGCCTTGATGTCCTGCATCTGCTCAACCAATACCCGGTTGACCATCCGGCCCTGTTCACCGGTCTGTTTGGTCACCAGCTGGCTACCGATCAGTTTTTCTGCGTGCTCACGCACTTCATCAAGCTCTTTCGCGAGCAGTACGCCACCCGCTTTTCCCCGTCCACCAGCATGAATCTGAGCCTTGACCACCCAACCCTCGCCGCCCAGCTGTTCCGCTGCGGTCAGGGCCTTATTGGCGGAGTGAGCCATGCGGCCTTCCGGCACAGGGATCTTGTAGTGGCGGAAAAGATCCTTGGTCTGATATTCATGGATATTCACGCGGCCGCCTCCTGCTTGGAGTAGCGTTCGATCTGCTCCACCTTCTGCAGCATCACCTCGGCCTGGCGAATCGAAGCGGCGTCGATCATACGGCCGTCGAGACTGACCGCACCCATACCGGCCGCTGCCGCCTCTTCCATCGCCTTGACGATACGACGTGCCCGATCCACCTCTTTCTCACTGGGCGTGAAGACCTGATTGGCCAACTCGATCTGCGAAGGATGGATCGCCCACTTACCCTCACCACCCAGGGCGGCAAAAGACTTGGCGACGGCCAGATAGCCATCAGGATCGTTGAAATCACCAAAAGGTCCGTCGATCGGACGTAAACCGTAAGCCCGGCAGGCTACGATCATGCGCGACATGGCGAAGTGCCACTGGTTACCCAGGTAGATATCACGTTTGCCTTCCGCATTCGCATCAGACAACACATGATAATCGGGATTCACGCCACCCATACTGACGGTCCGCGCCTGGGTGGAAGCGGCGTAATCCGCGACACCGAAGACCAATGCTTCAAGCCGATCGGGACAACTCTGTGCAATCGCTTCCACATTCGCCATACCCATGGCTGTTTCGATCAACGCGTGCAGGTTGATCTGTTTATAGCCCTTGGCTGCTTCGATCTGTTCCAACAACAGTGCAACGAATTCCAGGTCGGATGGTTGTCCGACCTTGGGTACCAGCAGGGTATCCAGCTTGTCGCCGGCCTGCTCCACCACATCGACGATGTCCCGATAGCAGAAGTGGGAGTCCAGACCATTGATACGAACGGAAACTGAACAGTTTGACCAGTCGTACTCATTCAAGGCATGGATTGTGTTTCTTCTGGCTTGTTCTTTGTCTGACGGTGCAACTGCATCCTCCAGATCGATGAATACCAGGTCAGCGCCAGAGTGCGGTGCTTTTTCAAGCATTCGCATATTACTGCCCGGTACGGCCAGTTCGCTTCTGTGAAGGCGATTCTTGAAGGCCATATTGGATTCCTCCGTGTTTTTCTGCCCTGAACGCGAAACACCGGTCGATCCGGTGTTTCAGAATTCAGAATTTATCTGTTTGTAATCCTGGATCGCCGCATGCGGCATCTGCCTCATGTCGTGTTGCATGATTGTTCTTTTGCGCCGCAGCAATAGCGTTCCAGGTCTTTCTGCCGTGCTGTGGAAACTTCGATATCCACAAGCAGGGCAAGTATTTAACACAGGAGTTGCTCAATTGACAGTGACGAAAACCAGGAATACGGGATGTTGCGCGGAAGTTGCACCAAGTGGTTCGGATGGACCTTTGAGCAAGTCTGCGTGGGGCCTGGGTTTCAGCATGAGCATTAAAGGAATAGGCGACTCAATCCAGTATTCATTATTTTTATAAATAGTATTGGTTTTTTAGATATTGAGACAGAAAGCGCCTCCTCGCGGGCCGCCAGCCTGAAGCTGATTATCCCTCTAACCTCCCGTCGGAATCATACAATCAAGGCCGCGTCAAACCGGGTCGTACCGTGACAAAACGGTAAGGGGCGGATAACAACCCCTGTTTGGTTGAAATCAAGACTTTTGCCTCCCACTCCATGGAGTCCATGACACAAACCGGTATCATCCCCTCCCCCTCGAATTGCCCCTCAGCAACAGCTTGCAGAACCACCCGATTGTAACCCATGTTCATATCGACACCGGCGAAATCCACCTCCACCCGGTCCACCTCCACCCCAGCAATCTCCACCGCCAGCTTCAGGGGTTTCACCAGGGGTATTTCGCGAGGTTCGATCGAAAAACCGACTTCCACTTCATTATTGATCGAAGAGCGACAGGGGGCCTTGCGCAGGTCACAACTCGGATCAACGACTGCGGATTGACTGATCTGAGGGAACAGAATTGGCCAGGCTTTGTAGATCGCCACCAGGGTAAGTGCCGCCATCAATAGCCCAAGTGCGCCCCAAAGCAACAGATTACTCTTCGGCTGATTGTCAGATGTTTCAACTGTCATTAATAGAACGTCTTAGCGAATGTTGGTGGATTCTCTTCAAGACAATACAAAGGCAGGATTGTTCACGCAAACTGAAATCCTGATCGACGCATGCCGATCCATCCGCTCTGGCACAATCTGCCAGCTGGAAGTTGCTCGCAAAAACTCTGTATGAATCGCTATTGCTGATCCAGCAACTTTGTAATTTGTTGCTGATCAACAGGCCGGCAGTAAAGAAAACCCTGTGCTTTCTTCCAGCCATGACGAGTCTAAAACTCAACCTGTTCCCGGGATTCAACACCCACAGCCAGCACCTTCAGCCCAAGTGCTTCTGACGGTGCGATGATAGCCTGGTAATTACCATACCATTTGGGTCGAGCGGTATATCCTGAACGAAGGATTGATCTATTTTTATCTCATCGACCCGTAGCGATTTCAGATAACTCAGTGAAGAGTAGCCCACAGCAAAGTCATTAATGGGGATTCTGACATCCTGCTGTCTCAAGGCGAGAAGATAACTATGCTCAACGTACAACTACGACAGTACACATGGGTACTCCAATCACCTTCAATGCAGAACCATCAGACTTAGACTATGGATTTATCTCCTCTTTGATATAGCGATTAATGTACTGTTGAGCAGTGATGTTTGACCTGACCTCCCAAGCCACCATGAAAAACGCCAACACCAGAATTAGCGGTGCTGCGGGGGGTATAACTGCCAGTACACCTAGAAGTAATAACATCCCTACACCCATGTTTCTAAATCCCCTTTTCCATACCTGACTGATGGCATCCCTCGCCAGTTCCGGGGTTTCGATACCCGCCTCATGAAGAGCGTTGCGCATCTCCTCATAGCCCAAGTGATGACGTCTTTCGATACGGCCGAAAGGATCTTTCAGTTTCACTGATGAATTACCCGCTATGTGCCAGCATAATGACTTGTACTGAGCAGACGATTTAAAGCAATTTGTGTTTTAAAGATATAGTTCAAAATTAAACTAATTGTCGGCCGGCTGAGAGTCGTACGAAGGGAACTGCTTAGACAGAGAGTCAGTAAAAGAGTACAAACCGGTTAGACATCAACAATCAAGCCAATGGAAGGTTGCTTGGGAGAGTATCCTGAAACGTCCGAAAAACCGGTGTAACGATTTTAGATGGCGTCCCCAAGGGGAGTCGAACCCCTGTTACCGGCGTGAAAGGGCTTTTCTCTACAGTACAGAACGGAATATTTCGCTATAGTACGCTATCATTAAGTATCTATTTTGACAGCATTTTTTCTATGATGTAGTCTATCTACGTTCATGGCTGTTCATCTGAATTTATACCCGTAATTACGTACAAAATGCGTACTCAGGTTACCGCCATGCAGGTTTTGAACCTTAGAGCGACCTAGATGGCATCGAAGATTGACACAATCACTAAACGAAGAAATCTCATCCCACGACGGGATCCATACTTTGAACGTATGTTCCCGGGTCGATCCCTCGGATATCGTAAATCCAAAGTCAAGGGCGGGACATGGATTGCGAGAATAAAAATAGATGGTGACGGTTACAAATACCGATCCCTGAGTCCAGATGACTCAATGGACTATGAGCGGGCCATAAAGGAAGCAACAGCCTGGTTTGAACTTGTTGGGCAGCTGGATAAAGGGGCTGACATCAGATATAGCGTCAAACAATGTGTCGCTGATTACATTAGCCACCTGAAGATCGAAAACAGCGCATCATCAGCGACCAGGACCGATCAGTCCCTGCAAAAGCACTTGGTCCCCGCCCTGGGGAGCGTAGAACTGTCCAGACTGACGACGGTAAGGTTGAAACGCTGGCGTGACGGACTGGTTAAGGAGTCAGAGGATCCTGAAGTGGTCAGGAAGTCAAAGGACACTGCAAATCGTGTTTTATCAATGGCCAAGGCCGCATTCAACCTAGCTTTCCGATCAGGCAGTGCTGGATCCGATACGGCCTGGAGGCGAGTTCCTGCTTTCAAGGATGTAGGGGAAAACCGGAAACTCTTCCTGACCACTGCCCAGGTTGACGCTCTGGTAAATAATTCCAAAGGCCAATTTAAAAACCTCATCATTGCCGCTCGTCTGACTGGTGCTAGGTACGGCGAGCTGGCAAATGCCAAAGTACAGGACCTGGATCCCTTCAACGGGACCCTTCTCCTAGAGGGCAAGACCGGATCAAGGTATTGCTACCTATCTGATGATGCCCTCACATTTTTTAATAAGCTAACAAAAGACAGACTCCCAACTGCGTATCTACTGGTCAAAGACGATGGCGAACCTTGGGGAAAATCTCACCAACATAGGCCAATGAAAAGTGCAGTCAGGCTCTCCAAGCTGCCAAGGGACACAGTGTTCTACTCTATTCGACACTATCACATATCAAAGGCACTACTGGCCGGTATTCCCGCCCAGGTGGTCGCTGAGAACTGTGGTACCAGTATCCGTATGCTGGAGAAGCACTACGCCAAGTTTATGGGAACGGACAGGCGCAAGATGATGAATGAGGTTGCGTTATGACTGAAACCATGTCTATACAACAAATTGTTGACCTGCTTGCACCAGTTAAACAAACCCCAGCCTCTATACTCGATTCAGCAATCAGCAAGGTTGCTGAGTATAAAACTGCAGGGGTTGATCTGGAGCTTGCAAGAGCAGTCAATCTAGTCAGCAGTGAAGATGACAAGCTCGCCATGGACCTTAAGCGGTCAGTCAGCAATGCCATTACCAGCAAAAGCCTCAGTGTATACAAGCAAATCGGTAATTGCCTTGATGACTGGGAAATCAAGATTGATAAAAAATTCTCTAGATGGCTCAAAAAGATACAAGCTGACTTTGGGATATCAATACCCCCAATATTCAACAACGAACCAGATCAAAAAACTATCAGGAAGAAGAAGATCGAGTTGAGACATGAGGATGTGAAAAATGTCATCAACTCAATACAAGAAGAAGACCCAAGTTTTGATCCATTTAATCTAGAACCAGGGATGAAAAGAGTTATTTATGAAAGATGCAAAAAAAAGAGCCTAAGCCTCTTCGCTATTACATTTGAGACATTTCATTCTGAATACTGGAATTCTGACCTTAGGAAGCAGCTACTGAAGGTAAAAGACGAAAAAAAATTCAAATCGTAACTCATTGATTTGATTACATCTCGAAGTGGGGGATAATAAACCCCCCCACCCCCACACATTGACCCCCCACCCCATCACTCGTCTACGCTGGACTCCTGCAAACAATAGGGGGACAGAATGAACTCACAAATCCACACGGTGAAGGAAGCGATGGAAATCCTGCGCTCTTCGCGAGCGACGGTTTACTTGTTAATAAACAGTGGACGCTTGAGGTCCTTTAAGATCGGAAATCGTCGTTACGTCACACGCGAGGCACTGAAACAATTTATTGCTCACGCAGAAGCTGCAGAAAAAGGCCCAGAAGCAGCGTGAGCATTGCCGCCACTAAATGGGCATGGCTTCAGGATTTGCCACCGACGGCGAAACTTGTCCTACTGGCACTCGCCGATCACGCTGATGACTGGGGAGTCTGTTGGCCTTCACTAAGCCGACTGGTTTCGATGACGGGATTAAGTCGGAGTTCAACAGCTCGCGCTCTTGCTTCGCTAGACGGAAAACTGATTCTGCGAGATAGGAGTAAAGGCGGTGTCGGTCATTCGACTCGATATCAACTAATGATGGAACAGTCCCACCCTGAGACTATTAAACGGTCTCACCATGACACTGTTCTGGAGGGAAATGATCCCACAGTGACTCCTAACAGTCCCACAGTGACGCCCAAACAGTCCCACAGTGACACTCAAACCGTAAGAGAACCATCAAAAACCATCAGTTGCGCAAAGTCCTTCGCGAAGTTTTGGGCGGTCTATCCGAAAAAACGCGCCAAGCATGCAGCGATGAAGGCATGGAGGAAGAAGGGAGTCCATGACCAAGCCGACCTGATTATTGAAGACGTGAAACGACGAACCAAACGAGACCCAGAATGGACAAAAGAAGGGGGAAAGTTTATTCCGTACCCATCGACCTACCTTAATGGCAAGCGGTGGGAGGATGAGATAACACCTGGAAATGTAGCCGCTCGTCCGTCGTCACAATCTCTGCCCGCCGAGGATGTTATTGCGGGGCAAATCCTATGACAACACCTGCCTACTATACGGAGCAAAGAGCCATCGGCGGCTTTCTTGTGGATCCATCCAGGCTAATGGATTGCCCCCTTTCAGCGGGAGACTTCCAACAGGATACACACACGCAGATTTTTGCAGCAATCCTGGAAATGGAAGCTACACAGGAAGCTGTCGATCTTGTCACCGTAGCTCAGCACCTGGAAAAGAAAACCGGAAGAAATTTCTTGCCGGCACTTCAACATTGCTACGACTCTGCAGCCGGCAGAGCCAACCATGGCGCTGTTGTCGATGCAGTCAAACAACAGGCGACCGAACGGAAAATATCCGCCATCGCGAAAAGTTTAGCTGAAGACAAGGATCCAAATGCTGCCATCGCGGCTTTAATTCGACTTCAAAATACTGGACGGCGATATGATTTCACTCTCAGTCAGGCCCTGACTGCCGCTCTTGAGGAGATCGAGAGTGACTCCAACTCAGGAATTCCAAGCGGCCTGAGAGCCCTTGATGCGTTAACAGGAGGCTGCCGTTCTGGCGATCTCATCATAGAAGCAGGCCGTCCCGCGATGGGAAAGACGGCAAGTCTTGTTAATCGGATTTCATCGTGTGGTGTTCCGTGCGGACTCATAAGCGGAGAACAGGGAGCGTCACAAATAGCAATGCGTCTCTTGGCACTTCAAGCGGGGGTGAATGCGTGGGGATTGCGAAATCAAAACCTGTCGGAACATTCGTGGGGGCGCGTTACTGAAGGATTGGCCGCACTCAAAGATCGCCAAATCTATATCAACGACAAGCCGTCACCATCCATCACAGATGTTATCCGTCAGGCTCGCGCCTGGGCGCACAAATATGGAATAAAAATTCTCTTTGTGGACTATCTCCAGAGACTCACAGCTACAGACCATAGAGCTGCACGTCATTATCAAATTGAAGAGATTGCCAAAAGCCTGAAGAGCATTGCAAGAGAGCTCTGCATCCCTGTTGTTGCAGCTGCACAGGTTCGGCGAGAGGTGGAGACTCGCAATGACAAGCGGCCAACCCTCTCCGATCTCAAAGATTCTGGCTCGATAGAACAAGAAGCTGATCAAGTGATCTCGATTTTTAGGGATGAATACTATCACCCCGACACCAACGACGCAGGCATTGCGGAGTTTGCCGTACTCAAGAACAGGCACGGCCCGACTGGCACCGTAAAAGTGCATTGGTCAGCGCAGCAGATGCGGTTTTCTGACATGGGCGAGGAGTAAAAATGACAGGTATCGAAGACCTTGAGAAAGAACAAGCCCTGCTGGATGAGTTCATCAAAACACAAAAGCTGCTTTGGATCTACGAGGCAAAGTTGAACCTCATCAGACAGCAATATCTTGACCACCACCAATCAATCATCACCAAGCTGGAGAATGAACATGCCCAACGCACTTGCAAAAGTTAACAACAAAGCTGACCTCGAATCTGAGCTGCAGTCACTCTACGATAAACAAACTGAAACCAAAAACCAGATCGAGCAATTGCAAAAAAAGACATACGCAGCAAGGCGCAAGGTCAATCGATTTGAGCTGGAACATCAAAACAAGTATCGAGAATTTTTTGTAGAAGACCTTGATGAATACTCCCTGCACCTATACCGGGAAAAGCAAAAAGCGGCTGATGATCTGCAGGCCGAGCTGGAGCGAGTTACTGCAGAGCTGCCAAAGATCGAGAAGGATATTGAGTATGTCAACACTGCACTGAGTGAAAAAATTTCCGTACCAGTGGATGAGATCATCGCGCAACAAAAAGCAGTCGCCGACCTACAGAGTGAAGTTCACCGAATTCATGAAGCAATTCATGCGCAACAAGAACTACACCGACTGGCAAAGCAAAGCCGGGAAGAAAATGCGGCTGAGATCGAAAGCCAGCGCCAGGAGCTGTTAGCAAAGCAGGCGCTCGGTGAAGTAGACGATCCACAGGCATTCAAAACAGTCGCGGGGATGGCTGATACACATTATGAAAAATCTGACCAGGAAATAGCTCAGATTCAGTCAGCTATAGCAGGACTTCAAAAACGATTAGATGATGTAAAGACTTTGCTGTCTATTGAGCACGACAACCTGGACAGGCTTAAGCATGCATTTTATGAAGGCAACTTGCGAAAAACTCTGAATCAGTACGAGAAGAAAGCCAAGGAACTTCATAAGTTAGTTAACCGCATTCATGGGCACTCCCGATACTTAGGCCGCAATGCCATCTCAAAAACAGGAAGTTTCGATTTGCCTGGATATGTTGGCATGAGCTGCTATCCCAAAGCGTACATCCACGACCGTGATATTCGACCAGATGAAGGCGCAAATGCACTGCAAGCCGAATTTCAAAAGCTTGGCATCATCGATGAGTAAGATTTTGGCAGGTTCCAGCCGCCGCGAGGGGCTGGCGTGCTCTTCGGCACGGGGCATAACCTGCCACCCTTTTTATGGTGGATTGGAGAACCAGCAAGGACTCCATCGGTATCCGCGCCGAGCCAGATCCGCCACCCTATTTTTTTCAGGTAATCAACTATGAGCACCAACATCACCACTCCACCGAAAATTGAAATCGCTAAATCTCAGGCAGGGATTGATATCACCCAAGGATACGCTGACAAGCTCATGCAGCCAGAGGATGCTGTACTGCTGACCCGAGGGGGTGGCGATCTTAAAATCTACAAAGAGCTACTGCGGGATGAACAGGTACTCTCCTGCTGGCAGCAACGACAGTCCGCACTCACTAGCAAAGAGACTTTTGTTGAACCCGGCGGTACCAGTGCGATCGACAAGAAAGCCGCCGACGCCATGAAAGAGATGATACAGAGCTTGGAATGGGACAACATCACCAAAAAGATAATGTATGGGCTGTTATACGGCTACTCAGTATCAGAAATCATGTGGACCAAAGATAGCAACATGCTCATGATCGAGGATATTAGAGTCAGGAAGCAACGACGATTCCGGTTTGGACTCAAAGGCGAGCTGTATCTGATTACACAAGAACAGCCTACAGGTCAGCTCATGCAGAGCACCCTATCAGGACCAGTGACAAGGAACAAAACCAATCCATTTGGCCCTAAGTTTTGGGTTTACAACACAGGCTCAGACAACAGTGATGATCCCTATGGGCTCGGCCTGGGACACCAGCTCTACTGGCCCGTATTCTTCAAGCGCAATGGAATAAAATTCTGGCTGATCTTCCTGGAGAAATTCGGTTCTCCAACAACTATGGCGAAGATACCCCAAGCCATGATGGATTCGAAGACCATGCAAGGCCGCGTTCTGGAAGCTCTCAGATCAATTCAGGGCAACTCTGCCATCGTCTTTCCCGAAGGCACAGAGGTAGAACTGATCGAAGCAGTACGAAGCGGCACAGCTGACTATGCCGAGCTGCATCAGCGGATGGATAAAGCAATATCCAAGATCATCCTGTCCCAGACCATGACTACTGACGACGGAGCAAGTCTCTCACAGGCTCGTGTACATCAGAAAGTACGCGACGAAGTAGTCAAGGCCGACGCTGATCTGATCTGTGGATCCTTCAATACCACAGTATCCCCCTGGTGGACATCTCTCAACTTCGAAAATGCTAAACCTCCTAAAGTCTGGCGCAAGACCGAGAAGGAAGAAGACCTCCATCAGAGAGCGAAACGGGATGAGAAGATTTTTGACATGGGAATGAAGCCGACAAAGGAATATCTCGTTGACACGTATGGTCCCCAATATGGCAAATGGGTAAGGTCAGATGTGGCCGAGTCCTCAACTTCGTTTGCTGAAGGTGACGCCTCTTTATCGTTTTCCTTCGATATGAAGCCGGAAACCGCCCTCCTCTACTTCCAGAACAAAGGCATGGAATTGACCTTTTCCTGGAAGGACATGCTGGCTGAGTCGCACTCCTACGCCTTCACTGTCGCCAAGATGATGGAAGTGGATCTCCTTCACGAGGTACGTAAACAAGTTGATCTGGCGATTGCAACAGGATCTACCATGCAGGAGTTCATCAAAAACCTGAAACCAAAGCTGCGCCAAGCTGGCTGGTGGGGAAAGAAAGCAATGATTGATCCTATTACCGGAAAAACCATCACCGCACAACTGGGAAGTGCAAGAAGGCTAGAAACAATCTTCAGAGCAAACCTTCAGGCCGGCTACGCAGCTGGTCACTGGACAAATGCACAAGCAACGAAGGCCGCTATGCCCTACCTGATGTATGACGCCGTAGACGACGATAGAACCCGCCCTGAGCACAAAGCCTGGGATGGGCTTGTACTGCCTGTAGATGATCCCTTTTGGAATACCCACTATCCACCGAATGGCTGGGGTTGTCGATGCGGCACAATCCAGATGAGTCAAGCCGACGTCAATCAAGAAGGGCTTTCTGTTTCCAGGTCACCACGCATCAAGACCAAGCGATGGAAGAATCCAAGAACTGGTAAGCGCAGAAAAGTCCCTGTCGGTATAGATCCATCATGGGATTACAACCCGGGCAAAGCCGGTATGCAGCGACTCCTCCAGGTCTTCAGGGAGAAAATCGACAACCTGCCCGATGGTATGCGGTTGAGAATGTTGGCCTGGGCTCGTAACAACAGTATTGCAATATAGGGGGAGAGCTGACATGGCACTTGATCTCAAAATCACACTAAAAGCCATTACCAGCGGCTTAAAATCAGGACTAAAGTCTGCTGAGGGTGCAGTCCAATCGTTCTCCCGAAAAATCAAGAATATCGATGGCAGTGCTGGATTCTCAAAGACCAAATTAGCTGTCGATAAACTGAAACTCAGTGTTGGAGCAGCTGCGGGGAATATCGCACAACTCAATACCCGCGTGAAGGAAGCAACCACCGCAGGAGGCGCGCTTGGTGGCGCATTAAGGCTGATTAGCGGCATTGCTATTGTTAATTGGTTCAAAGAGGCGGCAACTGGTGCACAGTCTCTGTATGAAGGCTTTAAGGTCATCACTGGCAGCAGCACCAAAGCTAGAGAGGAGCTGGACTATGTGAGGCGCGTAGCCACCCAACTGGGCCTGCCATTAAAACAAGCCGGGAACGCCTACCTGTCCCTTGCAGCCGCGGCAAAAGGCACCACCCTGGAAGGTGAGGCCAGCCGGCAGATATTCGAGGCCGTATCGCTCGCCATGGGCAAACTGGGCAAGAGCAGCGCGGACACCGAAGGCGCTCTCCTGGCCATTCAGCAGATGATATCGAAGGGGAAGGTATCCGCGGAAGAATTGAGAGGACAGCTTGGTGAACGTCTGCCTGGCGCATTCCAGGCCGCGGCCAGAGCGATCGGCGCCACTACCCAAGAGCTTGATGATATGCTGAAGGCAGGTGAGCTGACAGCCGAAGAGCTACTTCCCAAGCTTACTGTGGAACTCAACAACCTCTACAACGATGGAAAACGAATTGAGACCTTCAGTGCCTCCTGGAATAGATTAAAAAACTCCATATCAACAGCCTTTTCGGCAGTAAACGAGTCAACAGGGGCAATGAACGTACTTGGCCGAGCAATGGAAGCAGTTGGGTCAGGCGTCTCTCTGTTATCTGTGGGCTTTGTAACCCTGATCGAGAAGATCAAGGGTGCTACCCAGATGGTGAAAGCATTCTTTGATGCTGCAACCTCAAGGGATACATCAATCTCTGATGCACTTCAAAAAACCCGAAAAGCCTGGATTGAGTCAGAGCAAGCCATTCGCAAAGCAGCAGATTCTGCCTTCAATGCGGATATTAACCTGTCAAAACTTGGCACAACGACCAAAGAGACAGGAATCAAGGTTATTCAACTTGGGAATGCTGCCTCTTCTGCCAAATCCGACTTAAAAAGTCTTTCAGATTCAACAAAAGATTTGAAAGATGCCTCCAACAAAACAGGCGATGAAACTGTAAAACTGGCTGAAAATGTCAATGAACTGGCCAAACAATATCGAGAGGGCAAAATAAACGCGGATGCCTTCCTGGCTGGCGTTAAGAAACACTCCACAATCGCTGAAGATGTCTCCAAGGGATATAAGCGTGCAAGTGGTGCCGCAGCAGGGTACGGGCAGGCTGTGCAGAACTCAGAACAGCAAGCTGCTGCAGCCAGAGCACAGGGCTTGTCAGGATTCGCCAATTTCTGGAAGCGGGTTTATGACACTTATCACGGCATCAGCGCTGCAGCCGGCGCGGCCTATGATTCCCTGTTTGAGAAATTCAAACGGATGGGGGTTGCAGCTAAGGATTATCACTATGTCTTGAAGACAACCCACGACTTTCTCGAAAAACTTGATGTCAGGATTAAAGACTGGGCAAAAGGCGCTCAGGGGTATGGTGATAGCTTAAGAGGAGTCATCGCCAACGCCACAAGAGCGATCGGCAACATGAAGGTACTCGATGCTCAAAAGCTCAACCAGCTACGCCAACAGATCGGAGCAGCCAGGGCGGCATTGAGAGGATTGAACGATGACGCCAGAGCGACGTTAAGCAGCATCAGACAGGAACTTGCCGAGTTACAGGGTGATGTACTTGGTGCAGAGCAATTGCGGTATCAGCAGCGACGTGAGGCGCTTCAATCTCAGCTTCAGAATTTAATACGGCAAGGTGCAACCGAAGGAGCAGCTGATATCAGGGCTGCACTTGCAGCGCTACAGACCGCTCACAACATCAGAATGCAACAGCTTAGAGCGGAACAGGCCGAACAGGGCAACTCAACTACACCAGGCGCTGCACCTCTTCCACCACAGCGCAATAACTTCGGTGAGGGGCTTACCAATAACCTCGTTGAAGTTCGATTCAATACAGGCTCCGGGATTGGGACATCCGGGTACTTTCCGCAAGATGGTGTAGGCGATTTCTTACAAATGCTGCAAGACGCAGGAGCAACGACAGAATGACCATTCTTGCTTTTAAACGAAGCCTACTAAACAAGCTTAATCTCAGAGCTTCAGCCCCAAGCCCTGATAATCAACAAGTGCTAGAGGGTCATTTGCAGAAATTGAGGGAGGCAAATCAGATGCTCTCTGATGTATTTCATAATAGATCAGAATGCTACAAAAAAAACAAAGGACAAGACATTTGTGAAGTTAGTATTGCTGAAGCATTTCTTCAATCATCACTTGCTTGTGCAGAACTAGAGATAAAACTGCATGAGATCTGTAAAAAGCAGGAAATAAGCAGGTAATGGCAAAATTCAAACCAGGCCAGTCAGGCAATCCGAAGGGTCGCCGCAAAGGGTCTAGCAAAGTATCCGAATTGAGAGCCAAACTGGAGCCGCACGCCGATGATTTGATTCAAACGGCTGTCAATATGGCCCTGGGAGGCGATCTGCAGGCACTGAAGCTCTGCCTGGAACGACTACTCCCCCCACTCAGGCCACAAGCTGAAACAGTCAAACTATCCGCCCTGACAAAAGCAGAGAGCCTGTCCGATATGGGAGAGGCGATACTCCAAGCCATAGCTGCAGGAGAGCTGCCTCCTGATGTAGGTAGAGACCTGCTGACCGCGATAGCCGCACAGATGCAGATAACAGAAGGCGATGAGTTACAGAAGCGGCTGGAGTCACTGGAGGGTATGACCATTGACCAGAAGTGAGCTTAAACGACGCATCAAGGCGGCTGAGGATCAATATCAAAAGTCACTAAGTTCGATGACAGAGGATGAGCTAAATCAGCGGATTCAATACATCCTGGACAAGCTCAGTCTTCCCCACCCCATAGATGCATCATCGATGACCGCCGATGAAATCAATGACGCTGTAAGTGATTATATGTAAAGCATTAATTTACAGTATTGGTAAGCATCAGTTGGTCCTCTTTTGGCTAACAATGGGTTATAACTATAACCACACTACTGAACAAAGGAGACCATTATGACCAACCTATCCCAACGTAAATCTGAATCCATCGAAAGAGCAGCTGCAGGCATTCATGGTATTGCTAAAGTTCTGGGTCAAATAGATGAGAATGATGTTCCCGTCATTGATAATCCAGTGACCAGAGGAGCTCTTCTGTATGCTGTAGAAGAATTATCTTCCTCAATAGAAAGTAATGCGGAAGACCTTACAGGGTACCTTCAGGCTTCTAAATAGAGTTCATTTCTTGGTATAGTGATTTTTATAACCAAAAAATATGGAGATATTCCTGTGAAATGGATCATTCCCTTTCTAGCTTCCACTCTCCCCCTCCTCGCTCAGGCAGAAATCTATAAATGCCTGGATGAACATGGCAAGCCTACCTTCAGCCAACGGCCCTGTGGTGACGCTGCAGAGGTTATTACAGTAAAGCCACAGAAGCAGTCCGACCCTACCCCTAGTTCTCGTGAGGAGTACTCAGAGCAGCTTGAGGCGATCAGCACCAGGACAGAGATCAAGAAGCTGGAAAGGGAAATCACCAAACTCAAAGCCCGGAAGCGTAGTCTTACCAGAAAAATGGATGCAGAGCTGGCAGCACTCAGACAAAAGAAACTCTACGCAAGAAACAACCTTGCTGGAGCAACCTGGGAAGAAAGTATTTCATCTGAGATGCAGGCTGTATCTGCCAGCTATAAGACCAAGATCCAGGCAACACAAGACCGTATAGATGAGGCAAAAGTAGACATACAAAATTTAACAACAAAATAAAAAGCAATTCAGAGGATCAGGAAATGAAAAAAGCAATAATTCTAATGTTATTCATAATGACAGGCTGCGCAAGCACTCAATCTACATCTTATGTAGACCCTAAATATAAAAATATAAAATATAGTAATTATTTAATTGTTACACCCAGCCTAAGCCTCGAGTACTCAAAATATCTTCAGCCAATGCTTTGCAGCAAAATTAAAGACAATGACGCCAAATGCAAAGGAGCTCTCGATCTATTCTTACCTACGAGGTCTTATGATAAGACAGCAATAGAAAAAACACTTAAGGGAAATGACTTTGATGGAGTTTTATTAATTACATATGATTCAAACATCAATACATACAAAACGGACATAATAGAAAACACGATAACAGCCTACAGCCTGGAATCCACTAAATTGATGTACTCAAGGAATGATCTATATAGTTACATTCTTTATGACTTAAAGACGATGGACAAAGTTATGATTGGCAGCTCAACCACCTCTGCACAAGGAATATCCTCTACGACAGATGACACATTTGCCGCAAGTATTTCAAGAGGCATTATCAAAGAACTTCAAATCAATCAATTACTATAACTCATTATCTAATTATTAATTAGCAAATATGGTGGCACTATGAAAGGACAGTGGCATGGTGAATATAGCGGCAGTGAACAAGGCTATTTGATACTAAACATTGATGAAATTGAAAATCAATATTATATAAGAGCATACTTTATTCCTAAAAATACTGATACTCCACTATTCACCTTCTATTACATCACCAATACCAACGAGCCCTTGCAAATACTGAACGTTAAGATCGACGTTGTCGACAAATTTAATAGACTTCCTACCACATGGAAAAAGATAAAGGGACTATATCCAAATATTTCATCACCACCCGAAAATGCAAAAGTAAAAATTCTGTTTGAAAATGATTTACTAAAACTTAACTTAAAATCCAATCGAGTTAAAGCAAAGACTAATATTGAAATTGATATAAACTTTGAATCTAGCACAAAACAAGAACTCACAGAATCTAATATTCAATCAGAAACTATGAGTTGGAAGGAATTTAAAAATTTTGTATCAGATAATTCTAAATATAATTACTTATATAGAGGACAAAAAAAACCTTGGCCACTAACAACATCATTTCATAGAAGAGGAAGATTTGAAATGCTGAGGTTTGTTTCAAATGATGTTCAGCAGCTACATCGTAGACTCAGTGCGATGACGACTCATTATTTTAATTTAAATAACTCAAATGAAAATGGCTCATTTTTTAATCTAATTCAACATCATGGCTACCCTACCCCGTTACTTGACTGGACACTCTCACCCTATATAGCTGCGTATTTTGCATTTAAGGACTGGCCAAAAAACCATACAGGTAGCGAGAATGTAAGAATATATATTTTTAATATAGAGGAATGGACAAAAAACAATCAACAGATTCAACATCTTGATCCTGCCATGCTTCATTTATCACTAAGCGAATTTATTGCAATAGATAACCCAAGATTAATTACTCAGCAATCTAAAACAACTATAACAAATATCTATGATATTGAAGCATATATTCGTATGGCTGAATCCACAAAAGATGGGATATGGTATTTAAAAGCGATAGACATCCCAGCTAATGAAAGAGAGTTTACAATCAATGAACTTAGGATTATGGGAATAACTTCAGGATCTATGTTCCCCACCTTAGATGGAGTATGTGCAGAATTGAAAGAAACTAACTTTGATGAATAGCTAGGCTTGAATTTAGAACTTTGTATAAAAATAGATCAACACAAATGTTAAAATAATAACCACCAAGTAGCTTACGCTAAAACACTAACAGCATAGAGCTAAACCATGATGGCTTAACATAGATTGTGTTGCTAAGCGAAAATATTCTGAAAATATTAGTTTTGAACTATTAATGCACTCAGGAATTCTTATCTTATTTGTAGCTGAGGGTCTCCCAAAAGTTGGAGTGTTCATAACTCGAGATTTCTGGCTTCATGAGGGTAAAATATTTTAGGAATATTAAATTATGATGGGCCATATTCCGGTAGTGTCACTATCGATAATGGCCCAACTAATGAAAATTTTAAGGAAAAATATGTTGTTGACAAAACAGCCATTAAAACTAGCCAAGGCACTTTAGTTAACCAAAGTCCGTCCTCACAAGCAATCAGCTCATCTTCTGGAAACTCGTCAAGTAAAGTGGATGCTTCGGGCTACAGGCATGCCACAGGAAGAAGAGGCTCGCACATTAAATGTATATTATCAATTGGCGTAGGTGGACATGGCCACGGTGTCTGCGACCACGAAAGTGGAGAGGTCTATGACATCATGCTCTAATGCTCTTATTACTTGTCAAAATATGAATCAAAATAACGGAGAGATTAATGATCCCAAATTTACCGACAGATAACTTGTATAAATTCATTGCTCTTTCTGGACTCATTGTCATGTTATTTTCAATATACATATTAGAGACTAAAACAAGTGATTTGGAGGATAAAGTATATGCAACTGAAATTGAACAAGCTCAATTAACGATAGAAATTAAAGCACTTCAAAAGAAGACTGTTGAGCTTAATGAAATTGTTAATAACACAATCAATGAACATAATGAATGCAGCTCACAAGCAATAGATCAAATGGTAGTTAGATATTCTGATGCTGAGATCAAGAAAATGATTAATGATACAGAAGATGCTACCCTTCAAATTAATTTAAAAGTTGCTGAGAAGAAGATAACATTAAAACGACAAACCCAACTAATCAATCAACTTAGAGATTTATTATTTTTGGGTAGAATTTATATATGGTTTGGTTTTCTAGTATCTATATTTGGCTTTACGCTATGGTATTACAGAGTCCAGAGGCCACTAGATACCAAACTAAGAATGGGTGCCAAACAAGAAACAGATTAAGGGAGATTGGCCGTTTCCTGCCTGCATAATGGGCCATGCATTAGGTCTGCTTTTGCGAAATAAACCCTGGGTAGCTCTCACCGTTGTCAGGCTAACTAAGATCCTATTTTCAATCATGTCCTATCAAGCCTAAACTTCTGCAGACAGAGAAGGCATCAACCAAACCGTACTAGTGCTAACTTTAGACAAGGCTGCACATACGGTTATGGAGCGCCAGCACATCTCAGAGGGGTGATAATTTGGAATTAGTACGTAATTACACACGGGATTACGTACTGAGAATTGGTGTTACGTACTGGATACGTACTACATGATCTTGGAGCCAGGAAATGACCTAAGTCATTGAAATGTATGGCGTCCCCAAGGGGAGTCGAACCCCTGTTACCGGCGTGAAAGGCCAGTGTCCTAGGCCTCTAGACGATGGGGACAGGACTTTACAAAGACACCCTAAATGGGCAATCACTTGCAAAGTGGAGCGCGAAATCTACGGCACTTTGATGACGCTGTCAAGGTTTATCTACCGCACACAGAATATGAAACAGGAATTAATCCATTCTGTCGCCAGGCGAGCCAAAGAAACCCTTCGACCGAAAACGGTGACCCAATCTAAATCACAAGATATTCAGTAACTTGGAATCAGTCCTCATACCTTCCTGGCCTACCCCACAGGCGTACCGCCTGCTGACCAGCACACTCAGGTCTGAAACAGGGGAATCTCACTGATCGAATCCAATGGCTCCTCTGCATGTTGCGGTATGCCGATCAGATACCCCTGGATATAGTCACACCCCTGCTGCTGGAGAAAGGCCAGCTGAGCTTGACTCTCCACACCCTCGGCCACCACATCGATCTGGAATGCATGCGCCAACTGAATCATGGCGGTCACCAGGCTGGCATCATAGTTATCCACATTTACATTTTTCACAAAATCACGATCGATCTTCAGTATGTCGAAGGGAAACTGTCGCAGATGACTCAGGGATGCCTGACCGGTACCAAAATCGTCCAGTGCGATACGTGCACCAAGTGCTTTGGCCTGCTGCAGAAAGACATCGGCTTCCGCCAGCTCTTGGGTGAGTGTATCTTCGGTAATTTCCAGAATCAGGCTGCCCAGCGGCACCTCTCCGGAAACCAGGCTCTCAAGCAGACCCCGACAAAAGGCTGGGTCGTTGAGCAGTCGTGCGGAGAGGTTGATCGAGACTGCCACCGTCTCTTTTCGCTCCTTGCTCTGCTGCTGTTGGAAGGCGATTGCATGGGCCAGCATGGGTTCAAACAGTGTGTTGATCAGGCCTGTCTCATCCAATACATCGAGAAACACCTCAGGATCCAGCAATCCCCGATCGGGATGATCCCAGCGTAACAGCGCCTCGAAACAGAACAGTCGCCCGGTGCGGGTCTCAACGATTGGCTGATAGTGGTAGATAAACTGCTCTGATTCCACCGCCTGACGTATTTCATTTTCCAGTATCAGGCTCTCCGAGGCCCGCTTGGTCATCTCACCACTGAAAAAACGATACGCCGAGCGGCCCTGGCGTTTTGCCTCATACATCGCGGCATCCGCATCTCTCAACAGATGCTCAACAGAGATATCGTCGTGTGGCGCAATGGCTATGCCGATGGATGCCGAGATACGAAGTTCATTATCGGCAATATTGATCGGTTGCTTGATGGCATTGAGTATCTTGTCTGCCAGAGGCTCCATATCCTCCCGACTGTTGATCCCCTCAATCAGAATCGCAAACTCATCGCCACTCAATCTGGCCACCGTATCGGAACTGCGCATCAGTGACGTCAACCGTTCCGCGATCACCTTCAACAGCTCATCCCCGACCAGATGCCCGAGGCTGTCATTGACCTGCTTGAATCGATCCAGATCGAGGAACATCAAGCCCACCATGAGCTCTCCTCTGAGGGCAATCTCCAGGGCATGGGAGAGACGATCCCGAAACAGAATCCGGTTTGGCAGCTGGGTCAGTGCATCATGATGCGCCATATGATCCAGATGATTCTGCCGGCTGTGTACCTGCCGACGCATCTCACTGAATGCATCCACCAGATCGCGGGTCTCTCTGAGATTGGAACTTGGATGGTTTGCCACATCCAGTGAACCGCTGGCTTCCATTTTCAAGGCATGCGCTGTATCCGCAATCGGCTGCAACAGATTTCGTTTGATGAACAGGTAGGCGAGCACCAACATCATCAGGCCCATAACTGCCATCACCAGGATAGAGACGGAGAGCCGCTTCGCTGTCTGTGTAAGCTGGGTAATATCCTCTGCGGATTGGGTGTCCAGACTCAGGTCAACAACCGACAATTTCTGCCGCATCTCATTGAACACCGGCGTGACCTGCTGCTGCATGAAGTTCAGATCCTGGCGCCAGGTCGGCTTCTGCATAACTTCCCTGACCTGATTGAAGTCAGCCATCCAGGCAAGATAATCCGTTTCAATACCACGCAGGGATTCCGCCACCACAAAATCACTGTTCTGTTGATGAAAATGATCCTGCAAAATCTTTAGACGCTGGATGAAACGGGCAGAGTAGGTGACGATCGTTTCGTAACGCTCCTCGGGCGCCGGATTGGATTTAGCCAGAAAGATGCCAAATCGATTTGCAATCACCAACCGGAACTCCCCGGTCAGTCCCAACCAGAGCCGCTGCATTGATGAGAGCTGAGTGATCAGGTCCATCGGCTCTTCATCGTCAGATTGGATTTCATGCTGCAGCAACTGCAGATTACCCAACACCCTCTGATTGTAGGGATACATCTCATCAAGCATCAGTTGCATGGCGGGAAACCAAGCCTGCACATCCCGTCGCACCTTGATCAACTGATTGATCTGTCGCTTTAGATGCTGCTGGTCGGTCTGCAGGGCCTGAGCAACATCCGAGTTTCCGGCAGGCAGTCGCTGCAACGACTCTGACAGGTCGGACAGAACCTGCTCCAGCTGGATTAACCCATGAGTGATATCCTGCGGCTCCTCCTTGACAGGATCGATCAGAATTCGCTGCAGATGGTTTTCAATCAAACTCAGCTGTGTCTGGGCATCCGCAAGGACCGCAGAAGCCAGGGTGCGGGAACTAATGTTTGAAATCTGCGCCTGGGTAGAGGACTTGACCAGACTCCAACCCACAAAGGCAAACGCAATCAGTGCCGCACCAACCAGTACCGCCAGGTATGTATAACGCCCCCGATAGGAGTCAAGTCCCGGTAAGATGGGCCTCTCTCTGTTCAGGCGCATGCAGAAAAACTCATGTTGTCACCAATCCCAGCAACCTAATCCCAGAGCACTGCAAGGATGTTTGGTTTGTCCATTTTCTGTTCTTACTGAAGTATGGATTACAAAATTCAGTCGATAAGTGGATACATACCTACTCAATTTACCCATTCTTCAAGCCATGACTTAAAGCCTGCTTAGTTGAGAGTTTCTCGTTGTCAGGGCCGCATTAAACATATACTGCGTAATATCTAGTGTAACGCATCACTGAGTCTGTTCCATGAGAACCGCCCGATCAGGCCAGAACAAAGCATAACCCGCAGTAAACGACATCCTTAACTGGCGCCACTAAACAGCGCAGGAGTATACAAGATGCGGCCTGGATCCAATTGACTCTGAGCAATTGAGTGACAAATAAACAAAAAAAACCCGGATTTTCATCCGGGCTTTCAATGCATAGGGTTAGCTAAACAAGAGTCTGTTGAGGCTTATATCTCAGTCAGTTTTCCTTCGAAGACGATTTCACCGTGCGGTTTCTCTGTAGGCATATCGTCCATCTCCTCGACCGATACCTTAAATACATTCTCCGATTTCGGCATCATCGGCAGGGGCATTTCATGCCGACCATCATGAGGCAACACCCCGACAGGATGTAGATTCCCATGCTGATCCTCCATCCACAATTGACAGGCCTTTCCGGCTGGCAACTGGGAGGGCTCCACCGCACTGACATTGACAAACCCATGGTCAGGCTTGGCTGCAACCACCCAGCCGGTGCGATCCTGGTCGTTCATCACGACCAGTACATTGTTCATACCGGTTTCCGGTTGCTGAGTCATCAGCATGACGCCAAAAGCCAATACCAGGGTGGCCGCCACCATACCAAGGTTGCGCCAGAAACTAAGGCTGTCCCAGAAGTTGGTTCCAGTGGCGGTCCGGGTGTCATTCTGCCCATGATCGGTGAGACGGGTCTCCACCGCCTGCCACACGGCATCCGGTGGCGAGACCGGATCAATACCCTCAAGCATCGGCGCAAAACGCTGCTGCCAGGCATCGACCTCTTCCTGCAGCCTGATATCGTCACGCAGCCGCCGCTCGAACTCTGCCCGCTCCTCACCCTCAAGGGTACCGAGCACATATTCACCGGCCTGTGTCGTGCTATCGTAATGTTCGTTTTCAGGCATCATTTTCCAGACACCTCCTAAGTTGATTCAAACCACGACGTATCCATGTCTTAACCGTACCAAGCGGTGTATCCGTATGGGACGCCAATTCATCATGGGTCAAACCCTTGAAATAGGCCAAAACAACCACCTGCCTCTGCTGCTCCTTCAATTCACCCAGACACCTTTCCAGGCGTCTGCCCTCATCGCTGTTGGTCAGCCCATCCAGCGGCAAGGGTGCATCATCCACCAGCTCCGGCAAGCCCTTATCGTCGCTCTCCATGACTTCCCGTTTACGTTTGCGTAACAGGTCCAGCGCCTGATTTCTTGCAATCGTCGACATCCAGGTCAGCGGCGCCGCCAGATAAGCCCGATAGCTGTCAGCGTTGTTCCAGATCTTGATGTAGGCATCCTGTAAACAGTCTTGAGCCCACTCGTCTCTAACTAATATACGCAGAACCACGCCATATAGTTTCGCCGATGTCATCCGATATAATCGGGCAAAGGCCTTACGATCGTTTAACGCACAGGCGGCCAACAGCGCTTCGAGTTCCTGATTGCGCTGCTTAATCGCATCCTGCTGATCTATATCCCCATTCGCCATTGCCCCCTCCGAGGGATTGAAACCAATCCTCAAGGGTACTGACCCGAAGCCTGCACAGCAAGCTCGACAACGGGGCATCAGGGCAAATGCCTGGCACCGATCTGTTCAGTGGTTACTCAATCGGCTGGCTGCGGCTTGCCGCAACAAGTGTTACGCCTCTGTGGGGAACTCAATCCCTACGCTTCCTCAGCCCCCGGCAGGAGCCCCATATCAGCCACTAACAATATGTTTTTATTTCAATTATTCGTAAAAACCACGAATTGTTCTATGCGCATGCGGGCGCAAGCTATTCAACCGGCTCGCCCATGAAACCCGAGAACTTAAGACACTGCTTGCCGTTCACCGTCACAATCTGCACCGTCTCTCCCCGCCCCCTGCCAAAGCCCTGAATCACCGCTTCATTCTCCGAAACAGGCTGCAGTGGCAAACGCACCAGACTCTGACTCAGGTGGGGTGCCCGATAGTGCAGACACAAGACACCACTCTCTTCACTCAGCTGCAGATCCTGGATGGAAAAATCCCCGTCGGGATTGATGGTTCGATAACTCCCAATACGTTGACGCCAGACCGACTCCCAGGGATCCGATTCAATCTTATTCCCCAGCAGAATCTCCTCTCCCTGACGATCGGCCACCAGCACATCCATACCGTTCATCTGACGTGATCTGAAACGGAGATCACCCAGCACCTGATAGCCATCCGGCAGACTGTCGATACTCTGTTGCGTCAACCCCAGGCTGCCATCATCGAATCGCACCAGGTCGAGAATGCGCTCGATAATGCAGGCACACAATCTGGGTCGCTCCGGGTCGACCATCAACAGACCAAGATCGGTCGCATAACCACCCGAAGGGGTTTCATAGCCGGAGGCATCCTGCTCATTCAGCTGTGCCATCTCAACCGAACCAGCGCCACCCTGGGCAGTCAGGGCAAGCCCCAGGATGGTTGCCGCCAGTTCGCGCGCCATACGATTGCTGCCCGCGCCATTGGCCAGCACAACCACCCCCAGATCATGCTTCGGCAGGATCACCATCTCAGCACCAAATAACAGGGTACTCCCACCATGGCGTACCTGCCGGCCGGTTTTTGGATACTCCTGAAGAAACCAGCCCAGTCCGGGAGAGACTCCCAGTGAGATCTGGCCATCGACCGTTTGGGGTGTCCACATCTGCTCCAGTAGATCTGCCGGTATGCCTGGCACCTCCCGGCGCAGCAGCGCCGACAGCAATCGGCCCGCATCACGGGCGGACAGATAGAGCCCCAATGCGGGCATGTCACGCAGCGGCGGTATCGGTCTTACCTGGCCATCCAGATGCCCGGCCGAGAGATGCTGCTGCATATTAGCGGTCAGTTGAAAGCCACTGTCATTGATCGCCAAGGGTTTCAGCAGATTCTCCTGTATCTGCTCGGCAAACGGCTTACCGGACTGGATCTCAATCAGATGGCCCAGCAGGTCATAGCCAAGATTTGAATAGCTGTAGACCTTGTCAGGATGATAGGCCGCATACTCATTGCTGAGCAGTCCGGTGACCTGGGTAAAGTAGGTGTCGGTATACATCCCTTTACGCAGATCACTGGGTAATCCACTGCGATGGCTCAGCAGTTGACGTGGGGTAACCGGCATGGCTGAGGACTCATGCCTTCGAATGGAGAATTGGCTAAGCTGTTCACTCAAAGGCGCATCCAGATCGACGCGCTGCTGTGCCACCAGCTGCATCACCCCCAGTGCGGTTACCGGCTTACTCAGAGAACCTGCCCTGAATACTGTATCCGCCGTTACCAAACTCCCTGAACGGCTGTCTGCCTCGCCAAACCCCTCCAGCCACAAAGCCCCCTCCCTGTTGACCAGGGCAACACTCAATCCGGGAACAAACTCCTCCTCTAGCATCCGTTCGATAAGCCTCATCGTCTCGGATCGCACCTGAGCCATAGCGGCTTCCGGAATCAGACGGTGCTGTTGAGTCGTTTTGTTATCGACAGCGGCACAGGACGACAACATGATGGCCAGCGTGACCAGTAGTACAGGTATCTGAGGCTGCACAATGGACCTCTTGAAATGAATACACAGGGAGCGTGTTTCGGGCCTGCCAACACGAATCCACAGCATGAGCAAGGGGTATCCTGCCTGTCACTTGGCAGCGAGAATCACCAGACTCGCCACCTCATGACAGACACAATACCTCGGTCCTTTGCTCATACTGCTCATTCCCCCTGAGGTACGGCAAGGCCGCAACTCAGGGTTCTCAGGCTTAGACATTACCAATTCAGCGGAGTGCCCACATCGATCAGAACGCTGCCATAACCCTCATCAATACCACCCTGCACAGTATGGCTGGTCTTGGCATAGCCACCGGAGTGAAGAATGGAGCTGCCGTATGAGTCGCCGATTCCAGGCTGAACTGCGGTCGGCAGCATGGTGGAATTTGCATGGCCGTCGTACAGATCCGGGTTCTGGCCGGTCACATCAAAGGGACTGGCATACAGGTTGGTTGAAAGAATCATTGCTGCAGTGACAATTAATGTTTTCATCTTATATCTCCTCGTTTTGAATATTGAGAACTGTTGTTTCAGCTTTCACTAACCTATACGGGGGGTGTCGGCAGTTGGATTCAGATTCGTTTCAGTTTTTTTCAGTCAGCTTCAGAATCGACAGGGATGATTCAAGTAGAACCTTGATAACAGTCGCCGGAGGTGTAATTGCAGAATGGAAATCGCCACTAAAACCAAACTGCTCTTAGGCTTGATCCCCAAATGGATCAAAGCAATCTCCCAGTGTCGCAGTGAGAAGATGAAGAGACATGGATATCAGCCTGAAAAATCAGAAATAAATGCACTTTTCATTATTCATCTTTAATCGATCAAAGGTGTTGAAATACAAACACATACACCTTTTCGTAACAATAGAGTCATATTCCTGCAATCTTTATTTGAGACCATACGGCAGTGTCAAACCGATTGGTTGATCCAGCCTGCCGCATAGCTCTACAGGCCTGCCGGTCATCAGCCGCACTGTTCCTCTGCCGACATTAAGTCGCAACAGCCGATTTGAGAGATAAGACCATGAACTCTAACGCTGTACGCCCCTACCGCAATACCAGCTATATCGATTACCTGGTTGGCTGGAGATTTCTCTTCAACAAAGACTATCGTGAACATGTCATGGAGCGCTGGACTGATCAGCCCTGGTTTCTGACCGGCGCGGAAATCGCCTCAGGACTCGGTAGTATTTTCATCTCAATACTGTTTCCCCTGTTGATCACTTTTTTTGTGGCTGATGCCTGGTTATTGTAAGAACTGATCTACAAACCGAAGAAACTCAGCTTTTGTCTATGGACAGAGGAGATTTCCACTTGGATTGAAATCTTCAGGCGGTATCAAAGCAAGCATTGAAATCCAGTATCGCCATGGACTCCAGTTGCACCGAGCCACACTCAATCCAGAGAGTGAACGGCTTGATCTGATCCAAAACAGCCGGCACTCAACCGATCGGAAATTAAATCCGATTCTGTCGAATCCTTTTACAATATCAACACTATTCTGTAGTAAGTGATTGTTTTCATTTGCTTGGCATAGTTTCTGCTATTTCAACATAAACCGGTTATTACTACCCTGATTACTTGAACAAGAAGTGATGCTTGTTTAGGTTTAATAATTAACGACCAAGCCCAAATGGGATGACACCATGAGCAATCTGGAATCCTACTCACTCTCCACATTGAAACAGTGTGATGTTTTAAAACTGAAAATAGATCAGCATACACCACCAAAAAACCCGAGTGATGAGCGGATGATTCGTATCTATAAACGTCTGCTGATCAGGGACCGTCACTACTTATATAATCTGGAGCTGTTAAAAATCAAACAGACAATGCGGTTGGATTCCAAGTCACTGTCATCACACAAGCTTGATTCAACAACAGAGCGTTCATCAGCATTAGACCTGGACGAGTTCAGATCCCTGCTCGACGAAAACTCAGAATTGGTCTTCTAGGGCCTGTTTGATTTCGATCTGAATATTGAATCTCTTTATCGGCAACCAATCTCCAAATCGGGTTTGTTGTTGCACAATACCCGTGCCAATACCAAAGGACGCCCCGCAGGACCAAATAATCCTGCTTTTTGCAGAGTGAGTCCAGGTAACTTTATAGTGAATCTATCCGATAAGTTACTCGCTAGGATACCGGCGTGAAGTGAATACCGAATGGTTTAAGCAGACTGTTTTTTCATAAAGAGAGAGAACAAATCATTTTAAATAGCGTTGAGAATCTTGACTTTACACAACCGGAGAAAATCGTTTAGATATCACCGCTTATTACAAGGAAAGGTTATTAAGGAAGATATCATGAAAAAAACTCTGCGCTATCTCACGCTATGCTCTCTATTACCGGTAACCCCAATTCAGGCCGGAGACTTCAAAGTTCTGCAACTTCAATACATCATGCCTCACGAATATCCCTGGGTGAATGTCATCACAACAGAGGCTGACTGGGGTAACTTCTACTATAACGAACTACTACCAGCCAATGGCATAAACTGCCTATTTCCTACAGAGAGGCCTTTCGAGCAGGACAACCCGTGCTTAACAGGTCCGCCAGATGTGTATTTTAACACCTCACAAGTTATTGTCGGGGGGTTTGGCCTGAAACCCAGCAGCGGCTTTCAGGCCATGGTTGCCGATGTAGACACAACCCAGCCAGAAGATCTGGTCGTCACCATCATCGACGCAGCCCCCTCCGATGAGTGCATTTTACTGCCTGTGATCAGCCTTGAGATGATGACCCTGGTCGTTGAAAAATCGGACAAACCCGTAAAGGTCAATGTGCAGAACGCCACCCTTCACTGTGAAACCGATGGCGCATTGTCCAGCTACTGAAGATTTGAATCTTTGCCTGTTGATATACACGCTTGTAGGGTTCTGACTCAAACCCTATTTGGTGGGGCATGGCCCCACCAAAACACTAGATTAAGCACAATGATGCACCTTGGCGCTAACTGAGCTCAGGCATTGCCGTTAAGGCCTGTTAACAAAAATTGCGCAAATACCCTCTCTCCCCAAAGGCATGCTAAGATCTTTTGAAACCATCGATTAACGATCCTGTAACCAACTTATCTGCTGCTCCAGAAGCCACACCAGGTTATCTGCACACACTCCATGTCGCCATCCGAATTTCATATCAGCGTCGATCAAGCCTCTGCAAATCCGGTTGAATTACTCGCCGAAGCCAGCGGCCTCTCCCGTCAAACCATCAAAAAAACCATGTGGAAGGGAGCCGTCTGGTTGGAACGGGATGGCGGCGTGCGGCGCATACGGCGCGCCAAGAGCCGGCTGCAACAAGGCGACTGTTTACACCTCTATCACAATGAAAAAGTTCTGGCCGAAGAGCCGGCAGAGGCTCGCCTGGTGGCGGATGAAGGTGACTTCAGTGTCTGGTTCAAACCGAAAGGGATGCTCTCCCATGGCTCCAAGTGGGGTGATCACTGTGCAATCGATCGATGGGTGCAGACCAACCTGAAACCTGAACGACCGGTCTTTCTGGTACATCGACTGGATCGGGCCACAGACGGCCTGATGGTTCTGGCGCATAGAAAACGAACCGCCACAGAACTGGCCCGGCTGTTTCGCGAACGAAAAATCGTGAAACGATATCAGGCCTGGGTAGTGGGACACTACATCGCCGATGAGAACAGCCGCCTGATCGAGCAACCGATCGACGGCCGCCCGGCGATAAGCCGGGTAAGTCTGCTTGAATACAACCCGCAACAGGACCGCTCGCTGCTCCAGGTGGAGATCGATACCGGACGTAAGCACCAGATCCGAAGACACTTGAGTGGTATCGGATATCCTGTGGTGGGTGATCGCCTCTATTGCGATACCAGCTTCGATGAGGACCTGCAATTGACCTGTGTCTATCTGGAGATCCCGGAAAGCGGTGAAAATGTGGCCGGAACCTATCGGCCCTGAGGCGCTTTTTCTTGTGTTCCGGACTGATCCCTCTTCGTTGCAACAAGCTCTATCTGAGTGGCACCCATTCAAAGCAATCGGATGATGAGTTCAGCAATTGAACCATATCGATCCGCAGTGCCCCGCTCTGATGAGTTATGAGTCAGTTTGTATAAACCGTCCTACCGCATTCCGCACCGATTCAAGACCAATATCCTCCAGTGCGATCTGATTGGTTTTGATCCATCTTGTTTCAGCCACATCATCACCAACAACAATCTCCGGTTTCTCCTCCAGCCGTAAAAGAAAGAACGCATCTGTGGTGTAGTATTGGATATCGGCATAGAGGTAGCGATTGCCATAAGAGAACAAGTAACGCCAGCTGGTCTCACTGACAAGCAGATTCAACTCTTCACTGATCTCCCGGCTCAGAGCGGCTTCCAGAGATTCATGATAGTCAACAAAACCACCTGGCAGATCGAACATACCCTGACAGGGATTATGTTTTCTCACAGTCAACAGAATCTCATCCTGAAAACTCAGCACTGCGCCGACCGCAGCGGCGGAGTTATGGAAATAGGTAAATTCACATTGGTTACAAAACCACTGTTTTGCTTCACGCCAATCCAACCCCTCGTTGCCGCAATGGGGACAAAAGTTAAATCGCTTCATAGCCTGACCCGATCAATACCACGCATCTGCATCCCTGTATTGGTTTTGTTGTCACAAAAAAACAGTTAATAAACATAATTATAAAACCATTCGCCTACAACTGACCGGTTCCAGGGAACACCCGGAGCCGGCTATGGGTCTAAAATAGAATAATAAAGACCTCTTTGATCGATTTATGCTTCATCCCCTGATGGTATCGGGGTCCCGACTGGTCAAGTCGCAGGATTACTCATTTCCCGGTATCACGATGAGTCGGAGGTCCCTAAACATCGTGGAGTGGATTGTGGCTCGATACACCCTGTCATTATATCTCTTCCTCTGTATCAGCAGCACAGGGCTGTATGCTGAAACACAAAGCCCAAAGGCTCTGCTGCTCGAGGTCTCCGGCACCATCGGCCCCGCTACTGCAGACTACCTGGACAGAGCACTGAGCAAGGCGGAGAGTGAGTCTGCAGAGCTGGTGTTGCTGCAGATGGATACTCCGGGCGGCCTGGACACTTCGATGCGGGCGATCATAAAACGGATCATCGCCTCCCAGGTTCCGGTGGTCACCTACGTGGCGCCCAGTGGCGCTCGAGCCGCCAGTGCCGGCACCTATATACTCTACGCCAGCCATATCGCCGCCATGGCGCCGGCTACCAACCTGGGTGCCGCCACACCGGTATCCCTGGGTGGCACACCCAACACCCGTCCTGAGAAGCCCAACGCAGAAGCTGAGCAGGAGAGTGCCCCACCCCCTGCAACGGATGCCAAAAACAGCAAAGCGATCAACGATGCAGCTGCTTACATACGCAGTCTCGCCAAACTGCGAAACAGAAATGCCGATTGGGCGGAAAAGGCGGTGCGTGAAGCGGCCAGCCTCTCTGCGGAGGACGCCCTGCAGCTGGGTGTGATCGATCTGGTTGCGGCAGACATCAACACCCTGCTCGCTGAGCTGAATGGCAAACAGGTCGTGCTCCCGCTCGGCAAAAAGGGCCTGAATACGCAAAACATTATCCTGGAGAAACATCTGCCTGATTGGCAAAGCCAATTCTTGAGCATTATCAGCAATCCAAACCTGGCCTACATCCTGATGCTGGTCGGCATCTATGGACTGATCTATGAATTTGCCAATCCCGGTTCCATCGTGCCCGGCACCGTGGGCGCGATCGCCCTGCTGTTGGCCCTATACGCCTTTCACCTGCTACCGATCAATTATGCCGGTGTCGCATTGATCCTGCTCGGATTCGCACTGATGGCGGCGGAAGCCTTCGTACCCAGTTTCGGCGCCCTGGGTATCGGCGGTGTGGCCGCCTTCATCATCGGCTCATTGATTCTAATCGATACCGACCAGGCCGGTTATGGCCT
This sequence comes from Candidatus Thiodiazotropha sp. 'RUGA', assembly GCA_016842065.1. Taxonomy (GTDB): domain Bacteria; phylum Pseudomonadota; class Gammaproteobacteria; order Chromatiales; family Chromatiaceae; genus Thiodiazotropha. The sequence continues at coordinate 75,044 of JAEPDS010000018.1, forward strand.
GTCACTCCCACTGATATTGAGCGTCGCCGCCAGCAGCGCCTTCATCATGTTTTTTGTCATCGGCATGGCGATCAAGTCACGCAACCGCCCTGTCGTGAGCGGCCGTGAGGAGATGCTGACCAGTGAAGGCGTGGTGGTTGAAGATTTCAGTGGTGAAGGCGATATCAGAGTCCACGGCGAGATTTGGCGGGCCCAATCGGCACACCCCCTGAAAAAAGATCAGCGGGTAGAGATTACCGGCAGAGATGGAATGATACTGAAAGTTATGCCGACTGATAAGGAGAAGTGATCATGACGCTCTACGTCTATGCGGTTGTTCTATTTATACTGATTGCCTTCCTGGCCTCTGCACTGAAGATTCTGCGAGAGTATGAGCGAGGCGTGGTCTTCATGTTGGGTCGCTTCTGGCGGGTAAAGGGGCCTGGATTGATCATCATAATTCCGGTCATCCAGCAGTTCGTCAGGGTTGACCTGAGAACCATTGTCTTGGACGTACCCTCACAGGATGTGATCTCCCGTGACAATGTCTCGGTCAAGGTCAACGCGGTGGTCTACTTCCGCGTACTCGATCCGGAGCGGGCGATCATCCAGGTTGAGGACTATATGGCGGCTACCAGTCAGCTTGCCCAGACCACCCTGCGTTCCGTACTCGGTCAGCATGAACTGGATGAGATGCTGGCAGAACGGGAACGACTCAACAACGATGTGAGGAATATCCTCGACCAACAGACCGACACCTGGGGAATCAAGGTCTCCAATGTGGAGATCAAGCATGTGGATCTGGACGACAGTATGATCCGGGCAATTGCCCGCCAGGCCGAGGCGGAACGGGCGAGACGAGCCAAGGTGATCCATGCGGAAGGCGAACAGCAGGCGGCCGAAAAACTGGTCGAAGCGGCGAAAATCCTCGCCGAACAACCCCAGGCGATTCAGCTCAGATACCTGGAGACGCTCACCGAAGTGGCCGGCGACAAGAGCCACACACTGGTTTTTCCTCTGCCAATGGATCTACTGGAACCGCTTCTGAAACGGAAAGAGACAGATTGAATCGCAATTGCTTTATTTAGCCAACAGAGTTTGCTATTGATCCTGAGAAAGCAGACTTAGGATGGGTATCCGATGCATCCGCCGGCGCTCTTTGAGTTGGCTGCACCTCCCTGTGCAGCATTGAAGCATGGTGGTTAAATCGGTTACTCCCTCGCCGGCAGATTCGATGAGTAGAGTGATTCACCATGCAGATAGTGAACACTATCCCCCAGGATGACAGACCGGTCATTCCAAACACCATGTGAGTAACTACTCAAACCACTATCTCTTACCACGAACCGGTCTACGAGTTCGACACCAGGGGTATCACCCAACCGGATATCGAACGTGTAGAGGCCGGAATGAGTCCATCCCCAGACAGCATTGGGTTGCGGATTACTCGAGCTGGGAGGTTCATCATACAGATCCACCGGAATGGAAAAGCGCATCGGCAGTGTATCTGTCTGGGGTAGTGAAGCAATTCCATGCGGCTGGTTCAGGATCGTTGCGTGGGTTCCCCTGCCGCCCAATATGAGTGAGTTGACTTCTGTTGGGGTGGTGGGATCAGAGACATCGAACAGGGAGACCTTCACCCCCTGGAACCAGGCAAAACCCAATCCTCCCCGGTCACCCGAGCCCTCCGCATCAACAGCCTCCTTACCAATACCGAGAAGATAGTTCTCTCCCACAGGGTGGAGATATTCCGAGTAGCCCGACACCTCCAATTCGCCTAACGATACGGGATTCTCCGGATCGGTGAGATCCAGCACATACAGGGGATCAACCTTTTTGAAGGTAATCAGGTAACCCCGGTTACCAATAAAGCGGCTGGCGTAAAGTGCTTCTCCCGGTCGCCCCAGTCCATCCAGCCTACCGGTCACTTCCAGTCGACCGCCACCCGCCACTTCACGCAACAGGGTTACGCTGGTGGAGCTGTTTACCGAACCCAGGTAGCCGTGGGATGTCGCGATACGGAACACCCCCTGATACTCACCCATACGGTAGGATTTGTAATCTGCTTCATAACCAAGATGACCAAACACCTGAGCTGAGCCGCGGTATTCGGCGGCCATGCCGTTCTCTGAATCACTCACCAGCGCCAGTTTGTGGACCTCATTTATCGAAGTGTATTCACCGTTGTCGAGAAGGGTTTGACCGGCACCCTCTGCAACCAGATAGATCGCCTCTTGTGAGGCATAGAGCACTTCCGAGGTACCGATGAAACAGCTGGTTTGGTAGCTGTCAGGATCCGCCAGTGGAACGGCGATGATATTGATGATGGTGGGATCCAACAGTCCGACGGTGGCGCTTGGTGCCAGATAACAGCTCTCCGTGTCGATAAGAGGTTCCGGTTCATCACCTAAGGTAGAGGTTGGAGTCAACTGACTTAAAGTAGCGCTCTCCAACAGAGTACGATTGTGTTGAAACTGTCCTGTGTACTCAGCGTATTGATCCAGACCATCGAGATAGGGGGTATAACGGGTAACCAGGTAGAGTGTATTGCCGATGACCCGACTGGAGATCATTGCACCGTCAAAGCTCAATGTACGTTCATGGGTTGGCGCATCTGCGGAGTCCAAACGAAACAGGTTCACCTCACTGGTGCCATGCGACCAGTATCTGGGCTCATCCCAGATCGATAACGACCCAAAGAAGCCAATATCCACATAGTCATTGACGGTGTCTCCTCCGACGGTCACCACCATATCGGAGAGCCCTTCACCGAGTTGGTTGAGGAGATAGATGCCTTCAACATCGCCCACCCCCGGTATTCCGACCTCATTCAACAATCGGTTTGAAGCGGGCTGCTCCTCTATGGCGTACGTGAAGAGACACTTTCGGAAATAGGTATTGGTGCTTGAGCCACAGTAGCCAAACCGATAGAAATGGACCCCATCGGATTTGATCAAATCCGCCTCATCCACCCCCTGCTCCTGTGTGTTGGTCAGAGATATCGGATTAATACTGTCTATCGGCGCCGGGCTGAAATCCTCACGACTTGTATCCGGCAGTGGACGATCCGTTGCATAGGCTGCGATCATCGCTTCGGACAAGTAGCCTTCCAGCATGACATTGTGCCGAAAGCGGTGCAGGGTGGGATTGTCGGTATCGAAGACGATAAAGGTCAAGGGGTCCTGATTATAGATAACGGAACCATCGTCCGCTTCATAACCACCATACACAGCAAACTCCGCCGGCGGTAAGGGTCCGCCAGCGTGCACATCGATGACTTCGGTCTCAGTAAGTGTTTTGCGGGTGAAGGGAACCAACGCATCAAACTGGCCGTTCCAGTTGAGCCAGCGCCCCTCGCTATCCCGCATATGCCAATTATCCTGAGCCCGGGCAACCAGGTAGAGATTACGTTCAGCCCCCACAGAGGACGCATCCACACGGATGCTCAGCTCAACCGAGATGGCATCCTCAGTGTCGTATAACGGGGTGTATTGATCCGTATCAGTGGTGGAGAGGGACCATGACATGGTCGCATCGGCCGGCTCACCCGAGGTTGTGACTGAAGGCTGATTGGTGGGAGCGGCAGTTGTGATGAATGGGGAGAGTGTAAACACCAGCCCAAAAAAAAGGCGGCGCAGAGTTGAAGAAAATCTATTTTCCATGATCGATCCCTCGAATTTCAACAGTGGGGACATCATAACCTCCCCAACCTCTGATTTCCAGAGCATGAGAGATCGACACCTGAGAGTCCATTTAGCAAACCAATGAACGCCTAAGTAAAAGATACCGGTTTCTTATCCATCTAAGCAGGATCACCAACATATATAACCTATAGCTGATAGAGATAGACCACCCATTCCATCAAGTACTGACCGGATTTCAGCGATTGATACTAAAAAGTAGACTTAAGGCTTCATAGAATATTGGCGCCATTTGCGCTTCATGATCTTGGTTTTGCTCGTCTATGACTTTTTTCTTTTACTCATTTCTTTTAGAGCGGCTATCAAAATTGCGATGGCAGCCCAACTATAGATTGCTTCACCAAGGTATTCAGGAAAGAACTCTCTAAAAATTAAAATAACTGCAATAAAACTCAGCAGAACACCACCCACCCGATAGAAGAAGATTTTTTTCTTACCCCTGTTATCCATAACTCTGCTTTCCCGTTAATGTTGATCGATAGGATATTGGCTACTGGCCTTTCTTTGGCCTTTCGAGATCTGCCACATAAAAAGAGTACCACTCATCAGTGTGCCACACAGAGGGAGAGAGTAGCTCCCCTCTCCCCTTGCGGGAGAGGGGCTGGGGGAGAGGGGGAGGAGAATAAGCACCTCAGTTTAAATAAGAAATCAATCCAGCAAAAAAAGAAGGATAAATGAGCTTTTGATCTTTTAGCCAATTGAAACGCTTCGCGTGCACCCTCTCCCCGACCCCTCTCCCATTGTATAGACCGGAGTCAAGGGTAACAGGTGTTCGGAGACATGGGTAACACATTGAAAGTTCATCGATAGGGTTTCCTC
>JAEPDS010000019.1 GCA_016842065.1 Candidatus Thiodiazotropha sp. 'RUGA'
CCTGCATACGCACAATATGGCCGAGATAGAGATGGGCATAACGCTCCTCCGCATCGACCAGTTTGCGGATGTTTCTGGCCACCCGCTGAATACCCTTTGCCCCTGCAATGGGTACCGGACTTCGCTTGCCATTGATCTTGGCGGTGAAACGGATCGCCTTCGGCAGGACGGTTTTGAAATCGATCTCAGCAGGCACCTCGGCCGGGTAGTAGAGCAGACCTCTGGGGGCCAGCGCGCCTTTGGCAAAACGCGCCTTGTTCAGACTCGGCCTGTCCACCGTCACCAGGTGGGAAAATACCGGATCACTGACCTGGAACGCTTCACCCTCACGGCCGTAGACCAGCAGATTATGCGCATTGAAATGGAAGCGCATATCCTCGGGGAAATAGGGCAGAAAGAAGACCGAAGTCTGCAGACCGACAATCCGTCCATCATCCAGCAATCGATCGAGCGCGGCTTCACCCTGGGCCGGTTTACGGAACTTCTGAAACGCCATTTTCAGCCCGCCGATACGCCGCGAGAGGGCGCGGATGATCATCCGTGGGGGCGTTCGATAGGCGATCAGCGGCAGTCCGTTGATTTTTACCATGGGGATATAGGCATAGGTCAGGCCGCTTGCCAGACCGAAGGCCATGGGCTCGGACACCTCCAATCCATGATAACGAAGCATGGCGGACATGACGCCTGTCTCACAATGCGCCGCGTGCCGGTGCTCGAGTGGTTTATTCATATGTCTCAGGTAGTTGTTTGAGTGTATCCCGATCGATACCCAGTACGTCGGCATAGCCATCCAGCTTCTCGGCCGAGAGCCTGGCAAAGCGTTGCGGTGAAAAGTCCCGTTTCACCATCCATTGAAAGCGTCCTACCGCTTGAGCCAGCATCGGCAGATCCATACGCTGATGATACATATGAAATTCCAGTGCCGAGGTTTTTCCCTGCCTGGCCCGCTGATAGGCATCCAGGGTGAGCCGTTTGATCTCATCCAGCGCCTGACCGAGTACGATCTCCTCGACCTCCCAGCCATTGGTCTCGGATGACTCAATCCTGCCGGAGTCCGATTCCGCATAGATCACCTTGGTCTCGCCACCCAGGGATCCAGCGCTATCCTGCGGAATGTCTTTTATCTTCATACCACGCTCAATAACATGAATGAACTGGAGAAGCGCCCACTCTCCGGGACGAAACAGAGCAGCCGCTCACCGCTCTTCAACTGTCCGGATTTTAGCAGTTCATCCAGCATGATGTAGATCGAGGCAGAGCCGGTATTGCCCCGGTTGGTCAGATTGGTGAACCAACGCTCACGGGGAATCTCGAAATCGAGCTCCACCAGCGCCTCATAGACCTTCTCATCGAAATACATGGAGGAGATGTGAGGCAGAAAATAGTCCACCTGATCCGCCTGCAGGCCGGTTTTGGCAATCACCCGCTTGAGAGTCTCCTTGACCGCCATGGGTACGATGTTCTCATTCAGCAGCTTGACGTCCTGTTTGATGCTCATCACCGAGTGATCGATCAACCCCTGCTGGGTATAGAGCTTCCAGCTCTCCAGGCTGCCATCCTCCAGCTTTTCCGCACCGGAATACATGCAGGTCTCAAGCTCATTCGCATAGGAGTAGATCTCAATCCATTCGATTTCCACCACCGGCTGTTCCGCCCGCTGGTTGGGTTCGCACTCGACACGAAAGGCACCGGCACCATCGGACAGCATCCAGCGCAGAAAATCTTTCTCAAAGGCGATTTCCGGATTCTTCTTCAGGTTTTCGATTTTGTACTTCGACTCACCTTCGAAATGGCTGGCCCGCAACACCGGTGAAACCAGCTCCGAGCCGGTGGAGACCGCCTGTTTGAATTCGCCGCTCTTAACCGCCAGATAGGCATATTTCAGCGCCGCTGCACCGCTCAGGCAGATCCCGGAGGTGGAGATAACCTCACAACACTGATTTCCCAGCTCCCCATGCACCATCAATCCATGACCCGGCATCACCTGGTCCGGAATCGAGGTGCCAGAGACCAGGCACTGCATCTGATCGAGTTCAGCCTCTGAAGCAAACAGGCGCCGTACGCAGAGCGCGGTCATTTCGGCATTGCTGTGACTCAGCTCGCCACTCTCCGGGTCAATCGCATAGTAGCGTTGCTTGATTCCGTTACTGCGCAATACCAGACGCTTGGCACGGGACGGTTTACCGCCCACCATGCCCAGCACATCCTCGATCTGCTCATTCTCAACAGGCTGGTTTGGCAGAAATGCCGCCGTATTGGTTATGTATGCCCTCATTTACCGCAACCGAATTCTTCCATGCGCTCACTCCCTGAACCGGAAGGCGCCTCATAATATGTTTTAATCTGTTGGTGTCTTTGCTTCATCAGCGGCGCCAGTAGCGCCTTGAGAAGCATGCTCAAAGGCACCACGGTGACAATCATCAGAATCAGAAATACCACATAGACCGCTAACACAGGTGTTCGTTTGGAATCACCCTGTTTGCCGATCCTGCGCAACAACTTACCCCAAATCTGGAAACTACGATAACCCACTTTTTCTGATTGAATTTGACTCACATCCGCTTCCACTGCCTGCAGACCCTGTAACAATGGGCCGTCGCTCTTCTCCGCATCCTCACCAAGCGCCTGTTCAATCGCTTGACCGAAGCGGCAGCAGGCCTGAATGTCCTGATCGGAGACTCCGGCGGCGGGAAATCCCCAGAAGGGCTCCTTTTTACCTGTCCACAGCCATCTTGGGGTGGTGACGAAGGAGGCCAGCAGGGAGCCCTGATCTGTCAGCACCACATTATCGATTAAACGCGCACCACAGTCATCCAGCATCGCCTTCATGGTCTCTTGCGCCCGTGTCCACATATTGCGGCAGCCGATGACCGTGATCACCGGTTTACCCTTGAGTAAACGCTTGGCCTGTTCACTCTGCAGGAAGCCGGTTATCGGCAGGGCTGGGGCCAGAAACCAAACCTGATAGGCGAGGATCACCAGGTCCGCATCGTAATCCGCATCAATCTGCAATGGCTTCAACTCAGGGGCATCCAGATAGACGCATTCGGGAAAAACATCCAAAAACCTGAAAAAAGGCCAGGGAAATGGATAGGGATCCAACGGCCTGAGTGTCTCTGTTTTCAGCTCAATACCAGCCGATTCCTGCAGCGGTGCATTGATCGACTGAACAATGCTGGAGAGCTGACCGGTTTGCGAATATTGAAGTACTAGGATCTTTTTCATATCTGGATTGGTATCAAGCAGGCACTCTCACCGGGAACGCTCATGGCGCGGCTCAATTCGCCAAACTCGAGGCGACAGCTTCCTTTATGTTACCGGGTAACCCCATTCTCAGTCGGGTGTAATTCAATATGATCCCATTGTTCGGCCTGTTGGGCCCTGTCAACACAAATCCAATTGGCCCTAATACTAATCCGTTTGATTGAAGCTGTCTCTCACCACTCATAGTAATGAGCAGCAGTAAACAGTTAACCCTGCCCGGCCGCATCATCAGGGGATGGGTTTAACAGCCCTCTGACAAAGGGAGCCACTCAATTCTCTGCAAACCTCGCCCTCATCAGGCGCATATCTGAAGCCCTGACTGGAGTAAATCAGTCGTCAGGTTGAAACATATGAAGGTGATGGAGACAGTCTCAGTCTGCCTATAGCGGGGGATTCTGTCAATTGAGCCGGGATCAGCTCGACACGTGGGGAATAAACACTCCAACCAGCGGGGATATGACTGGCCCGCTGGTTGAAGGCTGGGATTGGTTAGAGTTTACCCTTGATCGTGCGCATCAGGTTGACGATATTCTCCGACATCGGACCAACCTTTTCATACTCTCTTTCCGCACCGGCCATGTCTCCGCTGCGTTTCAGATCGGAGATTGTCTTGATCAGATCGTGCAGCTCCTTATGAGGCCTTTCGATCTGATTGATCTCACTGATATGGCCCAGATCATGTTTGCCATGCTCGTGATACCACTTACCGAAACCGCACTGGGTATGGTCGAAGGCAACCCGCTCATCCAGTGCCCCCTTGCCATCCAGAAACCCTCTTAGCTTGGTCTTCCAGCTCAGATGGGCAACCATCGCCTGCTGCAGCTGTTTGGCATGGCCATCGCCGATATTGAACTGATCGAGCAAGCGACTCAACTTGTCCACTTCGACCGACATGTCGGTACTCGCCTCATAGCTGCGGTCTGAATCCCTGTTGGTTGTATCGGCGATCTGGGTGATCTCGATAATGTTGCGATTGATATCCTCAGCCACCGCACTCTGCTCTTCCGCTGCGGTCGCGATCTGAGCGCTCATGCTGGAGATCGAATCGATTACCTGGGTAATCTCTTCAAGTGACTGATGGGCCCGCTCTGCCTGCTCCACGCTCTCAGCTGCCTGCTGCTGACTGGTCTCCATCACGGATACCGTCTGATGCACACCGGACTGCAGACTCTCGATCATCTCCTGAATCTCTTCGGTGGAATCCTGGGTCCGTTTGGCCAGCGTGCGAACCTCGTCGGCCACAACAGCAAATCCCCGACCCTGTTCACCGGCCCGCGCTGCCTCGATGGCGGCGTTGAGTGCCAGCAGATTGGTCTGATCGGCGATACCGCGGATCACATCCAGTACGGAACCGATCCGTTCACTGTCCTGGGCCACGTGCTGCACGGTATCGACCGCCTTGCCCACATCGGTCGCCAGACGATCGATGCTCTTGGTCACATCCATCACCACTTCGCGACCTGAGTTCGCCTGCTTATCGGCCTCATGGGCCGCCTCGGCAGTCTGGGTGGTGTTCTGCGCCACTTCGTGTACCGTCGCAGACATCTCGGTCATCGCCGTGGCCACCTGGGTGGTCTGCTCATGCTGCTTGCGGATACCGCTGTTGGTATGTTCGGCCAGATTGGCGAACTCGCCGATCTGCACACTCAGATTGCCCGCCGAGTTGGAGACGTTCTTGACCATCCCCTCGATCTTGTCTGCAAAACGGTTGTAACCCTTGGACAGGCGGGCCACCTCATCCTCACCGGTCTCATCCATGCGGACTGTCAGATCGCCATCCGCCGAGGCGATCCCCTCCATGGCCTGAGCGGCGTTGCAGATCGGCTGTACCACACCACGACTGATCAGCCACACCAGCAGACCGATCACCGCCACCGATACCAGACCCAGAGCAACCAGTATCCAGGTCAATTGGGTAACCGCTGCAGCGGCTTCTGAGCGATCTTTCGCTACCAGCAGTACACCGATCGGATCGCCGGAATAGTTGGTGACGTTGGCGGCGTAGTAAGCCACCGGCTTACCAGTCAACTCACCCCGCCCATATTGAGCCTCTCCTTTGAGAATCTGACCCAATTGATCCTTGGCAATCAGCTCATTGCCCTGCATGGTGGTGGCGAAGCGGTCCATAGTGCCTTTACGGTCGATGTAGAGTTCCAGATCCACATCATGGTTCTGGGCGAACTCATCGAAAAAGGCCTGACCAAAGGACATACCGAACTCGACCGTACCGATATGCTTGCCCTGGCTACTGACCGGCACCAGACCGCGAATTCCCAGACCGGCAACACCAACTTCCAGTCCCTGAATCGGTTTTTTGCTGTTATTGCCTTCCACCACGGTGAGACGGAAACTGGAGAGGTCATCGCCGAATTTTGCCGGCTTGTGGACGCGCAGATAGGAGGTGGCAGGCGGCTCATGAAACTGGAACTGGCGCACGCCATACTCTTTCTTCAGCTTGGCGAAGCCGGGCACGAACAGGTCGTGCAGGGTCTCCCGATCCTTGTCGGCAAACGCCTCCTGGACATCCGGGATACCGGCCACAAGGGCACTCATCGCTCGTGCCAGGCGGCCTTCCGAATCGATACCGGCAACCACGTTCTGGTAGATTTCACTCATCTCATTCTTCTCAGAGGTACTCAGAATACCTCCCATGAAGTTGAATGTGGTGACCAGGGTAATGGCCAGAACAACCATTACTGCAACAACGGTAGCAATCACAAACCGCGCGGAAATGCCGATATTGCGGAACATTTTTTAACACCTCAGGAAAGAATTGCGCGTCCCTGTGCGTTAATTACTCAGCCATAAGACGTAACGGCAAAATCCGCAATTTATTTAGCTTCTTGTACAGAGTTCACAAAAAAACCCCGTCTCCTGACGGAAACGGGGTTTTCAGAGGCGATTCAGGGCCTTTTATCTGGCCCCAAGAGCGTTGAGAGGCAATTACATCATGCCGCCCATACCACCCATACCGCCCATGTCACCCATTGGAGGAGCGGCGGCTTCATCCTTAGGCTCATCGGCAACCATGCACTCGGTGGTAACCATCAAACCGGCAACGGAAGAGGCATTCTGCAGTGCGGAACGGGTAACCTTGGTGGGATCCAGGATACCCATCTCCATCATGTCACCATAGGTGTCATTGGAGGCATTGAAACCGAAGTTACCTTCGCCAGCGCGTACCTTGTCCAGAACCACGGATGGCTCGCCACCGGCATTGGCAACGATCTGACGCAGCGGCTCTTCCATGGAGCGGCGGGCAATACCGATACCAACATCCTGATCGTGATTTTCACCGGTCAGCTCGGCCAGTGCAGAGAGTGAACGAACCAGCGCCACACCACCGCCAGGGACAACCCCCTCTTCAACGGCGGCACGGGTCGCATGCAGCGCATCTTCAACACGTGCTTTCTTCTCTTTCATCTCAACCTCGGTGGCGGCACCGACTTTGATCACCGCAACACCGCCGGCCAGTTTGGCAACCCGCTCCTGCAGCTTTTCACGGTCATAGTCGGAAGAGGTCTCTTCGATCTGTGAACGAATCTGTTCGACGCGGGCTTTGATATCACCTTCCACGCCGGCACCATCGATGACGGTGGTCTCTTCTTTGGTGATGGTCACTTTCTTGGCGCTGCCCAGGTCATCCAGGGTAGCCTTCTCAAGCGACAGACCAACCTCTTCAGAGATCACGGTACCACCGGTCAGGATCGCGATATCCTGCAGCATGGCTTTACGACGATCGCCGAAACCAGGTGCTTTGACCGCAGTCACTTTGACGATTCCACGCAGATTGTTGACCACCAGTGTGGCCAGGGCTTCGCCTTCCACGTCTTCAGCGATGATCAGCAGTGGCTTGCCGGCTTTGGCTACGCCTTCCAGCACGGGCAGCAGGTCACGAATGTTGGAGATTTTTTTGTCGTGCAGCAGGATGAAGGGCTCGTCCAGTTCAGCGGCCTGGTTCTGCTGATTGGTGACAAAATAGGGGGAGAGGTAACCACGATCGAACTGCATACCCTCAACAACGTCGAGTTCATTCTGCAGGGCAGAACCCTCTTCAACGGTGATGACACCCTCTTTACCGACTTTCTGCATCGCTTCCGCGATGATGTCACCCACATTGGCGTCGGAGTTGGCGGAGATGGTGCCTACCTGGGCGATCTCCTTGTCATCGGAACAGGGGCGGGAGATGTTCTTCAGCTCTTCAACCGCCGCCACGACAGCTTTGTCGATGCCACGCTTCAGATCCATCGGGTTCATACCGGCGGCAACCGCTTTCAGGCCTTCGCGAACCATCGCCTGAGCCAGTACGGTCGCTGTGGTGGTACCGTCACCAGCCACATCGGAAGTCTGCGAGGAGACCTCTTTGACCATCTGGGCGCCCATGTTCTCGAACTTGTCGGCGAGTTCGATCTCTTTCGCCACTGAGACACCGTCTTTGGTCACAGTCGGTGCACCAAAACTCTTTTCGAGGACCACGTTGCGACCCTTCGGGCCGAGGGTTACCTTGACCGCGTTGGCCAGGATGTTAACGCCCTTGATCATACGCTGACGGGCGTCATCACCAAATTGTACTTCTTTTGCACTCATGTCTTAATTTCCTTGGAAAATGTTGAGATTCGTCATCAGGCTTTGCCTGATCGGGTCATCGCTGATACGCAATCAGCCCTCGATCACACCCATGATGTCTTCTTCGCGCATGACCAGAACTTCCTCGCCACCCACTTTCACTTCGGTACCGGAGTATTTGCCGAACAGGACTCTGTCTCCGACTTTGACATCCAGCGGACGGGACTCGCCGCTGCTGGTTACTTTGCCGTTACCCACGGCCAGCACTTCACCCTCTACGGGCTTCTCAGTGGCTGCATCAGGGAGCACGATGCCACCCGGGCTGGTGCGCTCTTCTTCCATACGACGAACGATTACGCGATCGTGCAGCGGACGAATATTCATCGACTGTTTCTCCTAAGCTATATATTTGGTGTTTTTAATCGAATGATCTGATTTGTCAGTCGGCAAGCTTGTTAGCACTCGCCTTTACTGAGTGCTAATAATAGAGGCAAAACTCCGAGAGTCAAGGCCGGCAGGAAAAATTTTCACGCATACAGTTCAGTTCCGAATCAATTTACCGCTATTTTGTGTGATAATAGAGAGCTTGATAATGATAAGGGGAGGCAATTCCAGGCAGCCAGCGTGATCCAATCAGCATGGCCAGCCGCGCTATTCTGCAAATTTTCAACATCAATAACATCAACCCGCATTACCATTCAGTGCAGTGCAACTCATCAGCCAATACTCCGGGAGATCACCATGGCAGAAGCGAAGCCAGAGAAAAAAGCGAAAAGTAAGAAGCCAAAGAAGATCGACAACAAAGTTTACGAGAAAGAGCTTTTCAAACTTCAATTGGAATTGGTCAAACTACAGGAGTGGATCAAGCAGGAGGGCTTGAAGGTCGTTGTCATATTCGAAGGTCGCGATGCGGCCGGCAAGGGTGGCGTCATCAAACGCATCAATCAGCACCTGAATCCGCGCATCTGCCGGGTTGTCGCGCTGCCCGCCCCCACCGAACGGGAACAGACCCAATGGTATTTTCAACGCTATGTGCCACATCTGCCGGCGGCGGGTGAAATGGTGCTGTTCGACCGAAGCTGGTACAACCGGGCCGGCGTCGAAAAGGTCATGGGGTTTTGTAATGAGGATGAGTATCAGGAGTTCATGCGCTCATGCCCCGAGTTCGAACGGATGCTGGTGCGCTCCGGCATCATCCTTATTAAATATTGGTTTTCCGTCTCAGACGAAGAGCAGGAGCGCCGTTTCCAGAGCCGCCTGGAAGAGCCTCACAAACGCTGGAAGCTGAGCCCGATGGATCTGGAGTCACGCTCCCGTTGGTTGGAGTACTCGAGGGCAAAGGATGAGATGTTCGCCCACACAGACATCAAGCAGGCGCCCTGGTATGTGGTCCATTCGGATATTAAGAAGCATGCCCGACTGAACTGCATCGCCCATCTGCTGAGCCAGATCCCCTACAAGGACCTGACACCGGAATCCATCGAACTGCCGAAGCGCACGGAAGACGTCGGCTATGTCAGACCGCCGATCACCGATCAGACCTTCATTCCGGATGTCTATCCCTAACCTGTCGGACCTCTGGCCAGGCATCTCTGAGATGCCTGACTGAAATGATGGTGGGGCCTGGCCCCACCTATAAAAGCAAGCAGTTACTCATCCTCGCGATGAAACTCTCCCTCGATAACCCGCTTCTGCTCCTGGCTCTGCGGTTCATACGGGCCCGATTGCATCGGACGCATGACTCCACTACTCTGTAGCCCCACGGTCAATAACCAGCGTCTGACCCAAGGAATGAGGAAGATGAAACCAACGATGTCGGTAACAAATCCGGGCAGCAGCAGCAAGAACCCACAGACCAGTAAAACCGCACCCTCCATCATATCGATGGCCGGTACCTCGCCGCGATCCATGGCACCCCGCACCCTGGCAAAAGTGGAGACACCCTGCGCACGCACCATCCAGCCACCCAACACAGCGGTAAACAGGGTCAGAGAGAGGGTGGCGATCACACCGATCTGCCCACCCACCTTGATCAGGAAATAGAGTTCGACAAGAGGAATGCCGACAAACAACAACAAAACAAGTAACAGGGGATTCATAGGGCAGAGCTTACGCCGCCATAATAAGTCACACAAGCAACGCTGAATTTCGCACTGAATATAACGATGAGATGCTATACCTTTAACAGACAGGACTTCACAGGGGATCAGAATGAGTATGCAATTCCATAGCAAATTATTAACTTCTTTTAAAACAGCAACCTGGATTACGGTTGCTGCACTTATCGGGCTGACGGGCTGCGGCGGAACCATGCCCACCCTGGGCGGATCATCGGGCAACACGGTAACCGGCGCTGCGGGCGGCGAAACATCTTCAGGCGCCAACAGCCAACTGGAGAACTGCGATGAGACCCTCGGCACCCTGGCCGTGGTGGAAGATCAGTCCGCTCCCTGGTGGTACACCTACAGAAGACGATACCCAACCCTCGGCACCACCGTGCCCGTGCTGCGCATGATGATCCAGCAGTCGAACTGCTTTGTTGTAGTCGAGCGAGGCCGCGCAATGAACAACATGATGCAGGAGCGGGCATTGATGCAGTCCGGCGAGATGCGCGAGGGAAGCAATTTCGGCAAGGGACAGATGGTCGCTGCCGACTACACCATGAATCCCAGCATTCAGTTCTCTGAAAAGGGTACCGGCGGTCTCGGAGCAACAGTCGGTGGTCTGCTCGGCAACTATCGCCTCGGACGACTGGCGGGCGGAGTGAAATCCAATGAAGCGGCCACCACCCTGCTGCTGATCGACAACCGTTCTGGGGTTCAGGTCTCATCGTCCGTGGGCAGTGCGCAGAACTTTGACTTCAATCTCTGGGGCGGCCTCTTCGGTGGTGGCGGATGGGGCAGCGTGAAAGGCTTTACCGACACCCCGGAAGGTAAGGTTGTAACTGCGGCTTTCGCCGACTCATACAACCAGATGGTCAAAGCCTTACGTAACTATAAAGCACAAACCGTCAAGGGCGGTCTGGGCAAAGGCGGACGCCTGAAAGTCAGCGAATAACCTATTCACCTGAAAGGCACAGCGACCGGCTGGTACCGGTCGCTGATGCCCTGAGGCTTTGTCGGGCAGACCATCAGCTGAGCAGCTGGCCCACCCTCACCTCAGCACCGATTTACAACCAGGCAATCACTGCATTTCCCTTAAAATACACAAGGGTTTACCGTAATAGGAAGAGAATCCACGTAGACCGTTTCTCTTTGCTTGCTGCGGCCGGATAGTGTATTTTGCCGCGCATGCCGACCTCACTCCTGCTGATGCTCTGTACCGCCCCCGACCGTGGCACTGCCGAACGTCTTGCCGGAATGCTGGTAGAACAGGAACTGGCAGCCTGCGTCAGCCTCTCTGCACCGATCACCTCGATCTATCGTTGGCAGGGAGAAACCGAGCAGTCGGAGGAGATCCTGTTACTGATAAAAACCACAAAGGATCGCTACCAGGCCTGCGAGTCGGCACTCCGGGCGGAACATCCCTATGAACTTCCGGAAATCATTGCAGTCCCTGTAGAACAGGGGCTGGATGACTACGTAAACTGGGTGGAGAGATGCACAAACCAATCAATTTGATCGTCCTGTTCCTGTTACTCACAGGGCTGGCGGGCACAATCCCGGCTGACTGGAACGAAGATGAGCTGCTGATGCCGGATCAGGCTTTCCAGATATCCGGACAGAGCGTCACAGCCGATACCCTTAAAGTCGAATGGCGTATTGCTGACGGCTACTACATGTACCGGGACAAAATCCATTTCGATACGGAAGCGATCGGTATCGAACTGGGCGAACCCAGCCTCTCGAAGGCGAAGATCAAACAGGACGAGTTCTTTGGCGAGGTAGCCGTCTACCGTAATAAAGCGGTTGCCGAAATCCCACTCAAACGAATCCAGGGCTCAACTGAAACCCTGCTGCTGAAAGCACGCTCCCAGGGCTGTGCGGACCAGGGCATCTGCTTTCCTCCACACATGCAGGAAGTTCGTCTGGCACTGTTACCGATGCCGATGGAGAACGCCGCAGCAGAGAGCACCATCCCAAGCCTCGCTCTGGATGATAGCGCCCCGCTGTTCGACAACAGCGGCGAGGATGAACTGCTTGAACCGGACCAGGCCTACCAGCTGAGCGCACGCGTCGAGGATGGCACCCATCTTCAGCTCGACTGGGCAATTGCCAAAGGCACCTATCTCTATCAGGATAAGATCAAACTCTCCCTGGCAGAGAATCAGACCGCTGTTTTGGGCCAGTTCGAACTGCCCCAGGCCAAAATCAAACAGGATTCGGTCCGCCCCGATGGCACGATCGGCGATGTGGCGGTCTATCACGACCAGCTGGCGCTGAACGTACCGCTGGTGAGAAGCAGTACGGATTCGGGCGAGGTAGTCCTCGAAGCGAAATATCAGGGCTGCGCCGAGATCGGCGTCTGCTATCCACCGATCACCAAACAGTTCACCCTCAGCCTGCCCGGCATCTCCGCCGCCCAGGCGGAGGAGTCAACTGCTGCAATGGCCAACACGGCCGCAGCCCCCCCCGAGCAACTCCAGTCTGAAACAGACGAGATCACCAACACCCTGAAAGGTGGCTCGACCCTGGTGATCATCGGCATCTTCTTTCTGCTGGGACTGGGTCTGGCCTTCACCCCCTGTATCTTCCCGATGATTCCAATCCTCTCCGGCATCATCGCCGGACATGGGGACCAGATCACCACCCGCAAGGCGTTTGTACTATCCACGGTCTATGTCCTGGCGATGGCGATCACCTACACCATCGCGGGTGTCCTGGCCGGACTGTTCGGAGAGAACCTCCAGGCCTATTTCCAGAATCCCTGGATCCTCTCGTCATTCGCTTTGGTGTTTGTGCTGCTCGCCCTGTCGATGTTCGGGTTTTACGACCTGCAACTGCCCAGCAGTCTGCAGAGCCGGCTCACTGAAGTCAGCAACAAACAACAGGGCGGCTCACTTGCCGGGGTTGCCGTGATGGGCTTTCTCTCGGCCCTGATCGTCGGCCCCTGTGTAGCCCCACCCCTGGCCGGCGCACTGATCTATATCGGCCAGACCGGTGACGCCCTGTTGGGTGGTCTGGCACTGTTTGCCCTGAGTATGGGTATGGGCGCACCTTTGATTGCCATTGGCACTTCGGCAGGCAAGCTGCTGCCCAGAGCGGGCAGCTGGATGGATGCGGTCAAAGCCGTTTTCGGTGTCGCCCTGCTGGGTGTTGCAATCGTCATGCTCGAACGCATCATCCCGGCCGAAGTGGCTATGCTGCTGTGGGGTATTCTGCTGATCATTTCAGCGGTCTATATGGGCGCACTGCGTAATCTTCAGATCGAGGCCAGCGGTTGGCAGAAACTGTGGAAAGGTCTTGGTGTGGTATTCCTCGTCTACGGCAGCTTGATGCTGGTCGGCGCCGCTGCCGGCGGCAAAGACACCCTGCAGCCACTGCGTGGATTGGCGGTCGGCGGCGGCTCAGGATCTGCCCATCAGGAGTTGGTCTTCAAACGGATAAAAAGCCTGCAGGATCTGCAGCAGGAAGTAGCCTCTGCTTCTGCCGCAGGGAAATCGGTGATGCTCGACTTCTACGCCGATTGGTGTGTCTCATGCAAGGAGATGGAGAAGTACACCTTCACCGACGCGGGCGTGATCGCCGCACTCAGTAATACCGTCCTGCTGCAGGCCGATGTCACCGCCAACGACGATATCGACCAGGCACTGCTGCAGGGGCACTTCGGCCTGCCCGGACCGCCAGCGATCATTTTCTATGGTGCGGACGGCCAGGAGCGTAAAGCCTACCGGGTGGTCGGATTCAAACCGGCGGATGCCTTCGCTGAACACGCTCAACAGGCGATAAAGTAACAGGATTCCAGCCCTCAACTGATGCACCAACAGGGTGCATCAGAGCTTCAGGAGACCTCTGCAGCTCTATTACACACCGATAAATTGTAACGATCTTGATAAGTTCTGCATTGAAACTGGACAAAACCGCGCTGATCTTGCAGAATTACATTCATCTCATACAGACACCGCAAAAACCATCCCCAGGCACGGAAATCGGGACAATTATGCGCGGTTTTCTTCATAACTCATTGTCCGGGAACACAGAAACATGGCGACCATTCTGATCCTTAATGGCCCCAATCTGAATCTGCTTGGTGTCCGTGAGCCCAAACACTATGGCCATGAGTCCTTAAATGAGATCAGCCAGAACCTGAAGCAACTGGCCGACCAGCTCGGCCATGAAATCGACTTCCGTCAATCAAACGCTGAACACGAACTGCTCACCTGGATCCACCAGGCCTATGAGCAGAAGGTTGCCTACATCATCTTCAATCCGGCCGCCTTCACCCACACCAGTGTTGCCCTGAGGGACGCCCTGCTGGGAACCGGCATACCCTATATCGAAGTTCATCTCTCCAATGTGCACGCCAGAGAGGAGTTCAGAAAACACTCCTACTTCTCGGATAAAGCCGAAGGCGTCATCAGTGGCCTCGGTGCCCAGGGCTATGAACTTGCATTGCAAGCCGCTGCCGCGCGGCTCAACAAATAAACAATCTTAGAGAAATAATCATCATGGATATTCGCAAAGTAAAAAAATTGATCGAATTGCTTGAGGAGTCGGATGTTGCGGAGATCGAAATCCACGAAGGTGAGGAATCGGTCCGCATCAGTCGCAACAGCTCCATGCCCGCTCAATTTGCCGCACCAGTGGCAGCTCCTGTTGCCGCTCCAGCAGTCGCTCCAGCCGCTCCGGCTGCAGCCCCGGCTGTGGAGAGTGAACCATCAGAGGAGATCCAGGGTCATGCGGTTCGCTCACCCATGGTCGGCACCTTCTATCGCTCCCCATCACCAGGCAGCAAGCCATTTGTCGAAGAGGGCCAGCAGGTCAGTGTCGGCGATACCCTCTGCATCATCGAAGCCATGAAGATCCTCAATCAGATTGAATCTGACAAAGCGGGAACCGTCAGAAAGATCCTGGTCGATAACGGTCAGCCGGTGGAATACAACGAACCCCTATACATCATTGATTGAGTAGCCCCATGATAGACAAGATTGTAATCGCCAATCGTGGTGAAATTGCGTTGCGCATTCTGCGTGCCTGCAAAGAGTTGGGCATAAAGACCGTTGCAGTACATTCCGAAGCGGACCGGGACCTGAAACATGTTCTGCTTGCCGACGAATCGGTCTGCATCGGACCCGCACCTTCTACAGAAAGCTATCTCAACGTACCTGCCATAATCAGTGCTGCAGAGGTCACCGATTCGGTGGCAATCCATCCCGGATACGGATTTCTCTCAGAGAATGCTGACTTTGCGGAAAGGGTTGAGAACAGCGGCTTTATCTTTATCGGTCCGAAAGCTGACACGATTCGCATAATGGGCGACAAAGTTGCCGCCATTGACGCCATGATCAAGGCCAATGTACCGACGGTTCCAGGCTCAAATGGCCCACTCGACAATAATTCCAAGCGCACCAGAGAACTGGCCAATGAGATCGGCTATCCAGTAATCATCAAGGCCGCCGGCGGCGGTGGTGGTCGTGGTATGCGGGTGGTTCACTCTGAAGCCACCCTGCTGAATGCCGTGGCTATGACCAAGGCGGAAGCGGATGCGGCATTCGGCAATGCCACCGTCTATATGGAGAAGTTTCTCGAGAACCCACGCCATGTCGAGTTCCAGGTGCTTTCCGATACCCATGGTAACGCCATCCATCTCGGTGAACGGGATTGCTCGATGCAGCGTCGCCATCAGAAAGTTGTTGAAGAGGCACCGGCACCGGGCATCACGGAACAGCAACGCATGGATGTGGGTGAACGCTGCGCCGAGGCCTGTCGCCAGATCGGTTATCGCGGCGCAGGCACCTTCGAATTTCTCTATGAGAATGGTGAGTTCTACTTCATCGAGATGAATACCCGGGTACAGGTCGAACACCCGGTAACAGAACTGATCACCGGGGTCGATATCGTCAGGGAGCAGATCCTCATCGCCGCAGGTGAACCACTCAGATTCAAACAGAGTGATATCAAGCTGCAGGGCCATGCAGTGGAGTGCCGCATCAATGCGGAGGATCCGGACAACTTCATGCCCAGCCCGGGCACCATCACGCAACTGCATACCGCAGGTGGACCTGGCATTCGGGTCGATACCCATATCTATAACGGCTATAAAGTGCCGCCCTACTACGACTCCATGATCGGCAAATTGATTGCTCATGGTGAAAACCGTGATGTTGCCATCGCGCGCATGAGAATCGCACTGCAGGAGATGGTGATCAGCGGTATCAAGACCAACATCCCGCTGCATCAGGATATAATGCGTGACAGCGCATTCAATGCAGGTGGCGCCAATATTCACTACCTGGAAAAGAAACTGGGACTATAGAGCTTGGCCTGATGTCGTGGCTTCAACTCTCACTCGATACCAGCGAGGAGCAGGCACCGATCCTGGAGCTGGTGTTCGAGAATCTGGGGGCACTCTCTGTAACCCTCGGCGACGCGGGGGATCAGCCGCTGCTTGAGACACCGCCCGCCAGTGAGCAGCTTTGGCAGCACACCCGGGTTACCGCCCTGTTCGAAGGTGAGCAGGACCAGCAACTGCTTCAAGAGGCTCTTAATCAGGCACTGAGCGAAGAGCTGCTCAACAAGATTCGTTGGGAGCGGATCGAGGATCGTATCTGGGAAAGGGTCTGGCTGGAACATTTTAAACCCATGTCATTCGGCAAACGCTTGTGGGTATGCCCGGCTGGCGAACAGATCTCCGAACCCGATGGGGTGGTCATTCAGCTCGACCCAGGCCTGGCATTCGGCACCGGCACTCATCCGACTACCGCGCTCTGCCTGACCTGGCTGGACAGTCAGATGCTAACCGGTAAAACCGTGATCGACTATGGCTGCGGCTCCGGCATCCTGGCGATTGCTGCACTCAAGCTGGGCGCCTCCTCGGTAATCGCCATTGACCACGACCCACAGGCACTGCAGGCGAGCCAGGACAATGCGGTAAAAAACGCTGTTGCCGACCGACTCTCAACCTACCTGCCAGATGAAGCGCCAACAGACAAAGCCGATTACCTGGTAGCGAATATTCTTGCCGGGCCGTTGATCGAACTTGTGCCACAGCTGATTGAGCGCATCAAACCGAATGGACAGTTCGCCTTATCGGGCATTCTTGCCGAGCAGGCTGATGAGCTGATCCAACACTATCGCCCCTTTGCCTCGCTTGAACCGGTGAAGCAACAGGAGGAGTGGATTCTGATCAGCGGCGTCAATCGCAAAAATGCATAACAAGAGGGCATTCAGGATTACCAGGGATTTTGCTACAGTCTTACTTAAGGCCTGTCGGAGGCTTTAGACACTCATCCTATACGATATTGATAGTTCAGCTATGTATACCCAGTGTGCACACTGCCTAACCCTGTTCCGCATCACACCGGAGCAGCTCAAAGCTGCTGCAGGTCAGGTCAGATGCTGCCAATGCAACCAGACTTTCAATGCATTGGAGAATCTGCATGAATCCCCCATGCCATTCACTGCCCAGCCAGAGGGAGAGCCCCTGCCCGATGGGGAGCTTGCTGCTGAAGACAAACTGATCTACTACCCACCTCAACAGGACGAACACAGCTCTCTGTTGATCAACGACAGTGAGGTGGAACGTTCGCTGGATGATCTTGCCGACGACTCTACACCAATTCCGTCTTTGGCCGATGATTCAAACCTTGACAGCGATGATCCGAACCTGCTGAAAGAGAGCAGTCAGCTCTTCTATGAACAGGATGATGGCCTGGAGACCGAACCGGACTACTACGCATCCGGCACCGAATCCCAGATGTCGGAACTGCTCGACAAGGACTCGGCGTCACTGCTGCTCGATTCGGAAAAGCCTGCAGCAAATCTGGCGGAGATTATCGAGCTCGACATACCCGAACTCGAAACAGAGCAGCCCCCCGGGCATGCTGAAGGATTACAAAGCCCCAGTCTGGAGGAGAGTGAATCCCTGCTGGGTTTCGACGATGAACAGCTGTCCTCTGGATCGGTGGAGGATCGTGCTTTAACTGGGGATTCCTTGACACCTGAAGAGGAAGCCGAACTGGAGAAAGCACTCCCCTTCACCTTCGAGGAAGAGAAACAGCAAAGCCCAAGTTCCCCCCGCTCACCCTTATGGACAGTCGGTTCACTGTTGCTGTTGATTCCATTGATCGGACAGATGACCTGGCAGTTTCGCGACAGCCTGATACATCATGATGTAGGCAGGCAGCTGTTGAGCACTGTCTGCACCGTAGCCGGTTGCACGCCACCTCAGCGTATAGACCGGGAGAAGATACTGATAACCGATCGTTCTCTGGCTGCACACCCGGACAAGGACAACACGCTTGCCATGAGACTTGAGGTGGTCAACACCGCACCCTTTGAACAACCCTACCCCAAACTGCAACTGAGCCTGTTTAACGAACTGGGCGCACTCGTCGCCCGTCGCACCTTCTCCGAGTCGGAGTACCTCGAGCGTGTATCCAACACTGAACAGTTGATGCCCAAGCTGGAACCGATCGAGATTGAATTGGAGCTGGTCGACCCCGGCAGCCAGGTGACCGGTTTTACTTTCGACTTCCTCTAGTGGGTTACCAGGGCCTGTTAATACGACAACCGAGTATGTCGCAATACCAACCAACCCTAAATATTCACCGAGCAACCCAGCAATCTGATCAAGCATTCGCCGCCAGTCTCTGTCGTGTCAAACTCACGCCAGACACACCAGCAAAACACATAATCCAGCTAGGGAATTAATTTCATAAAAAAATTTACATTCTGAATCATTTTCGATTTCAGGCTCGCTCAAAGACTATATCTAATGGAGATTGAATAGCTTACTAAACACCCTTCCAGCCGATTACTAAGAGTCGAAGGTTTGACACACCTGTGCAGAATCAATTCAACGCCATTTTGCCTTTGATTCCACCCTGATTTAGGGGTAGTATCCCAACCCCTCCTTCACCTGAGAACAGCCCCCGATAGAGTGGCGATTTTAATGCGCATTGGGTCTTATGAGATTGCGAATAATCTGCTGCTGGCGCCGATGGCCGGCGTGACAGACAGGCCGTTCAGGCAGCTCTGCAGGCGTCTGGGTGCAGGCTTGGCTGTGTCGGAGATGATCTCAGCCGATGCATCGCTCTGGGGCACCAAAAAAAGTGTCAAGCGACTTGACCACGATGGTGAAGAGGCACCGATCAGTGTACAGATCCTGGGTTCCGATCCTCAAATGATGGCCCAGGCGGCACAAGCCAACGTTACCATGGGTGCTCAGATCATCGACATCAACATGGGATGCCCGGCAAAGAAAGTGTGTAAAAAGTCAGCCGGATCCGCACTGCTTGAGGACGAACTGTTGGTGGCGGAGATACTGAAGGCAACGGTTGACGCCGTTGATGTACCGGTAACGTTAAAGATACGTACCGGCACTGATCCGCAAAACCGAAACGGTGAACGAATTGCGGAAATCGCCGAGGATGCCGGCATTCAGGCTTTAAGCGTTCATGGTCGTACCCGGGCGTGTAAATTTGCGGGCCAGGCTGAATATGAAACGATCCGCAGGATTAAACAAACGGTCGCCATACCGGTTATCGCAAATGGAGATATCGACTCGCCGCAAAAAGCGGCGGAGGTCTTGGAAAGAACCGGCGCCGATGCCCTGATGATCGGACGCGCTGCGCAAGGACGCCCCTGGATCTTTAATGAGATCAACAGTTACTTGACATCCGGCCAGCTGTTACCAGAGCCGGAGCTCGAATGGGTCGCTGACATACTAACCCGACATGTTCAGCAGCTCTACGAGTTTTATGGGGAGTACCTTGGCGTGCGAATAGCTCGAAAACATATCGCCTGGTACAGCAAAGGGCGCCCTGAAGGCGCCGTTTTCAGAAACAAAATCAACTATTCGGAGTCATCGGCTGAGCAGCTCCAGGCGATCAACGAGTATTTTCAGTTTCTGCATAACAATAGGGATCTGGCAGCATGATGATAGAAGCGGTTTTATCCGACCAACAGAGCGAAGAATATCTGACAGTCACTCACAGCAAGAAGTCAGAACCCTTGCGCCAGTGCGTGAGTGATGCCATGCAACGCTATTTCAACAACCTGGATGGTCATGGCGCCAATAATCTCTATCGCCTGGTGATGAATGAGGTCGAGGCCCCGCTGCTGGAAAGCGTCATGAAACATACCGGCGGCAACCAGACCCAGGCGGCCACCATTTTAGGCATCAGTCGCAGTACACTACGTAAGAAACTATCCCAGTACGATCTGGATTGATCGCCACTTTCTGAAATCGGGTAGAAATATCGCATAGATTACAGAGCACGCCTTAGCCTATTGAGGTTGCCGCTGAAGCCTTCATCTTCACAGGAGCTCAAGGCCCGTTTGGACGTTACAATCACCGGGTCATATAAACAGCACCTTGAGAATTACATCGTGATCTATTCACAATCTGTTCATTACTACAACTTACGGTATCACTCATGGCATCGATAAAACGCGCACTGATCAGTGTCTCAGACAAGACCGGGATCGTAGAATTCGCCCGCACCCTGGCAGACAAACAGGTCGAGATACTCTCCACCGGAGGTACCGCCAAGCTTCTCACTGAAAATGATGTGCCGGTGATCGAGGTTTCTGAATATACCGGTTTCCCTGAGATGATGGACGGTCGGGTTAAAACCCTGCACCCGAAGATTCACGGCGGCATCCTCGGCCGGCGCGGCACCGATGACGGAGTCATGAAAGAGAATGGTATTGGTCCGATCGATCTGATAGTGGTCAACCTCTACCCATTCGAACAGACCGTGGCCAATCCGGATTGCGACCTGCCCACAGCCATTGAGAACATCGATATCGGTGGCCCGACCATGCTCAGGGCAGCTGCCAAAAACCATCGGGATGTCACCGTCGTGGTGGATGCCGCCGACTATCAGCGGGTGACAGACGAAATGGCCGCGAATGGAAATCAGTTGAGCGACAAGACCCGTTTTGACCTGGCGGTCAAAACCTTTGAGCACACCGCGCGATACGATGGTGCAATCGCCAACTATCTGGGTGCCAGACTGAACAACGAAACCAGTGACTTCCCGCGCACTCTCTCGATGCAGTTCAAGCAGAGCCAGAGCATGCGCTATGGTGAGAATCCTCATCAGAAAGCGGCATTCTATGTCGAGCACGAGATCGAGGAAGCCAGCGTGGCAACCACTCAACAGCTGCAAGGCAAAGAGCTCTCCTACAACAACATTGCAGATACCGACGCAGCACTGGAATGTGTCAAAAGCTTCGATGGCGCACCGGCCTGCGTCATCGTCAAACACGCCAACCCATGCGGTGTCGCTTACGGTAGCAATCTGCTGGAGGCCTACGACCGAGCCTATAGCACCGACCCGGAATCAGCATTTGGCGGTATCATCGCATTCAATGGAGAGCTGGACGGTGAGACCGCCAAGGCCATCGTCGAGCGGCAGTTTGTGGAAGTGATCATTGCCCCCAAGGTCTCTGCCGCCGCGGTCGAAGCGGTCAGCAGTAAAAAGAATGTAAGACTGCTTGCCTGTGGCGAGTGGCTGAGCGAGTCGATCCACCGTACCGAATACAAACGGGTCAACGGCGGCTTACTGGTGCAGGATGCGGATCTGCAACTGAGTAACGAGATCAAAGTTGTCACCAAGCGACAGCCGACGGAGCAGGAGATGCAGGATCTGCTGTTCACCTGGCGGGTGGCCAAATTCGTCAAATCGAATGCCATCGTCTACGGCCGCAATGGCATGACCATCGGTGTCGGAGCCGGCCAGATGAGCCGGGTCAACTCGGCCCGCATCGCCGCCATCAAGGCCGAACACGCCAAGCTGGAGGTAAAGGGTTCCGTGATGGCTTCCGATGCCTTCTTCCCGTTCCGCGACGGCATCGACAATGCGGCGCAAGCGGGCATAGCGGCAGTCATTCAGCCGGGTGGTTCAATGCGCGACGAGGAAGCCATCACCGCGGCTGACGAACATGGTATGGCTATGGTTTTCACTGGCATGCGTCACTTCCGTCACTAATGAATATACTGGTAATCGGTTCGGGCGGCCGAGAACACGCCCTGGCCTGGAAAGCGGCACAATCCCCTCTGGCCGACAAGGTCTATGTGGCACCGGGTAATGCCGGTACGGCGCTGGAAGAGAAACTCGAAAACATCGACATCGCTGTTGAAGAGATCGAGCAACTGGTCAGCTTTGCCAAATCGAATCAGATCGGCCTGACCATCATCGGCCCGGAGGTTCCCCTTGTGATGGGCATCACCGACGCCTTTCAGCAGGCCGGCCTGCGCTGTTTCGGCCCAACCCAGGGGGCAGCCCAACTTGAGGGTTCAAAATCCTTCACCAAGGACTTCCTGGCCCGTCACAAGATCCCCACCGCGGACTATCAGACCTTCACGGACATCGACCAGGCTCTGGCCTATCTGCACCAGTGTGGCGCGCCCATTGTGATCAAGGCCGATGGCCTGGCGGCCGGTAAAGGGGTGATTGTGGCGATGGAGATGGAGACGGCAGAAACAGCGGTCAAGGATATGCTCGCAGGTAACGCCTTTGGCGAAGCGGGTCACCGGGTGGTGATCGAAGAGTTCCTCGAAGGCGAAGAGGCCAGCTTCATCGTGATGGCCGATGGCGAGCATGTGCTACCGATGGCCACCAGCCAGGATCACAAACGGGTTGGCGATGGTGATACCGGCCTCAACACCGGAGGCATGGGTGCCTACTCCCCGGCCCCGGTGGTGACACAAACCATTGACCAGCGGATCATGGACGAAGTGATTCTGCCAACCGTCAGAGGCATGGCCGAGGAGGGTCTGCCCTATACCGGATTCCTCTATGCCGGCCTGATGATCACGGACGACGGCACACCGAAGGTGATCGAATACAACTGCCGCTTTGGCGACCCGGAGACGCAACCGATCATGTTGCGCATGAGATCGGATCTGGTCGCTCACTGTCTGGCTGCCCTGGATGGCAGTCTGGACCAGCAGACAACCGAATGGGACCCCCGGGCATCGGTTGGCGTGGTCTTGGCCGCTGGCGGTTACCCTGGAAGTTACGACAAGGGATTACCCATCTCCGGTCTACCGGAGAGTGACAACAATGAGCTTAAGGTATTCCATGCCGGAACCAGTATGGCCGGAGACCAGGTCGTCACCTCCGGTGGCCGCGTCCTTTGCGCCACCGCACTGGGTGAAACGGTCACCCAGGCACAGCAGAACGCCTACCAGCTGACCCGAGCCATCCGCTGGGATGGTGTCTATTTCCGTACCGATATTGCCTATCGAGCCATCGCCAGGGAACAGGCGACGGATGGCGGTTGATCGACAGACTTCCAGGCGTCTATGGCCAAGCAGCCTGTTGCGGGCTGTCTTGGCAATCAGCCTGGTGGCGATCTGTTTTCTCGCTTTCACGCCGCTGCAGATAGCCGCTGTCAGCAGCCTGAATGACAAGCTCTCCCACACGCTCGCCTTTCTCTACCTCGCGCTGCTGTGCGACTTTTCCTGGCCAGAAGCCGATTGGAATTTCACCAAAGCCCTCTCTCTGCTTGGCTATGGACTGTTTATCGAAGCTGTCCAGGCCTTTCTCCCCCATCGCTTCTTTTCCCTGCTTGACCTGGCGGCGGATGGGCTTGGCCTGATCATCTACAGCCTGATGCTGCCCGGCCTGATGCGTTTCTCCTGGATCAAAGGCCTGCGACAGAAAACAGCAAAGGCCTGATCAATAATCCCGACCTCTCAACCTGACCCGTCACAGGTACTGTATTATTATTGAAGTAACGGCACAGACAGGGTCTGATCTCTTTGATTGGGGGAGTTCCGTTTTTCGCTTCCAACCGGTTCAGATGGCAATCGATGTGATTGGATGTCATGAATCTGTGCATGCACCGGAATGGCAAAAAGTGAAATAATCAGAGGAGCTGAGTTTTACATCGTTTCGCAAACCTGGAACCGCAAGGTCACAATAACAACACAACCCGATCGACAGCATATGAGCAGTGACGTAAAACATCGCGCCTTCAAGTACGACTACCTGGGCTCTGACGCCAAGGCGATTCAAAGATCTGTCTCCAACCACCTCGTCTACACCATCGGCAAGGATCCTTTTACAGCAACCGACCATGACTGGATGATGGCATTCAGCCATGTGGTCAGGGATCGGCTCATCGAGCGCTGGATGGAGACTCAACGCAGTTACTACAAACACGATGCAAAGCGGGTCTACTACCTGTCGATGGAGTTTCTGATCGGTCGCAGTCTGATCAACAGCCTGCTGAATATGGATATCTATGACGCCTGTGGCAAAGCGCTGCACAAACTCGGCATCGAACTCGAGCGATTACGCAGCCTGGAACACGATGCCGCCCTGGGCAATGGTGGACTGGGCCGACTCGCCGCCTGCTTTCTCGACTCCATGGCCAGCCTCAACATCCCCGGTTACGGTTATGGCATCCGTTTCGAATATGGCATGTTTCGCCAGCAGATTGAAAACGGTAATCAGGTCGAACTGCCGGAGAACTGGCTGGTACACGACAACCCCTGGGAGTTCCCCCGGCCCGAAGTCTCCTACCGGATACGCTATGGCGGAAGAGTCATGGAGTACCAGGACAGTAGTGGACGCCGGCACTTCGACTGGATCGATGGGGATATCATCATCGCCCAGGCCTACGACACACCGGTCCCGGGCTACCATAACGACACGGTGAACAACTTGCGGCTGTGGAGCGCCAAAGCCCATGAAGCCTTCGATCTCAATCAATTCAATCAGGGGGAGTACACCGAAGCGGTGGTAGGCAAGACCCTCTCTGAAAACATCTCCAAGGTACTCTATCCCAACGACAGCTCCACCATGAACAAGCTGCTGCGTCTAAAGCAGCAGTACTTTTTTGTCAGTGCTTCGTTAAAGGATATTTTGCGGCGCTTCTTCACTGACCACGACGACCTGTATGAACTGCCGGAGAAAGTGGCGATACAGCTGAATGACACCCATCCGGCGATCGCCATACCGGAGATGATGCGCCTGCTGATGGATAAACATCAGCTGGAGTGGCAACCCGCCTGGGAGATCACCACCCGGGTCTTCTCCTACACCAACCACACCTTGCTGCCGGAAGCGCTTGAAACCTGGCCGGTTAAGACCTTTGAAACGCTGCTGCCAAGACATCTTCAGTTGATATTGGAGATCAATCGGCGTTTCCTGCTGATGCTCGGCCATCGCCATCCAGGAGATATGGATATTCTGCGCAGGCTCTCAATCATCGATGAAGGGGGTGAAAGGCGCATCCGCATGGCCCATCTGGCCATCATCGGCAGCCATAAGGTGAATGGCGTCTCGGCACTCCACAGCGAGCTGTTGCGCAACGCCACCTTCAAGGAGTTCGACCAGTTCTTTCCAGGCAAGATCATCAATATCACCAACGGCATCACGCCAAGGCGCTGGCTCTATCTCTCCAACCGAAGACTCTCTACTCTGATCAGCGAAGCCATTGGGCCCAAGTGGGTGAAGGATCTGAGCAAGATCCAGCAGCTTGAAGCGTTTGCCGGGGATAGCGGCTTTCAGGAGAAGTTTGCTGCAATCAAACTGGCCAATAAAAAGCACATCAGCCAACTGATCAACTACTTCCTGGATAAGGAGGTCGATCCCCACACGCTGTTTGATGTTCAGGTAAAGCGCATCCATGAATACAAGCGCCAGCTGCTCAACCTGTTTCGCGCCATTGAACTCTACAACCGACTGGTGGACGACCCGGGATGTGATTGTGTACCCCGTACCATCCTGTTCGGCGGCAAGGCGGCGCCGGGTTACAGCATGGCAAAGCTGATCATTCGACTGATCAATGACGTTGCCGATGTGATCGACAACGACCCTGCCGTGAGCGACCGGCTGAAGATCATCTTCATACCCAACTATGATGTCACCACCGCAACCGACATCATTCCCGCCGCCGAGCTGTCGCAGCAGATCTCCACCGCCGGTATGGAGGCCTCGGGTACCGGGAATATGAAACTGGCTTTGAACGGCGCCCTCACCATGGGCACCATGGATGGCGCCAATGTGGAGATGCGGGAGCAGCTGGGGGATGAGAATATTTTCATCTTCGGCCTGCAAACCGACGACATTGCACGACTCAATCAGCAGGGCTACCAACCGAGACAATTCTATGAGACGAATCCCAGACTCAGGCGAATCATCGATATGATTGCCAACGGTTTCTTCTCCCCAGAAGAACCGACCCGCTACCGCATGATCACCGACAGCCTGTTGAATGTGGATCACTTCAAGGTACTGGCTGACTTCGATGCCTATATGGGAATCAGCGATAGAGCCGATGGCATCTATCAACAACCTGACCTCTGGAATCGCATGGCAATCCTCAATACCGCCCGCATGGGGTATTTTTCAAGTGACCGGACGATCAGCGAGTATGCGGCAAAGATCTGGCAGGTATCACCGGTAACCCGCTGATGGGTGTTAAATGACACCCTCGAAGCATTGGTTAATTTGGGATATAATTCCCATATTAACCAATTCCAGGAATCGTAAAAATTAGGGTGTGACACAGATGCGCGGAAAAAACCGGTGGATGATCCTGTTGATGTTGAGCCTCTCTCTGATCGCCTGCGGCGGCGGTGGTGGTGGGGATGATGATGATGACGATGATCATGAAAACGGTCCCGGGGTCAGCGATCAAAACGGCACTCACCGGGTTCTCGCGTTCAACGACCTCGGCATGCATTGCGCCGACCTGGACTATTCCACTTTTGTCATCCTGCCGCCCTTCAATGTCATCCACAGTCAGGTAGTCGCCCGGGGCAACCCACCCCGCCTGCTCGACTCCAGCGAGGTCCAACTGAGTTACCTCGCCACCACCGATCCATCCGGCTCAATCAACTCCACCAGCCAGAACCTGGCAGGCAGCGTCAATAAAACCAACTTCTGGAGCACCAATCCGAATACCGGCAACAGTTTTGTGTTCGACCTGTTCGGCGATGACCCGGCACCTGACGAAGGGCTGATGTTTGAGCAGAACATGCCCGGCATTCTCAATCCCTATAGCGCCAATGATCCTCAGCCTTTCAACCACTATAACGAAACGAAAAAGTGGTTCTCTGCTGAGGGCATCCCCATCCTGCCCATCGATGACAGCGGACAACTCAACGCCTATCCGCTGATGCGGGTAACCGCACAAGCTTCCAATAGTGAGGACTCACTCGCCTCCCTCGATGTTGTTTTACCCGTGGCCTCGGAGGCGGACTGCCAGAACTGTCATGCGGCAGGGGAGATTGCAGCACCCACCGACAGCGAAATCCCATTTGAACTGCCCGACGACATCAATGATGCCAACAGCGTTCTTCAGGCCGCCAAAGAGAACATCCTTTTGCTGCATGATGCAGAACACGCCACCAACCTGGTGGCCAGCAAACCGGTACTCTGTGCATCCTGCCACTACTCAGCGGCACTCGACCTGAACGGATCCGGACCCAGCGGCAGTCAACTGAACCAGGACAGCATGTCGGAGGTGATGCACAGGCACCATGGTGAGCTCACCGATGAGAGCAGTGGTGAAGCGATATTTCCCAGTGACGGCTCACTGCAGGAGACCTGTTATCAGTGCCATCCGGGTAAAGTCACCCAATGCCTGAGAGGTGCGATGGGCGGCGCCGGCATCGAGTGCGCCGATTGTCACGGCAGCATGCTGGCGGTAGGTCGGGAGGAGCGCTCTGCCTGGCTTGATGAGCCCCGCTGCGAGTCCTGCCATACCGGAGACGCCACCAGCCACCTGGGCAGCAGCATCCGACTCAGCCAGGCCTGGAGCGACGATATCGATACAGCCACGCCACGCATTGCAAGCAACAAGCGATTTGCCGAGAACGATAACACCCTCTACCGCAACAGCCTGGGTCACGGTGGCGTTGCCTGCGAGGGTTGCCACGGTTCCACCCATGCAATCTGGCCCAACGCCAATCCAGACGCCAATGACAATCTGGCATCGATCCAGCTACAGGGTCATGCCGGAACTGTCAGTGACTGCGCCACCTGCCATACCAGCCTGCCATTGACTCTCTCAGGTCCCCATGGCATGCATAACGTCAACAGCCGTGGCTGGAACCTAAACCATGAGGATTTCTATGAGGCAGACCCGAACAGCTGCCGCAGCTGCCATGGCACCAATCTGCAAGGCACGGTACTCTCGCAAACCGCCGCCGACAGAACCTATCTGCGCGACGATGACGGTGAAAGAAGCATCTCTCTGGCAAAGGGCACAGCGGTCAGCTGTACACTCTGCCATGAATACCCGGAAGAGGATGACTGAGCACACCTGAAAACCCGGCAGACTCAATTACATTGGCTGAACGCCTGACAGTGGCATATGAAATCCTTCGCACCAATCCCTGGCAAAGCGATTTCGAATTGCAGTTACTGAATGCCATTGTCGCTGTGGAGATCAAGATCAGAGAACTTCAGTGTAAATACAAACTCAGCCAAAACCGATCCGTAACCGTTGCTGTCGATTTAACTGGCGAGGGACTGACTGGCAGTGCCGCTTTGATTCAGAGCCTGAAAAAAAGTGCTAAATCTGTAGAAAGACCTTGTCGAACAGCTGCTCATCATCGTTGTCCTCCAGCTCCTCCATGAAGATCCGGGTCTTCTGCTGCAGATCAAACAGGTTGCATTTGCGAATCAGCTCGCGGGTTTCCAGCAACGCACTGGGTTGCATACTGAGCTCGCGCAAGCCCAAACCCAACAGCAGCCGCACATAGCGGGGATCGCCCGCCATCTCACCACACATACTGATGGGAATATCCGCATCCTGAGCCGCCTCGATGGTATAGCGGATCAGCATCAGCACCGCCGGGTGGAGCGGATCGAAGAGAAAGTTCACCTCTTCATCCATACGGTCCACTGCCAATGTGTATTGAATCAGATCATTGGTACCGATGGAGAGAAAATCGAGATAGTGGGCAAAGCGTCTGGCCGCCAGTGCCGCTGCAGGCACCTCGATCATGCCGCCGATCGGAATATCCCGATCGAACGTCACCCCTTGATCGATCAGATCCTGTTTCGTCTTGTCGATGATGGCCAGCACCTGCTTCAGCTCCTGAACCCCTGAGAGCATCGGTATCATCAGCCGCACAGGCCCTTCAGCTGAAGCTCGCAATATCGCCCTGAGCTGAGGTATGAAGAGTTCCGGCTCCTTCAGACAGAGACGGATCGCGCGCAAACCGAGCGCCGGATTGATCGCCGGCATACAACCCGAATCCGGCATCGAATCGGTGGTTTTGTCCACACCCAGGTCGAGGGTGCGAATCGTCAGAGGAATTCCTTTCAGCCCCTTCACCGCATCAACATAGACGCCATACTGCTCCTCTTCTGTCGGTGGCGTGGTACGGTTCATATAGAGAAATTCCGTACGGAAAAGCCCCACCCCATCGGCCCGGTTCTGCATGGTTATCGGAATATCATCGGGTAACTCGATATTGGAGAAGAGCGAGATTCGCTCACCATCGGTGGTCAATGCCGGCAGATCGACCTGCTGCCTCAGCTCCACCTCGCGGATTCGCCGGCTCTCGATACGTTGCCGGTAGTAATCGAGTATCCGTTCCGTGGGGTCGGCCAGCACCACACCCTGGGCCCCATCGACCACCAGGGGTTCACCCTGACGAAACAGCACGGTCGCCTGGTGAACACCCACCACCGCCGGGATACCCAGGCTTCGCGCCAGAATGGCCGTATGGGAGAGAGGCCCGCCGAATTCGGTGATGAAGGCGGCTACCCCCTGGTTTTTCATCATGATGGTCTCGGCCGGAGTCAGATCCCGTGCAACCACGACCCGCCCTTTCAGATCACCCCGCTGCTCCGGTTTACCACCGGCCAGGACGAACTGCACATGACCGACCACATGGTTCACATCATCCTTACGGGTACGCAGATAGGGGTCGTCCATCTCATCGAACACCCGCACCAACTCATCCCGACGAACCTGCAGAGCCCACTCCGCACTGTAGAGCTTTTCCCGGATCAGGCTGACCGTCGCCTGGCTGATGGCATTATCTTCCAGCATCAGCAGATGGGTATCGATGAACTCACTGATATCCTGTGCCGTATCGGAGGGGATCTGGTCCCGTACCGAGCGTAGATGGTTAGTGGTCGTAAGAAGTGCCGTTTCGAAGCGATCGATTTCCGCGGCCACCTGCTCCTGGGGAATTTCACGATGAGTGATCTCAGGTACACCATGCTGTAACAGGTAGGCCTCACCAATCGCGACTTCCCGCGTGGTTTTGATCCCTATACCCTGACAGGATAGTGTCATTGCTCCTCCCCGAAGCGATCATTGATGAGTACGATCAGAGCCTCCATCGCCTGAGTCTCATCACGCCCGTCGATTTCCAGTTTCAGCATTGAGCCCTTGTTGGCCGCCAGCATCATCACCCCCATGATGCTCTTACCGTTCACTCTCTGCCCATTGCGATTGAGGAACACGTCACTTTCGTAACTGTTGGCGCAGCTGACCAATTTAGCTGCTGCACGGGCATGCAGACCGAGTTTGTTTATGATTTCTACTTCTTGTTGCAACATAATATTCAGAATTCAGTTAGGACCTGTTAACACTCACAGGCCTTTCACAGCAGTGGATCCCTTCCCTGCCGCCACTGACCGCTTTTTCAGTCAGCGACTTCAGATCGAGATCGAGATAATTCAGGGTTCGTATCAGCATCGGCAGATTAAGCCCTGAAACCACATTTACACGCCCTCTATCCGCAAGGCTGTAAGCAATATTACTCGGTGTGGAGCCATAGATGTCGGTAAATACCAACACCCCATCACCATTGTCCAGACCTTCCACCAGCTGGCGCGCCTCTGTTTTGATCTGGTCAGGATTACACTCGGTGCTCACAGTCAAGGTTTTGATCGGCAACGGTAACTCCACAAACATCTTTTTGACCGTCTGCACAAGTGCATCACCGATGCGACTGTGTGTGATCAACAGCAGGCCGATGCTCATGATAATTCACGATGACGGCTCATCACCTGCAGTCCTGCCGCTTTAAAATGTTTGGCCAGACACTCCGCCACATAGACTGAACGGTGCTGACCACCGGTACAGCCAATGGCAATCGTCAGATAACTGCGTCCATCCGCTTCAAACGCGGGTATCCAGCGTGACAGAAAATCGGTCAGATCCGCCACCATACGTTTGGTTTCATCCTGCTCATGCAGAAAATCCGCCACCGGTTTATCCATCCCGGTGAAGCTACGCAGCTCCATCTTCCAATAGGGATTGGGCAGACAGCGCACGTCAAACAGGTAGTCTACATCTCTCGGCAAACCATGCTTGAAACCGAATGACTCAAAAAGAATCGACACCTGACCGCTTTCACCACCGATCCGGTTACGTACCAGATCCCGCAGTTCATGCACATTGGTGTGGGTGGTGTCGATTCTGAGATCCGCTGCCTCATTCAAGGGCTGTAGAAGCTCCCGTTCATGCTGAATCGCTTCACTCAGCGAACGCTTCTCATTGGTCAGGGGATGTTTGCGCCGGGTCTCACTGAAGCGCTTGATCAGTGTATCCAGCTGAGCATCCAGGAACAGCATGTTGCAGTCGAGACCGCGCTGCCGAATACTCTTCACAACCTCCGGCAGATTGGAGATCTGACCGGGCTGACTCCTTGCATCGATACCGACAGCGGTTTTCTTGAAAGTCTCCTCTGGTTCATCGTTCAGATAATCGGAGACGGAACCCAACAGGGAGACCGGCAGATTATCGATACAGTAGTAACCCAGGTCTTCAAGGGTATGCAAAGCGATGGTCTTTCCTGATCCGGAAAGTCCGGTGACAATCTGCAGTTTTATCTCATTTGCCATCTCACTCAGACCCCAAGACTAATCTTGATCGATGTAATTTTGTTGGCGTTCAATAAAATCCAGGGTCGCATTGTACCCATCCATCTTCAGCAGATGCTGCCTCACAGCAGTCTCTACCAGGATCGCCAGATTTCTGCCTGCCGCAACCGGCAGACTGGTCTGGGGGACATCAACACCCAATAAGGTCCGATGTGAGTGGCACCCCTCCAGGCGATCCATGTTATCGAGTTTTTTATCATCAAAGTAGAGGAGATCTATGATCAAGTGTAACTGTTTATTCGGCTTTATCGCACTATTACCGAAGATGGCCCTGACATTGATCAGACCCAGTCCACGGACTTCGAGAAAATCCTGCAATACCTTCGGACAACGCCCACTCAATGTGTTCGTGCCGGTCTTATAGAACTCGGTTGCATCATCCGCAACCAGTCGATGGCCGCGTGAGATCAGCGCCAGGGCAAGCTCGCTCTTGCCGATCGCCGGGTCGCCACTCAACAACACCCCCTTACCCAGCACTTCCATATAGACCCCATGCAACAGCAGAGTCTCACCCACTGGCAGACTGAACTTTTCCAACAGTCTATGGATGACGTGGTTATCCCCTTTGGGGGTAAACATCAAAGCTGTATGACTGTTCTTCGCCGACGCCAGGCAGGCCGGCTTGGGCTGTAGGCCATCGGTAAAGATCAGCGCAAGCGGGGAAGAGTCGAAGAGGGTATTCAGAGACTCCAGATAACCGTCTTCTCCACCATTCATCAAATGTTGCTGCTCAGGAGGACCAATCACCTGTATCTGGTTCGGGCGGATCAGGTTTAGCGGTCCCACCGGTTGCAGTCCATCGGGAGACTCACTGTCGAGAAGGATTTTTTCTTCACCACCCTCACCATCCCAGCTGAGTTCAAGTTCGCTGGCAAATTCGTCGAAAAGATCGCGAATGGTGTAGTTGGATGGCATTAATCTGTTGCGGTTACGGTTTCTCGCTGCTTGATCAACTGAAACAGTTGCTGCGTTGTTTCCGCCTCACGCAGAGCGGCACAAAACGGGGGGTCATCGAACATTCTGGCCAACTTCGCCAGTAGCTGCAGATGTTCGTCTGTGGCCTGTTCCGGCACCAGCATGGCAAACGCCAGATCGACCGGTTGACTGTCTATGGCGTCGAAATCGACCCCAGTGGGCATTTGAATGAATGCCGCGGTGGCCTGAGTGACCTGAGACATGCGCGCATGGGGTAGCGCAATTCCTTTGCCCAGTCCGGTGCTGCCCAGTCGCTCCCTCTCAAGCAATGCATCGAACACAATATCCTGTGACAGCCCGGGAGCAGCATCGGCCAATCGCTGGCCAAGCTGCTCAAGGGCGCGTTTTTTACTGGCTGCCTCCACACCGCAGCCGAAACGTTCCTCAAGCAGAAATCCGTCGGGAAACATGGAGACCTCGCCAGTTCAATCTATCGAAAATTACTCAACTGCATACTTCGCGCCACTACCGGCGCGATGACTCTGCATCTTTTCCTTGTGTTTTAGCACCTGCCTGTCCAACTTATCAGTCAAGCCATCAATGGCGGCATACATATCTTCCTGCACTGAATCAGCGAATACGCTGGCACCGTTCACTTGCATGGTGGCTTCCGCCTTCTGCCTTAGCTTCTCAACGCTCAAGATGACATGCACATTGATTACATTATCAAAATGCCGCTCAAGACGTTCGAATTTATTATCTACATAGCTTTTCAAGGCATCGGTTACTTCCACATGATGACCGGTAACGCTTATTTGCATAATTATCTCCTGTCTTAGATGAGTTGGCTCATCACTCTGACCGACTCGCCGAATCGATTCCCGAATCCATCTAGCAGGCTGACCATGAAGCCGGATTCGGCTGATACAACAACCCCTGTTTTCATAGACATCCTGCGTGGCAGATCGATTCACCTACATCAGTCGTTTACGCTCATTCGATGGCGGTATGCTCATCGATTCACGATACTTTGCCACCGTTCGGCGGGCCACTTTGATGCCCTGTTCCGAGAGGATGGCGGCGATCTTGTTGTCACTGAGTGGTTTGCTTGTATTCTCAGCGGCAATCAATTTCTTAATCAGTGCTCGAATCGCAGTGGAGGAGCACTCCCCTCCGGCGCTGGTATTGACGTGGCTGGAGAAGAAGTACTTGAACTCCAACGTGCCCCTGGGGGTATGCATATATTTCTGGGTCGTTACCCGGGAAATAGTCGATTCGTGCATCTCCAACGCTTCGGCAATATCCCTTAATACCAGCGGTTTCATAGCCTCCTCGCCATGCTCGAAAAAGCCCCGTTGATATTCAACAATCTTACTCGCTACGCGCAGAATAGTCTCATTACGACTCATCAGGCTTTTAATGAACCAGCGCGCCTCCTGC
This sequence comes from Candidatus Thiodiazotropha sp. 'RUGA', assembly GCA_016842065.1. Taxonomy (GTDB): domain Bacteria; phylum Pseudomonadota; class Gammaproteobacteria; order Chromatiales; family Chromatiaceae; genus Thiodiazotropha. The sequence continues at coordinate 34,166 of JAEPDS010000019.1, forward strand.
AGATGGTTCTTCAGGAAGGTATTGTCATCACTCTGATCCGCCCGCCGGATCAGGCTGGCGTAGTCATTGTTGACACGAAGCTTGGGGGTAACCTCCCCATTCAGTTCGACAACCCAGCGGTTGTTGCGCTTGCTGACGAAGACATCCGGAATCACATATTCAGGCTCACTGTTGGCGATCGCTGTGCCTGGATGGGGATTCAATGTTCTGATCAATTGCATGATGGAAGCAAGCTCCTGCTGATCCACCTTCATGCGACGCATGATCTGATTCTGATCCTGGGCGGAGAGCAGATTGAAGTGGTCCCGGCAGAGCTTTATCGCCAGATCCCGATAGGCGGTATCCTCCGCCAATTGACGCAGTTGAATCAGCAGGCAGTCCTGGGCACCCTGGGCACCGACACCCGGCGGATCGAATGCCTGAATCCGGTGCAGCACCGCCTCGATATCCTCCAGGGTCGCTTCCTCATCATTCAGTGAGATCAGAAGCTCCTGCAGATCCCCTTTGAAATAACCATCCTCATTGATACTGTCGATCAAAGCAGTGGCTATCAGGGTATCCTGCTCGGTGAAAGGGGTCAGGGTCATCTGCCAGACCAGATGGTCATGCAGGGTTACAGCACCGCTACGCTGTACCAGATAGTCATGGTCCGTGGCATCACCGCCGCTGCTGGCCGGCGGCAGGTAACTGTCGTAGACATCGGTCCACTCACTATCCACCGGCAGGTCCTCGCTAAGCTGACTGCTGTCGGTCTGAATCTCCCGCTCGTTGTTGATGTCGTTCGATGCCTCGACTTCCTTGCTCTCGCGGGTCTCGCTACCGTCCTGACCATCCCCTTCCTTCTGTAGCTGAGTAGTGAACTCCTCCTCACCCTCGAGCATCGGGTTGGTCTCAAGCACCTCCTGGACCTCCTGACTCAGGTCGAGCGCGGAGAGCTGCAACAGGCGGATTGCCTGCTGCAATTGAGGTGTCATGGTGAGATGTTGTCCGAGTCGGAGCTGTAGAGCCTGCTTCATCGCAGAGATATCTTTAAACCTGGTATGTTATTTGTATGTCTTTAATCTCATTTTAGCTAAAAATAGCCGTCTACGGAAAGATTCTTCTTCACTGGGTCGATTCTCCCGGATTCACACCGCACTGCAGTGATCCAATACTCACTGTGTCCGCCTTCGCTTTGCCAGCTTATGCCTGTTTAATCCATTAAAAAACAGTGTTATAGACTCACATCGTAAAATTTTCACCCAGGTAGACACTGCGCACCTCCTGATTGCCGAGGATCTCCTCAGTGGATCCCTCCGCCAACACTTTACCGCTGTTGATAATGTAGGCCCGATCGCATATATCCAGCGTCTCCCTAACATTATGATCGGTTATCAGGATCCCAATCTTTAGCGACTTCAGGTGCTGGATGATCTTTTTTATATCGATCACGGCAATCGGATCAACTCCGGCAAAGGGCTCATCGAGTAAGATGAAAGCCGGCTCCATGGAGAGGGCCCGGGCGATCTCCAGCCGACGCCGCTCACCACCGGACAGGCTCATCGCCATGCTCTCCCGCAGGTGTTCGATACCGAACTCCGACAGCAGCTGCTCACATCGGGCCTTGCGCGCCTGGCTGTCGAGCTCTTTACGATGCTCCAGAATCGCCAGAATATTCTGCGCCACCGTCAATCGCCTGAAGATCGAGGGCTCCTGGGCCAGATAACCGATCCCCAGACGGGCCCGTTTGTGCATCGCCTGATCGGTCAACTCCTCCCCATCCAGATAGATCCGCCCCTGATCCGCCTGCACCAGACCCACAATCATATAGAAACTGGTGGTCTTGCCTGCACCATTGGGCCCCAGCAATCCCACCACTTCCCCGCTGTTGAGGTTCAGCGAGACGCCGTCCACCACTTTGCGCTTGTAGTACTGCTTCTGCAGATCGACAGCCTGCAACTGACTCACGGTTCGGTTTTCCCGGTCTGGGGCTCAATCACCACCTGCACCCGCTGTTTACCCTGGACACTGCTGCCCGCCATGACCTGTGCATTAGCCCGGTTATAGACGATGCGGTCATTGCGGAAACTGTTCCCCCCCTGCTCGAGCAGGGCATCATCGATCAGTAACATCTCATTGCGCTTGAGATGGATCTCAATTCGCTGTGCCTGACCATGAACCTCAACTCCATCGACTTCCGGCAACTGACTGAATCTTGTCGGTTGACCCTCACTGATAATCTTTTCTGTTTTGCCGGCTGAGCGGTGAACCCAGAGACGATCTGCCCACAACTTCATGCTGCCCTGTACGATCGTCACATTGCCCTCATAGAGACTGACGCCGGTGGACTCGTTGATGGAGAGACTGTCCGCTTCAAGCGACATCGGTTGATTACGGTCGCTCTCCAGTCCCCAGGCCGGTATCGCAACCGCCACCAGCAGACTACAGATCAACCTCCTGCCTTTATTCAAATTCATAGTGCCCTCGCACTTGACCGAGCAGCTTCAAGCGTGACGGTTCATCAAACCAGATCTGCATACCGACCGCTGACAGCCAATCCACACCACTGTCGATTCTGACCGCCTCAGCGGTCTCGGCATAAGACGCTTCCGCATGGATGGTTAGATCCTCGGTCTCAATCCGGTAAGGCACAAACTCAGCTTCGCCTTCACGTTCGATCACCACTTGGCCTGGAAGAAAGAGCGTCTCCCGACGATGGTCGGCCAGACCATGTTCACCGCGCATTCGCCAGGCAGGCTCGTCGGCCCTGAATCGCTGCACCACCGGCTGGGAGAGCTCGGTGATACCCCGCTTCTCATAATGGGTCATTCTGGGGGTTTGCAGGATCTGTAACAACTGCCCATGGTCATCGTACTGTTTTACCAGCAGGTTGACGGCATAGGTATCGGGGGTATCCCGAGCAAGCTCGGGTCGCTTGATCTCCGGCCGTCTCAATTCGTTCACCCACCAGGCCAAACTCAATACCAGTGCAAACATCAACAACAGACCGAGCAGGCGCCTGTTCAAAGATAGCGTTCCAGGCTTGACTGCAAAGTATCCTGAGCCTGCATGATCATTTCACACACATCTCTGGCGGCACCCCGCCCGCCGCCATGGGGAGTCTGCCAGTGGGCATGCTGAAGCACGAACGGATGGGCATCCTGTACAGCGATGGCCAACCCCACGCGACGCATGATCGGCAGGTCCACCACATCATCGCCCACGTAGGCGATCTGTTCATCCGACAGCCCAAGCTTCTGCTTCAGCTCTTCATAGGCAGGCAGTTTCTCCAGCTTGCCCTGATAGACATACTCGATACCCAGACTCTCCATACGCAATCTCACCACTTCAGAAGTGCGGCCAGTGATGATGCCGATCACCACACCGGTGTACTGCAACATTTTCATGCCGTGCCCATCTCTTGAATGGAAGGCTTTATACTCCTGACCATCGTCACCGAGAAAAAGTCCACCATCGGTCAGTACACCGTCAACGTCGAAGATCACCAGTTTGACCGCTTTGGCCTTCTCATGAATATCCTGCATCTTGCCCCCCTAATGTTTAATTTTTATTCTATGACGCTATTTGTAATACCGGCGACTCAAAACAAGCCATGCGGTCGCCAGATGAATCTCACTACATAACGCCAGCCCTCAGCAGGTCATGCATATTGAACGCGCCAACCAGGCGTCGTTCCCCATCCACAACCAGCAGGCCGTTGATCTTGTTCTCTTCCATCATCTGCAATGCCTCAGCCGCCAGCATCTCCGGTGGAACCTGTTTACAATCCTTGGTCATAACCTCAGCGACGCGCATCTTGTGGATGTCGATCGGCTGATTCAGGGTGCGTCGTAGATCGCCGTCAGTATAGACACCAACCAACTGCCCCTGCTGATCGACCACCGCCGTCATCCCCAGACCTTTCACGGACATTACCTCCAGTGCCTCATGCAGGCTGGCATCCTGGCTTACTCTGGGCAGCGCTTCTCCGCTATGCATGATGTCAGCCACATGCAGCAACAGCCGTCGACCCAGCGAACCACCGGGATGGGACAGGGCAAAGTCCTTCGCAGTGAACCCTCTGGCCTGCAACAGAGCAACCGCCAGCGCATCCCCCATCACCAGCGCGGCCGTGGTACTGGAAGTCGGTGCCAGGCCGAGCGGACAGGCCTCTTTATCGACACTCACATCGATATGCACTTCCGACTCTTTGGCCAGGGTGGAGTGGGCTTTGCCGGTCATGGCAATCAGGGGTACACCGAGCCGCTTGAGCAGTGGCAGAATCACCAGCAATTCGCCGGTCTCGCCGGAATTCGACAGGGCGAGCACCACGTCGTCCGGTGTGATCATGCCCAGGTCTCCGTGACTGGCTTCCCCGGGGTGGACAAAAAACGCCGGGCTGCCGGTACTCGCCAGAGTAGCCGCCAACTTGTTGCCGATATGTCCGGATTTACCCATGCCAATCACCACGATCCGTCCTCGGCAATGGAGCAGATAGTGGCAGGCCTGGGCGAATCCATCCCCGAGCCGGGGAATCAGCGCCGAAACAGCAGCAGCCTCGGTCTCAATCACAGCCTGACCCAGCTCAATCATCTGGGCCATCTCTTGCTCGGCGGGCGTAGAGGATCTTTTCATCTGAACAGTATGTACGGTTTGATTTGACATCTCAAAGTGGTGCCACCACAGAGTAGAACAGCCAGGACTGGTAGCCGATGAAACAGAGCAGCAGCCCCAATCCCTCAATTCGATTGATCCGCCCCGGTTTACCAAAACCGTAGCCCATCAGGAACAGGAACAGGGTCAGACCGAACATCACCGGCAGATCCCGCGTCAGCACGAAAGGAGAGAAGGCACCAGGCACCACCAGGCCGGGAATACTCAGAACAGCCAACATGTTATATAAGTTTGAACCGATCACATTGCCGATGGCGATATCATCCTCACCCTTCATTGCACTGGTGATACTGGCGGCAAGTTCAGGCAGACTGGTACCAATCGCCACAATCGTCAGGCCGATTACCACATCGCTGACACCAAGGGCGACAGCCACATTGGTCGCTCCCCACACCAGCACCCTGGAGCTGATCAGCAGCAGAACCAGCCCGCCAATCAGAAGCATCAGCGCTTTTTGAGTCGGTACATCATGGGGGATCTCCGCATCGTACTCCCCGGCAATAGGGTCTGCCTCGCCGGTTTTGGCGGTATAGATCATCCAGCCGAACACCCCGACCAGCAACACCAGCAGGATCCCTCCATCCAAAAGGCCCAGCTCCCCATCCAGCATCAGCAGAATGCAGATCACCGTCACCCCAAGCAGAATCGGATACTCCCGCTTCAGCACACTGGAGTGGACAGAGAGTGGTATCACCAGGGCGGTTACCCCAAGAATCAGGCCGATATTGGCGATATTCGAACCGACTGCGTTACCGATCGCCAGCCCAGGATTGCCGTTCAAGGACGCCATTACCGAGACCAGCACTTCCGGGGCTGAGGTACCGAAGCCGACCACCGTAAGACCGATCAGCATGGGAGAAACGCCCAGATTGTCAGCCAATGCGGCGGCACCACTGATAAACCGGTCTGCGCTCCAAACCAAAACCACCAGACCCAATAGAATAGAGAGACTGTACAGCAACATGAATTAGGGCCTTTCCACACCTTTCGATAGGCTTGCACCGCAAACAGCGCCACACCGGGTCACTCGTCGTTCTCGTGGAATCACCAAACCTCTCTCCTCGCGCTTCGATTGGCGCTCTATTTCAAACACAACGGGGCCAACTGGATTGGTGATAACAGACCCTGGTGCTTTTAATCCATCAACCAAACAGCGTTATCGGCATTCACCCACTGTCCAATGGATAGCCGGCGGTATCCCGATAGCGTCAACAAGAAAATAATCAAAGGGTTGAGATGATAGCAGAAAGCCAATAGAAGGTGCTTGACAATTATATCGGTATATTAGATAATTCCAACATACTGATACATTATGTTTCAGTTATCCTCCTTTGGTGGTATATTCATTCAGCGCAACAACCTCTGTTGCGCTTTTTTTTTGCCTGACGGCAAACTGACCACCCCGGGTTTCCAGGATCATGAAATAGTCCTTGTGCCAACCCATAGGATCATGTATTATCCGCCGTCTTTTTCGAAGCACAATAGTTCTCCATTGGAGCGACATCGGATGACTACTTTAAGCGCAAAGCCGGCTGAGGTCCGCCGCAATTGGTACCTAGTGGACGCAACAGACAAGACCCTGGGTCGTCTGTCCACCGAGATTGCACGACGTCTGCGCGGCAAGCATAAACCGGAATATACACCTCACGTGGATACCGGCGATTACATCGTCGTGGTCAACGCAGAGAAGATTCGGGTTACCGGCAACAAAATGTCCGACAAGATGTATTACCACCACACTGGTTATGTCGGCAACATGAAATCCATCAGCCTGGACAAACTGCTGCAGAAAGCACCTGAGCGTGCAATCGAGCATGCGGTCAAAGGCATGATGCCGAAAAACCCACTGGGGCGCACCATGTTCAAAAAGCTGCGCGTCTTCGCCGGCCCTGAGCATAGCCATCAGGCACAGCAACCTCAGCCCCTGGATATTTAAAGCAAGAGTTTAAGACCATGGCAGACACCCATATCACAACCGGACGCCGTAAGAGTTCCACTGCACGTGTCTTTCTGACCACCGGCAGCGGTAACATCACCGTCAACAACCGTCCGCTCGACGAATACTTCGGTCGCGAAACCGCCCGCATGGTGGTACGTCAACCGCTGGAGTCCACCGAGACCCTCGACAAGGTTGACATCAAAGTCACGGTCAGAGGTGGTGGCACCACCGGTCAGGCCGGCGCCATCCGTCACGGTATCTCCCGTGCGCTGGACGCTTATGACGAGTCACTGCATGGCGTGCTGCGCAAATCAGGCTTCCTGACCCGCGATGCCCGTGCGGTAGAGCGTAAGAAAGTCGGTCTGCACAAAGCCCGTAAGCGTCCTCAATTCTCCAAACGTTAAGTCTGGCTTGTGTTGCGGACGATTTCGTCCTGCACCAGGTCTGCAACTGGGGATTCGTCTAATGGCAGGACAACGGACTCTGACTCCGTATGTGGAGGTTCGAATCCTCCATCCCCAGCCAATGCTAATAAAGCCCACCGGTGTGTGGGCTTTTTTTATTGCTTGCCAGAAGCTGCCCGGATGGAGGATTTGAACCGATCTGAGGTTCGACACCGGAGCGCAGCGCAGGTGATCAGCTTCAGCTGACCCCGAAGGGGCGAGGCCTGGAAGGCCGAGTAATCCTCCATCCCCAGCCAACATATATTAAAGCCCGCCTCTGTGTGGGCTTTTTTATTACTGGCTATAACCCGCCAGGATGGAGGATTTGAACCGATCTGAGGTTCGACATGGGGGGACAAAGCGATCGAAATCAATTAGCCACGCTCGACAGGAGCGACTTAGCGGTGAGCCAAAAGGCTACTCTGAAAATGGATTAACTACCCGCACACCGGTTTTGACAAAATCTTTGTCGTTCCTGGTGACAACAGTCAAGTCATAGATCAACGCTGTGGCGGCTATCTGCTTATCCAAAGCATTTTCGGGATGCGGTACCCTCAATCGCCCCCAAAGTTGTGCCGTGTCATGATTGATATCGATAATCTGATCCTTGTGCTCCATCAACAAGTTACTCAGCCACTCCTCCAGCCTGTCTGCCTGAACAAGATCCCCCCGATGGCGGATGAGTTCAATCCCTCGATTCGACTTTGACTTTTTGCGTACTTCACTGATGACATAGGTATCAACTAAATACATGGTCGTTGCCCGCTCGCTCATCGACTCGCTCGAAATCCTCACCCTCCCCAACGTCAGGCATGCTTTTAAGCGCTTCTGTGAAACTCTTAGCCTTCGGCTTCAATAATAAGGCTTCCAGTAGAGCACGATGCTCAGCCTCTGCGCTTCGACCATGTCGCGCTGCACGCTGCTTGAGTGCATCGACAATGCTTTGATCCAGGTTTCTAACCACAAGACTAGCCATAACATGTTGCTCCTTGTCTGGATTCGATTTGATAGCAATGGTATGCAATCATTGATAGCACTGAATAGGGCATCGCTCCAGAGAGATCTTGAGACAAAGGAAAACCAGACCAAGTAGGGGCTCCCAACACCTTCTATCTACCCCAAGCTCATCAACTCCTACTCTCAGCCTCATAGGCCACCACCGGCGGGTGATAGATGATCTGTACGACCACACCATCCGGGTCGTAACAGTAGAAGCTTCTCGCCCCGTCCCGATGGGTGCGCGGCTCATTTCGCATTCTGACCCCATGGGCGCTGAGAAACTCAAACCACTCATCCACCGCTTCGGGGCTGGCCAGAAAGAATCCGATATGATCGAGACGCTGGGCCGCCTCATCGAACTGCTCTGCTGCACTCTTGTGGAGTGCAAGATTGTCCGGCCCGGAACTGAGATAGAGATTATCCGGGTCCGGACGCCACTCGATCCCCATCCCCAGCAGCTCCACATAGAAATGTTCGCTGCTCGCCATATCCCTGACATTCAGCGCCACATGGCGCATCCCCATATGACTCCCCGGTCTTTTCATGACAACACCTCTCTCAGGGCCTGGTCCCACTGCTGCTGACCCAGAGCCCGCTTCACGACCAACGGCAGAGCAACCGCCCCATGGGCCAGCAACTGCTCATGCAGCTGTTTGATCGAGTCACCGGGATTCTGTTCCAAATAGAGTTTGGACAGCTGCTCGATCAGATCGGCACCGAGCAACGCCATGAAGGCGTCCGTCGGCCTTCTGGAGATGGCCGTCAGGCTGACTTCAGCCCAGCAGGGGATGTCCGAGAGGGGCTTCAGGCGCTCCAGGGCCTGCTGGCTGTTGATCTCTCCGATATGGAACTCCAGGTCGATACAGGCCTGCTCAGCCAGCGCCACTCGCCTCTGATTGAGCAGAATACGATCCTGCTCATTGAAATATCCCTGGCTCTCCAGGACACGACTCATGTAGTGGGCCCAGCCCCGCTTGAAGGCCGCAGAGGGATTGATCTGACGCACCAGGCTGTGCGCCGAGACCCCACCGGCCCAGGCCAGATAGTGGCGCCCGGCCCAACTGCTGTAGAGATTCCTCATACGGATGGCTGAACGGCTCTCACCGCCTCCGACCTGCTTATCGTGAGGAATCAGGAATACCCCACCCTCCGGAGTTCGCAGATAGCTGCCGCAATCGGGCTGGCGGAAACAGCTGTCGGTGACACGAAACCCCAGCGGTTGCTCAGAGTCGGACAGTAGTTGATGCTGCTGCAGGAAATCCCGCAGGACCTGCGCCTCCTCCTGATAGGCCTGGAGTCGTTCGTTACCACTCAGAAGCTCACCATCGGAGACCTTCAAATCGGCAACATCCAGATCCTGCTGCTGCAGCGATTCATAGGTCTGCTGCAGGCGTGATCTGGCAAATATCAGCGCCTGATCGACCCGCAGTTCGACCTGATCCCGGTTGTGCAACAACCAGTTCAGCAGTTCCGGTCCGCAATCTGCACTGCCGGATGCCACGGGTACCAGGTTCTTGATCAGACACTGCTGGTAATCCTCAACGGCTTCCGCCGCCTCACTGGCGAGGGATTGCAAACGGCCCTGATCGGCACAGCATTCCCGGGTCTGTGGCAGATCCCGACCAAGCCGTTTCAACCAGGGCACCCCCTTATCTGCAGTTTCCAAAGCATCCGCCAGCCACAGGGTGGAGACGACGCCGGGCAGCTCCGACAACCTGCCGCGGGCGTCCCTCAGGTAGTTGGGTGTCAGCTCCAGTACCCCCATCAGCGAGTCACACAGCCGTTCCGGTTGACGAACCACCAACTCCTGCAGCTGGTTAAGCGGCAAATACTTGGCCGGATCGCGATAGCGCCAGTCCTGTTCCAATAACATCCGGTGCTCTACCAGCGCAGCCCCACGGATCAACTGCAGATCGAGCCGGCGATCCTCATCAAGCTGCTCGAAATCGAGGTTATCCAAGCTGGCAAGGAGGTTGCTGATCAGGCTCGCCAGGGCACCGTTGTCATCATCACCGTCGGCGGTCAGTCTACCTTCATAGCCCGAAACCGAGGCGTAGACGGCCGCCAATGGGTGGAAGCGGAACCAGGCGCGATAGTAGTCGGCAACCAACTCATCGAACTCGGTGGCGCTGCTACTCATCACGTATCTCGTAGTCGTGGGTTATCTTCGCGGTTGCACCAAGCATGATCGAGGCGGAACAGTATTTATCCGCGCTCAATGAGATGGCCCTGGAGACATGCTTTTCACTCAGTTCCCGTCCGCTGACGATAAAATGGGCATGAATTTCGGTGAAAACCTTAGGATCAGCCTCAGAACGCTTGGCCTCCAGTTCCACCACGCAACCGGTGACCTGCTGGCGGGACTTCCTCAATATGGAGAGCACATCGAACTCGGTGCAGCCTCCCATACCGAGCAGCAGCATCTCCATCGGCCTGACCCCCAGGTTCCTGCCCCCATGATCCGGCGGACCATCCATTATTATTGCATGGCCACTACCGGCCTCTCCCATCATGGTGGCTGCCTCCACCCATACGACCCGTGCTTTCATTGATTACTCCAAATTTGCTATTCACTCGTTTTTATACAGAACTTCAAACTGGGGCTAAGGTCACAGCCATACAGGCCGCAAACAAGATAAACCGCCATAACTGTTCCGGAAATAGATGATAAACATGAAATACGTTAAATTTATGGCTTGTTGTTTTTTGTTACACTATATCTATGCGAGTCTACAGAAGCCTGTAAATTCGACAAGTTGATAAGGGTTGCTAAACTTGATCCTACGCTTTTATTGAACTTCGTATCATACGAAGCATGGGCTCAGGTTTAATGCCATACAGATCGCCAGCGGATGCAATCAGTCAGATGACTGATTCAATCGTCAGGCTGATCTCTATACCACATAACGTTTAAAAATATAGAGTCCAAAGATCATGACGATCATAAAACCGCCACCGCAGGAACCTGAGTATCTCCAACGCTTCCTGTCATTTTGTCATCGCCGGCGCTACCCCAAGAATACCGAGATCATTCATATCGGTGACCCGGCAGATATCCTCTATTACATCACGGAAGGCTCGGTGGCTGTCTACATCGAAGATGAAGATGGTCGGGAAATCATCCTCACTTATCTCAACAAAGGACAGTTTGTCGGAGAAATGGGGCTGTTCGTCCCAGAGCCGAAGCGTAGCGTGATGGTGCGCACCCGTGCCTCCTGCCAGATCGCCGAGATCAGTTACCAGCGACTGGAGCAGCTCTTTTCCCACGATCTGAAGGAGTACACCAAGGATATTCTCTATGCGATGGGGGCTCAGCTCTCCCAGCGCCTCAACCAGACCAGCAACAAGGTGGGACATCTGGCCTTTTTCGATGTTACCGGCCGCATCGCCCGTACCCTGCTGGATCTCTGTAAAGAACCCGATGCCATGACCCATCCGGATGGTATGCAGATCCGCATCACCAGACAGGAGATCGGCCGCATCGTTGGCTGCTCCAGAGAGATGGCTGGGCGGGTATTGAAAAACCTCGAGGAGCAGGGCCTGATCAGCGTTAAGGGTAAAACCATCGTGGTCTTCGGCACCCGCTGAGCACCACCCTACAACCATCGAGTAGGGTGCTCAGCCTAAGAAACTAACCGCTAAAGAACGCCAAGTACCGCAAATTTTCGCCAATAGAGTCCGCAATGTAAGAGTTATTCGCGGCATTTTGCGGTGATTGGCGCCCATTTGCGGCCTACTTGTTATGCAGTAAGCACCACTCTCACTTACCCCCCATCTCCACCACCGCTTGATAGCGGGGACAGTTGGTCAGGTGGTCATTGACCAGACCCACCGACTGCATGAAGGCGTAGCAGATGGTGCTACCGACAAAGCGGAAGCCTTTCCGCTTGAGCTCTTTACTCATGGCATCGGAGATCGGCGTACTGGCCGGTACCTGCTCCAGTTTGCGCCAGCGGTTCTGCTTCGGCACACCGTCGACGAAATCCCAGAGAAACTCCGAGAACCCCTCACCGGCCTCAAGCTCAAGGAAGGCCTGAGCATTGCCGATCGCCGCATTGACCTTGAGCCGGTTCCGCACAATCCCGGCATCCGCCAGCAACCGCTTCACATCCCGCGCACCATAGGCGGCGATCCGGTTTGCATCGAAGCCATCAAAAGCCCGCCTGTAACCCTCCCGCTTGCGCAATATGGTCAGCCAGGAGAGCCCGGCCTGAGCCCCTTCCAATATGAGCATCTCGAACAGATGCTGTGGATCACGGGAGGGAACCCCCCACTCCTGATCGTGGTATTCAACATACTCATCGTGTCCCAGACACCAGGGACAGGGTTCGGTTTTCATGCGCGCTTGATCTCCTCTGGTCCAATCCAGAATTGGGGGACATGGGCAACCTCCCAGAGAAACCCGTCCGGATCCCTGAAATAGCCTGAGTAGCCTCCCCAGAAGGTCTCCTGGGCCGGTTTGATGAGCGTCGCCCCCGCACTCAACGCCTCGGCCATGACCCGATCCACAGCCTCCCGGCTGCTCAGGTTATGGGCAAGGGTAAACGGGCTCTGCTCTGCCTGACCGAATGTCACCCCTGCATCGACGCCCAGCTCATTTTTCGGATAGAGGCCGAGCCAGCTGCCGTGCAGTTCAAAAAAGGCTACCGCATCGCTATCGAAATCGAAACGAGGCAATCCCAGTTGCTGATAAAACTGAATCGAGTGTGTGAGGTCATTCACACCGAGGGTGATCAGGCTGATTCTTGGCTCCATGAGACGGCTCCTCTGACTGAAATGGTAGAAGCAGTCTACGCACAGCCTACTGACAACGGGGTGTCAGTATTGAGAATGGGACTGCGGGTAATTGTTATCCGATTAACCGCCAATGCACGCCAGTCACCGCAAATCTACGCAAAAAAATAGCCCGAATGTAAAAATCATTCGCGGCATTTTGCGGTGATCGGCGTGCATTGGCGACATGGATTTCTCAAATCAGTCCACCTCGCCATCCACGCTGATCAGGTAGTCCTGCAGCGTCCGGCCGCTGACCCGTTGATATCGCCCGCCGGCCATCTCCAGGGACTCGATGCGATCGACCCGAAACTGACGAAAAGCTTCACGCAATTCGCACCAGGCCGCCAGGGTCCAGACTGAGCCCCAATAGAAGAGCCCAAGCGGCCAGACCACCCGATCCGAGTGAACCCCGTCCCGCCTGCAGTAAGCGATCTCTATTTTGCGCTGCTGGGCGATAGCCAGTCGCAGACTGGCCACATGGGACCTGACCTCGGAAGGTATATGGAAATCGGGCACCAACAGGGCCTCGCGTGAGAGTACCGGGCGAAGCTTCTCAGGCACCACCGCCGCCACCTTGCCCAGAGCACTGGAGGCCGCTTCTGCCAGAGCCGAATCACACCAGCCCTGAACCATGCGCATACCCAGCATCAGCGCGGTCAACTCATCATCGCTGAACATCATCGGCGGCACGCGAAAGCCTTTGCTCAGCCGGTAGCCTCTACCGGCAGCCGCTTCGATGGGTATACCGGATGCAGAGAGCGCCTCGATGTCACGGTAGATGGTCCTGACCGAGACCTCCAGCTGCTCCGCCAGGCACTCTGCCGTGATATGGCGTTCAGCACTGAGCTCCTGTGTAATGCGAAACAGACGGTCCGCACGGCGCATGGTGCACTCCAGTCAGATCAGAAAAAGAGCTCCCGCAATCTGGCCCCGGGATCGTCTGCACGCATGAAGGCCTCACCGACCAGGAAGGCATTCACCTGATGGCTGCGCATCTGTTTGACATCCTGCTGATCGAGGATACCGCTCTCTGTCACCACAATCCGATCCTCGGGAATCCGATCCAGCAGTCCGAGGGTGGTATCGAGAGTGACTTCAAAGCTGCGCAGATTGCGATTGTTGATACCGATCAGGCGATTCTCCACCGCCAGCGCCCGCTGCAGTTCCGCTTCATCATGTACCTCGATCAACACATCCATACCCAACTCGTGGGCCAGATCGTTCAAGCTATGCAGTTGCGCATCATCCAGACAGGCAGCAATCAGCAGAATACAGTCCGCCTCGATCGCTCGGGCTTCATAGACCTGGTAGGGATCGATGATGAAATCCTTGCGAATCACCGGCAGGCTGCAGGCAGCGCGGGCCTGCCGCAGGTAGTCATCACTGCCCTGGAAAAAATCGATATCGGTCAGCACCGAGAGACAGGCCGCCCCACCCTGCTGATAGCTGACTGCAATCTCTGCCGGCTGAAAATCCTCGCGCAACACCCCTTTACTGGGGGAGGCTCTCTTGATCTCCGCAATCACCCCTGCCTCTCCAGCCTCGATCCTCTGCGCGATGGCATCGGCAAATCCACGGGGTGCGGAACTCTCGGGCAACCGTTCCTGCAGAGCCTGCAGGCTGCGCTTTTCCAGCCGGTCGGCGATCTCCTGCTGTTTGCGGGCGACGATCTTTTTCAGAATATCGGGTGTATCTTTCATCTCAGTCTGCTGCTATCTCATTAACTTTCAATCTTCCAGGAAGCTACTCTTTACGCCCCTCTCCCTTTACGGGAGAGGGGTTGGGGAGAGGGTGTACGCGAAGCGTTTGATCCGGCAAAACTCAAAACCACATTGACTCATCGCCATTATCGCGCTGATTTCTGCAGAATGAGTGCACTCATTCTGCCCCTCTCCCACGAGGGGAGAGGGGCGTCAACTTCCCTGCCCACTTGGCCGATTGATGACAATTCTGACGATGAGTCGGTTACTACTCATTCTTCAAGGTTAACGGCACGGTAGTGAACTCAATCGAAACTCTGGGTCAGTACCACCAGGCGATCGAGGCGGCTACGCGCCTCACCGCTGGCAATCGCTTCGTTGGCCCGTTCGACACCCTCCTGCAGGGTGGCGGCATTACCGGAGGTGTAGATTGCTGCGCCGGCGTTGATCATGACGATGTCTCTGGCCGGACCCGGATTATCCTCCAGAACCCCGCGAATGGTGGTCAGACTCTCTGCCGCATCATTCACCTGAATTGCCTCCAGCGGGTTGCGGGTAATCCCGAAATCCTCTGGCTGAATGGAGAAACGCCGGATCTGACCATCCTTCAGTTCAGCCACATCGGTGGCATCACCGATGCTGATCTCATCCAGTCCGTCGCGGGAGTGCACCACCATCACATGGCGGCTGCCGAGACGTTGCAGAACCTCCGCCAGCGGCTCCAGCAGTTCACTGCTGAAGACACCCAGCAGCAGGTTGGGCACCCCGGCAGGATTGGTCAACGGGCCCAGCACATTGAAGATGGTACGGACCCCCATCTCCTTGCGCGGCCCGATAGCATGCTTCATGGCACTGTGGTGGCCCGGGGCGAACATGAAGCCAACCCCCACTTCACGGACACACTGCTCGACCTGTTCAGGGGTGAGATCCAGCCGTACTCCGGCCGCTTCAAGGGCATCGGCACTGCCCGATTTGGAGGAGACGGAACGGTTACCATGTTTCGCCACATGACAACCTGCCGCCGCCGCGACAAACATGCAGGCGGTGGAGACATTGAAGGTGCCGGAGGCATCACCACCGGTTCCGACGATATCCACCGGGTGATTCAAACCACCGATCGACACCCCGGAGGCCAGCTCACGCATCACCGAGGCGGCCGCCGCGATCTCCGGCACAGTCTCCCCTTTCATCCGCAGACCGATAAGAAATCCGCCGATCTGCGCTGCTGTGGCGCCACCGGTCATGATGGTTCGCATCACACCGGTCATCTCTTCACCCGTCAGGTCCTGACGGGCCAGTACCTTATTGATGGCTTGCTGCATTTCCACGCGCTCTCCCCCCTTGGACTGATTGTTTTTCAGACTAGACAGTGTACATCAGATGCCGGTTGCGGGCCTGTGAAGCAGCGGCCAGCACAGCATCAGCAGATGCTATACCCTACACCCCTTCAATAAAGTTTTTCAGCAGGTCATGGCCATGCCGGGTGAGGATCGATTCAGGATGAAACTGGACTCCCTGAATCGGCAGAGTCTTGTGTCTCACCCCCATGATCTCATCCATGCCGCCATCCGCTTTTTCCGTCCAGGCGGTGACTTCCAGCTCCTCCGGCAGACTCTCGGTTTCGATCACCAACGAGTGGTAACGAGTTGCCTGAAACGGATTTTCCAGTCCATGGAAGACACCCTGATCCCGATGGTGGATCGGCGAGGTCTTGCCATGCATCACTTCCCGGGCGTGGATGATATTACCGCCGAAGGCCTGGCCGATGGACTGATGGCCAAGACAGACGCCGAGGATCGGAATCTGTCCCGCATAGGTCTGGATCACTTCAACCGAGATGCCGGCTTCATTCGGCGTACAGGGACCCGGCGAGATGACGATCTGGTCGGGTTTCAATTGCCCCACATCCGCCACACCGATCTCATCATTGCGCACCACTTTGACCTCGACGCCGAGCTCGCCCAGATATTGCACCAGGTTGTAGGTGAAGGAGTCGTAATTGTCGATCATCAGTAACATGATTAGGCCTCCTCGTCACAGGCATGGCGATCCAGTCCGGCTTCAGCCAGCGCCACCGCCCGAAATACCGCACGGCCTTTGTTCATGGTCTCTTTCCACTCCAGCTCAGGCACCGAGTCGGCAACCACTCCGGCACCGGCCTGGATATGCAGGCTCTTCTCCTTGATCACCGCAGTACGGATGGCGATCGCCGTATCCATGTTGCCGTTCCAGGAGATGTAGCCCACCGCTCCCGAGTAGACGCCGCGTTTCACCGGCTCCAACTCATCGATGATCTCCATCGCGCGAATCTTCGGTGCACCGCTCACCGTACCGGCCGGGAAGGTGGCGCGCAGCAGATCGATGGCACTCATGTCATCCCGCAGTTTGCCGGTAACATTGGAGACGATGTGCATGACATGGGAGTAGCGCTCCACAATCATCTTGTCGGTCAGAGTGACACTGCCGATCTTGGCCACCCGGCCAGTGTCGTTACGACCCAGATCGATCAGCATCAGATGCTCGGCCAGCTCCTTGGGATCGGCCAACAGCTCCTCTTCAAGCGCCTTGTCCTCCTCCTCGCTGTAGCCCCGGCGACGGGTGCCTGCGATCGGCCGCACGGTCACCTCCCCATCCTCGAGACGGGTCAGAATCTCCGGTGAGGAGCCGACGATATGGAACTCGTCGAGGTCGAGAAAGTACATATAGGGGGAGGGATTGAGACCTCTGAGGGCACGATAGAGATCCAGTGGCGGCGCCTGAAAAGGAATCGACAGACGCTGGGATACCACCACCTGCATGCAGTCCCCATCGAGGATGTATTGTTTGATCCGCTCAACCGCCTGCTTGTAACCCTGCTCGGTGAAACCGGAGACAAAATCCGCTTCATCCACCTGGCGCGGCTCACCGGCTGCCAGTTTGGGTACCGGCTGGCGCATCGCCCGAATCAGTTCCACGATACGGGCCTGAGCCGTATCCAGCGAACCACCGTTGTCAGGATCCACATGCACAATCACATAGAGGCGACCGGAGAGGTTGTCGAACACCACCACCTCATCGGAGACCATCAACAGAATGTCCGGTGTATTGAGTTGATCCGGATTGGCGCTATCGGCCAGTTTTGGCTCGATATAGCGGATGATGTCGTAACCGAAATAGCCAACCAGGCCGCCGTTGAACCTGGGCAGGCCCTCCAGCTCAGCCGCCCGGTAGCGCTGTTGAAATGTCTCGACCCAGGCGAGTGGATCCTCGACCTGATGCTGCTCGACCACGGCCCCGTCAGTGACCACCTCGACTTGCTTGTCGTAGACCCTGACATGGGTTCTGCAGGGCAGGCCGATGATTGAATAACGGCCCCATTTCTCACCCCCCTGAACCGATTCGAACAGATAGGAGTAGGGCCCATTGGCCAGCTTCATGTAAACACTGAGGGGAGTGTCGAGGTCGGCCAGGACCTCACAGACGACAGGTATGCGATTGTAGCCCTGTTCTACCAGAGCGTTGAATTCTTGGGGGGTCATTTTCCTCTCCACACAATAGACGACAAAACGGTTGCTTCAGAGTTGGCCATCACCAACGCCATCGTGCACCGTTCATCAAAGTCTCATTGCGTGAAAGCAGGATCATTACTGTCTACAAAAGGGTTATAGCCTCGATTGGGCTTAACCTTACTCGAAAACGCCACCTTAGCTCAAGCAGCGTTTTCCAGGATCCCCTGGATCTCGGTGAGCGAGTCGATCACCGCATCGGGATTGTAGTTGCGGATATCTTCACCATGGTTGTAGCCATAGCTCATGCAGACGATTTGAAAGCTCGCCGCGCGGGCCGCTTTGACGTCGCTCTGGGAATCACCCACCATCAATGCTGCCGAGGGTTCGACACCCAGGTTCTCCGCGGCGTGCAGCAGCGGCATGGGGTCGGGCTTCTTTTTCGGCAGGGTGTCGCCGGCAATGATGATCTCAAAATCGTCGTGGACGCCCAGGTCCTTGAGCAGAGGCAGGGTGAACTGGGCCGCCTTGTTGGTTACGCAACCCAGACGGTAGCCCTGGCCTTTCAGGTAGTCCAGACCTTCCCGTATGCCGGGATAGAGAGCCGAACGCAGACTGGTGTTTTCCGCATAGAGCTCAAGAAAGATCGGATAGGCTTTTTCAAAATCCGCCTCATCGGGCTCGCCGTTGAGTTGACCGATCAATGCCCGGCGAACCAGACGCTCCACCCCGTTACCGACCCAATCTCGCACCTTCGCCTCGCCATATACCGGGCGACCGAGCTGCTTCATCATCTCATCCACGCAGTAGGCCAGGTCCGGAACACTGTCCACCAGGGTGCCATCCACGTCGATGAGGATCATTTCAGGTTTTTTGATCATGCCAAACTCTCTCATGCTAAAAATCAAACAACGAATCCACTGACAAATCCAACCGGGGATTCCAGCTCAGCAGAGGCCGCACCCTACACAATCACCGAGTGAACAATTCAATCGTTAAAATCAGGGAATCTCTATGACTGTCGTCATACTGGCCTGTGCCGGGATGTCAAAAAGGGCTCTTGACCGAGTGCGCGTCGTTTAATCGAAGGGGATTGGTGGGGCAGGGCCCCACCAAATACCGCCTGAGTAAGTGCCATTCGGCTTTCAAAACCCCTTAGGATCAGACCTTGGCCAGCTCATCCATCATCTTGCCGACGATGGTGTTGTAGCGATTGGCGTCACCCTCTTCCGGGAAGCCGAAGATACCGGAACCGGCGACAAAGGTATCTGCACCGGCGGCCTTGATCTCAGCGATGTTGTCGACCTTCACGCCGCCATCGATCTCGAGGCGGATATCCAGACCGGAGTCGTCGATCAGTTTGCGGCAGGCACGCAGCTTGTCCATGGTGGCGGGAATGAAGCTCTGGCCACCGAAGCCCGGGTTCACCGACATCAGCAGGATCATGTCCACTTTGTCCAGCACGTAGTCCAGGTGGCTGAGTGGGGTGGCCGGATTGAAGACCAGGCCCGATTTGCAGCCTTCGTTACGGATCAGCTGCAGGCTGCGATCAATGTGCTCGGACGCTTCCGGGTGGAAGGTGATGAAGGTTGCACCCGCCTTGGCGAAATCAGGAATGATCCGATCCACCGGCTTGACCATCATATGGACATCGATATCGGCGGTGACGCCATGTTTGCGCAATGCCTCACAGACCAGCGGACCAATCGTCAGGTTGGGCACGTAGTGGTTGTCCATAACGTCGAAATGAACGATCTCTGCGCCAGAAGCGAGGACGTTATCCACCTCCTCCCCAAGCTTGGCAAAATCCGCAGAGAGGATGGAAGGTGCGATCTTATCGGACTGACGGGCCATATTCTTATCTCCTACTGTTCGATCCCCACGCCGGACCAGGCTGAGGTTGGCGCAAACCCATTTTCCGCGCCGGATTTCAAAAAGGAGGGCCACTTTACCCCAAAGCGATGCGCTTTTCAGCTATCCCATCCGGGAGGGGTGGCGGTGAAAGCACGGCCAGACTCTGCAATCCAACGGACAGGCAGGTTAATATGGATCGTCAGACCAGGAGATGAGCCATGTCCAAATGCCACCCCGCCCCGCCAGGAATCGCAGCTCTGCTGCTGCTCATGGTCGCTCTTGCAGTGCCACTCCAGGCAGCCAACCTCACTCTGGAACGGCGCATTTCCGCTGCGCTGGAGAGTCCCAACCTGTCGGGCAAGGCGGTCTGGCTTGAAAATGGCAACAGCCGCTTCCTCGCCATCTACAGCCCCAGCGAGACCAAGCTGAGTCTTGGCGGGGCGCTGATCCTGCACGATCAGGGAACCCATGCGGATTGGGCGGAGGTGATACAGCCACTCAGAAAACATCTCGCCAAACAGGGCTGGAACACCCTGGCACTGCAACTGCCGGCCACCGACACCAACCCGGATGCGACCGCGCGTCTGAATCTGATGGAGCAGGCCTCACCCAGGATCCAGAGCGCAATCGACTTCTTCGATCCCCAGCAGCAGCCCAACCTGGTGCTGGTCGGCCATGGCCTCGGCGCCGCCATGGCTCTGCACCATCTCACCAAACAGCCCAACCAGCGGATCAACGCCATTGCAGCGATCGGCCTGAGTATCGATCCGTCCGACGAGTCCGATCCGGTATCCCAGGCGATTGCGCAGCTGGAGACTCCCATATTGGATCTGTATGGCAGTCGCGACCTGCCATCCGTCACCGAGAGCGCAGCCAAACGTCGTCAGATCGCCTCGTCAAATGCCAGAGAGGCGTATCGTCAGGAGACCCTGAATGGGGCAGATCACTTCTTCAGTGGCATGCAATCGAGCCTGAACCATCGTATCCATGCCTGGCTGAAGCGCACCAGTGCGGTTGAGGTGCAGGACTGAGGAGGGGGATTACTTGGTCACCATCAAAGCTTTGATGCGACGTACATAGTGCCTGGTCTCACCCGGCGCATAGCCTTCCACCTGAGACCAACTCTTGACCTCCCCGTGGGCTTTGATCGCTTTGCGGTAGGCCCTTAGCACATTGCCGTAACCCGCATTGTAACTGCCAAGGGCAAACGCCAGCCGCTCCTCGGTGGGCAGCCCTTTTTTCCACTTCCGGTAAAGCATTCGATCGTAGTAGATACCTGCGGCAATATTCCAGCGCGGCTCCTCGATATGGGTGAAATGGGGATTGTCCTCTTTGATCTCCTGGTAGGTGGCCGGCAGGATCTGCATGATCCCTTTGGCACCGGCGGAACTGAGGGCCTTGGGCTGCAGGCCCGACTCTGCGATACCCTGGGCCTTGAACCAATGCCAATCGATGTGGGGGCCGAAGTAGTGCTTGGTGTATTTTCGGAAGTAGTTGTCGTAGCGATCACTCCAATGATCGTGCTTTACGTGCTTGAATGGACCGGCAAGCAGTAGTCCGGGCAGCAGTAACAGCAGTAGACACCAGCGCAGCATGGACCAGCCTAGGGCCTGTTAACACGAATCCAATCGGCCCTGCTGGGTCTATTTTTTCGTCCAGCAAGGCAGAATGAGCGACATGTAGTTGTTCTACATGAGCGAATGATAACGCCGCTGGGCGGAAAAATAGCCCCAGCACCCTCTTCAACATCAATATGGGGGGTTGCGCCTGAAAAAGCGCCACTCGGCGTTGCTCGTCGTTCATTTGGAATCACCAAACCTCTCTCCTCGCGCCTTGATTGGCGCTTTTTCAGGCACAACAGGGCCAATTGGATTCGTGTTAACAGGCCCTAATTGAGTCCCAAACCGATCACCAGGCCGAGGGCTGTGCCGATACCGACAAAGATCCCCATGATCATGATGCCGACGGCGATGTTGCCCTTCTTCAACTCATCGGGGATACTGAAATTAACGATGTGGCTGAACACTTTACAGCCGAACCACATAAAGAAAATGGTCAGTGCGCCACCAAAAATCACATAGACGAAATTGAGCAGGATGGGATCTAGGCTATCGGTCATTTTCCCCTCCCAGGGAGAGATTGAGAAGCGGTATTGAGTTCAGATTACATCAGGCCATGGAGCGCGCTTCTTTGATTCGCTCATAGGCCTTCTTTATCTCATCGGTTTTCTGTGCCGCCATCTTCATCATCTCTTCCGGTAAGCCCTTCGATACCAGTTTGTCCGGATGGTGCTGACTGATCAGACGACGGTAGGCCCGTTTCACTTCCTTATCGGATGCTTGCGGGGAAACATTAAGAATCGCGTAGGCGTCATTCAACGACACACCCTGAGTTCTGGGTGGTGGCTGACTGCCCGCCCCGGCATAGTGGGACTGGGCGCGCACCATGCGTTCAAGGCGGCGAAAGGTTAATTCCGGAATATTCAGCAGTTCACAGATATGCAGCAGTAACCGCTCTTCCTGCCGGTCCATCTCACCATCCGCATAGGCTGCCTGGATCTGGATTTCCAGAAACATCTGAATCAGGGTCTGGCGACGATGACACTCCTGGCGAAACTGGCTGACCACATCATCGAGGGGGAACTGCTCCGATTTACCCTCCTGAAACAGACGGATTGCGGTCTTCCGCATCTCACTCGAGAGGGACATCTGACTCATCAGGTTTTCGGCCAGCCGGATCTCGTCCTGGGAGACCCGCCCATCCGCTTTCGCCAGATGGCCTAACACCGAGAAGGTGGCGGTAAAGAAAGCGGTCTGGACCCGTTCCTGATCCCCCGGCCCCCAACTGACATCATCATCCGGCAGCCCTTTCAGGCCTTTATCGAATTTGTGCCCCAAGGCGGCGCCCAGTACAGCTCCCAAGGGCCCGCCGAGCATGAAGCCAAATGCGCCACCAACCAGTTTTCCCCACCAACTCAAGAGTGCACCTCACTTAGGGCCTGTTACCACAGTAATCGCCAGACTATACCTCAGCCGACCCCGCTGAAGCTATTTACCATGAAGATATTGCTCATCGCTGAAGGAGTAGACCCAGGCCGGGAAGAACACCACCAGCATGGTGATGACCCAGCCGTTGATCAGGGCTTCGGGAAAGAACATCAGGGGAAAGAAGGGAATAATGGTCACCTGCAGCTCCGCCATCGTGTAGGCACCACTCAACACCAGCATCTGCATAGCCAGATAACCGCTCACATAACCCACCAGCCAGGCGGTGAAAAAACCGTTACCCAAGACATAGATGAAGAACTGTTTGGGTAACCAGGAACGTACCAGGACCAGTGCAATCTGAGACAGGGTGATCGGCACCAAGACCACGGTCAGGAAACTGACCACATAGCCTTCCCAGCCATAGCCTGCATTCATGCTCACCGCGAACAGTGCGATACTGGCAGCGATAATCGCCAGTGACCAGCCAAACATCAGAGTGATCACCGTCACACCCAGCAGATGAAACGACAGGCCGGGCTGGATCTGCCCTCGCATATGCCACAGGGCGATCAGACAGACGATGGCACCCAGGAACACATGAATCAGATTCTGCTGTGTCAGACGCTGCCAGGCAGCCAGTCTCAAAGCGGCAATCAGCACAGCGCCACACAGACCGGCAAGCCAAAACAGCAGGGTCGTTGAAAACAGACCACCATCCAATTCCATCGATTTCCTTCCTTTCCTCCGAGCCGATTTCAGCTATGCTGACGGCTGTTGACACAGCAGAATAATGATAGGGGAGAACCCAATGATCTACCGATCCCTCGGTGACAGCCAAATCAAGGTCAGCGCCCTGTCACTCGGCACCATGACCTTTGGAGAACAAAACAGCGAAGCCGAAGCTCACGCCCAACTCGACCGCGCCGTCGAAGCGGGTATTAATCTTATCGACACAGCGGAGATGTATCCGGTTCCGCCGAAAGCCGGGACCCAGGGCGAAACAGAGCGTCATATCGGCAGTTGGCTGGCACGCCGGGGCCAACGGGATCAACTGGTTCTCGCCAGCAAAGTTGCCGGTCCGGCAGACTGGCTCAGCTACCTGAGGGACGGCAATCTGCACCTCGACCGAACCAATATCGAGGCCGCATTGGAGCAGAGTCTGCAACGTCTGCAGACAGATTACATTGATATCTATCAGCTGCACTGGCCCGATCGCAAAACCAATTATTTCGGCGCTCTGGGTTATCGGCATCCGAAGCAGGAGTCAGCGACCCCCATCGAAGAGACCCTGGAGGTCCTGGGGGATCTTAAAAAAGCCGGCAAAATCCGCCATATCGGCGTCTCCAACGAGACCCCATGGGGCCTGATGCGCTATCTGCAGATTGCGCAACAGAAGGGAGTGCCCAGAGTGGTCTCGATTCAGAACCCCTACAATCTGTTGAATCGCAGTTTCGAAATCGGCCTGGCCGAGATTGCCCACCGGGAGCGTTGTGGCCTGTTGGCCTATTCACCGATGGCATTCGGTGTTTTGTCAGGCAAATATCTGCAGGGAAAGCAGCCGGCCAATGCCCGCCTGAGCCTGTTCGACCGTTTTACCCGTTATACCAACCCCCAGGCCAATACAGCCACAGAACGCTATGTAGGGTTGGCCAGGGAGCATGGATTGGATCCGGGGCAGATGGCTCTGGCCTATGTCACCAGCCGCCCTTTTGTCACCAGTACGATCATCGGTGCGACCACCCAGCAGCAACTTGAGATGAATCTGGCCAGCATCGATGTCAGCCTGCAGCGGAAGGTGCTCGAAGGCATTGAAAAGATCCACACAGAGCTGCCGAATCCAAGTCCATGAATCTTTACAAAAAGAGCCCTGTTTCCATGACAAAGAGCATAGGATCAACGGAAAAAATGGGCTAAAGTCATGATCAAGAGGGGGATAAAAAAGATCAAAACCAAGCGGTTTGACTATTGCGAACAGATCGCTTGAAAACAGCGTGCCATCACACTCTCTGATTGAGTTGAGCAGCGGAGAAGAATGAAAATGAATGCACCAAGAATCCGTATCGGCAGTTGGTTCAGAACCGTCAACGGAGATCAGTTCGAAGTTGTCGCTCACGATCTGGAAGAGGGGGTCGTGGAGGTCCAGTTTTACGATGGCACAGTGGAAGAGTACGACCTGGAAGACCTCAAGGAGCTCCAGATTGTGCCGACAGCCCCACCGGAGGACTGGGCAGGCTCATATGATCTCTCCAAGGACGACTACGGCGTGGACCTGGACCAGCCGGCGGGTGATAACCACTACAACCCCCTGGATCACCTCGAAGATACCGATTAGTCCTCAAGGCTGATCCTGCCAACACGCCAGTCGTCACCTCGACAGCCAAAGGAATCCCCGACGATTCGACATTACGGTGCAGATCGTATCCGTTTTGCGATCGGCGTATCAGATTTGTTGCGGGCAGCAGCGGAAGGAGGAGAAGAGAATCAAACGAGAAGCTCTGAAAGTGAAGAGGTTCAGCATATCAGCTTTGCCGGTGCAAATGGTCAGAATTAACCATGAAATCAATAACGTTGAATGAAATCCGTCACTTAGGCAAAGTGAAACCAAGTAAATTACCCGGACGTATTAGTTAATAAACAGCATGCGGCGACAAAAACCATTTGCCTTGACGGCTGTTCCGGGGCTCTAAAGTTTGCATTTCAAGGGCCGTTATTAAAAGTAACAGGACCCAGTTTAAGAGCGATCCAGGAGGTGTGAGATGAAGAGAGTATATGATATGAGTACGGGCCAGATTGTTGAAACCGGTCTTACCACTCTGTCTGCGCCTCAAGACGCCTCACAGTGGGATCAGCCAGAACTGGAACTGGCCCTGCAACCGGTTACTTCCGAAAGTCCCACGAAGTGCGCTTTCCCGCCTGAGCTGGTCCTGGCGGACCTAAACGCCTTTATCGAGAAAATGAGCTGACAGGATAAGGCGCTCACTTCGTGACTTGAAAGCCGGGCCTAATGGCCCGGCTTTTTTATGCGCGGGGAACAGAGTCCGAAATCATTAAAACCTCACCATCGCGCAGCGCCACTTGTACCGGCGAAAGCGCATCCCCGGCACAGGGGCCACGCAGACAGAGACCGTCTTCAAGGCGAAACAGCGCACCATGGGTGACGCATTGAA
The DNA here is from genome assembly GCA_016842065.1 of Candidatus Thiodiazotropha sp. 'RUGA'. Classification (GTDB taxonomy): domain Bacteria; phylum Pseudomonadota; class Gammaproteobacteria; order Chromatiales; family Chromatiaceae; genus Thiodiazotropha. The sequence goes on from JAEPDS010000019.1 coordinate 60,169, forward strand.
TGTAACTCTGGCTCAAATCGAGAAACTGGTCAGGCTGCCATTCGAGATTGATTCCGGTGTGAGGACAGCGGTTCAGATAACCATAGACCCGCTCTCCCTTGCGCACCACCAGAATCTCCTGGGTATCGCCTTCCAGTTCCACACTGAAACCCCGGCTTCCCGGATCTTCGAGTTCATCAATTGCGCATAGTCTGTGTATGGATGACATAGGCCTTCTATTCGCCGTTAAAGCCCTTCACGACCGCACTTCTCTCCGGCAATCCGGTTGCCATGGCGTAGCGCCTCCAGGGGATCACCCGACTCGAGCAGGGCATGGATCACGCCGGCATTGAAAACATCCCCGGCCCCCAGGGTATCCACCACTTCCAGCGGTTTGACGGCCGGCTCAAAATGCACCCCACCATCCCGATCCAGCATCCAGCTACCCTGTTCACCCCAGGCAAGGTAACAGAACGCCTGCCGGGTCATCGGACCGATATGGTGGAACAGCTGTCGGGCATCCGCAAACCCTTTGGCCATGCTGTAGGCGCGGGATAACATCACCACATCCACATAAGGCAGCGCCTGCTCCAGGCCCGGCCTTGGCTTCTCCAGCTCAAGCGATACCCGCAGGTCGAGCTGCTGCTGCCTCAGCTGCTTAAGCATCTTCAGGGTCACTTGCGGGTTTCGGCCTTCGAAATGGATCCAGTCATACGCTTGCAGGTCAATTTCAGCAAAATCCGCATAAGTGAATTCGGAGAGCTGTCGGTAGTGGACAATCGTGCGGGATCCGCTCGCTTCACTGGAGGTGATATAGGAGGTTGGGGTCATGCCGCCTGCTTCAACCCGGACCCAGCGGGTATCGATCTGTGCACTTTGCAGTTGCTCGAGGATGAATCGGCTCGCCTCATCATCCGCCATCACGCCAGCCCAGCTGCAGCTATGGCCCAAGCGGCTCAATACAGTCAGACTGTTACAGGCGTTGCCCCCTCGCCGGCGACTTTGTGAAACCGCCCTGATCTCCTGATCCTCTTGCGGATAGGCCGCGACCCGATTGACTATGTCGAGGGTTGCCACCCCCACTGCCAGAATGCGCATCGGGGATTGTTTATCTCCTGTTATCGAGCTGAATATGAGTGAGTAACGCCATCATGGATGGTGCGGACGATACGGCAGCGCCGATGCACAACCACCGACTTACAACCGCGCCCGGAGGGGCTGGATTATTTACGCCGGAACAGACGCCCCAGAGAGTTTCGCTTGGGATCCCCATCCTCTCCCGCTTCCCGGCTCAGTTCGGATAACCGTGAAGCCGCTTCGGGGGTCTCCCGTGCCGGTGAGGTTGCGGTATCCAGTCCACCGGTCTTTCTCAGCAGCAACTCCAACTTGCGTTTCAGTTGATCCACTTCCTTGTCCCTGTCTTCAACCGAATCCTCCAGGGAGCGGCACTGGCTCTGGGAGAGCCTCAGCAGGTGGTCCTTCTCATTCAGTGACTGTTGCAGGGAGAGCATCTCCTGACGACTGGCCTGCAGGGCCGCCACTTCATCCACATCCCGATTGCTTGAGAGAGACTGTCTGGACTGGGCGCGCTCCAGCTCATGACGCATATGTTCAAGATCCTCAGCTGCCTGACGACGCACCATATCCAGTTCGCTACGCAGAGCATTGACCTGCTCATCGACACCAAAGGATTGTACATCCTGTATCTGCTCCACATAGGTTTCGATGACACTGCGCAGTTCGCCGACTTCCCGGCGCATGCGGGTGGCTTCATTATTCGCTTCATCCCGCTCGGTCTCTAGATTCTCGGCCTTGATACGCAGCTCTTCCATCTGCACCAACAGATCATCCGCCAGATTGGAATCCGACACATGGTCCCGCAGCTCGCTCATCTCGGAATTGAGATGATCGTTCTCATTCACCATATCGGTAAACTGATTGCGCATCTCAGCCAGCTGCTTGTTCAAGCTGTCCCGCTCCTGCTGTAGACGATCTTTCTCTTCGGTCAGGTTTTCAAGATCCTCACCCAGCATCTCAATGGCGGTCTCTTGAACATCACGTTCCCGCCTCAGTACATCCGCCTGTCTTGCCAGCTTGTCATTCTTCTCACGCTTTTTCTGCTCCGTCTCAAGGGCGGCACGAAGCGCACTCACCTCGCTCTCCACATCGTCGGTGAGCTGGCTCTCCATCTCCAACTGGACTTCTCTCAGACCTTCGACTTCCCGCTTCAGCCTGATAATCGTCTCTTCCGATTCACTCAGCGCCTGCTGCGCCTTCTTCAGATCATCATCAGATGCCGCCTCTGCCAGGGACTCATTGGCACGACCGAGTTCATCAGATAATGCCGCTTGCTGAGCATTACTCTCATCCAACTGTTGCTGCAGCTGCTGCTTCTCTTGCTCCAGCGCTTCAAGTTGCTGACTCAAAGAGTCCCGACTGGTTTCCGCTTCCTGCAGGGTGCCGGTGATGGCATTAGTGCGCTCTTTTTCTAACTCCAGTTCTGCCTGTATATTTGCCAGCGACGACTCATGATCGGCCTGCTGATTCTGCTGTTCCTGTTTGAACTGATCCAGTTCGGAGTTGAGTTGCGCTATCTGCTGCTGTAGATCCTCTTTCTCAGAGTTCAAGCCATCCCGGGTCGATTCAGTCTCCGCCAGCTGATCGGCAATCGACTCGATCGTCTGTTTCTCCTCAGCCAGTTCAGCTTGCAGCGCTTCAACTGCCGAGCTCTGCTCGGCCAATGCGCTCTGCTGGCTCTGCCGGGTCTCTTCGAGTTCGGCCCGGGCGCCATTCAGCTGCTCTTCCAGAGCCGCTTTGTCACTCTGCAGGGACTCACGCTCACTCGCCACTTGCTGCTGCGTCCGGTTCAGCTCGTCCAAGGAGTGGTTTGCCTCAGCCAGTTCTGCGGAAAGGCGCTCCGCATCCTGCTGCTGTTCAGCGCTGTGATTCTGCAGGCCCTCGATTTGACCCTGCAGCTCAGCCAACTGCTGCTCCAGGGACTCTTTTTCAGCCAGCACGGTTTGCTGCTCGCCGGCCACCTGCTGATGACTCTGATTGAGCTCCTCCAGCGAGCCCTTCGCTGTCGCCAGCTCCTCCGATATGGATTCAACTGACTGTTGTTTCTGATTCAGTTCATCTTGCAGGCTGTCAATTCGGTTCTGCCATTCACTCTGTTGCTCAGTCAATTGCTGTTGGCTCAGATCCAGCTCGGTCTGCCGATCCGCCAATTGCTCTTCCAGGGAGATTTTCAGCTGCTCCACTTCTGACAGTTGCTCGGCGCTGACCTCGACAGCCTGTTCCGCTGTCTCCAGAGAGTGTTTCAGGAATACGGCAGTCTGATGTTCCTGTTCCAGACGCGCTTCAAACTCAACCCGTTTCTCTTTCTGTTTGCGAGTCGCCTCCTGCGCTTCCTGCAGTTGCTCACGCAGCGCCACCAAAGCCTCGTCACTACCCAGGCGGGACTCTTCAAGGGCTTGCTGAAGCTGCTGCTCACGCTCAATCGACTGCTCTCTCTCCAGATCGGAAGCGGCAACCTGCTGCTGCAGCTGATTGACCTCTTCTGCCGCCTTGTCCTGCTGCTCCTGCATCTCCGCTAGCGCCTGACTGAGACTTGATTCGGCCTGTTCCAGTGCCGTCTGACGTTCCGACAGAGTGGTATCCTGCTGTTGTTTCTCCTGCTGCAAAGCCTCCAGCTCGCCTCTGACCTGCTCAAGTTCAGACTTCAGATTGCTGATCGCCTCCGCATGTCCTGACTCCTGCTCATCGCTGGAACTACGCAACGCATCCAGCTCGTTGGCCAGCTCCTGCTTCTCGCCTTCAAGCGATTCGATCTGCTGCTGCAGCTGCTCAGTACGTGTCTGCGACTCTTCATATTGATGTTGCAGATCCTGCTTCAGCTCCTGCAGGCCGGCGATCTCGTCGCTGGCCTGATCAGCAGTCAGCCTGGCTGATTCATTCAGACTCTCAATCTGACTGTTCAGATCCTCAACAGATTGCTGGTTGAGCGCCTGCTGCTGATGCAGTTCATCCTTTGACTGGGCCAGGGTGTGCTGCAACTCTTCAAGCTGTTGCTGATAGCTGGCTTCGGACTCGGAACCCTGTTGTTGCTGATTTTGCAACGCTTCCTGAGCCTGAGCGAGACTCTGTTCCAGCTCCTCGATCCGCTGCTGATGCTGATTGGCGGCATCCTCTGCACGCAGCTTTTCCTGGTGCAGCTCCTCCTGAGCCTGATTGAGGAACTGCTGAACCTCATCGATCTGTCCCTGGTAGCCACTTTCCGAATCGGCCGCCTGCTGCTGCTGTTGCTGCAGCTCCTGCTGAGCCTGATCCAGAGAGGCCTGCAGTGTTTCAAGCTGCTGCTGATGCTCGGTTTCGAGCTCGCCGGCCTTCTCACGCTGCTGTTGCAGCTCCTGTTCTGTCTGCTCGACGGTTTGCTGCAGCGCTTCGAGTTGTTGCTGATAGCGGGATTCACTGTCGGAGACCTGAGCCTGATGCTCCTCAAACTGGCCGGCCAGCCCATCATGTTGCTGTCGAGCCTGATCCAGCTCGCCGTTCGCCTGTTGCAGAGACTCTGTCAACGATGCCTGTTCTGCAGTCAGCGTGTCGACGGACTCAGTCAGTGACTGGTTCTGTTGCTCAGTCTCTTTCAATGCGTCGGTGAGTTGATCCCGTTCGCCTTTCAGGCGCTCCAGATCATCCGCAAGCTGCTGCTGACGGACCTCTGTCTCCTGTTGCAGTTTTGCCAGCTCATCCCGTTCCTGGGTAATTGTCGCCATACCGGCTTCGGCCTGCTGATGGAAATCATCCGCCTCACCTTTGAAGCTCTCCATCTCTGTCAGCAGCCGCTGGTTCTCCTGCAGCTGCTCATCACTCGACTCGCGGATACTATCAAGCTCGAATTGTAACTCGGTGATCTGCTCCTTCAGACGTCCCTCACTCTTCTCGTGACGACCATGAATCTGTGCCAGCTGCTTATGCAGATCGTCACTGTGAGACTTTACGTCAGTGGCATGCTGTCGGGCGATGTCCAGCTCCTGCTGGCTGGTCTCGAGGCGGGCCTGGAGTTTCTCAATACGCTCCTGCAGCTGCTGACGGTCACGCTCCAGCTGCTCGGTTTCGCTCAACCTGGATTGAGCCTCCTGCAGAGCCTCGCGCAGTTCTGAAGCTTCCTGCTGAAGCCCCTCGGCTGCAGACGCCTCCTGTTCACCGCTTTGAATCTTGTTTTTGGCTGCCGCCAACGCCTGACGCAGCAGCTTGATTTCTGACTGCCGCTGCTCCAGCTCCTGATTGAAATGGTTGCGGGTCTCATCAAGCTCCCGCTTCAGCCGGTTGAAAGCCGCGATCTGCTCCTCAGAGGTCTCAGCAACACCTTCATCGGCATCGCGATTGAAATCGATGACATTGCTCGCCGGCTGATCCCCATCGCGGCTCTTAAGGCCGACCAGTACTGCCAGTTCGGCCCAATTGACATCGACAACGAATACCTCGGCACCCCGCTCGGTCAGCAGATAGGCGGCCGTGGCAGACTGCCCCACCTCTTCGCCATAAACCACGTAGGCCCGATCCAGAGTCAGGCTCGATGCCTGAAAACGCAGGGAGAAGAAAGGTAGATTGATCGCCCCAGGCAGATGGCCCTCTTCATACTCCTCCGGGGTACGCACATCCAGCCAGAGTGCTCCCTTCTCGATATACCCGGTCGCTTCCGAGTAGCTCAGCGTTCTGGAGAGGGGCTGCTTGACCAGCTCGATGAAATCACTTTTGCTGAGGCGCACCAGAACCCCATCAGTGGCCATCTCAACCGAACTGCCACGGGGTTTATCGGAGATCAGCGCCTCTTCACCAAAACCTTTACCAGCTTTCAGCCGGGCCAGTTCCACCGGTGCGTGGCCTTTCTCCGGCTGTCGCGAAACCACACACTCACCGCGACTGATCAGATAGAAATAGTCCCCCTCATCACCCTGCTGGATAATCAGCTCGCCGGCGTGCACCTGGATCTCCTCCATGCGCATCATCACCCGCTGCAGATTGGCTGGAGGAATCTGTTGAAATACCGGAGACTGCAGCAACAGACTCATCCAGTCACCGCTGCTGGGCTGTTCAATGTCTTTCACTTCATAACTGGCGCTGTGACTGCGTGCCAGCATATCGCTGAGCATACGGCTGTCGATGCGCACATAGTTCACGGCAGTTCTGGCCTGTGCGGAGTGTTTTCGCGGCAGCTGGTGGGCAAGGGCAAAGCGGGCGGTTGGGGTACCGCTGCTGATCAAATCCATCTCTTTCTGCCCGGACAACAACGCAACCGTACCTGACAGCAGGTAGACATTCTGGTGATCCGTGTCCCCTTCGCGAAAAAGGTATTCCCCCTTCTTCGCCTTTTCAACCACAATCTGGCTGAGCAGATGACCCAACTGCTCCTCCGAGAGCGTGTTCAGGGGCACCAGGTTTTTTAGTAGGACATCGTCGCTTTTACTGTTTGGCACGGCCATTCTTTCTGCGCTCAGGAATATCGATCCTATGATTTGAGGGTAACGTCGCTCCTCTATTTAACGGCACCCTGAATAAAAAGCTGAATGGGAATCTCCCTCCTGCCAACTCAAAGGTTGAACAGGTTTGCATTATTCAGCAGAGCCGAGAAACCATAACGATCTTAATGTTTTATTTCAACGACATAAATCAAAATCTTTTGATTTACAGGTATCTACTACTAGAGACTGCATGCGGGGGTCCATCTCCTATACGTGCTACAGTGGCCTCTGAGGCTCATTGCTTGCAGACACGCTCAAGTAAAAAAACATGATACTGCTACTTGAGGCCAGTTAACACTAGGCTATAAACCTTATGAAAAGATTAAATGGCGTTGTAGCTGCCGGCCACTCTGAAACTGCTGATGCAGCTGTCGAAATATTAAAGGCCGGTGGTAATGCCTTCGATGCCGTGGTTGCCGCTATGCTCGCCGCCTGTGTTGCCGAGCCGGTACTCGCCTCTCCCGGGGGAGGAGGATTTCTGACCGCTCGGGCCGAAGGCCAACCACCACAAGTATATGACTTCTTCGCCCATACTCCAAAACGGAAACAGCCATTGGAGGATCTCGATTTCTATCCGATCGAGGCCAATTTCGGCACGGCCCGGCAAACCTTTCACATCGGCCTGGGTTCAATCGCCACACCAGGATTCATTCGTGGACTGTTTCTGATCCATCAGCACCACTGCAGACTCCCCCTGAGCGAACTGTTCCAACCGGCCATCAGCCTCGCCAAAGAGGGTGTTGTCATGAACCGCTTCCAGAGTCTGATCACCCAGATCATCGGCCCGATTCTGCGCGCAACCCCGGCTGTCATGTCGTTGAATGAGTCCCCGTCCAACCCCGGGCAACTGATCTCCGAAGGCGAGTTGCATCGACAACCGGAGCTTGCCGATTTCTTTGACGCGCTGCAGCACGAAGGTGAGAGACTCTTTTATAATGGTGAGGCCGGTCAACAGCTGGTCAGAGACTGCGAGACCCAGGGCGGCCTGTTGCAGATGGAGGATCTCAATGACTACCAGGTCATCCTGCGTGACCCCTTGCAACTCAACTACCGGGGCAGCGAGTTGTTCACCAACCCACTCCCTTCACTGGGTGGAACACTGATCGCATTCTCACTGGGATTGATGGCGGAAGATTCCTCCCGGAGATCCACGAGCGACCCCGAACCCTCCTTGAGACAACTTGCCCGCTGTATGAAACTTACCCAGCAGGTCAGGCAGGAGCGCTTCGATTCCATGGCGCAGATTCTCGATCCGGAAATTGCCAAGGCCTACCACCAGCAGATGGATAGTGGCGGTATATCCTCGCGAGGGACCACTCAGATCAGTATCGCAGACACACAAGGCAACCTCGCCAGCATGACCCTCTCCAATGGTGAAGGCTGCGGCTATGTCATCCCGCAGAGCGGCATCATGATGAACAACATGCTGGGTGAAGAGGACCTGAATCCCGGCGGGTTCAATCACTGGCAGGAGAACTGCCGACTGGCATCGATGATGTCACCAACCCTGATCATCGAACGCAACGGCGATGCTCTGGTCACCGGCTCCGGTGGCTCCAATCGAATCCGCAGCGCAGTACTGCAAATCATACTCAACCACATCGACCACCAGATGCCGCTTGATGAGGCGGTCTCCAATCCACGCATACACTACGAAAACGGTCTACTGAGTATCGAACCCGGCTATGATGAAACCGCCAGCCACGCACTACTGGATGAATTTCCCGACCAACAGCAATGGAAAAGAAAGAATCTCTTTTTCGGTGGCGCTCATAGCGTCATACTCAAAACCAACGGCATGCTTGAAGGTTCAGGCGATGAGCGACGGGGAGGTGTCTGGCGACGGCTTTTCAACTGATATCCTGCGGAGCAGATCAATTGCCTGCAGATCTGTTTATCACAAACCCAATAGATCCTTTTTTAGCGACTTGGTGACAGGCTTCTCTCCCAACCAGACACTCAACAACGCTTGAAAAAAATCTCCCCCCGGAATCACACCTTTTTCGACCCCCTTGATCTTCACCCTGGTACCTTTCCCGGGAAAGTAGTCCAACTCAATCATCTCCCCTTCTGTTAAGGTTTCGAACCATCCGTTGAACTGATTCAGACGCTCAACAATTTGATTGAACTGCGGCTCGTCAAGGTTTGCGCTGAAGCCGTCATTCCAACCCTGAACGAACTTCTCCTGTTTCACTTCAGAATAGAGCATCCTAATCTCCACCCTCGCCGCTGCCTCGTTGTTCAGAATCACCGATGCCTGATTACTCTTCTTTTGAAGATAGAGCGCTGCAACATAGATATCGAAAAAGAACTTCTCTCTGACCCCGGCACCATTCAATTCAAGCGTCACACCGTCCTCGGCACGTTGCATCGTTTCATCCAGATTGATGCCGGCAACCTGTTTAGCGGCAACATTTGAAAAGAGAGAGACAAGCCAACACAGTAGCAACAACCGCTTCATATTTTTTTCTCCTTAAACACTCAACTGAATCCAATCTTGGCCGATAGATGCCTAAATCCGTGCTCAACACAGAATGTATGGAGCCAATTTGGCGCTACTCATGATACGAATAGCCCAGGCTAATCTGACTATAGATTGCCTGACAGATTCAACCAAGTATTAATAAGACTTTTGATCGATAGATGACTCACGTCATATACCAATGATCCAAAACAATGTAGTAATCCATCACTGTATCGGCACCCTGATTTCAATCAACCCGGATCCTTTTCCGCATTCAGATGAAAGAAAAAATAGACTTTTTGTAAAAAAGCCAGTAAAAAACGGTCGTTTTATGTTTACCTATTGAAAAACTGTGTTATTTTTAAAGCACAACCTACCCATCATTGTAAGAAGGAGCAAACCCTATGGTTGCAAAGAAAGCCGCAAAAAAGACCGCAAAGAAAACTGCAAAAAAGAAAGTTACTGCTAAGAAAGTAGCTGCAGCACCACGCCTGAAAGCCATCACAACCAAGCAGACCAAGACACAAATCTTAAGCACCATTGCAGAAGAGACCGGCCTATCCCGCAAAGATGTGGCGGCGGTATTCTCCTCACTCAACACACTGGTTACCCGCCATTTACAGAAAAGAGGTTCAGGTGAGTTCACCATTCCGGATAGTGGCATCAAGGTACGTCGCGTTGTAAAACCAAGAACCAAAGCCCGCATGGGACGCAACCCGGCAACCGGCGAAGCGATCAAAATTGCAGCAAAACCTGCAAAGACTGTTGTAAAACTGACTGCTCTGAAAGCACTGAAAGACAAAATCTGATCATTCAGTCTGCTGCCGTTACCGTTGTAACGGCAGCATCATGACAGCCAAAACCGAACGCTTATAACCGCCTCACTTAGAAAGTCAGATTAATCCGGCAACGAAATCTCCAGCTCATTGCCCTGCTGCTGCAGCTTGAGATGCTTCAGAAAACTCATACCCAATAACACCTCATGGGCTGGCATACTTGGCAGTATTGTCGCCTTTACATTCTGCATTGTAATCGGACCGAGCTGTAGTCGATCGATCTCCGTCAACCAGCTCCTCACCACCCCATTGGCGGTTCGGCTCTGGCTCGGCACACCAGGCTGAAGCCCGGCTTTCTCAGCCAGTGAGGAAGATACAGCGACCAGAGTGGCCCCTGTATCCAGCAGATAGACAACATCGACACCATTGATCTTACCCGGCGCCACATAGTGACCGGCTCGATTGCGTTTCAGCACCACGGAAGACTCACCTTGAAGATTGGTGGTCACACTGAGCTGCCGATTGGGGTTGTTTTGGTTTTCCAGCCATTGGGAAAACAGCAGGGTAAGCATCGCCAGCATCAGCACCCATGCCGCAATGATCATCCAACGACCGAAATTCTGTTGTTCACTCATATATTGGATAGACCGTTCGCTCACTCATTTGTTTGGCATGGATAACAAGTTTCGACCTGGCGGCCACAGGGTAAAAACAGCAGGCCTCCCTTCAGGCCGGCCCACACTCATAACATAAGGTGGCTTTTTGCAATTTCAACCAGCGGTAGACCGCCACCCAATCTAAAAAACCTTGATGCGGTTAAGAGTAGTCTGGAAGAGAGGGTGCTCAGCTGTCAGAACGCAGCTGGACTGGTTTAGTGATAAGCGGCAGGCGATGACTCCAGACAGACCACCTGCCGCTTGATAACTAGTGGGCCACGCGGTAAATAATGTAACGATCAGCCGGACCCACTAGCCTGATTCTATCGACGGTACCCTCTGTCAGGTGACTGTGAACGCATTTTGCTCGTGAAGTGTTGCCGATAGTAAGCCAATGCACTGTTGCCGTTTGCAGCAACATCGAAAACTTTCCAGCCTGACTCGCTGCGATAGAAACGAAAATCGATATTCGCCGGGTAACCGCCCGCCTGCAGGATACCAACGCGCACCTTCACTTCGTTTCGGCCCGACGACCTGGGACGGTAGAAGCGTACATCCTGATTGTTGTAGTCACCCAAACGCTTTGCCAGGGTGCCCAGTAACAGCTCTTTGACCTGCTGACCAAGCTCCGCTTTCTGTTGCTCCGTCATATAACGCTTCATAGGACCAGCTGCCCAATCGGCCATATAGTCAAAATCGAAATAGGGAGCGATCTGAGTTTCCAGAAATGCCGCAATTTTCCGGGGGTTTGGTTGATCTGATTGACGCATGAACTTGAGTAGCTTGGTCACCCCCTCCCGCAGGATCATCCCGGGCCCCACTTCCTGCTGCATCGCTGCAGCTCCGCCTCGGTAGGCTGGTGAATGACCATAACCTGGCATTGCCTGAACACCACTTGATAACAGCATGCCAAATGCCGCCAAACATATCAGGGTTCTCTTCATAATTATCCTCCGGTGGTAGTGTGAGATCATCTTTGTGACCTGATGGCAGGTTGCCTAGTCGATCTGCCAAAATCAAGTATTTTTAGCTCGAATTGACAACTCATAAAACATGTATTCGCTAATATTATTAAGGTCCTGTCATGACCGATATAGACAAACCCAATCCATAATTTACGTCAGCGATTATTGAAAGATGCCCGAAACCTTAAGCTGTCACAGGCACCGATTATCCTCACCACTCACGACTCAGTCATCACATCACCCTGCAACACAAGGGCTGGCTGTATTTGCTCTGCAGTCTCGATATGTGTGCAGGTAATTCTTCTTGCCCGATTGAGAATAACAACCAACTTCTTATCGACATGATGGGTATTGAGAACGCTGACCTACACATTACAACTGTTGTAAAGCAGGGAAACGATCCACTGGAAACTGATCTTCTCAATTACAGCTAAATGGATCGTGCAAACCGGGCCTGGAACAGTGAAGCAATCAGCTTTGCCACATGAACCGACAAGGGGGTAGAGGCGCCTGTTGAGGCGTGGGATAGTGAAGCTAACAATCAGCCGGCCCCATAAGTCTCAGCAGCAAGGAGCGCGAATGCACGACTGGCATGCCAATTCAAGTAAATTACAACGCTGCGACTGAGGCTTGTGAGCTGGACCAAAAGGAGACTCAAACACCAAATCATAGGGATCACATTCGACCTCTTGGGCTTCAGTTTTGAGGATTGATGCCGTCAATAAGTCATTCAGAGGCAGCAAGACTTAAAAAACTGTTGGTAACAATGAACTATGGAGATCTTGTAAGGCAAAAAATTACCTCGCTGGCGTCAAGGTTTAGTTTTTTAAAAATAGCTTAAAACCAACCCTGGCAGCACAGATCAACCACTTCAGAGCTTAATCAGATCTCCCTTAAAGTCCTGAAATTGTTAATTTGTCGGCAAATCCCCACCTTACACCGACACATATCGCAAATCTCATCCCGAATTCACTACATTGGAGAATCAATGCGTTTATACTCACAGCATAACCCTAAGGCAATGGAGGCCTTATTATCCAAACATGGTAGTATTGAGCTCTGTCCAGCGAGTTACCCTGCAGTAGACTCGAGGATAGGGCTTAGCCAGGGATCGGGGGTTACAACTCCTCTCCAGTCGTGCTTTTGATTTCAGCATGCCGGTAGAGGCCGACCATAAGAGTAGCCGTAGATTTATTTGAAGCAATGTATCAGGGAACGTCAATGCCAGGACAACTCCGGATCCTCATCATTGAAGGATCCGAACGCATATATGGATTTATATGCCAGGCCCTGCGTCGCAAGGATCTCAATGTCCTGACCCGGCGCATCGAAACCCGTGAGGCACTGACGCAGGCACTGGAACAGGGCGAATGGGACCTGATTCTCTCCAACACCGACAACCCTGGCTTCAATCCCGAAGATGCCCTGAAACTTCTCAGCGCCCGGCAACTGGATATCCCCTTTATTCTGGTCTCTGAAAGTATTGGCGAAGAGAAGGTGGCCTCGCTGCTCAAAGCCGGCGCCAATGACTACATCAACCTCAACAATCTGGCCCGTCTGGTACCTGCTGTTATTCGGGAACTGAAAGAGGCTGCGGTTCGTCGAGAGGCGGAAAAGACCAAACAGGCACTGCGACGCAGTGAAAACCGCTACCGTCAACTGGTGGACCACTCCCCGACTCCAATACTATTACTGCAGAATGAGAGGGTCGTTTTTCTAAACGAAGCGGCCAGCCAGGCACTGGCGGCCTCACTGGATCAACCTCTGATCAATAGACCGGCAGATGAACTGTTCATCAAAGCCCCCACCACATTGCTGAGCTCCCGCCCCAGTAAAACCAATGCAGAAGCGGACGAACAACCACTGCAAACCACCCTGAAACGGGCGGACGGGAATACCATACAGGCTGAGGTATTCATCAGTCCGGTTGAATATGAGGGAGCCCCGGCCATACAGCTGGTGTTTACCGATATCACCAACCGCAAGGAGTCGGACGCCAAACTGCAGCAGGCCGCGCAAATCATCGAACACACCATGGAAGCGGTGCTGATTACCGACATCGACGGTACCATTGAGTCGGCCAATCCTGCATTCTCCGAGATCACCGGTTATAGCCAGGCGGAGATCATCAGCAACCATCCAAGGCTGTTGATATCAGCCAAACACAGCCCGGAATTTCTCAGCGAACTCTGGGATCATGTAAGATCCACCGGTTCATGGCGTGGCGAGCTGTGGAACCAGCGCAAGAACGGTGAGATATATCCGGTATGGATGACCATCAGTTGCGTTCGTGACCAGCAGGGAGAGG
>JAEPDS010000020.1:0-11014 GCA_016842065.1 Candidatus Thiodiazotropha sp. 'RUGA'
CCGAGTGGCGCTTTTTCAGGCGCAACCCGGAGGGCTGGGGCTATTTTTCCGCCCAGCGGCGTTATCATTCGCTCATGTAGAACAACTACACATCGCTCATTCTGCCTTGCTGGACAAAAAAATAGCCCCAGCAGGGCCGATTGGATTCGTGTTAACAGGCCCTAGGAGCTGTATCATGAGTGAACTCTACTCAGAGCATCCTGTCATGTTCAAAAACAATCCGATAGGATTTATTGTCTCTATTATCCTGATACCGGTGTTTGGTATCGGTCTGGTTATACTGCTTGTCTGGCATCTGCAAAACAAAGCCTCAAAGTTAACCATAAACGACACTGAAATCCTCTATGAAAAGGGGCTTCTGAGTAAGGAACGCTCTGAGGTCAATATCAGCAGTGTGAGAACCACCAAGGTGAAACAATCCTTTTTCGATCGAATTTTCGGTGTCGGCGCGATTGAAATCTACACCGCTGGCGATAGTCCGGAAATCGTTGCAAAAGGGCTGCCCGATCCAAACAGGATCAGTGAGATCATCCGTCCCAGGAAAGATGATCAATGATCGGTGAGACTGACCAAAAGGATAAGCGAGAGTCGCGAACCATCGCGATTGTGCTGATTGCCATGTTGTTGGTGCTTGGGGTTGTTCTGGTGTTGATGTTGCCTGAACTCTCGGAGCTCGCCAGGATACACCTGAGCCCGGGATTGGGCGTCAAGGATTCTGCCCTTATCTCATTTTTTGTCTCTGTTGTACTGCTGGTGGTGTTTGCGCTCTTTTCCGGTGATGGTCTGATTGGCGAGATTCAATTCATGATCCCTGGATTTTTTCTGTTTTTTGTATTGAACTGGTTATTGATAGCCTGGGTGTTTTAAATCTCTCTTTCATGACCGCTTGAGACAAGATGGTGGAAACTGTCGATCGTTACATTGCCGATCTGCCTGAGGCGCGTAAATCAAGATTTATGCGGCTTCATCAGATGATTGTTGATGAGTATCCGGATGCGATTGTGGATATGCACTACCGGATGCCTACCTATCGAATGGGTGAAGGTTGGGTCGCGTTGGCCAATCACAAAAACTATATCTCGCTCTATACCTGCAGCGCAGCACACATCGAATCCTTCAAGAGAGACCATCCGCAAATCAAGACAGGCAAGGGGTGTATCAATTTTAAGGATAAGGATCCTCTGCCCCTCGATGATCTACTGTTAGTGGTTCGCCACGCCATCACCAGGCCTAAAGGGGTTTGATCATGGCGTCTTCATACAGTTGATTGTGTGGATCGGTTGACTGTTACAAGTAACCTGGCCATTTATACAAATGGTTACAGTAACCCGCCTTAAAATTTCTTAGGCTTATCTATGCAGGCAGGCTTACCTGACTTGCCATAGACGCCTGCGTTGATATGAGCGTTGTCTCTACTCGATGGCAACTGTCTACCCTGCGCTCAATCCAGCTCAAGCGATGGGCAGGAGGGATCAGAATTGAACCCAGTGTTCAGCTGCGTGGTAGTCAAATGGCGTCTCCAATACAACGATGGCAGTCAAACAATGGACATCATCATAAGGCCCTATAAGCCATCGGATTATCAATTATGTGAAGCCCTGGTTGCTCAGGCGTGGGGCTTTGATGAGATTTTCAAACCCGCTGAAATGTCCGCTTTGGCGAAGTATCTCTATACCCGGGGCTCTCTGATCAGCAGCAATTACCGGCGGGTTGCGGAACATGACGGCCGCTTGGTCGGGTTCATTTTCGGCTATAATGAATATGCAGTTAAGCCTAAGGGCAAGTTGTTGTTCACGCTGCAATTATTATGGCGTCTGCTGACAGTCAGCGGGCACAGACCGGATGATAAGAAGAGACTGATTCGGGCAATAGAAGAGCACCAGAAAAACAGAACGGCCATTGTCGGGCAGGGCAGAAGTGAAATTGTGTTGTTTGTGGTAGCCGATGACTATCAGGGAGTGGGTGTTGGCAGTCGTCTGTGGTGTGGGTTTGAATCTCATTGCACGTCCGGCAGTGTGCAGGAGATCATTGTGGAGACCAACCGGTCGGGCGCCAGTGGATTCTATGAAAAATTGGGGTTTGAACTGATAGCGGATTTTGATTCACCTCTGCATGAATATGCCACCAAAGGTGGTCAGGCCTGTATGTATGAATATCAGACTGGGCAATCGTCGGGGAGATGTTGAGCGCTGGATAAAGGGATATCCGTTGGGCTGGGCGACTTAAACAGGGATGTGTTATGAGCGCGATTTCAACAAGACACTATCAACTGATTCTGCAATGCCTGTTTGCTGTAGGGATTCTTTTCTCAATTCTGATCTTTTATGTCAAACCGCCATTGAATTATGTATGCCTCGCATTTATGGGGATTGGTCTGGTTTCCGGTCTGCTGGTGTTGGAAGAGATCCAGCAAAAGCTGTTCAGGTGGCTGTTTTTGCTGCCCATTTTCTGGCTGGTGGTAATCATCTCCCTGGCGGCGGCAAAAGTGTTGAGTCCTTATGTGTAATCGATCTGCCGTGAGTTTTTAAGATGAAGCCGCAAACCAGGCATCTGGATGCAGAGCGTGAGTTCTATACCGAGGAGCGGTGCCATATCATCGAGCTGAACAATAGCGCTGATGATCCGCACTGCTCCATCGCCAGAGCAAGGGTTGAGCCGGGTGTGACAACCTGCTGGCACTGCTTGTCGGAAACGGCGGAGCGATACCTGATCATCAGTGGTGAGGGTCGCGTGGAGATCGGTGAGACGCCTGCTGAATCGGTCAAGCCGGGAGATCTGGTTATCATTCCGCCAATGGTCCCTCAACGGATTACCAATACCGGCTCCGAGGATCTGATCTTCTATGCCATCTGTACCCCCCGCTTTCTGCCTGAAAACTATCAACAGCTTGAATCGGCAGAGTAATCAGTTAGTGCCTGTTAATAGACGCCCTGGGTGAAACGATGGGGGAATTGAGTAAACTCAAAGGGCTTGGCCCTAAGTCAGAAAAGGCTCTCAACGAGGTGGGTATCAAAACCAGGCTTCAATTGCAGACCATCGGTGCGGTTGGTGCCTACAAAAGGCTGATGCGCTCCGCTGCAGCGAAGCCGAGCCTGAATTTTCTCTATGCCATGGTGGGTGCGTTGGAGGAGAGGCATTGGTCCGAGATTGCAAGGGTTGAGAAGGCCAGACTGCTGATGGAGCTTGAGGATAGCTATCAACTGGATAAGATCATGGGGCAGGAGGCTATCGACTGTAAGCCGGAGACAGAGCGTGAAGATTGAGACAGAGATTGTGTTGCTGGAGGAGATCTTCGCCGAATGGCGGCCGCAGATCGGTGCGGAGTATCTGGGCTACCGCAACCACGTCTACAGGATGGTCCACTTTTGTCAGATGCTGACCGATTGGGATGAAGAGGCTCGGCAGAAGATTCTGATCGCCGGGGCTTTTCACGATCTGGGGATCTGGATCGAGGATACGGTGGACTATATTCCCCCATCGTTGCCGCCGATGTTGGCCTATCTGCAAAACCAGGGGCTTGAGACCTGGGCGGAAGAGATCCGGCTGATGATTACCGAGCACCATAAACTCCGCCCCTATGACAATCAGTCGCTGCCGTTGGTGGAGGTCTTCAGGCAAGGGGATCTGGTCGACTTTTCAATGGGTCTGTTCCGCTTCGGTATTGCCAAATCAACGGTGCAGGAGGTCAGAGCGGCTTTTCCCAATGCCGGTTTTCACGCGGCCTTGGCCAGGCGGGCCGGAAGATGGTTTTTAAAGCACCCTTTCAATCCTCTGCCGATGATGAAGTGGTGACGTCACGCTGGTGAATCAAAGGTTTTTTGGTGGGGCCATGCCCCACCAAATACTGGTTAAGTCAGCGCCATTCGGGGCTGAATCTGTTTTTGCGCCAAGCAGGGCGTATTGGATTCGTGATGACAGACCCTAATAGGGATCAGGTATCACCTTGCGTTTCTTGAAGCGTCGGTGGATCCACAGATACTGCTCAGGGGCATAGCCCACCGCCTGCTCGATCAAACCATTGATACGGGTTGCGTCTGCCGCTAGATCCTCTGTGGGAAACGCCTCCAGGGGTGGATGGATGATCAACTTGTAGCCGCTCTCGTCCGCCTTGCGATAGCCTGAGAAGAGGATGGTGTCGGCCTTGCTGATCTTGGCCAGTCGGGAGGTGGCGGTATTGGTGCCGGCCGGTTCGCCGAAGAAGGGGGCCAGGGTGCTGTTGGGGCCTTTGAAGCTCTGGTCCGGTGCATACCAGACCGGCAGATTCTTTTTCAGGGTGCGCACCACCTGGCGGATCTCGTTTCGTGGAATGGCCGCCTCGAAGCGCTGTTGCCGATTACGGGTGAAGGCCCATTCGATGACCGGATTTTCATGCGGGCGATACATCACGGCGATGGGTTGAAACAGGCTCAACAGCCGCCCGGTGATCTCCAGGTCGGTAAAGTGGGCGGAGAGCAGGATCACCCCTCTGCCCTGTTGCAGGCTCTGTTGAAGATGCTCCAGTCCTTCGATCTCTACCAGTGGTTGCAGCTTGCTCTCTTTCGCCCACCAGGCGAAACCGATCATCAGCATGCCGATGCCGAGGGAGTCGAAGTGCTGTTTCAGCAGAGACTCGACCTGCTGCTCTGATTTGTCAGGAAAACAGATCTGCAGATTGACCCTGGCGATATGTCGGCGTTTGGGGGAGAGGCGATATATCGCTCTGCCGATGCCCCGACCCAGGGGCAGGGCCAGACGGTAGGGCAGCCACTGACTGGCCAGCCACAGCAGGCCGAGTCCCAGCCAGGCGGGCCAGTTGATTGGGGAGTAGAGTGAGTGTTTACGCCTTTTTGCCATGCTCGGTTCTTGATTTCAGCTTGTTACTACCTGTCACCACCCCTAAACTAGGGGGTTTGTCCCAATCTGTGTTAACTGTTTGATGCAATTTCAACTTCCTGACTTCAGTAAGGCGCGTGTTCTGGTGGTGGGCGATCTGATGCTCGATCGCTACTGGCAGGGTGCGGCCGCCAAAATTTCACCCGAGGCCCCGGTACCGGTGGTGCATGTGCATGATACCGAAGAACGGCCCGGGGGTGGGGCCAATGTGGCGTTGAATATGACCAGCCTCGGGGTTGGGGTGGCACTGTGTGGGCTGATCGGCCGGGATGAGGCCGGCGAACGACTGGCTGAGCGGCTGACCGAGTCGGGCGTCGAGTGTCTGCTGCAGCTAAGTGAGTCAGTGCCCACTATCACCAAACTGCGGGTGATCAGCCAGCATCAACAGCTGTTGCGGCTCGATTTCGAACAGCCCATGTGGCAGGTCGATCTGGCTGAGATGGGGGATCGCTATCAACAACAGCTGGCCAGTAGCGACCTGGTGATTCTCTCCGACTACGCCAAGGGAACGCTGCAGCAACCTCAGGAGCTGATCAGTGCGGCCAGGGCCGCCGGGGTACCGGTGCTGGTGGATCCGAAAGGGAGTGATTTTGAGAAATATCGGCATGCCAGCCTGCTGACACCCAACCTGAAAGAGTTCGAAGCGGTGGTCGGTCATTGTGAGACCGATCAGGCGTTGAATGAGCGAGGTATGGCGCTGCGTGAGTCTTTGAATCTGGATGCCCTGCTGGTGACTCTGAGTGAACGGGGCATGTTGCTGATTCAGAAAGATGCCCCGCCACTGCACCTGCCGACCCGGGCTCGCGAAGTCTACGATGTAACCGGCGCCGGCGATACGGTGATCGGTGTCCTGGGGGCGGGGATGGCGGCTGGCATGCCGATCCATGAGGCGGCCGGTCTGGCGAATGTGGCGGCCGGTCTGATGGTGGGCAAGCTGGGTGCCGGCAGTGTCACCCTGGGCGAGCTGAAGGGGGCGCTGAGCCGCCAGGGGGATTTCGATTTCCATACCATCCAGACCCGGGAGAGTCTCTGCGAGGCGGCCGAAACGGCACGCCAGCTGGGGGAGCGGATTGTCATGACCAACGGCTGTTTCGACATCCTCCACGAGGGGCATGTGCGCTATCTGCAGCAGGCCAAGCAGCTGGGCGACCGGTTGGTGGTGGCGGTCAACGACGATGACTCTGTGCGCCGCCTGAAAGGTGAGGATCGACCCATCAATCCGCTCGAACAGCGGATGGCGGTGCTGGCCGGTCTCGCCTCGGTGGATTGGGTGGTGCCGTTCAGTGAGGATACCCCGGAGTCCCTGATCTGTGCGGTCAAACCCGATCTGCTGGTGAAGGGAGGCGACTACAAGCCGGAACAGATTGCCGGCTACGATTGTGTGGTCAACAACGGCGGGGAGGTGCGGGTACTCGATTTTCTGCCCGGTCGCTCCACCAGTCGGATCGTCGAGGCGATGCGCGATGGCCAGTGAGACAACCGATGGTTCCGGCATGTCGGGCAAGGAGCTCTATTTCAGGCTGCTGCAGCGGGTAAAGCCCTACTGGAAACAGTTTGGTGGCGCCCTCTCGGCAATGATCATTCTGGCGATGACCGAACCGCTGATCCCGATTCTGATGAAGCCGATGCTGGACGGCAGCTTCGTGGAGAAGGATCCGGACTATATCTTCTGGTCGCCGATTCTGCTGATTCTGCTGTTCACCGTACGCGGCGTGATGAACTTCGTCACCAGTGTGGCCTTCGAGTGGGTGGCCGGCAAGGTGGTACTCGATCTGCGCCGCCTGATGATCGAGCGGATCCTCACCATGGGAACCCCCTATTTCGACAGTAATGCCACCGGCACCCTGATCTCCAAGGTGACCTATAACGTCAACCAGGTGACCATGGCGGCGACCAAGGTGCTGACCACCATCGTCAAGGACACCATCGTGGTGATCGGCCTGATGGCCTACATGCTCTATCTGAACTGGATGCTCACCATGGTGATTTTTCTGGCGCTGCCGGTGATCGTGATTACCGTGCGTCTGCTGGCGGTCCGGCTGCGCCGGGTCAACCGCTCTCTGCAGAGCACCATGGGGGTGATGACCCAGGTGTTGGAGGAGTCGGTACGCGGACACAAGGTGATCAAGATCTTCGAAGGCCGCCCTTATGAGCAGAAGCGCTTTCTGGAGCGGGCCAACTGGGTGCGCCGCTACAACATGAAGAGCAAGGTGGCGGGTTCCGCCCACATGCCTCTGGTGGAGATCGTCGGTGCGACGATGATTGCGGCGCTGGTCTATGTGAGTACCCATGACACCGTATTGGGTGAGCTGACCATCGGTGGTTTCGTCTCGCTGATGGCGGCCATCGGTTTACTCTTCTCGCCCTTGAAACGACTTACCGGGATCAATCAGCCGCTGCAGAAGGGGCTGGCGGCGGCGGAGACGGTATTCGGCCTGATCGATGAGCCCCCGGAGGCCGACGTTGGCAATTCCGAGCTGCAACGGGTTGCGGGTCGGGTGACCTTCGAGTCCGTCGCCTTCCGCTATCCGAATATGGATAAGGATGCCCTCAAGCCGATCAGTTTCGAGATCACCCCGGGCAGTACGGTGGCCCTGGTGGGTCACTCGGGCGGTGGCAAGACCACCATCGCCAACCTGATTCCCCGCTTCTACAATCCAACCGGTGGGCGCATCCTGATCGATGGGGTCGACAGCCAGGATCTCAGCCTGTTGAGTCTGCGCCGGCAGCTCTCCTATGTGGGCCAGGAGTCGGTGCTGTTCGACGATACGGTGGCGGCCAACATCGCCTATGGGGCTCAGGGTGAACCGAGTATGGAACAGATCAGGGAGGCGGCCAAAAGCGCCCATGCCCTGGAGTTCATCGAACGCCTGCCTGAGGGTTTCGATACCCGTATCGGGGAGGACGGGGTGCGCCTCTCTGGTGGACAGCGACAACGGCTGGCGATCGCCAGAGCGTTGATCAAGGATGCGCCGATTCTGTTGCTGGATGAGGCCACCTCGGCGCTGGATACCGAATCGGAAAGACATGTGCAGGCGGCGCTGCAGACCCTGACCAGGGAGCGAACCACCCTGGTGATCGCCCATCGTCTCTCCACCATTCAACACGCGGACAAGATCCTGGTGGTGCACGATGGTGAGTTGATCGAATCGGGCCGTCATCAAGAGCTGATCGAGCAGCAGGGCGCCTATTACCAACTCTGCCGCCACCAGTTCAGCGAACAGTTCGACAGTCAGGAAGAGGGATAATCTCTACCGCTTAAGCGCTGGTTGTTATGCGATATCTTTATACACTACTGCTGATGCTGCTGACGCCGCTCTACCCGCTGCGTCTATTCTGGCGGGCGCGTAAGGCGCCAGCCTACCGGGAGCGTTGGCTGGAGCGTTTTGGTGTTTTTGATCCGCCTGAAGGCCAGGATGGGATCTGGATCCACGCGGTCTCGGTGGGCGAGGTGCAGGCGATTGCGCCACTCGTTGGGCGTCTGCTCGACCGCTACCCGGACCACCCGCTGCTGATCACCACCACCACCCCAACCGGGGCCGAGCGGGTCAAAGCCCTGTTCGGAAACGATGTAGCCCATCGCTATGCGCCGGTCGATCTGCCCTGGGTGGTGCAGCGCTACCTGCAGGCCTATCGGCCCAGGCTGCTGATCCTGGTTGAGACCGAGATCTGGCCCAATCTGATCTACCACGCCAAGCGGGAGAAGATTCCAACCCTGCTGGCGAATGCCCGCATGTCGGTCCGGTCCGCCCGGGGCTATCACAAGCTGGCCGGGCTGACCCGCCAGGCCCTGCGCAATCTGACCCTGATTGCCCCCCATGCGGAGGCGGATGCGGAGCGCTTCCACACCCTGGGTGCCCGACCGGAACAGCTGGAGGTGATCGGCAGTATCAAATATGACATCCACCTGCCCGGCAGCCTGCTGGAACGGGCGGATGTGCTACGCAGGGAGTGGGGCGCCGCCCGACCGGTGTGGATTGCCGCCAGCACCCACGAGGGGGAGGATGAACTGGTGCTGCAGGCCCACATGGAGGTGCGCCGGCATATCGGAGATGCGTTACTGGTGGTGGTGCCGCGCCATCCGGAGCGCTTTGATCGGGTGGCCCAGCTGGTTGAGGAGGCCGGCTTTTCGCTGGTCAGGCGAAGTCAGCAGACTGCCTGCGATGAAGAGACCGGGGTCTTCCTGGGCGATACCATGGGCGAGTTGACGCTTTTCATCGGTGCCTCCGATGCGGCCTTCATCGGCGGCAGTCTGGTGCCCCATGGCGGGCACAATATCCTCGAAGCTGCAGCCCAGGGGGTGGCGGTGGTGTTCGGTCCTCACATGTTCAACTTCAATGAGATCAAAGAGCTCTTTACCCAGCAGCAGGCTGCGGTTGAAGTTGCCTCCGCCGAAGCCCTGGCGGAACAGGTGACCCAGTGGTTGAGCGATGCCAGTGAACGCAGCCGCATCGGTGAGGCGGGGCGGGAGCTGGTGGATAAGAACCGGGGTGCTCTGGATCGATTGACCCGGTTGATTGAGCAGTTGTTGGATAACTATTGATCAATTTGAAGATTTTGCCGCAAATGGACGCCATGGCCGCAAAAGCGAGCAAATTATTCAAATAGTTTGCTCGATTCATGTCACATGAACCCTTTCACACTCTTAATGCTTCCCAGCCGCTGTGCCGAACTGTCATTTGTTAAATAGCGACCGATTTCACATCAGTCGTTTTGCGTATCCACTAATAATCTAATAGTAAGCCTCTCTCTTGAGTCTTCAGGGACGACGCGCGTACATGAGATCCCTGAATGAAAAAGATTCACAAGTCTAACAAGCGCCTGCTTCTCAGCCAGTTACTTTGGAAAAAACGCCTCAATAAACAGCATATGCCCCACGCGGGGTACATGGGTAATGGTGGTGATATCCATCTGGTGCTGGGGGTCGACGGCGCCGGCATCGGCCACTTCGTTCAACTGCTCTCCCAGTCACTGCCGGAGAATCACTACATCCATAATCCTCTGGCCAAGTTCGAGCCCAAGCTCACCCTCTCCAATCAGGGGGAGAGGCTGGCGATGCCCTACCAGAAGGTTTTGTCGGCCGACCATCCGATGAGCCGGGTCTATCGGATCTATGCCGAGAGAGAGCAGGCGGAGAAGCGATACGATCTGATGGCAGAGGAGCAGGAGGAAGCTCCGGATCCGATTCTGATTCTCAAGGAGAGTCATGGTCTACTTGCCACAGAAGCTCTGTTACGGGAGTTGAAATGCCACTGTCTGTTGTATGTCAGTGATCCGGTTCTGCTAGCAGAACAGATGTTTTCCAAAGAGGGTATAGAGACCTCCTATCTCGATTTCGAGAGTGAAGCGGTGATGAATCCTGCTTTTCTGAAGCGCTTCCTTGCCAAGGATCTTCGCCCGGCACTGCATGCCTATAAACTGATCCAGCGCCTCCCCTCCGCGCGGCAACGCCGAGTGCAGATGAAGATCTTCACCATCGCGCTGATCCAGCATATGTTTCGCATGCTGGCGGCCCGCTATCCTGAATTGGCGACACTGGCCGATGCCGCCGCCATTGAGGACGACCCCAGGCGTCTGGAGTTCCCTCTGGTCAACTGGCTTGGCCCGGAAAACCTGCACTGCGCCACCCGTGTGATCAGTGACTCAACCTTTACCCAGGAGGGTCAGAACGCGCTCCGCTGGACCCGTTCCTGGCCCGAATCGATCACCGGTTTTGAAGCCCTCTCCAACAAGGATGTGAAGCTCGCTTATAAGCTGCTGATCGACCACCATCTGATGAGTGATGAAACGAAGCGCAAAACCTGGGCTGGTAAGTCGGTTGCCTGAGTTTCGCTGATCGGTCCTGAATGGTGGGATCAAAGCCGGAGAACCTCGGATTGCCTGTTATCGGTGAGAGCCACGAATGGACGCCAAGCACCGCCAATGCTTTCTAAATCGTTATTCAGGATCCGGTGCTTCCATCCTGAGTCATCAGCATGAGAGTTACAAATGAGAGAGTAGCTCCCCTCTCCCCTTGTGGGAGAGGGGCCGGGGGAGAGGGGTGTCCATCAGCACCCACATCAATTGAATCGGTCGCTTTATCACCCTCTCCCCAACCCCTCTCCCATCAAGGGAGAGGGGCTATTAAGCAGTCATTCGCGAG
>JAEPDS010000020.1:11114-27416 GCA_016842065.1 Candidatus Thiodiazotropha sp. 'RUGA'
CACCCACATCAATTGAATCGGTCGCTTTATCACCCTCTCCCCAACCCCTCTCCCATCAAGGGAGAGGGGCTATTAAGCAGTCATTCGCGAGGGTTTGCGGTGATTGGCGTTCATTTGCGGCCAATTGCAGAAACCCAAAGTCATCAGCATGAGTATAAAAAATGAGAGAGTAGCTCCCCTCTCCCCTTGCGGGAGAGGGGCCGGGGGAGAGGGGTGTCCATCAGCACCCACATCAATTGAATCGGTCGCTTTATCACCCTCTCCCCAACCCCTCTCCCATCAAGGGAGAGGGGCTATTAAGCAGTCATTCGCGAGCCTTCGCGGTGTTTGGCGTCCATTTGCGGCCAATTGCAGAAACCAAAAAATAACCAAAGCGACACGATCCCACTCAACCATCGATCTCCATGAGTGTCTTCGCTGCGATGCGGGTCTCTGAGGGGTAGCCGAAGGCGTTGTTGATGTAGCGAACCCCTTTGATCTTCACCACCCGATTGACATGACTGTGGCCGTAGATATGGATATCTGAGTTGAGGGTGCGAATCTGCGTATCGAGGTGTGGGCTGCCCAGTACCGGATAGATGTCGCGAAACCGGTGTGGAATGAAATTCGGCATCACGTCGATGCGCGGCAGAAAGTGGGAGAAGGTGATCACCCGCTCGGACGAGTGAGCCAGCTGGAGCTTGTTGTTATCCAGGAAGAAGCGATTTTGCGCCTCCGGCGTCTGCAGGGACTCGGGCCATTTACAGTGGGTGAAATCCATCCACTTGCCCAACAGGGTATCGCTCATGGTGCCGAAACTGAGGTCGTACCAGGAGAAGAGTGGGACGATACTGGTGCCGTTGAGACGCTTGGGTTCGGTGATCACCTGATGCTGCTGGGCCAGTTCAAGCAGCTTGAAAAACTTCTCAATGGAGTCAGCCGTAGAGTCTTTACGAACCCAGATGTCGTGATTGCCGGGAACGTAGAAGACCTCTTTGAATTTCCCTTTCAGCTGATCGAAACAGCGGGCGATTCGGGTCGACGAGTCTGAGATGTCGCCGGCCAGGATCAGACAGTCATCCAGATAGTCCGAGTCGGAGAGATCGGCGATCCACTGCTCATTCACCGCAAAGTCGATGTGGATGTCAGAGACCGTGAAGATCCTCATCTGAGACTTACTGTTCCTGGTTCAAGGCTAGGGAAAGGTGACCGGTGGCGGCTTTACCCCGGTGCCAGTGGTATCCGCAACGATCTGCTGCGCCAGGGATTGTCCCAGCTGCTGGGCTTTGGATTGACTCATTTCGTCACTCGCACTGCCATCCCCCTCTTCCTGCTTCATATAGAGGGTCTGGGTGGGGAAGGCGAACTCGACGCCCAGCCCCTGGGCCAGGCGCAGGATGTCGAGCATGAAGCGGTGGCGTTCCCGCAGTTCGGTATTCCACTCCGGCGTCTCCCAGAAGACATACAGCAGCACATCCAGGGAGGAGGCGGCGAACTCATTCAGGTAGACCTGATAGTAGTCCTTGCGCATGTAGGGGTGCTGGCGCACCAGCTCCCGAACTCCTTCGCAGAACGCCTCGATGCGATCCGGCGGGGTGTCGTAGGTGAGGGAGAGTTTGCAGGAGAGGCGGCGGTAGCGTCGCTCACCCATGTTGTCCACCGTGGCGGTGATGAACTTGGAGTTGGGTACGGTCACCACCGAGTTGTAGAAGGTGCGTATCCGGGTGCTGCGAAAACCGATCCGTTCGACACTCCCCTCCACCCCGTCGACCACGATCCAGTCCCCCACGGAGAAGGTGCGGTCCATCAATACGGTGACCGAACCGAACAGGTTCTGCACCATATCCTTGGCCGCCAAGGCGAAGGCCAGACCACCCAGGCCGAGACCCGCCAGCAGGCTGGAGATGTCCACGTTGAGATTGTCGGCGATGAAGACAAAGCCGATCACCGTGACGAAGATCTTCAGGGTGCGCGGGATCAGTGGGACCAGTGCGTCATCCAGTTTGTTTTCCGTCATTTGGGCCCGTTTATGCAGAAACGCGGAGACCAGGTCCACCAGCCGGTAGGCGGCCCAGACCCCGGAGATGCTGGCGAGGAACTTCACCGCCACCAACAGGATCAACATGACATTTTCAGTCAGCCCGATCAGGTTGATGCCGCTCCACCAGATCAGTGCCATGGCCATCAGCCCCAGCGGGCGCAGGATATCCTCGGAGATCTCTTTGAACTCCGGGTGTTTGGTCCGATTGCGCCAGCGGCGTACCCCGCTGCGCAGGAAGAAGGAGAGCAGTTTGTCGGCCACCACACCCAGCATGATGGTGAACAGCAGGCTCAGCCACTGCCAGTTGGGCAGCAGGAAAGTGGTCGCCTTGAAGGAGGCGGGAATCTGCTGGCGAAAGCGGATATGCCAGGGAATTTTGCTCGACTCCGCCTGTTTGCCATCGACCCGTTGGGTCTCGGCAACCTCGTCCATGATGGCCGGTAGCTGGCTGATGGTGTTCTGGTCGAACAGCCAGGTGCCGGACGCGGTCCGGGCGATGCGGATGTCGCCATGCTGGTAGCTGTGAAACAGATAGGTGGGACCATCGGTGTGGTTCGGAACCTGCTTCAGGTCGATCACTCGGGTGCGGTCCAGCACCTCGATCAGCATCCAGGCCAGATCGCTCCCTTGCTCCTTTCTCACCAGCGCGTTGATCGCCGACAGATCCAGGGTGGTGATCGCCGCCTCGATGCGTTCCGGAGCGCCCCGCTTGATGTCGTTCATGGCATGGAGAAAGGTCTCCATGGTGGCGCGAGGGGATTTCAGGGTCTGCGGGATTGGCGCCGGTTCGGCTTCTGATTGTTCCGTGTCAGCATTGGCCTTTGTCTCCTCTGCCCACAGAGGTTGTGAAAACAGGCTCAGCAAGAGGAGAAACAGCAAGCTTGGATTGTTATTGAAACGCATGGTTTTGAGACGCTATTGAGGTTGATGTTGCGCGCTAGTTTAACCCAATGCGAATAGCCGATCATGGGGATTTTATGGCAACAAACCGTCCCCCCAGGCTGACTGCAAAGTGACCGCTCAAAGGGCAATACGGTTGGCAAGGGCTTAAAATACAAATGTTTCCTGACTCACTGGAATCAAGTTCCTAATCCACGGGCCGATAAATAGTTATGAAACTTCGGGTCAGTCCGAGCAGGAGCTGTAAGCCCAGTCGGTACGAACCGATCGAAATCGCACCACGCCATTCCCCAGGAGGGTGCATCACCAGACCCCCGTAGGTTGTAGTTTCATCCAATGCTGATCGTTGGTTGTGATGGTTTGTCCCATCCGCTTTGCATCTGAGGAGGTTGAAATGAGTGGTTCAGAATCGTCGATCCAGAATTTTCTGCTGGCTACCCTGGAGATCTTCTCCGTCATTCTGTTGGTGGTGTTGACCCTGATCCTGGTAGCGGTGATCGTCACCTACATCTTCGATATCACCCAGACCAAGACGGCGATTCGGAGAAACTATCCGGTCATCGGTCATTTTCGCTACTTCTTTGAACATCTTGGTGAGTTTTTCCGCCAATACTTCTTTGCCATGGACCGGGAGGAGCTGCCGTTCAACCGGGCCCAGCGCAGCTGGGTCTATCGGGCCGGCAAGAACCTGCCCAACACGGTGGCGTTCGGCTCCACCCGGGATATCCGACGCCCCGGCTCGATCCTGTTCGTCAACTGCCCCTTCCCGACCCTGGGTGAGGATGCGGTGCCACCAGGTCCGGTAACCATCGGTGAAGCTTGCCAACACCCCTACACCACGGCTTCTCTGTTCAACATCTCCGGGATGAGTTACGGCGCGCTCTCCAAGCCCGCCGTGCTCGCCCTCTCGATGGGCGCCAAGCGGGCCGGTTGCTGGATGAATACCGGCGAGGGGGCGGTCTCTCCCTACCATCTGGAGGGAGGCGCCGACATCGTTTTTCAGATC
The DNA here is from genome assembly GCA_016842065.1 of Candidatus Thiodiazotropha sp. 'RUGA'. Lineage (GTDB taxonomy): Bacteria > Pseudomonadota > Gammaproteobacteria > Chromatiales > Chromatiaceae > Thiodiazotropha. The sequence goes on from JAEPDS010000020.1 coordinate 15,041, forward strand.
GGCACTGCCAAGAATGGCGTGCGGGATCTGGCCGGTAATCTGAATGACGACAAATTGAAGGAAGCGGCTGCGCTGCCCCAGGTAAAGATGTTTGAGATCAAACTGAGCCAGGGAGCAAAGCCGGGCAAAGGGGGCATCCTGCCGGCGAAGAAGGTGACCGAAGAGATTGCCGAGATTCGCGGTATTCCTCGGGGCAAGGATGCGATCAGCCCCAATCGCCATCCCGATATCCGCAGCAGCAGTGATCTGTTGGATATGATCGAACGGGTGCGCCGGGTGACCGGCAAGCCGGTGGGATTCAAGACAGTGATCGGCGGACCCCAATGGCTCGACAGTCTGTTTGAGGAGATCAACAAGCGGGGTAAATCATCAGCCCCGGATTTCATCACCCTCGATGGCAGTGACGGGGGAACCGGGGCGGCACCCATGCCATTGATCGATGCGGTGGGGCTCTCCCTCAGAGAGAGTCTCTATATCCTGGTCGACCGGCTGAATGCCCATGGTCTTCGGGATCGGGTCAAAGTGGTCGCCTCCGGTAAGCTGATCACCCCGGCGGATGTAGCCTGGGCACTCTGTGTGGGGGCCGATTTTGTCACCTCTGCGCGGGGATTCATGTTCGCCCTGGGTTGTATCCAGGCCCTGCAGTGCAACAAGAACAGCTGTCCGACCGGCATTACCACCCATGATCCAAAATTACAGAAAGGTCTGGTGCCCGATGTGAAGGCGGACCGGGTGGCCAGCTATATCAACAACCTGGTGCATGAGGTCGGTGTCATTGCCCACTCCTGCGGTGTGAAGTCGGCTCGGGATCTACGCCGTCAGCATGCCCGTATCGTTACCGCAGATGGGCCTTCGGTGGCACTGGATGAGCGTTTTCCTCCGGTGAAACCGCCCACGGAAGAGGTTGTCAGTTGAATTTGATTCTGCCATGGATGGCAAAGAGGGGGCAGTCCGCAAATGAACGCGAATTAACGCAAATAGTGCTAGCGCGTGAGTAGTGCGAATAGCCTTGCTTTGGCGTGCTAAATGCTCTAGAAAAGAGGTAACGTCTGATTCAGTGCTGTCACAGGGATGCCTGGTTTACTATGGAATCGATGGGGGCGGTTAATCTAGTCGACGAAGCTTTTTTTTGTATTGATGGAATAGTTAGGAAGTCTCGTAGCAATCAAAAAGCGCTAGTGGAAGCCAGGTTAAGTCCTGGCTAAATGGTATTTAGGATTATCGACCGATTTTTCAATCATCTTGTACGTGCGTGTAATTGTTTGATATCGATGATATCAGCCAGCTGCAATCAAGTTTTTTGTTTAACGCATGAACTCTAATAAGCAGCACGACCTGGAAAAATATTCGCTGCACTCGATTTTTTATGGTGAGCTAGGCGTTAAACTCTAGGAGTATCGAAAAAATTAAACTACTTTGGGCAACAATATTCTTGGTGATCTTGATTTGGTCAGGGATAAATCCAAAAGACCAATTCACTTGGTTCCTTGAAGTGGCTCCGGCCATTCTAGGCGGCTTTTTGTTAGCGGCTACATATAATTCTTTTCGCCTTACACCAATCCTTTACTTGTTCATACTATTGCACTGTATTGTGCTTATGGTGGGCGGCCACTACACCTATGCGGAAGTGCCTTTTTTTGACGGTTTGTTCGGCGCAGAAAGAAATAACTACGATAAAGTCGGTCACTTTTTTCAAGGGTTTGTTCCGGCTTTGCTTGCCAGAGAAATCCTGATTCGAAAAGAAATCATAAATGGTGACGTCTGGCGTAACATCATTATTGTTTCAATCTGTCTGGCGTTCAGTGCATTCTATGAGCTCATTGAGTGGTGGGTCGCGCTTGCTACTGGTGAAGATGCCGAAGCATTCCTGGGTACTCAAGGTTATGTATGGGATACCCAATCTGATATGGGCTTGGCGTTGTTTGGCGCTATCGTTTCCTTGGTCGTATTGTCCGTGCCGCATAATCGGCAGCTAAAGAGTGTAATAGGTCAGAATGCTTAGATGCGGTAAATTGCATCGGTGCTTGGGGTATTTGGATTTTTAGTGTTGGTGAATATTCAGTATGAAAGCAATCGTTCATCATAGATATGGCTCACCCGATGTTCTAAGGATGGAAGATGTCCAAAAGCCAGTTCCGGGTGATGATGAGGTTTTAATTAAAATATTTGCGGTATCAATTAATGCGTGGGACTGGGATACCCTAACGGGAAAACCATTTGAGTATCGACTTATGTTCGGACTCTTAAAGCCGAAAAATGAAGGGCTGCATGGATGTGATATAGCCGGAAAAATTGAAGATATCGGTAAAAATGTCACGCGCTTTAAAGTTGGTGATGAGGTTTTCGGTGACTTGTCGGAAGAGGGTTGGGGCGCTTTTGCTGAGTATGTGTGTGTCCGTGAAAGCGAGTTGGCTCTTAAACCTTCGAGTATGACGTTTGAGGAGGCCGCATGCTTGTCTCATGGGGGTAATCTTGCTGTGCAGGGTCTTATTGATCATGGAAAGATTGAATCAGGGCAGAAGGTTTTGATTAATGGTGGTGGCGGCAGTACTGGTACATTAGCGATTCAGATTGCGAGGCTGTTCGATGTTGAAGTGACCGCTGTGGATTGCACTGAAAAATTAGATGTAATGCTTACGCTTGGTGCGGACCATGTGGTTGACTATACAGAAGAAGATTTTACCCAAAATAACAAGAAATATGATTTGATTCTTGATGTAAAAACAAATCGTTCGGTATTTGATTTTCAGCGTGCATTATCTCCAAATGGTGTTTATGTGACAGTCGGAGGAGCGACCTCGCGAATCCTTCAGATTGTATTATTTGGAAAACTATTCAAAAAATACCGAATGCTAATGGTTATGTATAAAGCTAATAAAGATTTGAATTACCTGATTGAGCTTTTTGAGGCAGGTAAACTGAAGCCGGTTATCGATAAACGTTTTCCATTGGAAAAGACAGCTGAAGCGTTTCAATATTTCGGAGAAGGGCGTTTCAAAGGTAAAATAGTCGTAACAATGAAGGTATAATCATTTCTAGCGAAGCAAAATAAATAGTTCATTAAATCGTATGGATAATGGATATTAAAGAAGAATCAATACGGCTCAGGCCGGCAAAGCCGGAATTCGAAGAGGGCTTGAAATTCGCTCACTACCTCGATCAGGCAGCTGAAGGATTTTTTCGGGCTATGCTGGGTCCCGATTCTGAGACTATTCTGGCTTCCGCATTCATCGATTCAGGTAACTCACTCTCCTATGAGCACGTGATATTTGCGGAGATTGATAAGAAAATAGTCGGCATGAGTTCATCGTTCAGTGAACAACAACAGCGGGGGTTTTCTGACGAGCCATTACAACGGGCAGCGAAGAAAAATGCTATTCGCCTGAAACTGTTACGGATCCTTTTTTCACCTGTATGGCGAATTCTTGAGACGATCCCAGAGGGTGATTATTACATTCAGGGTATCGCTATTGACCCGGAATTCAGAGGCAGAGGGATTGGCTCGCTACTCATGAACGACATAGAGAGTCGTGCCAAGGCAAGCGGATCGAGCAGACTGAGTTTAGATGTTTCAGCAAAGAATGATGGTGCAAGAAGATTATACAAAAGGCTTGGAATGGAGGAGTCCTCGACATGGCCAAGTTCAAGGGTTCTCCCAACGGTATTTATTAGGATGTCCAAATATTTGTGATATTTTCAGCTAAACAGCCCAATACATGCAACGTAATGGACCTCATGGTCCGGAAGTTATCCCGACGTAAGAAAAAATGAAGCAGATACTGATCTATTCGGATAGCCTCACATGGGGGATTATTCCAAACACAAGAGAGCGGTTGGCTTTTGACAAACGTTGGCCTGGCGTATTTGAAAACGAACTGCTGAAACAGGGTAAAAGCGTTAGAGTCATCGAAAACTGTCTCAATGGCCGGAGAACCACGTGGTCCGATCCCTTCAAAGATGGAAGAGATGGTTCTGATGGGTTAGCACAGGTTGTAGAGATGCACTCACCACTAAGCCTGGTTATCTTGATGTTGGGCACCAATGATTTTCAGTGTACCCATCAGAACAACGCCTGGCTCTCTGCCCAGGGAACAGCAAAACTGGTGAATCTTGTCAGGCAAGCCCCTATTGAGCCGGGTATGCCGGTGCCGGAGATACTCATCGTTGCACCTCCGGAAATCACCGAACCGAAAGGCTATATCGCAAATAAGTTTCATGGTGCAGAGAAGCGTTATGGCGGATTGCCTGGCGAGCTTGAAACAGTGGCATCGGAGCTTTCCGTGTGTTTTTTCGATGCGAACTCTGTAACTGAATCCAGCCAAGTGGATGGGATTCATCTGGATGCACCCCAGCATGAAGTGCTTGGCAAAGCGATCGCTCAGGCTGTTATTGATCAGGAAATCTTATAACAAGCACTTCCACCGGAGCAGCCACTTGGGACTGCTCTGGTGAATGAAAGGTTGGATACCAAAGTTACTGATAAAGCAGACTTAAATTTACCGGCAGGTGAGATTTGGGCTTTATGTTGAGATTACATCTCCCGGTATTCTGACCATCCCTTCCATCAGGATGCGGGCACTCCTGCTCATCACCACCTTCTCGACGATCCAGTTGCCATCCTGTTGGGAGGCGGCTGCGCCCACCTTCAGAGTACCTGAGGGGTGGCCGAAGGTGACCGATTCCCGGTCTCCACCACCGGCGGCCAGGTTGACCAACGTGCCGGGGATCGCTGCGGCGGTTCCGATTGCCACAGCGGCAGTGCCCATCATGGCGTGGTGAAGCTTGCCCATCGACAGGGCTCGTACATTCAGATCGATCTCTTCGGCGGCAATCACTTTGCCGCTTGAAGCGGTATAGCCGGCAGTCGGGGAAACGAAGGCGACTTTCGGTGTGTGTTGCCGGGCGGCCGCATCAGCCACATCGCTGATCAGACCCATGCGGATTGCGCCATGGGCGCGGATGGTTTCGAAGCGCTCCAGTGCCGCCGGGTCGCCGTTGATCGCTTCCTGAAGTTCCGTACCGGTATAGCCGATCTCATCCGCATTCAGAAAGATGGTGGGGATGCCGGCGTTGATCATGGTGGCCTTGAAGGTACCGATGCCTGGTACTTCCAGATCGTCCACCAGGTTGCCGGTGGGGAACATCGCCTCCGAGGGGTCCACCGGGCTCATGAACTCGATCTTTACTTCAGCGGCGGGGAAGGTGACCCCGTCGAGTTCGAAGTCACCGGTCTCCTGCACCTCGCCGTTGGTGATCGGGACATGGGCGACAATGGTCTTCTCGATGTTCTTCTGCCAGATGCGCACCACGGCGATACCGTTGTCGGGAACCCGCTCCGGGGCCACCAGGCCGCTGGCGATGGCGAAGGAGCCTACGGCGGCGGTGAGGTTGCCGCAGTTACCGCTCCAGTCGACGAAGGCTTTGTCGATGGCGACCTGGCCGAACAGATAGTCCACATCGTGATCCGGCTGATCGCTTTTTGCCAGGATCACCGTTTTGCTGGTGCTGGAGGTGGCACCGCCCATGCCGTCGGTCTGTTTGCCGTAGGGATCCGGGCTGCCGATTACCCTGAGCAGTAGCTGGTCACGGGTCTCGCCCGGTTGCTGGGCAGCCTCGGGCAGATCGGTCAGATTGAAAAAGACGCCTTTGCTGGTGCCGCCACGCATGTAGGTGGCGGGGATTTTGATTTGTGGTTTGTGGGGCATAGGGTGTTACCTCGTTGTTCCTGCTGATTTTGATCCCCCTCTCCCCCAGCCCCTCTCCCGCGAGGGGAGAGGGGGGTAAGAGGCTGGGTGCCAGTCAGGATTGAATCTGTGTTGTTTCGGCTTTTGTGACCTTGCTTGATGAGTCAGTCATCCTTTAATGAAGGCCTGTGTTTGTTTCGTCAGTAATGCTCTTAACGGGCATTGATTCGGTGTGTGTGGCATGGGGTGTCTGCTCCTTTTCCTGCTGATTTTGATCCCCCTCTCCCCCAGCCCCTCTCCCGCGAGGGGAGAGGGGGGTAAGAGGGTCGGTGCCAGTCAGGATTGAATCTGTGTTGTTTCGGCTTTTGTGACCTTGCTTGATGAGTCAGTCATCCTTTTAAAAATGCCTATGTTCGGCTCGTCAGTAATGCTCTTAACGGGCATTGATTTGGTGTGTGTGGCATGGGGTGTCTGCTCCTTTTCCTGCTGATTTTAATCCCCCTCTCCCCCAGCCCCTCTCCCACAAGGGGAGAGGGGGGTAGGAGGGTGGGTGCCAGTCAGGTTTGAATCTGTTTTGTTTAGGCTGTTGTGACTTTGCTTGATGAGTTCGTCATCTTTGAAAGGACGCCTCTGCTGTTTTCGTCCGTACTGCCTTTGATAGGGATTGATTTGGTATATGGCATGGGGCGTTACTCGTTTTCCTTTTGATTCCCCCTCTCCCCCGACCCCTCTCCCGCGAGGGGTGAGGGCGGTAAGAGAGAGAGGATTTCAGTCAGGACAGATTCGGTGTTGTTGAGGATATCGTGGTTCCAGAAACGCAGGACCTGGAAGCCTTGTTGATTGAGCCAGGCATCCCGTTTGCGATCGGTGGCACTTTGATTGTGCTGGCCACCATCGCACTCAATGATCAGCTTTTCACCAAAGTGGATGAAATCCACGATGTAAGGTCCTAGGGGCTGTTGTCGGCGAAACTTCTGATCTGACAGACGATGGGCCCGAAGATGCTTCCATAACAACTTCTCTGCATCGGTCATTTCCTGCCGCAACCGCTTGGCAAAACGTCTCTTGTCCATTCGCATCCTCCTTGATGCAATAGCTCCCCTCTCCCCTCGTGGGAGAGGGGTTGGGGGAGAGGGGGTGAACCCCGCTAGAGAAGCGGATAGCACGATCAACCCGCTTCAGCCTCTAAAAAGTCATTGGCAAAGCGCTGCAGAACACCACCGGCGCCGTAAACCGATACTTCTTCCGCGGTATCGAGACGACAGGTGACCGGGATCTCCAGCGACTCCCCGTTACGGCGATGCATCACTACGGTCAGTTCCGCTCTGGGGGTGGGTTGGCCGATCACGTCGAAGGTCTCGGTGCCGTCGATGTTGTAGCTCTGACGATTCTCACCAGGCATGAACTCCAGGGGCAGTACCCCCATGCCCACCAGATTGGTGCGGTGGATGCGTTCGAAGCCTTCCGCCAGAATCGCTTCCACGCCGGCCAGACGCACGCCTTTGGCGGCCCAGTCTCTGGAGGAGCCCTGGCCGTAGTCGGCGCCGGCGACGATGATCAGCGGCTGATTGCGCTGCATATAGGTCTCGATCGCCTCCCACATGCGCATCTGCTCACCTTCCGGCTCGAGTCTGGCCAGGGAGCCCTGGATGATCTCACCCTGCTGATCCCGGCACATCTCATTCAATAGCTTGGGATTGGCGAAGGTGGCCCGCTGGGCGGTCAGGTGGTCGCCCCGGTGGGTGGCGTAGGAGTTGAAGTCCTCCTCCGGCAGGCCCATCTTCGCCAGGTACTCACCGGCAGCGCTGCTGGCGAGGATGGCGTTTGAGGGGGAGAGGTGGTCGGTGGTGATGTTGTCACCAAGAACCGCCAGAGGACGCATGCCCTGCAGGCTGCGCTCACCGGCCAGTGCCCCTTCCCAGTAAGGGGGACGGCGGATGTAGGTGCTTTTTCCGCGCCAGTCGTAGAGTGGGCTCTCTGCCGCTACCCGCTCACCCAGGTCGAACATGGGCTGGTAGATCTGTTGAAACTGCTCCGGCTTCACCGACTGGTTGACGATGGCGTCAATCTCCTCATCGCTGGGCCAGATGTCGTTGAGGGTGATCGGATTGCCATCCTGGTCATGACCGAGAGGATCCTGCTCGATATCGAAGCGAACCGTACCGGCGATGGCATAGGCCACCACCAGCGGCGGTGAGGCGAGAAACGCCTGCTTGGCATAGGGGTGGATTCGGCCGTCGAAATTGCGATTGCCGGAGAGTACCGCGGTGGCGTAGAGATCCTGTTCGATGATCTCCTGCTGGATCTTTGGATCCAGGGCGCCACTCATGCCGTTACAGGTGGTGCAGGCGTAGGCGACGATGCCGAAACCGAGCTGCTCGAGCTCGTCCAGCAGTCCCGCCTCCTGCAGATAGAGTTTGGCTACTTTGGAGCCGGGGGCAAAGGAGGATTTGACCCAGGGCTTGCGGATCAGTCCCAGCTGGTTGGCCTTGCGCGCCACCAGTCCGGCGGCCACCACGTTGCGTGGATTGGAGGTGTTGGTACAGCTGGTGATGGCGGCGATGATCACCGCCCCGTCGGGCATCTCACCCGGCTTCTCTTCCCAGGCGCCGGCGATGCCCCGCTCTGCCAGGGCGGAGGTGGGGAGTCTGCGGTGGGGGTTGGAGGGGCCAGCCATGTTGCGCTCCACACTGGAGAGGTCGAACTCGAGTACCCGCTCATACTCGGCCGCCGCCAGGTAGTCCGCCCACAGGCCGGTCTGTTTGGCATAGTTCTCGACCAGGGCAACCTGCTCAGGCTCCCGGCCGGTCAGTTTCAGGTAGTCGATGGTCTGTTGATCGATGTAGAAGAGACCTGCTGAGGCACCGAACTCCGGCGTCATGTTGGAGATGGTGGCGCGGTCGCCGATGGTCAGACTCTCGGCCCCTTCACCGAAGAACTCCAGGTAGGCGGAGACTACCCGTTGCTGACGCAGAAACTCGGTTAGTGCCAGTACGATGTCGGTGGCGGTGATACCCGGTTGTCTCTGCCCGGTCAGTTTGACGCCGACGATCTCCGGCAGTCGCATCATCGAGGCGCGACCCAGCATCACGTTTTCCGCTTCAAGACCACCAACGCCGATGGCGATAACGCCGAGCGCATCCACATGGGGGGTGTGGCTGTCGGTGCCGACACAGGTGTCCGGGTAGGCGATGCCGTCGCGGGCCTGGATCACCGGCGACATCTTCTCCAGATTGATCTGGTGCATGATGCCGTTACCGGCAGGTATCACATCCACATTGTCGAAGGCGGTCTTGCACCACTCGATGAAGTGGAAACGGTCCTCGTTACGACGATCTTCGATCGCCCGGTTCTTCTCGAACGCCTCCGGGTCGAAGCCGGCATGTTCCACCGCCAGGGAGTGGTCGACAATCAGTTGGGTCGGCACCACCGGATTGACCTTTGCCGGATCGCCACCCTTGTCGGCAATCGCATCGCGCAGACCCGCCAAGTCCACCAGTGCGGTCTGCCCCAGGATGTCGTGACAGACCACCCGCGCCGGATACCAGGGGAAATCCAGATCCCGTTTGCGCTCGATGAGCTGCTTCAAAGCATCGGTCAGCAGCTCGGGATCACAGCGGCGCACCAGTTGTTCCGCCAATACCCGGGAGGTATAGGGGAGTTTGCTGTAGGCGCCCGGTTGGATCGCCTCGACTGCCTCGCGGGTGTCGAAATAGTCCAGGTTGGTCTCAGGCAGTGGTTTTCTGAATTGGGTGTTCATGGCGTTCTCGTTCGTTCAGTTGGCACGATGGATCGGTGTATTGAGTTAGTCATCTGGGTTGGTTGCGCTCATGTTGTCGGGCTCCCCCTCTCCCTGGCCCTCTCCCACAAGGGGAGAGGGAATGCATCGAGTAAGCGCTGGGATGTGCAGACAGTCTCTGCTACTACCCAGCTAAAGGTTATGGATGCACTCAGTTAAAAACGTCCCCTCTCCCTGGCCCTCTCCCACAAGGGGAGAGGGAATGCATCGAGCAAGCGCTGGGGTGTGCAGACAGTCACTGCTACTACCCAGCTAAAGGTTATGGATGCACTCAGTTAAAAACGTCCTCTCTCCGTGGCCCTCTCCCGCGAGGGGAGAGGGGATGCATGGAGCAGACGCTGAAGTGTGCAGACAGTCTCTACTGCTACCCAGCTGATGGTTATGGATGCACTCAATTAAGAACGTCCCCTCTCCCCTCGTGGGAGAGGGACAGGGAGAGGGGGGATCAGAAAGCCCGGCTTAAGCCGGTTCCATAACGCTTAGCGTCAAAATCATCCTCGTTCTTCGATCGGCACCCAGGCGCGGTTTTCCGGTCCGGTGTAGTTGGCCGAAGGACGAATGATCTTGCCGTCTTCACGCTGCTCGATCACATGGGCGCCCCAGCCGCTGACCCGGGAGATGACAAACAGGGGGGTGAACATGTCGGTGGGTACACCCATCTGGTTGTAGGAGACCGCGGAGAACCAGTCCAGGTTGGGGAACATCTTCTTGATCTCCCACATCACCGCTTCCAGCCGGTCGGCAACACTGAACATGGTCATGTTGCCCGCCTCTTCCGAGAGATCCTTGGCGACCCGTTTGATCACTTCGTTACGTGGATCGCCCACGGTGTAGACCGGATGGCCGAAACCGATCACGATCTCTTTGCGTCCAACCCGCTCGCGGATATCCGCTTCCGCTTCATCGGCGCTGTGGTAGCGGCTCTGGATGCGGAAGGCCTCTTCGTTGGCGCCGCCATGTTTGGGGCCACGCAGAGCACCGATAGCGGCGGTGATGGCGGAGTACATGTCGGAGTTGGTGCCCGCCACGACCCGTGCGGTGAAGGTGGAGGCGTTGAACTCATGCTCCGCATAGAGCACCAGGGAGGTGTGCATCGCCCGTACCCAGGACTCTTTCGGCTTCTCGCCATGCAGCAGATGGAGGAAGTGGCCGCCGATGGAGTCATCGTCGGTCTCCACCTCGATGCGTTTGCCGTTGAAGGCGTAGTGGTACCAGTAGAGCAGGGCGGAGCCGAAGCTGGCCATCAAGCGGTCGATGATCTGACGCGCCTCGGCGGCCGGGTGATCCTCTTTCTCCGGTACGCAGCTGCCCATCACAGAGCAGGCGGTGCGCATCACATCCATTGGATGGGCCGAGGCCGGGATCGCCTCAAGCGCTTGTTTTACCGCCAGGGGCAGACCACGCATCGACTTCAGCTTGGTCTTGTAGGCAGCCAGCTCCGATGGGGTGGGCAGGGTGCCGTGGATCAGCAGATAGGCAATCTCTTCGAACTCCGCTTTCTCTGCAAAGTCGAGGATGTCGTAACCGCGGTAGTGCAGGTCGTTACCGGTACGGCCGACGGTGCAGATTGCGGTGTTACCGGCAGCGGTGCCGGAGAGGGCGACGGACTTCTTCGCCTTGGGCAGGATTTGGTTGGGGTCGCTCATGGGGAAACCTCCTCTGATACGATGTGTGTCATTTTATATGGATGAATGGTCCGCAAATAAACGCAAATGAGAAGTAAAGAATAGGTTTGGTGAGGCAGGCCTGTTCTCGGATTGTCTCGCCTATTGAAAGGAGAGCAAGCCGAAGCACTGATTTGCGTTCATTAGCGTTCATTTGCGGACTGTTTTAAACCTCTAGGATGTCTCTTCAGAGGCGAACAGCGAGTCCAGTTTCTGTTCGAAGTCGTGGTAGCCCAGGTAGTCGTAGAGATCCATGCGGTTCTGCATGGTGTCGACCACGTTCTGCTGGGTGCCATCCTTGCGTAAGCTCTGGTAGACGTTCAGAGCGGCGGCGTTGGCCGCACGGAAGGCGCTCAGTGGATAGAGGGCGATGCTCACTCCGGCACTTGCCAGCTCCTCTACCGTAAACAGGGGTGTGGAGCCGAATTCGGTGATGTTGGCCAGTACCGGCACCTTCACCGCGCTGACAAACTCCCGATATTGGTCGAGTTCGGTCATCGCCTCGGGAAAGATCATGTCGGCCCCCGCTTCGACACAGGCGCAGGCCCGATCGATGGCGGACTGCATGCCTTCCACGGCCAACGCGTCGGTGCGGGCCATGACCACGAAGTCGTCATCCAGTTTGGCGTCCACCGCGGCTTTGATGCGGTCGACCATTTCGATTTGCGAGACGATCGCCTTGTTGGGACGGTGGCCGCAGCGTTTCTGCTGAACCTGGTCCTCCAGGTGTACCGCCGCAGCGCCGGATTTGTTCATGTTGCGGATGGTGCGGGCGATATTGAAGGCGCCACCCCAGCCAGTGTCGATATCCACCAGTACCGGCAGTTCAGTGACGTCGGTGATGCGGCGCAGATCGGTCAGTACATCCTCCAGCGTGGTGATGCCCAGATCGGGAATGCCACAGGATCCGGCTGCCACGCCACCACCGGAGATATAGAGGGAGCGGTAACCGGAAGCCTCGGCGAGGCGTGCGTGGTAGGCGTTGATGGCGCCGACGCACTGCAGCGGTTTCTCCTGCTCGATGGCGGCCCGGAAGCGGGCGCCGGGGGTTTGCTTGTTGGTCATTTCATATCCTCTAAAAGATAAACTCAGTGTTGAGGTTTGAGGTGCGGTTTGCGCTTTGCGCAGGCCGTTTTAATCCCCCTCTCCCTGTCCCTCTCCCGCGAGGGGAGAGGGGACGTTCTTAATTGACTGCATCCAAAACTGTTTGTCGGGCGGTAGGCAGACTC
>JAEPDS010000020.1:27516-72089 GCA_016842065.1 Candidatus Thiodiazotropha sp. 'RUGA'
GCTGTGTACTGCTGCTCTTGCTCGATGTATTCCCTGACCCGCTAGGGGAGAGGGGACGTTCTTAATTGACTGCATCCAAAACTGTTTGTCGAGCGGTAGGCAGACTCGCTGTGTACTGCTGCTCTTGCTCGATGTATTCCCTGACCCGCTAGGGGAGAGGGGACGTTCTTAATTGACTGCATCCAAAACTGTTTGTCGGGCAGTAGGCAGACTCGCTGTGTACTGCTGCTCTTGCTCGATGTATTCCCTGACCCGCGAGGGGAGAGGGAGCGTTCTTAATTGACTGCATCGGTAACTGATTGTCGGGCAGTAGACAGACTCTCTGTTCACGGCTGCGCTTGTTCGATGCATTCCCTCTCCCCTGGTGGGAGAGGGCCAGGGAGAGGGGGCTCAAATAACAACGATTCAAAACCTAAAAACTCCCTCTCATAGCTTCTCCAGAAACACCGCTTCCACATTCCTGCGGGAGGAGCGGATGTGCTGGCGCATCAGCAGCTCAGCCATCTCGGGATCCCGTGCGGAGATGGCGTTGATCAGGTACTGATGCTCCTCATAGGCCTGCTGGGATCTTTTACTGCGCATGCCGAACTGATAGCGGTACATACGCAGCAGGTGATAGAGATCGTTGCAGAGCAGTTCGATCAGCTGTTTGTTCTTGCTGCCCTGGACAATGCGATAGTGGAAATCGAGATCGCCCTGTTTCTGGAAGTAGGCCTGACCATGCTGCTCGGCGATCTGTTCACCATGCTGATCAAGCAGCTTTTGCAACTCCTCAATCTCAATCTCGCTCATGTTCTGGGCTGCCAGTCTGGCCGCCATGCCTTCCAGGGCCTCGCGCAGTTGAAAAATCTCGATCAGCTGCTCATAGGAGAGGGTCACCACCCGGGCCCCTAGGTTCGGTTTGCGCTCCACCAGTTTGCGCATCTCCAAGCGGGCCATGGCCTCCCGCAGGGAGCCTCGGCTTACCCCGTGTTGACGGGCCAGTTCCGGTTCACTGATCTTGCTGCCCTGGGGGATCTCTCCCTCGACGATAGCCCGCTGCAGAGCATCAAACAGGCGCTCAGTGAGTGGGATATTGGCAGCATCAAGCGGCGTTGCCGTAGATTGGTTTTGCATGTCAGAATCTTGAACTGTCGACATAATTGATCTTTATCCGTGATATATGGGTTATTTTATAGACTATTTTTCTTAAAGTGTCGACACTTTAGTAAAAAATAGTCTTTAAATTCCTTGCTGGGAACTGTGAATGCTCTGCTTTCACAGTTCCCGTCAGGCCTATTTGCCGTATCCCATCTGCTGCAGGGAGGTGGAAATCTCGTCGAGAATCGCCGGGTCATCGATGGTGGCCGGCATGTTCCACTCTGTTCCATCTGCGATCTTGACCATGGTGCCGCGCAGGATCTTGCCGGAACGGGTCTTTGGCAGACGCTTGACGATCGAGATGTGTTTAAAGGCGGCAACCGGTCCGATCTGGTTGCGTACCAGTTTGACCAGCTCCGCGCCAAGCTCCTCGGCAGGTCGATCGACGCCACTTTTCAGCACCACCAGACCCAGAGGCAACTGTCCCTTGAGGGCATCGGCCACACCGATCACGGCACACTCCGCCACATCTGCATGCCCGGCCAGCACCTCTTCCATCTGGCCGGTGGAGAGACGGTGGCCGGCCACGTTGATCACATCGTCGGTACGGCTCATGATCCACAGATAGCCGTCTTCGTCCTTGTAGCCTGCATCACCGGTCAGGTAGTAGCCGGAGTAGGCGCGCAGATAGGAGTCGACAAAACGTGTTTCGTTGTTCCACAGGGTGGGCAGGCAGGAGGGGGGCAGAGGCTGTTTGATGACGATGTCACCCATCTCACCGTCCGCTTTCTCGTTACCCTGCTCGTCGAGAATTCTGACGTCGTAGCCAACCATGGCGACAGTTGGTGAACCGGCCTTCACCGGCATCGGCTCTATACCCATTGGGTTGGCCGCGATGGCCCAGCCGGTCTCGGTCTGCCACCAGTGGTCGATAACCGGTTTTTCGAGCATCGTCTCTGCCCAGTGAAGGGTATCGGGATCGCAGCGTTCGCCGGCCAGATAGAGGGTCTGCATGCAGCTGAGGTCGTACTTGGACATGTAGGCGCCCTGGGGATCCTCTTTCTTGATCGCGCGGAAGGCGGTGGGGGCGGTAAACAGGACTTTCACCTGGTATTCGCTGATGACCCGCCAGAAGGCGCCTGGATCGGGTGTGCCCACCGGTTTACCTTCATAGATCACCGTGGTGCAGCCGGCCAGCAGAGGGCCGTAGACGATGTAGCTGTGGCCCACCACCCAACCGACGTCGGAGGCCGCCCAATAGACATCCCCCGGATCCACGTTGTAGATGTTTTTCATCGACCAGAGCAGTGCCGCAGCGTGACCGCCGTTGTCCCTGACCACACCTTTCGGCTGTCCGGTGGTGCCGGATGTATAAAGAATATAGAGTGGGTCGGTCGCTTCCACCGGAACGCAGTCGGCTGGGGCTGAATCGCTCATCGCCTGGTCCCAGTCAAGGTCCCGGCCGTCGATCATATCCGCCGCAAGCTGGGGCCGTTGCTTGATGATGCAGCTCTGGGGTTTATGGGTGGAGAGCTCGATCGCCTCATCCAGCAGAGGCTTGTAGGCCACCACCCGGCTCGGCTCGATGCCACAGGAGGCGGAGAGCACCATTTTCGGTTTAGAGTCATCGATTCGGGTTGCCAGCTCTTTTGCGGCGAAACCACCGAATACCACCGAGTGGATTGCACCGATCCGGGCGCAGGCCAGCATGGAGATGGCCGCTTCAGGGATCATCGGCATGTAGACGATCACCCGGTCACCCTTGGTGACGCCCTGGGCGGTCAGTGCTCCGGCAAGGCTGGCGACCTCATCCCTCAGTTCCGTATAGGTGTAGCTGCGTTTGCTGTCGGTCACCGGGCTGTCGTAGATCAGCGCCAGGCGATCCCCGTTTCCGGCCTCGATGTGTCGATCCAGAGCGTTGTAGCAGGTGTTGAGCTGTCCGCCTACAAACCAGCGTGGCGAGGGTTGAGCGGAATCATCCAACACCTGATCCCATGGTTTGTCCCAATGCAGACCCTGCGCAACATCGCCCCAAAAGGCCTCTGGGTCATCCAAGGAGTGGTTGTAGATCTCAGCATATTTGGACATTTCTCTGGTTCCTCTGGTTGTTGATTGCCGGTTATGTGTCGACATATTTTAGTAATAATTGGGTTGGCGTCCCTATTTTATAGACAATAAATTCAAATATGTCGACACTTTGTCGTTTTTTTCACATTTTGCAGGAAAGCGCCGCTTGCCCAGCGGTGCCTGAGAGAGGATGGTGATCAAGCGAGTTTAGTGGTTACGGCCGATCTGAGAAGGATTTGTGGATAGGGTGACGGGTGCCGTCCATCTGACCGGCATCAAAGCCGGTCAGATTGTAGGGGAATCAGACTTTGAAGCGCTCCACAAGGGATTTCAGTTGTTCTGCCAGTTTTGCCACATCCGCACTCGCCTGAGTGGTCTGTTGAGCTCCGGTGGCGGACTGCTCCGAGACTTCATTGATACTGACGATACTGCGATTGATCTCTTCGGTAACCGAGCTCTGCTCTTCCGCAGCGCTGGCGATCTGAGTGTTCATCTCAGTGATTTCGCTCATGGCGGTATTGATCTTCTCCAGGGCCTGGCCGGCTGAGGCCGCCTGCTCAACCCCGGATTGGGTCATTTCGCTGCCCCGTGCCATCACCTTTACCGCATTGTCCGCACCCTCCTGAAGTTTGCTGATCATCTCCTCGATCTCCTGAGTGGAGTCCTGGGTACGGCCGGCGAGGGTGCGAACCTCATCGGCGACCACCGCGAAACCCCGACCCTGCTCACCGGCGCGGGCCGCCTCGATGGCCGCATTCAGGGCCAGCAGGTTGGTCTGTTCCGCAATGCTTTTGATCACATCCAGAACCGAGCCGATGTTGCGGCTCTCGGTTTCAAGTTGCTGGATGACCGTTGCGGCCTGCTCTACCTCTTTGGCCAGACCGTTGATCCCCTCGATGACCTGATCGATTACCGTTTTACCCTCGATGAATGTGGTATCTGCTTCCCGGGCTGCGTGGGCGGCATCGATGGCATTCCTGGCAACCTCCTGAACCGTGGTGCTCATCTGGTTCATTGCCGTGGCCACCTGGCCGGTCTCGTTCAATTGCTGATTGATACCGACGGTGGTCTGATTGGTAACCACGGAGGTCTCTTCTGCAGCCGACGCGAGCTGGACCACAGAGTCCTTGACCTGGTTTATCGCATCGTGAAACTGCTGCGCCATACGATTGAAGGCCGAGGCGATATGTCCGATTTCGTCATTACTGTTGTTATCGACCCGGGTCAGCAATTGACCATCTGCGAGCTGATGGGCGCTCTCTTCTATCTGTCTGACACCTTTGCTGATTTCACTGATGATCAGGTAGGCCAGCAGGATACCGAACAGGGCCCCAACCACCAGGCTGCCAATCACCAGGGAGAGCATGCTTTGATAGGCGGCATGGGTCTCCTCGAAGGCATGGGCGGCCTTGTTCTCTTGGATCTTCAGCAGCTCTGCGGTGGTCTCCTGGATCTTCTGCAGTGCCGGATTGATGAGACTAAGCAACAGCTGGTTAGACTCATAGAATTGACCCTCCGTCAGCAGTTTGTCGACAGGAATCAGTCCTTCATCTTGCAAACGTTTCAGATCTTGGGTGAATTTCCCGACCAGCCGCTGCTCCTCACTGTCCAGCTGAGAGTTTGTGAACGCTTTCCAGCGGCTGTCGACGATCTTGATGTTCTCTTCGATCCGACGGGTATGCATATCCACTTTATGGTTATGCATTTTGGCGAAAGCTGAGCTTGGGTCGTGCTGCAGCGCCAGCAGGATCTGCGCCCGGCTGTCTTCCAGTTTCTCAATTACCGTGGAGAGATCTAGCATATGGCTCATCTCCACGTTGTAGAGCTCATCGATAGCATGGTCGGCCTGCTGCATGCCACGCAGTCCAAGCAGGCCGATGAATATGGTATTGAGCAGTAAAATCCCAACCAGGATTGATAGGCGTATTTTGATCGAGAGATTATTCAGGAATGACATGATTCTGACCTCAGCAGGTTTCGTTACAGAAGAAGCGATTGATTGCTCTGCTGAAGCACCTATCCGGCTAGTGATCAAAATCCCTGTTCCAGAGCGGGAAATAGTCCGTAGTGGCTGAAATATTGTAAATAATTTTATCGACGTTTAATTGTATCTCTTTAATTTGTCTGGATCGTTGTTTATTTGGAACGACCATACTACGCTCCTCACACCTTGATAGGTGCAACAGTAAAAAATGGATTTGTGTTGGATTCTATCGTCGAAGTCGGGTGGTGGTTTATGGGCCGACCACCCTTGTGAAAAAGCTTTTAGTTCCTACCGGCGATTACTCCGCCATCCACATCCCAAATAGCACCCGTTACCCAGTCTGACTCATCGCTAAGCAGGAAGCTAATGACATTGGCAACATCTTCTGGTTTGCCAATTCGGCCAATTGGGTGAAATCTGTCAAACGTTGCAAGTGTTTCATCAATTTTATCCGGGTCAATGAAAGCTTCGTAGATGGGGGTCTTTACAACGGCGGGAGAGACGGCATTTACACGGATGTTATCGTCGGCCAACTCCATTGCCATGTGTTGTGTGAGCGCATGTAATCCGGCCTTCGCCATGGAATAAGCCGAAGACGGTGTGGCCTTGATGGCCTGTTTTGCCCACATCGAGCCAATGTGCACAATGGAGCCGCCGCCATTTTTAAGCATGTTTTTCGCCACCGCTTGTGAAATGAAAAATGTAGCTCGATTTAAATTCAGGTAGTTATCGTAGTCGTTAAGCTCATGATCAAGGAATGGTGTTGGGTTGAAATAACCCGCCGCATTAACCAGATACCTGATGTGCCGTTTGTGATTCGTCGCAACATCAACAATTCTTTGCACATCATCGGCTTCGTATAAATTCGCTTGCAAGGCCTCACAGTGTCCATTGCTGGAGAGCTCCTGCTTGGCGGCTTTAAGCTTTGAGGAAGAGTTACCGATTATGACGGTATCAATACCACGTTCATGTAACTTCATGGCGGTTGCCAATCCCATTCCGCTGGATCCGCCCACGATCATGGCTAGGGGGTTAGTGTCATTTCTCATGATTTATCTCCACAACAAATTATAGTGTGGACGCAGCTTATATATCTCTGTAGCCTATTGAAAAGTAAGCACAATTTGGTTCAGTAGGTACTTTTTAGTCTATCTTGATGAAAACGCAGGAAAAAAAATTCTTGAGGAAATCCGCGCCGGAACGAAGTGCGCGTATGGTGGAAACCATCTATGGCTGTAAGTGGTCGCTTACTGTGTATCAACTGTTGGCCAACGGGATTAACAGGCCAGGGGAGATGGTGCGTAGTGTGGAGGGCTTAACGACGAAGGTGCTAAATGAATGCCTGAGAAAAAACACTCAATTTGGCATATTGGAACGAATTTCCTACAACCAAGTTCCACCTAAGGTTGAATACAAAGTTACTAGATTTGGCACCAAGTTTATCCGCATTCTTGATGAACTGGAAAAACTCCAGGGTGAGATTCAGGATGAAATTTAACAATCACCACCATAACAGACTGCGTTTTGTTTCGCGCTTCTAAGCCCAAACGCTAACAGCCCTGACATGCTTATCCCAAAGTGGCTGTTGCTTGTGGGTAGGAGAGAAATTTTCTGGAGGATTGATACAAGGGCAGTTATCCCCACAGAGTTGGATGGGGATAACTACCGCTTGTTCTATCGAATTTATAGACCACCCAGGTTGGGTGTTTCTGTGGATCAGCGGATCAGCTGGGATATCTCTTTGAATTTCGGGTGGCTGGCGTCGCCCATCCACTCAAAGACGACAGACTCCATGTTGGTAATGTTGACGCCACCACGACGCATCCGCATGAGTGCATTTTCCCGATTCGTGGACTTGCGGGAGGCGATGGCATCTTCCACCACAAACACCTGATATCCCCATTGCTGCAGCCCGGCGGCAGTCTGCAGAATGCAGATGTGGGCTTCCAGGCCGACCATCACGATCTGCTTTCGCGAGCCGTGTTCGGCCAGCTCCTCTTCAAAGCCGGGTGCGGTACAACAGGAGAAGGTCAGTTTGTCCTTGGCTTTGGTGTGGGGGGGCAGGTGCTCGGTGATCTCTGAAAGGGTATTGCCCAAGCCCTTGCCATAGTGCTCCGACAGGGTGATTGGGACATCCAGCAGGCTGGCGGCCTTACTCAATTGGATGACGTTTGGGACCATATTCTGCAGGTCCTGCTCCGGCATCGCTTTGGTCAGCCTCTCCTGGGCATTGACGATCAATAATTGACTGGTTGCTGCATGGGTCAGCGGTAGTGTGCTTTTGTTTATACTCATGATCTCCCTCTGCTCTTCGTAATAATCGATGGCCGTTACCAACCGGCGTTTTTGTCGCTGCAGTACATCCATCTGCAGGCTGAATCGTTATTGTTATAAAGGTGCCGGGCCATGTGCGGCCCGGAAAGCAAACTTCAATCAGTCTTCTGTTTATTCTTAGTCGTGTTGCTGCTCGCCCAGGGCGGCAACAACAGTAGTGGGCTAGAAATTGAATTCAACCGGTGCCGGTGCATTCTCCAGGGGAGAGACCTCGGTTTCGAAAATGTTCTCTTCCTGGAATACCTTCTCATTGTGACGGGTGATCAGCTGGCAGCTCATCACCGGAGCCTGACCAATGATCACGAACATCCGTCCGCCCGGTGCCAACTGTTGACGGAATATCTCAGCCTGCTGGCTGGTGGGCAGGGATCCGGTTACCGCAATCGCATCGAATGGGGCGCCCTGTACAGGCCCCGCCAGTGCGTCGCCGTTCAGCAGCATCACGTTCTTAACACCCTGCTGCTCAAGCTTGCTCTCGGCGGCATCGGTAAACTCCCGATGGATGTCGATGCTGACCACCTTTTCTGCCAGGCCTGCCAGACAGGCTGTCAGGTAGCCGCTGCCGGTGCCTACCTCCAGAACTTTATCCCCGGCTTGCAGGTCGAGTGCCTGCATCAGCCGGCCTTCGAGACGTGGGAACATCATGCTATGTCCATGGCCGATGGGAATTTCGATATCCGCATAGGCGAGATCCTGGTAAGTGTCCGGAACAAAGGCCTCCCTCGGCAGACTCTCCATGAGTTTCAAAACTCTTGGGTCGATCACTTCCCATGGTCGAATCTGCTGTTCCACCATGTTGAATCGGGCTTTTTCAAACTGGTTTGCCATCATGCGAAATATCCTGAATTTTATTATGGTTTAAGCTGGCAGAGGCATTAGCCTACGTTTTTTAAACCGCTTGGGCAAGATTTCGAAGGGGGTAGCTCGTGACATGGGTGAGCCTGCCTAATCAACGATTTATGGAAATATTTCCTTGAATTTTATGGGCCTGGGTTATTCTCAATAATCCTTCAAATTACTATTTAAATGGCCTAACTGCCTGTAATAAAGGGCTTTTGTTGGTTTGCGCCATTTTTAGCGCAAGCGATCGACAAGCCTGAGCCCAATCACGCCCGGGCTGGATCAGTTTGTGTGGTCGCGCGAATCGGGCAGTTTCAGGTTATACTCCTGCGAATCGAAGGCTAGGGGTGTCCTGTGGCGTGTTCACGGGCTGAGAGAAACCCTTAATTACCTGATCCGGATCATACCGGCGGAGGGAAGCTGTGACGCCCACTGGGGTGTTCGCGCTCTCTGCCCTAACGAGGTTTCCACCATGAGCGCCATTCCAGAAGATTTCATCAAAAAGACCGCCACGCTTTCAGAGGAGGTTACCCGTCCCTTCTACAATTCAAGCAAGATCTATGTGGAGGGATCGACGCCGGATATCCGGGTGCCGATGCGGCAGGTCGAGCAGGAGGCCACCTCGGCCAGTTTCGGTGCGGAAGAGAATCCTCCGATCCCTATCTACGATACCTCCGGCCCCTTTACCGATCCTCAGCAGACCATCGATCTGATGCAGGGGATGCCCGATCTGCGTACCCCCTGGATCGAGGCGCGAGGGGATACGCAACGGCTCGATGGCCCAACATCCGAGTATGGGCAGAGTCGTCAGAATGATCCGGAGCTGGCTCATCTGCGCTTCGAGCATATCCGTGCACCGCGTCGCGCCAAACCGGGCGCCAATGTGAGCCAGATGCACTATGCCCGGCAGGGCATCATCACCCCGGAGATGGAGTTTGTGGCGATCCGGGAAAACTGCCGTCTGCAGGAGCTGCGTGAGGATCCCCGCTACGCCAAGCTGCTGCGCC
Organism: Candidatus Thiodiazotropha sp. 'RUGA'; assembly: GCA_016842065.1. Lineage (GTDB taxonomy): Bacteria > Pseudomonadota > Gammaproteobacteria > Chromatiales > Chromatiaceae > Thiodiazotropha. The sequence goes on from JAEPDS010000020.1 coordinate 36,829, forward strand.
AGCACGCCGGAGAGGGCTTCGGCGCCAAGATCCCCGATGAGATCACTGCTGAGTTCGTCCGCTCCGAGTTGGCCGCCGGCCGGGCGATCATCCCAGCCAATATCAACCACCCGGAATTGGAACCGATGATTATCGGGCGGAATTTCCGGGTCAAGATCAACACCAATATCGGCAACAGTGCGATTACCTCTTCGATCGGTGAAGAGGTGGAGAAGATGGCCTGGTCTGCCCGCTGGGGCGGCGACACCCTGATGGATCTCTCAACCGGCAACAATATCCATGAGACCCGGGAGTGGATTCTGCGTAATGCGCCGATGCCGATCGGTACGGTGCCCATCTACCAGGCCTTGGAAAAGGTCGATGGCAAAGCGGAGGAGCTCAGCTGGGAGATCATGCGCGACACCCTGATCGAGCAGGCCGAGCAGGGGGTGGACTACTTCACCATTCATGCCGGTGTGCTGCTGCGCTACGTGCCTCTGACGGCAGAGCGGGTGACCGGCATCGTCTCCCGTGGCGGTTCGATTCTCGCCAAGTGGTGCCTGGCGCACCATCAGGAGAACTTCCTCTACACCCATTTTGAGGAGATCTGCGAGATCATGAAGGCCTACGATGTGGCCTTCTCTCTGGGAGACGGCCTGCGTCCCGGATCGCTGGCCGATGCCAACGATGCAGCCCAGTTCAGTGAGTTGGAGACCCTGGGTGAGTTGACCAAGGTGGCCTGGGAGCACGACGTTCAGGTGATGATCGAAGGGCCGGGTCATGTACCGATGCAGATGATCAAGGAGAATATGGAGAAGGAGCTGGAGGACTGTTTCGAGGCACCTTTCTATACCCTGGGTCCACTGGTGACCGATATCTCCCCCGGCTATGACCATTTCAGTTCCGGTATCGGCGCGGCACAGATCGGCTGGTACGGTACCGCCATGCTCTGTTATGTAACGCCCAAAGAGCACCTTGGGCTGCCGAATAAAGAGGATGTGCGTGAGGGCATCATTACCTATAAGGTGGCCGCGCATGCCGCCGATCTGGCAAAGGGGTTTCCTGGCGCCCAGCTGCAGGACAATGCCATGTCCAAGGCGCGTTTCGAATTCCGTTGGGAAGATCAGTTCGCCCTCAGTCTCGATCCCCAGCGGGCGATCGAGTTCCACGATGAGACACTGCCTCATCAGGCCCACAAAGTTGCCCACTTCTGCTCCATGTGTGGCCCCCACTTCTGCTCCATGAAGATCACCCAGGATGTGCGGGAGTACGCCAAAACCCACGGCATGAGTGACGGCGACGCACTGCAACAGGGCATGGAAGAGAAAGCCGTGGAGTTCAAGCAGCAGGGGAGTAAGCTCTACAAAGCGTTATGAGGCTGGACCGGTATCTCAGTCAGGTGACTGAACTGAGTCGCTCGGAATCACGCCAAATGATCCGTGCCGGGCGGGTGAGTGTCGATGGCTCGGCGATCACCCAGCCGGCCCATCAGGTCGACAGTACCACCCAGATCCGCCTGGATGAGCAACGGCTGGAGAGACCTCTGTCCCGCTACTACATGGTCAACAAACCGGCGGGGGTGGTCTGTGCCACGCGGGATCCCAGCCATCGCACCATCCTGGATCTGTTGAATCTGGGCCGGACCGAGACTCTGCATATCGCGGGACGGCTCGATATCGATGCCACCGGACTGGTACTGGTCACCGATGACGGACAGTGGTCACACCGGATCACCTCACCGGGCCGGAGCTGCGGTAAAACCTATCTGGTGACGTTGAAGCATCCGTTGCAGCAAGATCAGGCAGCCACCCTTCGCCAGGGGGTATCGCTGCGTAATGAGGAGAAACCGACCCGCCCCGCGGATCTGCAGCAGCTGGACGAAACCCGGTTGCGCCTGACCATTACCGAAGGTCGCTATCACCAGGTCAAAAGGATGTTTGCCGCTGTAGGCAATCGGGTAGTTGGACTGCATCGTCTATCCATCGGCCCCCTGACACTGGATGAGAGCCTTTCGGCCGGAGATTACCGAGCGCTGAACCAGAACGAGATCGACAGTTTTTGAATCGGTCCTGGTCTGGCAGGGTTGTGTAACATGTTTGTAAAATTCCTTTAAATCAAACGGATTATTAAAGTTCTTTCGCAGATCGCCGAACTATTATCTACCTGGCCGCTGGGATATTTACTAAGTTTCCGCAGTTGGATTGCCGACCGGCAGCTTGCTTGTGTCTGTGTGCGGGGGATATTCAGTCGCCAGGGTAATGTCGGTGCTGGGCTAGTTGGATCGCGTATGCACTAAAATTAGATGCAGACCTAATGTTATCCAAGGTGGATGAGCGGCTGATCACAGCTGTCATCATGGAAGAGATGATTGGGCGTTGCAGCAGACAGACCATTGCAAGGTTTGCATGCTGATAATCACTATCTTGGGGCGATTTTAGGATACTTATTGTGCAGGGGAAGGTCTCAGCGGCGACTGATCCATGGTCCGGGCTTACCGAAGATGAAATCTTGCATCTGCGGGAAGTGATCGATGCCTGCGATGTGGGGCTCTGTCTGGTCGATCGCAACAAGCGGGCACTGATCTGGAACCCCTGGCTGGCCGACTATCTGGGCAACCTGCCGCAGTTCTCTGAACACTCAACCATCGAAACCCTGATTCCGGCTCTGGCGGGACCGAGATTCGATAGTATGGTCCATCTGGCAATCGCCCTGTCGCAAAAGCAGGGAGTGGAGGCCAGTAAGAAACAGACGCAGATGTCGCGTCATCTTTTCACTCTCGACAACGGTCAGTTTTTAAGGGTCAGCGTGCGGCCCATGATGATGCATCCGGGCTTCTGTCTGGTGCAGATCAATGAATTGGCAGCCGAGCAGAAAGCGCCCAGCTCATCAGGTCTGCGCGGACTGACAGAAGATCGCACTCAGGCGATCCTCTCCTCGGTAGAGGATGCGGTCATTCTGGTCGATGCAGAGGGCGTGGTGGAGTTTGTCAATCTGGCCGCCGAAAGTATGACCGGCTTCCAGAGTCAGCGTATATCGGGACGCCCACTGGCTGAGGTCTATCAGGTCTACGATGAGATGACTCAGTCGGCTCCGCTGCTGAACCTGGAGCAGATCCTCGCCGATGACAGTCGGCAGCTGGTACTGGTTCATCGTGAGGGATTGACGATACCCATTCAGCAGACGATCACCCGCCTGAAGGGGAGCGATGGTCAACTGGAAGGGTTTGTGCTGGTTTTCAAGGATACCAGTCAGTCGCGTAAGCTGGCGGCGCAACTGAATTGGCAATCGACCCATGATCCGGTCACCCGACTCTACAACCGGGTCGAATTCGACCGACGACTCTCGCTGCTGCTGGATGAGACTCAGTTTGAAGATGAGCAGCACTGTCTGCTCTATCTGGATATCGACCGTTTTATCATCGTCAACGACAACTGCGGTTACGCGGCCGGCGATGAGTTGCTGAGGCAGCTTGCCGCCTTGATCAAACGCTCGATCCGCAACAGTGATTTGATTGCCCGTCTGGGCGGGGATGAGTTCGGCATTCTGCTCAGTCAGTGCACATTGGAAGTGGCGGAACGGATTGCCGAGACGATCCGCCAGGAGGTTCAGGCGTTCCGCTTTGCCTGGGAGGGCAAGACCTTCTCCCAGAGTCTCAGCATCGGCATGGTGCCGATCGACAGACATAGCGAGAGTGTGGAGCAGATTCTCGGCCATGCGGATATCGCCTGCCTGACGGCGAAAGAGGAGGGGCGCAACAAAATCCACATCTACGATTCAGTGGACAGCTCCGCAGCCAGGCGGCACGGTGAGACCCAGTGGGTAACCCGGATTCGAACCGCCCTGGAAGAGGACCGCTTCACACTCTATGTGCAACCGATCTCATCTCTCAACGATGCGGATGGGGTGCAGGATCATGTGGAGGTGCTGATCCGCTTGCTCGATGAGGATGAAAATCTGATACCACCCGGCGCCTTCATTCCGGCGGCGGAACGGTTCGGACTGATGCCCTCCGTGGATCACTGGGTCGTAGACCAGGTGGCCCGCTTCATTACCAGTAATCGGGACTCCTGTCTGAACACAGGGCGTCGCTTTTTCGTCAATCTCTCCGGCCATTCGGTCTGTGATGATGAATTTCTGCAGTGGATACTGCTGACCATCAGGGAGCAGGATATCCCCGCAGGCATGCTCTGTTTCGAAGTCACCGAGACAGCTGCCATCTCCAATCTCACCTCGGCGGAGCATTTCATGCGTACTCTGCAGCGTTATGGCTGTGAATTCGCCCTGGACGATTTTGGCAGTGGTCTCTCCTCCTTCGGCTATCTCAAACATCTGCCGGTGGAGTATCTGAAAATCGACGGCGCTTTCGTTCACGATATGCTCGAGAATGCGATCGACGAATCGATGGTCGAGGCGATCAATCGCATCGGCCATATCATGGGTCTGGAGACCATCGCCGAGTTTGTCGAAACCAGGGAGATCCTGCAGCGACTCGAGGCGATCGGGGTCGACTTTGTGCAGGGATATGGGGTTTGTCGGCCCTTCCCCATCAAGCGCCTGCTGGATACCACTCCCGACGCCGAATAGTTCTCTGAAGACGGCAAGCCTGTCTGCTTGCCGGGTTTAAACTACAGCGTAACCACCAGTCGTACGGCGTCCAGACGCAGGCGGGTGGATTGCAGCTGCTGGTGCAGCGCCATCCCCTGCTGCTGGAGCATCTCGATCTCTTCACTGCGTACTGAAGGGTTGTGCTTTTTCAGTGCCTGCATGCGCTGAATCTCGGTTGTGTAGTATTTCATCATCTTTGCCGCGGACTGCTTTACCTGCTCATCCACAAGGTTGGCGGCGGCCGCATCTGCTGTTGCGATCAGCGATCGCAACTGTGACCGATAACTGTTGATCACCGGCAGCAGGGCTTTGCGATCCAGCTCCTCGGCATGCTCGAGCAGCGTGTCGCAGTCCGCCAGGTGGTCGAGACGCCGGCCTTTGGCATCGATCAGGATACGACTCAAGCTGGTGGGCAGAAAGCGCCCAACCTGGAGTTTACTCGGCGCCGGACACTCAACCACAAACAGGCACTCCAGCAGCAGCTGTCCTTTGCTGAGTTTCGGGTGTTTGCAGGCCATTGCCGTGCTGTTGCCGGTCTGGATACTGATGACCTGATCCATGGCGTTACGCACCAGCGGGTGTTCCCAGGTAAGAAAATGCCGCTCTTCGTGGCTCAGGGCGTCACGTCGGCTGTAGGTGGCGGTCAGGCCATCGACCGGCAGACCGGGTAGCGATCCGGCGATCACCTGTTCACCCGGACGCAGGATCAGACCCGCCTCTCCCAGCTCTTCCGTTTCGATGTTGTAACAGTCAAACAGCTGTTGCAGGTAGTCCGGCAGCTGCTCCGAGTCGTCCTGTTCGGTCAACTGCTCAACCAGCTGGCTGGCCATGGGTTGCCGGCAGGCGCCAAGCTCAAGCAGGTGGTCCCGCCCCTGCTGCAGTCGCAGCTGTATCTGCTGTTTCAACTCACGGGTGCGCTCAATCAGATGTGCCACAACGGCCGGCTCCTGCTGCTCTTCGATCAACTGCCAGAGTTCAGCGCCAAGCTGCTCGTTGATCTGTTGAGCGCCGGGCACATGCTGGCGAAAGGCGTCCAGGCCATCCCGATACCACTGCAGCATCACCGACTGGGGGCCAGGGTCCATATACGGTTGATGGATGGTGACGGTCTGTTGCTGGCCGATCCGGTCGAGGCGGCCGATACGCTGTTCCAGCAGGTCAGGATCTGCCGGCAGATCGAACAGAATCAGGTGGTGGGCAAATTGAAAATTACGCCCCTCACTGCCGATCTCCGAACAGATCAGGAGTCGCGCCCCGTCTGGATCCGCAAACCAGGCGGCTGCCCGGTCTCGCTCCACTATCGTCATATCCTGATGGAAAACCCCGGCGGAAATACCGGACAGGTTGCGAACCGCCTGCTGCAGCTCCACGGCGGTCTGATCATGGCTGCAGATCAACAGAAACTTGTCGTCGGTCTGTTTGCGCAGCCGTTCAATCAGCCAGGATACCCTGGGGTCCACCTGCCACCAGTCAGGGTGACCCTGCTCGCTGTAGAGCCGTTCCGGAGTGAGTCGCAGCGTGGCGGAAGCGTTGCCGTCCTGCTGCTGTGCCTCGCTGTACGCTTCGGGCATCGGCAGCGGGTAGGCGATCAGCTCTCTGGCCGGAAAACCGCTGATACGGGCGCGGGTGTTGCGGAACAGCACCCGTCCGGTGCCGTGTCGGTCGAGCAGGCTGTTGATCAGGCTCTCTCTCGCATCGTGCCGCTCTGCCGGGTCCCGGCTTGGATCGTTCAGCAGGCTCAGTAGCGGCGTGCTTTCGGATTCATCCAGTTTGCTCAGCAGCGCCTGAGTGGCTTTCTCGGGCAGTGGCTCCCCTCGCAACAGATGCTCCACGGCTTGCGCGACCGGTTGATAGTGCTGCTCTTCCTGCAGGAAACTCTGCAGATCGTAGTAACGATCCGGGTCGAGCAGGCGCAAGCGGGCGAAATGACCGGCCTGGCCGAGCTGTTCCGGGGTGGCGGTCAGCAACAGTACCCCGGGGGTGCGCAAGGAGAGGGCTTCCACCAGCAGATACTCTGCACTGGGATCCTCTTCCGACCAGGTCAGATGGTGCGCCTCATCGACGATCAGCAGATCCCACTCCCCATCCAGTGCCTGGCTGAGACGGGCCGGGTTGTCGCGGAAAAGGTTCAGACTGCAGAGTACCAGCTGTTCCGCATGGAACGGATTGTCCGCCTGTCCGGAGTCCTGAATCGCCTGGCAGGTCTCTTCATCGAGGATACGGAATTTCAGGTTGAAGCGTCGCAGCAGCTCAACCAGCCACTGATGCACCAGGGGGTCCGGCACCAGGATCAAGACCCGGCTGGCCCGTCCGGTCAGCAGTTGCTGGTGCAGAATCAGGCACGCCTCGATGGTTTTTCCCAGGCCCACTTCGTCAGCCAGCAATACCCTGGGTGCCGGTCGTCCAGCCACTTCATGGGCGATATAGAGCTGATGAGGGATCAGGTCGATGCGTGGGCCGACCAGGCCGAGCAGGGAGGATTGCTGCTGTTTGCCCAGGTGGCTGAGGGTCTGCTGGCGCAGGTTGAACCAGTGGGGTGGATCGATCTGACCGGCGAGCAGCCGCTGTTTGGGCTGGTCGATGCGCAGGGTATCACTCAGCTCCAGCTCTTCAAGGCGCACCTGGCTGCCGTCGGATCGTTCACCCAGGTAGGTGATCAGACCGTCATTGGACAGGGTCTCACGGACGCTCATCTGCCAGCCATCACGACTCTCGATCTGATCGCCGGTGCTGAAGGCCACCCGGGTCAGTGGCGCTCCCTCGATGGCGTATACCCGGCTCTCGTCGATGGCCGGAAAGTGGATGGTGACCCGGCGGCCTTCACAGCCGGTAATCACCCCCAGACCGAGTTCCGATTCCGTGTCACTGATCCAGCGCTGACCCGGCAGAAAAGATGGCATAGTCATGGTCCTGCAAAAAAAGGGGCTGATGATAATGGCTATCGGTAAGCTTTAACACCCTGGCGTCACTGTAATCCTGTTGTCAGGCTTCGGATTGATCTTCTCTGATATGATTGCCTCACCTTGAAATAATGAGAATAGATGTTGTGGAAGCGATATTTGAAAAATTACTCTGGAACAGCCGGCTGATCGTGTTGGCCGCTGTGATTGCCAGCCTGGCGGCCGCCGTTGCCATGTTCTACATGGCCTCTGTGGATGCCTTCTATATGATCAGCCATTTAGGTCACTACGCCTCACCGGCCCTGACGGGCGAGGAGCGGGTGGCGCTGCGTTCAACCACCGTGACCCATGTGGTGGAGATTGTGGATGGCTATCTGTTGGCAACGGTGCTGCTGATCTTCTCGCTGGGCCTGTATGAGCTGTTCATCAGTAAGATCGATCATGCGGAGGGCTCCGACAGCGCCTCAAACGTGCTGATGATCACCAGCCTGGACGACCTGAAGAACCGCCTTGCCAAGGTGGTGATGATGATCCTGGTGGTGCGCTATTTCGAGTTCGCCCTGAGTATGGAGTTCACTACCCCGCTGGACCTGCTGCAGTTCGCTGGTGGCATCGCACTGCTCGGACTCGCCCTCTATCTGTCCCATATGGCGGATAAGAGTGGTCACTGAACGGTCCTGCAGCTGAGGCGCGACCGATCAGCGGGATCTCCCTTAATGCGGTTGGCAGGGCTTCACGTTCGGGACTTGCCCAGGCAAAGTCCGGCGGGACCTATGTGTTGCTGATGCACAATCCCAGGCGCCAACAGATTCAGGTGGGTCGCCTGGGGCTGTGCGACTTCGCCCGCGGCTGGTATCTCTATGTCGGCAGCGCTTTCGGCCCGGGTGGGGTGGCTGCGCGCTGCGCTCACCACCGGCGCATCAGCCCACGTCCCCGCTGGCATATCGACTATCTGCGGGCGGTCACCAATCTGCGCCAGATCTGGTATAGCAATGACTCCCGGCAGCGGGAACATCAGTGGGCAGCCCTGCTGGGTGATCCGCTTGGATTGGCCCAGCCGATGGTCGGTTTTGGTTCATCCGACTGCGATTGCGGGAGTCACCTGTTTATTTCTGCGGTCAAACCCGATTGGAAGTGGTTTGCGGTGCTTGCTGGTGAACATTTGAGCGCTCAACAGGCGATAAATTGTGAAATTGTTTAATTGACAATTATCCTTTATAGGCATTTTTCTTATGTTTAACGTATAATCCAGCTTTTTTGTGGGAACGGACTCTGTGTGATCAACCCCGCAGCTGTATTTGTCTAAACCGAACTATTGAGGGTAAACTCCTGATGAATAAGATGAAATCATACTTGCTGGCTACCAGCGCTTCTGTCCTTGCTCTTGGTGCTGTCGCGACTGCATCTGCCGATCCTGTTGCCCTGGCAACCCAGCGTGGCTGCATGGCTTGCCATCAGGTAGAAACCAAGGTTGTTGGTCCAGCCTACAAAGAAGTTGCTGCAAAGTACAAAGGCCAGGGTGATGCCGTGGCGGCACTCTCTGCCAAAGTAAAGGCCGGTGGCTCCGGTGTCTGGGGTCCTGTCCCTATGCCGCCTAATGCTCACGTCAGCGATGACGACATCAAAGTCATCGTTGAGTGGATCATGACCCTCTGATTCGGGTTGATTAACGGCCTCAGGGTCGTTGAGAGAAAAGCGCCTGGCAGTTGCCGGCGCTTTTTTTTTGCCTCTCGTTCGGCCCAATTGACCCCTCAGATGGTCATCACAGTAGTGCCATTTGCCCTGAATGAGTCATTTGACACACTTTTTTTCAATTTTTAGCGTGGATTGATTGTGCGGGATTGCCTTTATAATCTCTTTAATGCCATGCTCCCGGACCACAAGAAAATAATCTTGTTGAATAATTCGGTGGTTGACTCTGTCACGATCTCGCGGCCAGCCACCCCTGATTAAAAACTGTGTTCATTGGAGAAAGAGATGAGCTTGCAACGTTTGCTTCCGATCCTTGGCTTTTGCCTGGTTTTCATGAGTCAACAGCTGATGGCCGGTTCTGCCGTGATGGCTGACGATCCCTATGTCCGCGCGGTACCGCCCGGGCAGCCGAATTCCGCCTCATTCATGACGCTGCATAACATGGGGAAAAAGGATCTTGCTCTGGTGAGCGCCAGCAGCAGTGCCGCAGAGGTTGTCGAGCTGCATACCCATACCATGGAAGATGGCATGATGCGGATGCGTAAAGTGGAAAAGATCGACCTGCCTGCCGAACAGAAAATCAGCCTCAAGCCGGGTGGTCTGCATGTCATGCTGATCGGCTTGAAGCAGAAACTTGTGCCGGGCGAGAATGTCGGCCTGACCCTCACCTTCGACGATGGATCGGAACTCAAGTTGGATGCCCCGGTGCGCAAGCTGCGTATGAAGATGAAGCACTCCGACCATGGCAGTCACAACCACTGAGCCGCATTGGCTAGGTCAGACGAGCGTTTTGTGCGGCTTTTGATCCCCAAGTGAACGCGACTCTCGCTAACCATGCTGTTACCTGTTCCGTTGCAGCCATGTGGTCCTGCTCACCACATGGCTGCACACTCTCAATGGCCTATGGCCGGGGATTGTTTGCATGAAACAGTCTCCGCTGGAATCCCACCCTGCCATGCAGCAGGCCTTTGCCTCCGGTCTCCAGCGTCTGCTTCAACAGCCGGGGGTCGGCAGCTACATACTGGTACACGCCAATGCCAGTTTCGATGCTGAAATCTTTCAAACCCTGAAAAGCCAGCTTGCTCGTCGCTTTGAGCAACATGCGGCGTTTTGCCGTCAGACCCTGAGTGAGGGGCGGGAGCTGGTCGGCGCTACCGATGACAATCTGGTTTTTCTGAAATTGATGGCCATCGGCTTCGATGGGGTGCATGCAGCTGAATTCCGCGATGAGGCGGATTGGCAGCTGCAGTTCAACCATATCCGCGCATTTCGTCCCTCGCGTATGACCAGTGAGCCTGCGCTGGGCATCAGCCGTCCCTTCGATCCAAACGGATTTCATTTCAATAAACCCTTTCTGCGCCGGGAGGTCTTCTGGTCAGGCGATCTGTACGGTGTGGGTGTTGAGCTGCTGTATAACAAGTTTCCCTTTGTGCCGATGCACTGCCTGCTGGTGCCCGATCGCACCCAGCGCCTGCCCCAGCTGTTGACCCGTAAGTACCACGACTATATCTGGCAACTGGCTGAACGGTTGTGGAACGGCTTGCCGGGTGTCGGTATCGCCTACAACAGTTTTGCAGCCTTTGCCTCGGTCAATCATCTTCACTTTCAGCTTTTCATCCGGCCAGAGCCGCTACCGCTGATGCGCGATCACTGGCGGCACAACGGCGGAGAGCGGGACTACCCGCTGAATTGCGAAATCTATGAATCTGCGGCCGAGGCCTGGCAGCGGATTGAGTCACTGCACCGCTCGCAGGTGAGCTACAACCTGATCTACCAGCCTGGCAGACTCTACTGCATTCCCAGAAAACGTCAGGGCAGTTATGAGCATCAACCCTGGACCAGGGGGTTCGCCTGGTATGAGCTGGCTGGGGGGTTCACGACTTTCAGTCGGTCGGATTTCGACACCCTGGATGCCGATGCGATCATCCAGGAACTGGTCAAGCTGCAACCGGAATCTGTCTGATCAGGTCAGCCAGTGGACCAGGTAGTAGAGACGAAACCCCTCCGATGAGCGGGAAGGGCCATTGACCTGAGCCGCGTGGAGGTTCTCCTGTTCGGTGGCCTTCTCGATCGCCTCTTCAGCCGATGACGCGAGGGTGACGCAATTCTCCGGAAAACGGTCCCGGCGTCGGCTCGGTGTGTAGATCACCGCATAATGGGTGGCTACGATCGATTGGTCCGGATCTTTCTGCATCTTGATGGGCCTGAGCGGATTGGAAAAAGGAGTTTATCGGTAACCCGGTTTACTGACAAACCGGCAATCCGTGCGCTGGGCGGAGCGGTTGGCGGCGGCAATCCCCGACTGGTGGGATGGTCATGCCCTGGAACCCTGGGCCTGGATGACGATCGAAAGCTGATGTCTGCGGATGCCATCTGAGTCGATGGTGCTCTCCAGGATGTTAGAGACCAAGCAGAGTTTTACGCATCGACCGACCACGGCTGAGGCGATGGATTTTGACCTTTATTAGGAAATTCTGGTATAGTTCCGCAGCTTTTTTAGGGTCTTTGGGTGGGCTGACAATGCTCTGGCTGCCGCCGGAAGGTCCGGGATTTTTAACATATCCAGCATAATTCAGAGCAGGATTGATCATGAATAAATGGCTCGTAACCGCAACCCTAGCCCTCTCTTTCACTGTTGGCCTGGCACAGGCTGCCGGCAATGCAGAAGAGGGTAAAAACAAATCCGCTACCTGTGCCGGTTGTCATGGCGCTGAAGGCAATAGCCCGCTTAATCCGGTCTGGCCAAAGATTGCCGGACAGCACCCGGCTTACATCGCGAAGCAGATCAAGGATTTCAAAGCGAACAAGCGCAGCGATCCGATGATGACGCCAATGGCGATGCCTCTGAGCGACCAGGATATTGCCGATCTTGCAGCCTACTACTCCAGTCAGACGGTCAAGACCGGTGTGGCTGCTGCGGACAAGGTTGAAGCGGGTGAGCGTCTCTACCGGGCCGGAAATGCCGATACCGGCGTAGCCGCCTGCATGGCCTGTCACGGACCATCCGGTGCGGGTAACCCGCAGGCCAACTTCCCGGCCATCGCCGGTCAGCACGCTGCCTATGTTGAAAAGGCGTTGAAGGACTTTCGTGCCGGCAACCGGACCAATGACGCCAGCAAGATGATGCAGGGTGTGGTCGAGAGAATGACCGATGCAGAGATCGCCGAGGTGGCCCAGTACATTCAGGGGCTCAGTCGCTAAGCGATCCGGCTGTTCCGATCGAAAAAGGCGGTACCTGGTGTGCCGCCTTTTTTTTTAAGGATTTCAGATGGCCGTTGAGGATGGGCTGTCAAGCCGATCTGCTCCAGAGTGGACCCAGGTTCTGGAAACAGCTGCCAGGTCACACTATTATTGCGAGATTGGACCTGGTTCCTGAACAGTTTTTGCTTTTTGTCTAAAGTGACGGTTGTAACTTAAGTTTTTTTGAATTTATCCGCCATACAAAGTGATATCCGAGAAGAAAAAAGCGTCGCAGAAAGAATGAATAAGCAAATCATAGAGAATCAAGCCACGCTGGATGATACCCACCGGTTGCGCCTGCTCAGTTACAACATTCAGGCTGGTGCGGACACCCGCCGTTACCGGGAGTATGTGACCCGCGGCTGGAAACAGGTTCTTCCTCACAAAGAAAAACGCCACAATCTGAATCGTATCTCCCATCTGTTGAAGGACTTCGATGTGGTGGGGCTTCAGGAGGTCGACTCAGGCAGCTTTCGCAGCGGTTTCATCGACCAGACCGCCTATCTCGCGGAGTTGGCGGGATTTCCCTACTGGTATCGCCAGGTGAATCGCAAGCTGGGTAAGCTGGCCCAGTACAGTAATGGGGTGTTGAGTCGGGTACAACCGAGCATGATCGCCGAACACCGGCTGCCTGGTCTACCGGGCCGGGGAGCGGTGCTGATGGAGTTTCAGACCACCGAAAAACCCCTCGGAATCTGCATGATGCATCTTGCCTTGGGTCGGCGAGCCAGACTGCGCCAGTTCTCCTATATCAGCGAACTGGTCTCCCACTACTCCCATCTGGTTCTGATGGGGGATTTCAACTGCGGCTGCAGCTCCACAGAGTTCCAGTATCTGATGGAGAATACCAACCTGCAGGGCAGTGCCTGCGACATGATGACCTTCCCCAGCTGGCGCCCGAGCAAGAAGCTGGACCACATTCTGGCCTCGCCCAGTTTGAAGGTGGCGAAATCCGAGGTCCTCAACTACGCCCATTCTGATCACCTGCCGATCAGCCTGGAGATTGAACTGCCTGAAAATGTGGTGTTGCCTGCTGCCGCCTGATAGTTCGGCTACCGACCCGAGACGGGACCTATGAACGATACCGACTGGAAAAAGCGCTACGACGATCTGCTGCGTCAATCCGAGAGTGAAGACGAGGCCAACAAGGCCCTGGAAGAGCTGCTGACGAGGACTGTCATCCGATTGACGATTGCCGCCAGTGGCCTGGATAGCCGGCTTGAGCCCCACCTGAAATCGGTACGCAATGCGGTCCGGGGTGGGGGCGGATCGATATCCCAGGATAAGCTGAATGAGATCACCGATGGGTTGCTCCATTTTGCCGAACAGCAGGATAGTGCGGCGGCGGATGAGGGTGAGGTCTATCAAAAGCTGCTCAGCCCGTTCAAACTCCCCAAGAAGGCGCTGGCCGAAACCACCGATCTGCTCGAGCAGCTGGTCAGTGATCCAGCCGAGATGGGGGAGAAGTCCTTCGCCCGTCTGGTACGTCTGCTGGGGCAGGGTAACGAGGCAGCGGGTGAAAAGAGATCCACGGGTCTGTTCGGTCGCCTGCTGGGGCACGCCGAAGAGTCGGGGCCCAAACCGAATCAGATCCTGCTGAATCTGCTCGAACAGGCCTCCTGGCCGGGTCACTGGGGTGAACCGATCAGCAGTTTCAAACATCGCCTGCTGACGGATGCGGAGGCAGATGCCTGGGTTGGTGTACTGGATGATCTGCTCGCCTTGTCGGCCAAGTCTTTTGGTGAGATCCAGTCTGAGATACAGGAAGCCGAGGATTTTCTTGAAGAGTTGACCCAGCGCCTGCAGGACCTGGGTCTGCATCTGCAGACGGCCCATGAAGGGCGGGACAAGATCGCGCAGCATGGGCGCACCCTGAGTGAACAGGTACACGGTCAGGTCGGGGATATTGGTACTCACGTGGCCCAGGCCACCGATCTGCAACAACTGAAAGATGCTGTCAGTGAACGGATCACTCTGATTCAAAACAGTATCGACAGCTATCTGGAAGAGGAGCAAAACTTTCATCAGCAGGCCGAGGAAGGGGAGCAGGCACTGCGCGAACGCCTTACTCAGCTGGAAAAGGAGTCTACCGAACTGCGCTCCCGCATGGTTGAGGCGCACCACATGGCGCTGCTGGATGCGGTCACCGGCCTGCCCAACCGGCTGGCCTACGAAGAGCGGGTCGAGCAGGAGGTGGCCCGTTGGAAGCGCTTCGACAGTCCGTTGACCATGCTGGTCTGGGATGTGGATGACTTCAAGAAGATCAATGACCGCTATGGACACCAGGCTGGTGACAAGGCGCTCAGGGTGATCGCACAAAGTCTCAAGGCGCGCTTACGGGAAACCGATTTCATCGCCCGCTTCGGTGGCGAAGAGTTTGTCTGTCTGCTCTGCGGCGCAGAGGGCAAGGAGGCTCTGAGTGTCGCTGAAGAGATGCGCCATTCGGTCGAGAGCAATGGCTTCCATTCCCACGGCAAGCCGGTCGTTGTGACCATCTCCTGTGGCCTGACAAGCTTTGCCAAGGGGGATGGGATCGATCAGGTGTTCTCGCGGGCCGACAAGGCTCTCTATCAGGCTAAGCGCAAAGGCAAGAATCGCTGCGAACTGGTCTGATCTCCAGCCTGTGTTTTATAAAAGTCCGCAGATGAACGCGAATAAACGCCACTGTTGTGGATTAATCCGGTAGTCGTTGCTGATTCCACCTGATCTGGTGGTATTCAATTCATTTGCTGCAATAGATAGATTCTTGGTGGGGCATGCATTTTGCGGGCATAACCATGGGATCAGACTGCGCGCACTGCAATCCCAATCAATCCTGTTGATAGAAATGGTGCCATGGAGCGCCGTTACTGGCCTGTTGCAGGACCTCGAGCAGGCGTGGCGAGGGGATCGCCTCTTGCGGAAAGATATTCTCAATCTTCAGTAGAAACCGACCAAACCCCGCGCTCTGTTTGAAGTCGTAGCTGGCCGGGTCCTGCCGGTGTCCGCAGTGGGGGCACTCAGCCAGTTGTCGAGGCTCTGTTTGCCAGTCGCTGATGCGTTTTCGACAGGCCTCACAGCGGGGTGGGAGACTGTTTTTACCGGTCAGCACTATCGGTTGTGAATGTGGGCCGTCCAGCCGCAGATGGCAAAACGGCTCTCCGCTCTCATCCGGTTCAAGTCGGATGAAGGGTGAACAGCCCATGAAGGTGATCAACTGCATGAAAGCCTCCCCCAGCAGATAGCCTGTCTCCTCCGCGAGGGGAGATGCGATCAGGCCGATATCCCTCAGGGCGTCAAACAGAGCGTCGGGATCTTGCGGTAGAAGGTAGGGGTCTTTGGGTGTCAGCACCAGCCGACCGGTATGCAGCCTCTGGCTCATTGATCAGCGGGACGGGGGAGTTGGGGAGTCTGAGGGCGGAACAGGGGTACTGCAGTGATGCTGTTTTTCGGTGATCCATCCACCAGTTTGTCGCTGTAGGTCATATACACCAGGGTATTGCGCTTGGCATCGTAGAAGCGCACCACCTGCATGGTCTTGAACAGAATTGAGGTACGCTGCTTGAAGACCTCCTCCCCATCCCTCGACTGATTCAGAATGTCGCCGGGCAGGTTCACCCGTCCGGTCTGTCGGCAGGCGATCGAGGCATCGGAGGTGTCCTCGGCAATTCCCACGGCGCCACCCATGCCGCCGGTCTTGGCCCGACTCAGGTAGCAGGTGACGCCCGGAACCGCTGGATCGTCGAAAGCTTCGATCACCACCTTGTCATTCGGGCCGAGCATGCGGAATTTGGTGCTGACCTCCCCCAGTTGCTCTGCCTGCAGGGGATTCTGGCAGAACAGAATCAAACATAGAGTCCATAGCGTTTTCGAGTTCATGTGCTGTTACGGATGAATTGATTGTTGGCCGAGGCTTTTCGACAACCGCTGTTGTGGTTTTCGGCTGCTGCTATGATACGCATTTTTCAGCAAACTGTTTGGCTGTTTTTACGCTCCGCTGGGAAAATCAACGCAAACCGTGTTTATAAAACTCGGCTCGTCCTAGGGCCAATTGGATTAGTGTTAACAGGCCCTAACTGACAGGCAGCTTGTTGAATTAGAGGAAGGGAGGTGGTTGGAAAAAGTGACGTGCCTACCGGGATCGTTGGATAGGCACGTGGTAGATACCCCATCAAGTCGAAATCTTCGTGAGTTGTTATACCCCTTACAGGCAGCTGCGTCCTACCGGTCTGCTGAGTCCGGCATAGCGGCATGCCATCTTGGCGCCACCTGGAAACAGGCCTTCGATATAACGCTTGGTCCAGCGGCAATCATCTTTATCCTTGCATAGATTTCTAGCCAGGATAGGCATCTCCGGAGCAATGCCGTACTCTGCATAGAAACGATGCAGAAAATCGATCAGCAGCCAGTGTTCTTCTGTCAGGGTTACCCCATCGGCATCGGCGAGTGCCTCGGCAACGGCCGGGGACCAGTCATCGAGTGTCAACAGATAGCCTTCATCATCGACAGATATCAGACGTCCTTCCACTTCAATGGGACGGCTTGCTTTCAGGTTTTCAGGAGAGGTGCGAGACGCTGAGTGTTCTAACCTCATAGTGGATCTCCTTTGGTGAATGCAGGTAGTTTTAATCTGTTTTAACCGGAATCCGCGGGCCCGTTGGCGTCACAAAGCGTAAGCTATTGGTTTTCCAGAGGAATCAATAGATCTCAGCTCTGCCCATGGATTGAGCGGGCATAATACTTACCGCCGGGGAAGCAATAGCTTGCGGTCTGTGCCGTCGTAAACCCATGGATTCGGGTTTTTAGGTACTGCTTACTAAACAATAGCAGCAGATAATTCATGGTTTCGCGTATCGGTTGATCTGGATCAACTCTTTTATACTTAAGAGATATTGAATATAGTCATATTTTATCAACTTCAACTGATCCATTCGGTTAGGGCCAGTTATCAGGCCCTGAATAATTCAATCCCGAAGTCATTGGTAAGAGAGTTTTCATGAGCGTCGATGAATTGGATACCAGACTTCTGGGCCATTTGAGTCTGTTGTATGGTGAGCAGCAAGCGGCAACGCTGTTGCCAAAACTGCATGAGCTGATCGGTCGGCATATCGAGGTGCGACAGGGCAAGCGCCTCGAGATTCCCCGCTGGGATGAGAAGGACAGTGTGCTGATCGGTTATGGGGACAGCATTCAATATCCGGGGATGACCCCGTTGGCCTCCCTGAAACAGTTTTTGGACAGACGCCTGAATGGCGTCTTCAGCATGGTGCATGTGCTGCCCTTCTTCCCCTACAGTTCTGACGACGGTTTTTCAGTCTCCGACTTTCGCAGCGTCAATCCCGAGCTTGGGGATTGGCAGGATATCCGGGAGCTGGGTGAGAACTTCTCCCTGCTGTTCGATCTGGTGCTCAACCACATGTCCAGGGAGCACCTCTGGTTCGTCAACTTTGTGCATGACGAGGAGCCCGGGCGTGACTATGTGGTCCAGGTATCGCCGGATGAGAATCTCTCCATGGTAGTGCGGCCACGCAGTACGCCTCTGTTGAGCCGGGTTCGTACGCCCCGCGGCATGCTCGATGTCTGGGCCACATTCAGCAATGATCAGATCGACCTGAACTATGCCAATCCAGAGGTACTGCTCGAGTTCATCGACATTCTGCTGGACTACATCCGGCGTGGTGCGCGGGCGGTGCGTCTGGATGCGGTGGCCTTTCTCTGGAAGGAGATCGGCACCAGCTGTATCCATCTGCCGCAGACCCATGAAGTGATCAAACTCTTCAGGACACTGCTCGATGTGCTTGAACCCGGGGCGATACTGTTGACGGAGACCAATGTCCCGCATCAGGAGAATATCAGCTACTTCGATCAGGGCAATGAGGCCAACATGGTCTATCAGTTCAGCCTGCCGCCACTGATTCTGCACGCCATCATGTGTCAGACCACCGAGTTCCTGGTGCCCTGGGCCCGCTCTCTGGAGCAGGAGACGCTGCCTGAAGGCTGCACCTATCTGAATTTCACCGCCTCCCACGACGGGGTAGGGCTACGTCCGCTAGAGGGTCTGGTGCCGGACGAAGATCTGGATGAGCTGTTGGATATGATGCGCAGGCGAGGCGGCTATGTCTCGATGCGCGCCACCACTGAGGGTCGGGACCGGCCCTATGAGCTGAATATCAGCTATTTCGATGCCTTTGCAGCCGAGGATGATGATGTGGATCCCTGGCACATCGCCCGCTATATGCTCTCCCAGACCCTGCCCCTTTCGTTTCGGGGTATACCGGCGGTCTACATCAATGCCCTGGGTGCGACTCCGAACGATCCATTAGGGGTGGAGCGTACCGGCATGACCCGCAGCATCAATCGGCGCAAGTGGGATGGCGCCGAGCTCGAACGCTTGATCGATCTGCCGTTGACCGATGCGGGACAGGTATTCCCTGAGTATATTCGTCGACTGCGCATCCGCAGTGGGATCAAGGCGTTTCATCCGGATGCGCCGCAGCGGGTGCTGGATATGCCGGACGGAATTCTCGCTCTGGAGCGGACCAGTCTGGATGGTGAGCAGCGGGTCTATGCCATCCATAACATGACCGGTGATCTGAGGTCGGTGGATATATCCGCTCTGGGCGGTGCCAGCCAGCGCTGGTTCGATGCCCTGCATCAGGTGGTGCCGGACATGGATGGTGACGGGGTGCGGTTTCGTCCCTACCAGACCGTCTGGTTGATGGCCAAGGGTTGAAACCCAAAACTTTTTATAGCGACATGATTGGACTGGGCGTTGGTGTGGCGAATGGTGGCTTGGCGGTTAATCTCAAGAAGAACTGGTCCGCAAATGAACGCTGATGAACGCAAATAAGAGTCGCAAATTGTTTGAGTGGTTGTGGTTGTTTTTAGGTCAGCGGCGCTGATTCGTGGATTGGGTCAATTACGCTAGACCGATCCGCTACATCAAAACCATTTGCGTTTATTCGCGTTCATTTGCGGACTCATAAATCTTCCTCTTACAAACAGATCTTTTCAGCGACTGACCCTGGCTCAACCGTTATCCTCGGCGACTGCCTGAAACAGCCGGTCCGTGAAATCGGGCATCGCCGAGAGTACCCGTTTCCAGTTGGGGATGAACGGGGCCTCCAGCGGGTTGTCGAGAAATGCCTGGCCCGCCTCGACGATGCTCTGCTGAAACACCTCGATCGCTTCCTCTTCCGCATGCCGGTTGAAGGCCAGGGCATTGAGCTTCGCATCGTGGTAGTACATCTCCACCATATCCAGCGCTTTACGCAGATAGGCGGCCTTCAGGCTGCGGAAGAAGGCCTGGTTCATCTGAATCCCTTCGGTGGCCAGTTTGCGGTAGAAGGATTTGGCGATATCCCGGCTCATCTTCGCCAGTCCGCCGGTGCGATCCTCGGCGGAGAGATCCTGATGCTTGTGGTCGTATTGGTCGGCGATATCGACCTGGCAGATCTGATGATGGGAGATATTGCGGTAGACCTCGGACAACAGACCGACTTCCAATCCCCAGTCGCTGGGTATGCGTACCTGGGAGGCGAGATCGCGACTCATGGCGAACTCGCCTGAAAGGGGATAGCGAAAACTGTCCATATACTCCAGGTAGTCGAGCGGACCGACCATCAGCCTCAGAGCCCTTAGCAGCGGAGTGACAAACAGTCGGGTGACCCGCCCACTGAGTTTGTTCTCATTGACCCGGGCGTAGTAGCCCTTGGCGTATTCAAAATTGAAGTTGGGATGGGCCAGGGGATAGAGCAGGCGTGCCGGCAGCTCCCTTGAGTAGGTGACAATATCGCAATCGTGCAGTCCGATTGCCTGCAGCTCTTCAATCGCCAGGGCATAGCCCATACAGAACCAGACATTGCGTCCCTTACCCGGCTCTGGTGGGGATAGGTCGCGCTCCTGAAGTTCTGAGTCAAGGCTTCTCAGTCTTGCGCCATCCTGCCACAGCAGGTGGGTGCGTTGGGGCAGGCGGGCAAAAAAATCCTGGGCCTGTTTGAATTCACTTTCAGTCGCCCGGTCGAGTCCGATGATGATGTGAGAGATGTAGCTGGCGTGTTGCAGCTCATCGATGATATGGCTGAGAGCGGGGCCGGTGAGTTCCGAATAGAGACTGGGAAGAATCAGCCCGATCGGTTTTTTGCTGGCAAAACTGGAGAGCTCCTGCTCCATCTCATTGAGGGGGCGCTCGGTGAGTTTGTGTAGCGTTGTGATATCCCCATGTTGGAAAAAGTCGGCCATTATCGCTCCTCAAATTGTTGTATCAGGTCCAGAAGCGCCTGGTTCCATCCGGCTGGTCCCGGTTCGTCGGTCACTTTGGTATCGGGTCGTTCCGACAGCGTCATATGGCTGCCATCATGTTTGCGCACTATGATCGGGGTGTTTACCGCCAACAACATCGCTCTATCGTTATCACTGTCACCCAAGGCGATGGTTCGGTTGATCTGCTTGCCTCTGCTGCGCAGGTGGTTGACGATATGAGAGACGGCCTGGCCTTTGTCGGTATCGCTCAACAGGTGAAGAAAACGTCCGCCCTGCAGAAGTCTCATGCCGGCAGACTCCGCCTTGCGTTGAAACCGTTTCAGGCTCTCCTGATCACCGTGCCAGAGCAGAGGTTCCGTTGCCAGTCGATGTTGTGCCAGTTGTGCGGACTCTCGATTCAGGCCGGTCTCCTCCATTACCTGCTCGACACTCATATCTCCGAAACCGATGAAGTCGAAGTCAGGGTTGGAACGGCAATCGACGAGGAAGTCGCGCATCCGCAGGTAGCCGGGCGGGGCAACCTGGGGTTCTTCGTCCGGATAGATGATGACGGTGCCGTTCTCAGCTACCATTGGACCATCCAGCTCAAGTCGCGCTTTATAGACGTTCAATTCCGCGTGGGTTTTGCTTGAGATCGGGATCACCGGGATACGATTCTGTTTGAGTAACCTGAGGGCCGGCAGCGCCGGACTGAAGTCGTAGCTATGGTGGTCAAGCAAGGTACCGTCGAGATCGGTGAAGACCAACCATCCCTCGACTGGATTCCGCGCTTTCTTATGTCCTGATACGGGTATGATCGACACGTGATTTTCCAGCACTATTGACCTGATGATTCAGCATAGCGCTGTAGGGTCAAAACAGAATGATCTGAGACAGGCCGAATCGTGATTATACAGGATGAGTCTCCGCTCATGGCGCACTCAGCTGTGGTTGTCGATGTTAGCGCTTTGATCTCTCTCTCCTGGGGCGGCCTGTCAACGTTGCATTTCAAGAGCAGGTTCTGTGCCAAATACAGGGCGTTGCTAAGGTTGAAGCACCTCTCAGAGCGAACCTCCGATTTGCTTCTACAGGATTAACTGGGTGAGGGTTTGCCGGGTCGCAGGAGATTGATGCGTATACCGGACTTCACCATTGGACTCAGCCACATCGGGTCGGCTTGATTATCTCGCTGAGGGATGCTGCCCCAAAATGGTGCGTGCCGGTGGTCGGGTTGGCGTTTGCTGCGCCATGATAGGGCTGACAGACATCAGCCGTGGTTTTCGGCCCTGAATACCGGATAGGTCGCTAGGCTTGCGATCGTGACGGGTTACCTTTCTGGCTGGGGCTGTTAGACGATGGCATGTCCGAGATATCCATTGGATGGGCCAGGTAGTGTCCTTGCACATAGTCCACACCAATCTGGTGCAGAAAGGCGAGTATCTCAACATCCTCCACATACTCTGCCACCGTCATCTTACCCAGTGAATGGGCGATATCGTTGATCGACTGGACGATCGCTCTATCCCCTCGATCCGTAGCGACGCCTCTGACGAACAAGCCGTCGATCTTGATGTAATCCACCGGCAGATTCTTTAAATGGGAGAAGGAGGAGAAGCCGCTGCCGAAATCGTCCAGCGCAAAACGGCAACCCAGAGCACTGAGTCTGGTAATCAACTGATTGGCGGAGACGAGATTGGAGACGGCCGAGGTTTCGGTAATCTCAAGAATCATTTTACTCGGGTCGATCGCCAGGGAGATCACCAGCTCCTCGATGGTCTCGATCAGCGCCATATTGGTGATCGTCTGTCCCGACAGATTGATGGTGAATGTACCCCGATACCCCTGCTGCTGTAGCTCGGCGAGCTGCCTGAGGGCGGCGTTCACCACCCAGCCGTCGATCTTGTCCATCATATTGAAGCGTTCCGCAGTCGGTAAGAAGGCACCGGGTAGCACCAAACCCCATGAGGGATCATCCAGGCGCAGTAATGCTTCGTTGATCATCGCTGACTCGGGTACCACGGAAAGCAGTTGTTGAATGATCGGCCCGTCACTGTCGGACATCAGTGAGGCAGGGATGTATTCAACCGGGATAATCGGCTGGTAGTGGAGGATCAGGTGATCTGACTCCAACGCCTTGTGCAGTCGTGATGACCAGCCAAGATCCTTGTCCATCGCCTGTTTGTTATCGTTCTCCTGTATGAACAGGTGAGTGCGATTGCGCCCCTCACCTTTTGCGATATGGCAGGCGATATCCGCATTCGCCAACACTTCACTGGAAGAGACGGTGTCGCTGTCGATCAGGGCAATGCCGATGGTGCCGTTGATCTTGTACTGTTTATCCTTATAGACAAACAGGTGGTGATCGAGCATTTCACGATAGTCTTCGGCGACGTGAACCACGCTGTTCTTGGTAATGTTCCTGAGAATGACGGCGAACTCGTCGCCACCCAGCCGGGCGAGCATGTCCGATTTGCGCAGGCGCTGGCTCATCTGCTGAGCGATCTCCAGCAGCAGGCGGTCGCCTGCGGCATGTCCTGCGGTGTCATTGATGTACTTGAAGCGGTCGAGATCGAGGTAGAGCAGAGCACTGACCTCGTTACTGCGTTTGAGTCGATCCACCTCCAGGTTCAACTGCTCTTCGAAATAGCGTCGATTGTGCAACTGGGTCAATGCATCATGACCTGCCTGCCAGCGTAACTCCTCTTCAAGCTGTTTGTGCTCAGAGATGTCTCGAAATGCGACAACCGAGCCCTCCCGCTTATCCTCAATGGTCAGTGGGTAGACAGTGCACTCCACCGGGATCGGCTTGCCTGATCTGTGCCAGAAGATGGTCTCCCTGGCCTGGATCTTATCCCCATTTGCATAGCTCTTCTGCAGAAAACAGCGCTCCTGCAAAACGCGATAGCCCAGATCATCGGCGAAGTGAAAGAGTTCATGGGCCGACTTTCCGATCAATAGCGCCTCAGAGTCATAGCCCAATATCTGACGACAGGCTGGGTTGACGAATGAGATATGGCCATTCGGGTCAACCCCGTAGACACCGTCTCCCACCGATCTGAGAATCCCGCCAAGCCTTTTGCGTTCCTTCTCGATCGCCTGATGGGCGCGAATGTGGCGACTCATCGCATCGATGCGGCTGAGAAACAGGTCATCGCTCTCATTCTTGAACATACACTCGACGGCACCGGCTTCAAGGGATTGCTTGATCGCCTTGTCGAGGTAGGTGCCGGTGATGATGGCAGAGGTCATCGATGCGGTAGTCTCGTTTTCACGCAGTTTCCGACACAGCACATCGCCGGTGGCATCCGGCATAAAGTAGTCGATGATGGCGATGTCGTAGGCTGAGGCCAGCGCCTTGTCAAAGCCTTCAGCGACATTACCGGCGGTCTCTGTCTCATAGCCATTGGTATTCAAGAGGCGCTTGTACTTGACTCTGACGGTTCTGGAGTCATCGACAAACAGTACCCGTATCGGTTGAACCGATGCCGGGTTCTCGACCTGATTCGCCATCTGCTTGTTGGCATCTGCCAGTAGCTGCGAAAGCTGATCGGTACTCCGTTTGTAGTCTGCCCAGAACAGGAATGCGGTATTGGGCCTTGCTTTGGCCCATTCAGCGATCGTGCTGTTCTCTTCATGGGCAAACACCATGATTACCTGGGAGGCATAGGCCTGGTGCTGCACCATTTTGCACAACGATAAGGGATTGATTGAGGTGTCAGCGGGCCAGCCAAGCATCACCGCATCGAAGTTCACACCATCATCGGCGCTGGAGCGGATGCGGGGAATTGCAGATTTATGGTCGCTTTCGATCTCGACCTCATAACCCGCCTTGATCAAGAGATTCCTCTGGATATGACGGATGGTCGGGGAGTGCTCAATCAGTAAAACGCTCGGCAAAACCGCTTCCTTGAAAGTCATCAATCAGTGAAGTACTGAATAACCATAAATTCAGTAGTGTTATCGGGCAAATGGTCGGTAACTTTAAACATTTAGGAAATTCAGTAACCTATAGGAGTTTTGTTCTTTATTTGCTGGTGAGGACTTGCCTGGATAGATGCACATGTCAGGGGGAGGCGTCGCCAGAATATCAAGCAACCGTCGGCTAGAGTGCCCCACTGAGGAACCGGCTCCAGCCATCCCTTGGTCTGGTGTTCCTGTGTACGGTTCTGTTTCCATTCAGACGCAATCGGCCAGGGTCAATTTTTTGAGCTGCGGTGGATATCCATTGCGTCAACCGCTGAGTTGAATTGTTTGCTCCGAGAGTGTCTGCCGACCGAAGATGAATTGTCATCCGGGCTGAACCAGAACAGTTTCTTTCTCCAGATAATGGTGTAGTATCTGCAACCTAGGATTGGTTCATAAATTTGTAACAATAAATTCCATATCCCCGATTTTCCGATTCCAGCCACTCATCGAATCAAAAAACGCTCGGTGATGCCTGGCGATCCATCCTCAGCAGTCGTTAGTGAGGATATATAAAAATATTTCACGTAGGGCAGTCGCCATATCGGCAATAAAACAACTCAGCACGAAAAAACCATAACAGCTGAATTCAATTGATACTGTGGAGAATCACACGATGAATCAAATGAAACAGAAGCTGCCAGGGATAGCTCTGATCGGTGCCTGCATGATGCTGCCAACTACTGCATCGGCCTACAACTTCAGTCAGGTTTTCGGTGGTGACGTGGATGTCAGCATCGGTGGCTATGCAAAACTCAGCGCCATGTGGACCGATACCGACAGCGGCACCATCGCTGGCGGAGCCGGCGGTGCGGGCAGGACTTTCTATCTGCCCTCTTCCATTCCGACGGGTGGTGATGACGGTGATGCGGTCTATGACATGACAGCCCGCGAGTCCCGCATCAATTTCAAGGCCAAGACAAAGGCTGGTGATCACTCGCTTGGTGTGGTGATGGAGATGGATTTCCTGACCACCGGTTTCGGTAATGAGGCGGTGAGTAACAGTTACTCACCTCGCTTGAGACACTACCTCTTCACCTTCGATAACTGGCTGTTCGGCCAGACCTGGTCGACCTTCATGGATACCGGCGCACTGCCCGATGCCTTGGACTTTCTGGGTGCGCCGGAAGGTACGGTGTTTGTAAGGCAGCCGATGATTCGCTATAGCCTGGGTAACGTCCAATTGGCTCTGGAGAATCCGGAAACCTTCGCCGATACCGGTATCAGTGACGATAACGCACTGCCTGATCTGGCGGCCAACTACAGTATGAAAATGGGTTGGGGTCACCTGCGGGTCAATGGTCTGTTGCGTCAACTGAAAGTTGAGGATGGCGGCTCGGAAGAGACCACCACCGGCTGGGGTCTGGGTGTCAGCGGCAAGATCAAAATCCTCGAAACGGATGATATCCGCTTTGCGGTCAATTATGGCGACGGCATGGGCCGCTACACCAGTCTGGGTGTGGTCCGGGATGCGGTAGTCGATCCGAGTGACGGCAGTCTTGAGGCGGTGGAATCCCTTGCCGGCTTTGTCGCCTATCGACATATGTGGAACAGCAAGTGGCGCTCAAACGTGATTCTGAGCCTGGTTGAGGTGGATAATCCCTCTTCCGCTCCGGGCAGCCTCAACGAGAGCGCCAACAGCCTCCAGGTCAACCTGATGTACAACCCGATCAAACCGGTGACTCTTGGTGTCATGTATCTGCATGGCACGTTGGAGAAAGAGAGTGGAGACGAGGGTGAGCTGGACCGGCTGCAGTTTGCCGCCAAATACGCCTTCTGATCAGAAGCCTCCCTCAAATGACAGGCCTTGCAGTGTCCGCTGCAAGGTCTGTTTCTATCTACACTGGTATTTCTATCGGCTCTGAAAGGAGATGATGCGATGGCGAAGTTGTATGCAAAGCTGTTGATCAGCGGCGTGTTGCTGGTCTGGCTGAGTCTGACCGGCTGCTCTGTACAGGCGGCACGAATGACCATTCCCGACAGTTTCGAGTTTCTCGCCTTGGATGGTCAGGCAGTGGCTGGGTCCCTGCTCTCTCATCAGGCGCAGCTCGAGCTGCCGGAAGGCGAGCGTGAAATCACGCTTCGATATAAGGATGTGATCATCGATCCGGATCTGGGTTACGAAGCGGTTATCAATTCAAGACCCTTCATGATCAGCCTGAATGTAAAATCCGGTGTCCATTATCGATTGGTGCCGGAGCCTGCCGCGTTTCAGGATAAACAGGCGTTCGCAAAAAATCCCCAGGTCACGATCAGCAGTGAGCTGGAACCTTCACCAAAACCGGTTGAGACGGCTGCGGTCAACACCACACCCCCAAAGGAGCCGCTGGCCGTCAGTACGAAAGTGCAAGCGGATAAGTTACCCAAGGATGCGGGGGAGCGGTTGCGCTACTGGTGGCTGAAGGCGGATCAGGATACCCGCCAGTCATTCATGAGCTGGATCGTCAGCCACTAGTGGGTCCGGCTGATCGTACCGCGTGGCCCACTAGGGCCTGCAAGAGGCCCGGATGGCAGTGACGTTTTAAGAGTTGAGTTGAGTCTGTTCGATGAGGAAGTCGTAGCAGAGGTCACGAATCTCTTTTTCCGAACGGCACTTCATGGCGGCGCGGGGGTGTTGATTGAGGTGGCCGCTGATGCCATAGATATCATTGAAGCCCCACTCGATCTCTTCACGCAGTGGCACGAACTGCTCCTGAATCACCTTGTAGATGGGGCGAACATCAAACTTGGGATTCTTCAGGAAGTTGAGTAACAGCTCCAGGTTGCAGTTGCCGGCACCCCGGCCGATGCCGTTGACGGTCGCGTCGAGCAGGTTGACGCCATCGATGATCGCCTGCTGGGTATTGGCAAAGGCAAGCTGCTGATTGTTGTGCGCATGGAAGCCCAGCTCCTTGCTCGGTGCATGCTTCTTGTAGAGCTCAAGATAGTCGGTAACCTGTTCCGAATAGAAGGCGCCATAGCTGTCCACCAGGTAGAGGTAATCCAGTTCCGGCGTCTCTTCGATCTGATTCAGAGCCTCGATCAGATCGGTGCGGATGGCGGCGGAGCAGGCCATGATGTTGATGGTGGTTTCATAACCCAGGTCCTTGGAGCGTTTTACCAGATCCAGACCCTTGTCGATGTCCGGAACATAGCAGGCAACCCGGGCCATATCGAAGGGGCTTTGGTCGCGTGGCTGCAGACTGTTGACGTCGACCCGGCCGATGTCGAACATGACAGCAACCAGCGGCCGATTCTCACACTCATGGGAGTCGATGACCATCTTCAGATCGTCGTCATCGCAGAAGTTCCATTTGCCATAGGCCTCACGGGTATACTCTTCGCTGACCATCAGCCTCTTGCCCAGCTCGATGACATCCACGCCGGATTCGCATGCCGCCTGGTAGACTGACTTTACGAATTCATCGGTGAAATGGTAGTTGTTGATCAGTCCACCATCGCGAATGGTGCAGTCCAGGACTTTGAGCTCTTTGCGAAACACGTCGGATTCCTCGTGGGCGGGTTAAATCCCTCATTTTAGCGGATAGCATCTGAGTGAACTACGTCTTGCAGGGGAAAATTAAGTATGAATTTATCTATAGTTTGTATTTGTCATCTCACGGTTCCAGTTATGGCAAGGCTTCAGTTGCGGTTGAGGTTCGTTGAGAGTCGAGTCTCGCGCTCTCGCGTAGCAGTCGTGCTGCCTGTTGCATGTTCTTCAGAGCGGGAATGGCCTCCTGCCATTGGCGCGTCTTCAATCCGCAATCCGGATTGATCCAAAGCCGCTCAGCGGGAATGCGCTGTTGAGCCAGCTGAATCAGCTTCACCATACTCTCGATGCTCGGTATGTTGGGAGAGTGGATGTCATACACACCCGGGCCGATCTCGTTGGGGTATTCGTACGACTCGAAACCATCGAGCAGTTCCATGTCAGAACGGGAGGTCTCGATGGTGATGACATCCGCATCCATGGCGGCGATCGCTTCGATGATGTCGTTGAACTCGGAGTAGCACATGTGGGTGTGGATCTGGGTCTCGTCCTGCACGCCGTTGGCGGTCAGACGGAAGGCGTTGAGCGCCCAGTCGAGATAGTCGGGCCACTGCTTGCGTCGAAGCGGCAGACCTTCGCGCAGAGCCGCCTCGTCGATCTGGATAATCGCCGTTCCCGCCCGTTCCAGGGCCAGAACCTCGTCACGCAGGGCGAGCGCCAGCTGATTGCAGGTCAGAGCGAGGGGTTGGTCGTCGCGCACAAATGACCAGTTGAGCATGGTTACCGGGCCTGTCAACATCCCTTTCACCGGACTGTTGGTGAGCGACTGGGCATAGCTGGTCCAGTGGGTGGTCATGTTGGATTGCCGTTGAACGTCACCATAGATGATCGGCGGTTTGACGCAGCGTGAGCCATAGGATTGAACCCAGCCGAAACGGGTAAAGGCAAAACCGCTGAGAAATTCAGCGAAATACTCAACCATGTCATTCCGCTCCGCCTCACCGTGTACCAGCACATCCAGGCCAATATCCTCCTGCTGCCGGATCACCTGCGCGATCTCTTTCTCCATCGCGGCATGATAGTCGTCTCTGCCAAGGCGACCTTCCCGGTAGGCCTTTCTGTTTTGCCTTATCGTATTGGTTTGCGGAAACGAGCCGATGGTGGTGGTTGGGTAGAGAGGCAGGTTCAAACGCTGCTGCTGAATGGCTCGACGGGTTGTGAAGCTGCTTTGGCGCTGTGCCATCTCTGTGGTGATTGCCGCCGTCCGTTGCATGATGCTCGGGATGTGAATCTGTTGTGATTCCGAGCGCCGCCGGATGGCTTGGGCATTCTCATTCAGTTGTCTGCTAACCGACGCTCGGCCGTTGTTGAGCGCGCCAGCCAGGGTCTTGAGCTCTGATAGCTTCTGCAGTGCAAAACTGAGCCAGGATTTGAGCTCCCCATCGAGTTCGGTTTCGCTCTCCAGGTCCACCGGCACGTGGAGCAGGGAGCAGGAGGGGGCCAACCAGAGTCGATCACCGATACGCTGGTGGATTGGTTCCAACCAGTCCAGCAGCGCATTCAGATCGCACCGCCAGATATTCCGTCCGTCGATTACCCCGAGGGAGAGTCTCTTATGCTGCGGCAGCCAGTCGATGATCTGATCGATCTCATCCCAGGCCTTGGTGGCGTCGATGTGCAGACCGGCTACCGGCAGTTCGCAGGCCAGTTGCAGATTCTCTTTCAGGCTGCCGAAGTAGGTGGCCAGCAGCAGCTTTATGGCTTTTGTCTGTAGCCGGAAGTAGGCGCTTCTCAAGGCGTGGCGCCAACTCTGATCCAGTTCAGTCACCAGAATGGGCTCATCGATCTGCAGCCATTCAATTCCCGCATCAGCGAGCTGCTGCAACAGCTGCTGATAGACCGGCAGCAGCGGCTCCAGTAGATCCAATGGATTGCTTTCGTCTTTGCTTTTGCCGAGCCAGAGATAGGTTACCGGGCCGATGATCACCGGTTTGATGTTTTTCGACTGACACTCTTCAATCTGCCTCAACAGCTGCTCTGGGTTCAGCTCGAAGCGGGTCTGCCGGTCAAATTCAGGCACCAGATAGTGGTAGTTGGTATCGAACCATTTGGTCATTTCAGCCGCCGCCACCGGTGTGCTGGCCTCAGTCGAACGTCCGCGGGCAATCTGGAAGTAGCGGTCCAGGGGTTCGAGTTGCTGCTGTCCGAAACGACGCGGCAGATGTCCCAGCATGATGCTGGTATCGAGCACATGGTCGTAGAGGGAGAAGTCTCCGACGCAGGTCCAATCAAGAATCTGTTGGTGCTGGTGGTTTTGTGCACGAATCTGCGCTCCGGCAGCCATCAGTTGATGGACGTCGATATCACCCCGCCAATAGGCTTCCAGGCTGAACTTGAGTTGGCGTCTGTCGCCGATGCGCGGCAGACCGAGAGTGTGAGTAGTGACCATGATCCCTAACCTTTGTCCTGTGAATCGGAAGGCAGGATTTTAGGTTTTTGTATTATGAATATATAATGATCTTTATATTATTAACTATGAGATATTTACATAGATGATCGAGCTTACCCATCTGCGGATCGTCGCCGCGTTGCAGCAACACGGCACCCTGACCAAGGCGGCCAATGCGCTCTGTCTGAGTCAGTCGGCACTCTCCCATCAGATACGTTATCTGGAACAGAAGCTGGGTGTTGAGATCTGGGTGAAGGAGGGGCGCCGATTGCGTCTGACCCGAGCGGGTAATCTGTTGTTGGAGACGGCGGAAAAGGTTCTGCCCGTGTTGCAACAGAGTCAACGTACCCTGAAGGCCTATGCAGATGGTCAAACGGGCGTGTTGCGTCTCGGCGTGGAGTGTTATCCCTGTTATGAGTGGCTGACCGGTGTCACGGCCGCTTATCTGAAGTCCAATCCGCAAGTGGATGTGGATATCTTTCAGCGATTCCGTTTCAGCGGTTTTGAGGGTGTTGTGAACTTTCATATCGATATGTTGATCACCCCCGACCGTGTCGATCACCCAGGATTGAGTTATCAGCCTCTGTTTGAGTATGAGTTGATGTTGCTGGTGCCTGAGAGCCATCCATTGGCTGAAAAGGATTGGGTCAGCCCGCAACAGTTGGCGAGCGAAGTATTGATTACCTTCCCGGTGGCTGAAGAACGACTCGATGTACTAAACAGTTTTCTCTGGCCTGCTGGCTTCAGGCCACAACAGCACAAGCAGATCGAATCGATCGAGATCATGCTGCAACTGGTAGCGCTTTCTCGAGGGGTAACGGTGATTCCGGACTGGTTGATCGAACGGGCCTGTCAGGCTTTGCCATTGAAGAGTTTGCGCTTGGGGCGTCAGGGTATGCAGCGCAAACTCTATGCTGCGTATCGAACTGAGGATCAGCAATTGAGTTATCAGCAGGCTTTCATATCTGTGGCGGGGAGCCTGTCTCACAGAGGAGTGTGAGGTTGGCGTGATTGGTTGACTGATGAAGCGCAGCTCAGGGAGCAGGGATAAAAAAACACCAAGGGAGTATCAATCCCCTGGTGTTACTCAAATGGCACAGCTTTCAGGATCTTTGTTTGGCGCGTCGGGCTAAACCCATACCGACCAAACCAAGGCCAAGCAAAGAAAGCGTGGCAGGTTCAGGTACATTGCTGAATCTGACATTGGCATTCGATGCGATTCTGATTCTGTAATCACCATAGCCGGATTGATCGTTACCTCTGTTTACTCCTCTGACGGCTTCACCGCGGGTCAGGTCGTAAGCGGATATGGCTACAATATAGCTTCCTGCCTGTAACACTCGATTGATCAGGGAATTCAGATTGACCGGAAAGTTACGGTCGTCGTTGTGCGCAATCCGGTCGTTTCTGTTCAATGTGCCGTCATTCTCGAACAGAAAGATCTCTGTATCGAAATCATTCGAACTGACTGCAATTCTGGTTCTTGCAGTGGCGTCCTGATCGAACAGCACATAAGACACCGAGCCGATTCCCCCATCCGTGATGGAGCCCGTGGTTCTGATTACATTTGCCTGGCTATTCAAGGGCAGAAGCATCACCAGGCAAGCCAGAATAAAGAGTGATTTCTTCATCGATATATCCTTATGGATGTTTGTAAAATAAGCGCTCTAAAACTAAGTGTTTCAGGATCAACTCCTGATACGAATTTGAATGGTGCATGATTGATGCCAGAAATTTGATTGTTTAGGAATAACAATCGTTTATGCGTTTTGATCTGATATGGCAAGGTAAAATTACCAAGGGTCTGTAAACTATTTCGACACTGTTGTAATGATTGCCCTTGCGGATGATGTGGGTTTGATCCTGGCTGTCGTGTTTGGTGTGTGGATTGCTAAAGAGGTGCTGCCCACTCTGTTGCGGCTGGTTGTAATAATCAATCTTATTGTTTTGTTCTGGCTTTGCAGGCTCTATCGTTACTTCAATGAGTAGTAGTTGAAATTATCCTTGCCAACCTGGTGGTAACCGCTGCGTCTCTGGATCCTTCCTGCCAACAGGTTACCATCGATGGTATTCAGCCGAGGTGTGAACGGATTGCCCGGATCGACCTTTTCGATGAGGAAATGGTGCTGACGGGTGGCTACCGCACCAATGTCAGCCAGTTTGATCGCCTGAACGAACTCTGTGCTCCAGCTGTTCAAGCCGATGTTGCCGACAGGGGCGCCGACATTCAGGTTCCACCTGACGGTGCTTATCCCTGCTTTGCGATAACAGTAGACACAGAATATCCCGCACCAGCTCTTTCTCTGGCCGCTGATAAAAGGCTGTGGACTCCATGCCTTGCTGAAAGGGTCTTTGAAGTTGTCATCCTGCAGGGTTACATTCGCGGCTACCTTAAAGATGGTTTTGACTACATCGATACCTTTCGGTCTGCCGCCAATCAGTTGTGTGAAGTCGACTGTACCAACAAGTTTTCCCGCCTCATTCAGGACTCTTTGGCGAATCTCTTTATGCTTGTCTTTGTCGGTTGGTGGTGTGTCAACAAGTTTTTTCAGCAAGGCAAGCAGCTTCTCCCAGGTCTTCGGGCCGACAATGCCATCAGCAGTCAGTTGTTGGCTGCGTTGGAACTGTTCCGCCCTGGCGGTCGATTTAACGCCAAAGATACCATCAGGGATCAACTCGGGTTTGCTCGAAACGGCTCGATTCAGAGATTGCTGAACCTGTACCACATCATCACCTCTCGAGCCATACTTGATCAGCCTTGTTAATCTGGGCTCCATCAGTTTCTCCGTGACAGCCAATTGGGATATTTCGATAGTATAGAAGGGGCCAGCGCTATTTGCAGTTAATGATCATCAGAGGATGTGCACAATAAAATTGCATAAAGTGAAACTTAGTTAACTTACTCAGAGCGGTGTTAATTATCGACGGAGAGTCGCCTATGCTGCTTATTCCTAAGCATTCGTAGAGAGAGGAGTAGAGATGTTTCATCCAATAGAAATTCCGTTCGGTTGTGTCATGTTATTCAATGTGGTTGATCTCAAGTCTGGCGTCAGCGTTGAGGATGTTGAACTGCTGCTTGGGGAGATGTGCAATGTGGTGAAGAACAACTATGGCGATGACAATGGTGGATTCATTGGTGGTCAGGTCTATCGCAATGCCGGATTTGTCTCGGAAGAGGGCAGTGTCGGTTCAGATGACAGCCATAAGAACAAGCGGGTCAACCAGAACATGGGCGACATTGTGATCGTAACCTTCTGGCAATCTTTCGACCAGCATGAGCGTTCCCACGCGGATCGATTGTTCAAGGAGAAGTTCTCCGCCTTGGCCGATTTTTGCGACGATACTTATGAAGTGGGCTATGAGATGTTGTGGCAGGGCGTACCGGAGTGATTGCTTGTGCTTGGCAATCCATCGTCTATGCTTGGACGTGGAATTAGTGTTAACAGGCCCTAATAAGTTTAATAGCAGGACAGGAGGTGTGTAGTGACCAGGAATTATCGGGAGATTGCCCTCGCGGTTGTGTTGTTCCTTACAACCAGCTCGGTTTCAGCCAAGGATCTGGATAATAATCCACCTGGTCCGGTAGGAGGCCCAGGCACCAACTGGGAGAATCCTCCGGGTCCTGCAGGTGGACCGGGTGCCTCTCCTGATCGCCGCTACCCCTATCGCTCAAACCCGCCCGGACCGATTGGTGGTCCAGGATCCAACTGGTATTACAAACGCTCCTATCCCCGTTATCGTTACGACCGGGACAACAACCCACCAGGACCCAGAGGCGGCCCAGGTAGCAACTGGGAGAATCCGCCCGGTCCACGCGGCGGCCCAGGGGCGTCGCCCAATCGCCGCTATCGTTAAGGCAGTTGAGCCGACGGCCATTCTGTAAGACAGTATTGGATGCCTGATCTTTTCGAAAAGTTAAGCGTGTTGAAACTGGCCTTTACTCTGGAGCTGGAGCAGCCTCTATTGGCTATACCCCCGCAGAGTTTGGTCCGGTCGTAGGGAGATGGTTTGCCGCTTGATTGATAAATAACAATGCTTAGGAGGTTTATAGACGATAGTGTTGATAGGCAATAGCTCTGTTTCTGTTTTGTTTATGTGAGGATATCAATGAAAAAAAATACCATTCTGTTACTGATCGCCCTGTTTTTCACTCTCTCTGCAGCACAAGCCGGAAACATGGGCAAAGGGCAGTTCATGAAACATATGGCGCATGCCAATCCTGTGCCCAACTATGTCTCTTTTATCAGTAAAAATTCCCAGAAACTGAAACTCAGTGATGCGCAGATGGCGCAGGTCATGGAGTGGAGAGATCAAAACCATATAAAGATGCATGAGATGGTCATGTCAGTCATCGAGGGCGAAAAGAAGATGGCCCAGGCATCGCTGGATGGTGTCAGTGCTGATGAGATCAACAATATGGCCGCGGCGGTAAGTAAAACCCGTCTGATGATCATTGCCGGTAAAACCCGTTGTCGTGATCGGATGATGGAAATTCTCGACGATGCGCAGTGGAGTCAGGTGACCGCTCTGGTCGCCGCCAGGTAAGTCTCGCACAGGGTACTTGATAAGGCAGCCTGAGGGCTGCCTTTTTTACGCATACTCGGGCCGATTGAATTAGGATCCGGGAGTTGAAGTTGGCGTGCGGCGTCTGCGATATTGTCTGGATTCGTCAAGCGCGCTTTTGCTTGATCTCCTGTTGAGTCACTTGCCAGATGGGTCGACTCGATTTTGCACGTTTGATCAG
>JAEPDS010000021.1 GCA_016842065.1 Candidatus Thiodiazotropha sp. 'RUGA'
CGTTGTTAATAAGTACGAAAAACACACTGTACATCATGACACCTCACTCATGAGGTACCGGATTGATTCAATTGCCCGACCAACCTGGTGATATGACCAGCATTGCCTGCAAAGGGAATGATTGACTCTGGTGGGGGTGAACCTGCTGCCGCAAACAATGCAATGACAAAAGGTAGTTTTGACTTCAGGGTTGGGAGTTGTGCTATATTTCTCTTTGAGATTAACGCGCTCACTTGCCCCAGATACCCCGGTGCTGCCCACACCGGGAGGGGTATTCCTCTTACTCATTAGAATCACCCCTTAAGCTGCTTGTTCTGGTTTGTACTTATCAACCCAAGCCTGTGGATTTTGAACCCACTCATCGACTTCAGATTTTTTATATCTAATGCTACATACACCCACCTTTCTACGTGGGGGGAATATGCCTTTTTTCTCCCATCGATTTAAGGAAGTTCGGGAAGCATTGGCAATTGCCATAACTTCACGTTCGGTATAAAGGGAATCCGGGAACTCGGTGGTGGTGGTGCCCGTTGGTTTTGAATGCGCTTGAGTTGCCATATTCACTCCTGCTGTGTTCTCCAGTATCAAACAGCTACATGCTGTTTCATGCTGATATTTGGCACGGGCGTTTTCAGGCGTTCAAGCTTAATGGATAATAATTTTCACTTAATAATCAGCATGTTGTACAGGCGTTTTCAGGCGTTCAGGCGTCTTTTAAGAAAATCGTCACCATTCGATGCGAATTCTTCTCAGAATTGTAGTTTTGAGAGAATCTTGTTTATGGGTCTTTCTGACTCGGGCGTTAGCTTTAAACAGCTCCTCAATCTCCGGATTAGTTGAGTGTTCCCCATCTAGGATCTTGATCATAGTCGAAGCTACCTCCTCCTTGGTTGCCTTTCTCCCAGTCCGATCACGAAACTCCTGTGCAAGGTGATTTGCAACCTCTTGCAATTCCTCATCATATTCAGATCTTTTCTGTTCGTTAGATTGTGTATCTGAACTTTCTGTTCTCTGTTTCTTAGAGCGATCTTCAAGAACCTTAGCCAGTTCAATTGGGATGTCGATATTATTATGTTTAGCCCATTCTAGGAGGTGAACAGGATTAATTAAGGAAGATTCTGACCTAAGCTCGCCAGCTATTACTGCCCTGTCGATTCGAAGGTGCATTCTCATGTACTTTTTTGGAAAATCATGCCTATCTTTATATGGCTCAATGCTATCTGGAGTTACTATTTGCGGGTCTTTTCTTAACAAGAGTGCGGCTGACTCAGCCGCAGACCATAAAGCAATCTGCACCCAGAGCTCATAATCTGCATTCGCTATATGTTCTTCGTATACCGGTTTATTGAGTCTTTCGTCGTACTCCTTGTCAATCCAGGTAATACCGTCACCTTCAAGATCAATGTCTCCACGAATATACTTTTCATCATAGTCAGGATCTAGGTAAGTGACCCCATCACCTAGAAGGTCAATATCTTCACGGACTACCTTTTCGACATGTTTCTTATCTCTTCTTGAAGTAGCCATAGCATTAGGATCACGTTCTAGCTGCTTTATTGTAAGCTCCTCTTCTTTTTTCCTATTTCGTTTCTCCAAAAAGGATTCTTCCCCATTCCCCTTAAGCGCATCGAATTTCCGTTTATCAAAATCGTCATCTTTTGACGCCATGACATTCCCTCCAATGTTCACCCTCAAATAAAGGCCAGATCAGGCTGACGAGGGAGTCAGCTTTTCGGTAGCGAGCCTAGATCTGGCATACTCTGTTAACTGGCGTTATGTATAGGGATCACCTTACCTTTGTTTCCGCCGATTAGAATTTGGTCTAATTTCCGTCCCCAGGCCTCCAGGGCATTACGTTTCTCAGCATCGTAGCTGTGTCGATCGTAGACAGCGGTTATACCGCTTTCGACATGATTCAGTATTTTGGATACGACTAATCGGGAGATCCCTATGGATGTCATCATCGAAGCTGCCGTACGCCTCAGATCGTGTGGTACCCAGTGATTTACCCCAATATGCTCTTGATTTAACCTTACTGCATGATCGATAGCGGTTTCGAGAATGTGTTTTTTACCCTGTCCTCTCGGTGAGGGAAACAGCCAGATTGATTTCTTGGACTCTTTCTTGATCGGTTCAAGTAGTGAAACTGCCTGAGGTGAGAGTGGTACCCGGTGGGGTAAATTATTCTTGGATTTTTCAGCAGGGATCGTCCAAACCTTCCCCTCTAGATCGACTTCTGACCACTCAGCGGCAGCGACTTCCCCCTTCCGCTGTGCTGTAAGCAGTTGAAATTGCAGAGCTAAAGCCGTTCCTTTGGACATAGAAATCGGCTTTTCTTCGTCATTTCCTGATTTCAGACCTACCCGGTCTAATTCATTCCACAGAGTCTTAATTTCATCAGCACTCAGAGTTCGATCGCGTTGATTCTCCGGTGCCGGGGGCTTTACCTGCAGGCACGGATTAGAGGCCACAATGTCACGAGAAACGGCAAAATTGAACATTTTACGAATAACGGCCAAAGTTCGGTTGGCCTGGATTGGTGCTCCTCGATCTACGATTCCATCCAGCAAAATGACCACATCTCGCCGGGTGATGTCTTTGGCTTTGCGCCTACCCCACTCTGAGACAACATCTCGATCAAGAGTGCTTTGGTCTTTCTTCCAAGATCGTTTTCTTGGCTTAGCCCACTTTTCGATGTATTCCTCTACCAACATTTTCACTGTCGGTGCTCTTCTGTTCTCTCGCCTCTTCTCAACCTCAACCTTTCCAGGATCGATACCCTTTTCCAAGGCTAAAAGTGCCTTACCGTGTTCTGAATGCGCCTCAGCTACTGTCATCTTTGGGTAGCGCCCCAGTGTTAACCGCCTGGCTTTTTCCTGAAATCGATACATAAATACCCAGGATTTCACCCCCTTAGGAGTGACTCGCATACCAAGCCCGTTGCCTTCCCAGACTTCGTATCGTTCAGATTTTGGCTTTAAGTTCTTGATTTTTCGATCAGTGAACTTCATTGCTGTTACCCCAGCGCTACCCCAAAAGCAATTAGGGTAGCATTTTTAACGTGGCACAAGGTAAAACGTCTTGAATCATGCTGATACAAGTATAACAGCAATTTGTTGTTAATATGGAGGTTTTTATATAGTAATCAATGATTCAGGCTGTATCACCAAGAGCCAGGATATACCAATACCTATCGACTGTTAATCACTAGGTCGGCAGTTCGAGCCTGTCCCGGGGAGCCAATTAAAACAAGCACTTAGGTTCATTCCTAAGTGCTTTTTTTATTTCCGGCGCAACCATCTGTTGGTTTATATACTGGTCTCGCATCCCTAAACCCCGCTTGATCGCTTCGTGGTCTCAGGTCACCCATTTACTGAATAGCCGATAGACAATTTCTCCCCGTAGGCGTCAGGAAACTCCAATTGGAAATTGATTGCATTGATCTATCTGCTACATGCAGATCGGGGCTTCCTGTTTGACAGGCCGCTGGTATGGAGAGCCTGGGGTCAATATGACCATCAAATCACACGACTGAAAAACCATTAAATCCCACCATACAACAGCAGTATCTTTAAGCAATCTCTCAACTTCAGTCCCGAGCCATTCGATCGTGAGTCCAAGAAGAAACCCTGTGACAGACCGTTGAGCCCAAGACAGACTTGAACCACTGATGGTCAGTTATCTTCCCTGATCGTGACTTATACTAAAGAACAAGAACATCAACTCCGAATTCAAGTTTGAGTTTGCGAATGCTGATGAACTTAAACAATTTGTCTAGACAAATATAAGAAACCTCCATTCATTGAAGCCAATTAAGATCAAACACAAAGTCATTTACTGCCAATCGAAGGAGGTACAGGTGAGAAGGTTCTTTTCTTTACTACCTTTGTTAATCATTTCCTTTGTCTCTCCGGCAGATTGGAAGGTCGAGAAAAACAGAAACGACTCCTCAAAAACTGCAGACAGTATCGCTATCATCGAGAATGGGCAGGGTGATAGTTTCTCCTTGTATCGCATCTCAAACCGCGGTGAAGTTTGGGCCAGATTCAAACTCCACGGGGATTTTACTGATACTGCAGATTGGAATACGCCACCTATGCTGCGCATTGACAACAATAAACCGATAAGCCTGAGCAGACAGAAAGATCTGCAGGTAATGGGCGTAGGCGTCGATGCCTATAAAGGGCAACAGGGTCAGATTGAATTTCTAATCTGGCATGGCAAGGAAAGCGAGGGACTCTCAGAGTTCTTGGCACAGATAATGGGCGGTAACAAACTGATCGTTAGATATTATCTAAGCAGTGGCAGTTACAAAGAGAGTACGTTTCCACTGACGGATGCGGAAACCACAATTTCAAGCGCGCTTAAGATCAGCAGAAAAGCAAGTCTTTCCACACCACAAAAAACCACAACATTCAAAGAGTTTGTTCTGCTGGAGATAAAGCAGTGTTTACAACAGACAGCATCAACCAACACCTGCCTGAAGCGCATTAAAGAGTGTAGAAACAAAGCGGATAAAGAGATCAACAAGTTTAACAGCTGTTACCGATAGCATTCAGAAAAGTTTCTTGATTACTCGGCCGGTAAAACCTGTTGCGTGCCAATCCGGCCAACGATCAAATCTGGCTGCCAGGACGTAAAAGAGTCACCTATGGAATGCAAACGAATGGGCAGGCACTCACTTCGTAACAGATAAGCCTGTCAATTAGCAACTGGTTTATCGAGGACCATTCTGAGCGGTATATCCATATCCCTCAGAAAATTGAAATAGGCACGCGTCGCCTCCCTGCTCATACCGATGAGCATGACACCGCTCTGCTGACTATCCGTATAGACAACAAACCCCTGCAGTGTTTGTAACGCCCCATGCATCCATACTTTGATTAGAACGATATCGTTCGGGACAAGGGATGGTTTGTCAAAACGCAGAGAGAGTCCACCCAGACTTAAATCCTTTGTCACAGCGCTTCCGATTGGCTGCCCCCGTCGGATCAGATCCACGTTCATGGATAGTCGAATACGCGGATAGTAGCGGTTCTCCACTGTCAACTCCTGGCACATCGGACGATCAATCTTGTCTATTTCTTACAAAACCTGATATCTACGCGAATAGTTGCTATTGACGACCTATTCCAAGGCTTGACTGCCAATAAGACGGGTTCGAGCCAAATACATACCCTTTTCTATTCGCCGGTCGTTTCATCAAAATATAGCGAATTAAACAGACTCTATAAGTATATTATGAATGAACTACACCATACTCCGAGTACGATATCAGAGATTCTATGACATAGGTCAAAAAGTCATTTAAAATCACACAAATTATTACAATCTGTAAATTTAACGACGCCCTAGTTATAACTTATTTATAATTTTTCACATTCAAACCAATACGCAGCGCACTGTAATTTCAACAGAAGATCTCATCTTAACCGATCACATTACTCATAATAATGGTTTTATAGGAAAAAAAGGATTTACGTCTCCAAAGAACCTCAATCCTATTTGCCTTTCCTCCAAAACCCCAACAGAAACATGCAATATGCTGAAATCGAGAAAGCCGATTCAACGGTAATACGAAGTGAAAAACTTTCTAATAGATTCTTTCTGACTCCAATAGTTCGCCAGATTTGAAAGATCTGAGCTGACCAACATTCCTGTTCTATTTCAAGAATCAAAACCATGACAAAGGATATTAGACAAAAGCAATCAAGAGCCCTTTCGTGGATTGTATCTCTATTGAATCAACATCAGATTTCATTTTTGATATGTGGCGGATTGGCAGCGATCGGTTATGGATCCAACCGAAAACTGCATGATATTGATCTATTCGTTACGAGCAACCATTTCAACAAGGTTGTTTCACTGGGCGATGAATATATCAGCAAACCAGCTCAGCGTTATTGCGAAGTCACCGAAGGTTGGGATCTTGAGTATGTGCAGTTCGTATATCATGGCATCAAAATCGAAATCGGCAATCCAAATGGAGCAAAATTTTTTCAATCAAAAAAGTGAAAAGTGGACCTCCTTGGAATTGGACTTCCACGCCACTGAATTGAAGTCTCATTTGGGCACTGAGATCCCGCTGATGAACCGAGTAACACTTATCGAGTATAAGACAAAGCTGGGGCGTCCAGTGGATCTGTTCGATATTGAAGCCATAAAATAAAATAATCATAAGATGCTTTGTTAAACACCCTCCTGACTAAAATGCACCGCTGTCAGAAGATATCAGCCGTTTAGTTAACTCATTGAAGACATACTAATTTTGCATAATATCAGTTTCGATTGCACAGACCGCTGCGATTCATCTCCACTTCTTTGCATACAAAATATTCAAATCTTGCCAAACGACCATCTGATTAAATAGAAATTACTTATATTCCATTAACAGCACACAAAATAAGTAATTGGACATTTTTTCCCAAATATGGTCACATCCCAATATAACCATGTTTAAATTGTGTTTTTTACACTGTTTGATAACCACCTAACTGATCTCTCCACATTGACGTTAGGTGCTCATCTAGAGCGATACAATGGATTTGAAATATATCAACAAGGAAAACAGGACGTATATCTCCAACTCATCCCTATGCAATCTTCATTCGGATATCCGAATGAAGATTTACGACATCATTCAGTTCACCGAACTTACCCGGACATTTAGCCATACAGTCATTGTATTCACACCTATTAGCAGGAAGACAATCTAGAAATATTTGTTAACAGGATTTGATATCGAAGTGCATTTGATAACTACAAACACTGGCGCCTTCAGTTAACAGTTGCTTCCCTGTTTCTCAGAGTTTAATAACGCAAAGGAGAACTTACACAATCGGAATATAACCTGCGTCAGCAAATCACTTGAAATATGAAGTTAATAATAATCATTCGAGGATTGAAAGGAGTTTGATCATGTCAAGATGTTCAATATTAACACTCACCAGTGCATGCTTAGTTTGCTATGGCCTTCCAACAGAAGTTTCAGCAGATACCATTTATGCTTGTGTTCAAAAACAAAAGCAGAAGTATGATGACGATGACCATGAGCATGAGCACGAAGATAAGCATAAGAAGACAGGGCGATTACGGGTTGTAAGTGCTCCAGGTCAATGCCGAAGAAACGAATATGAACTCTCCTGGAGTGATGGTGGAAACATTGAGAGCAGAGTCAATCAACTGATTGGACGTGTAGAGGCCCTGGAACGAGCCTTGGGTATAATGAATGAACCACCCACAGTGGACGCCGGTGGTGATCAGACAATTCTTCTGAGTATGCAGGCGCTGTTCAATGCCACCGCAACAGACGATGGTTTACTCGACCCCCTCACCTACAGTTGGGAGACCATAAGCGGACCAGGCAGCGTCTCTTTTTCCAATGCGTTTGATACGGCCACAGGCGCAACATTCAGCCAGCCCGGGGATTATGTACTCCAACTGGCCGTTTCCGATGGCCTTGTGACGGTTACAGATCAAGTGAATGTCATTGTCTATCCGGATAATACACCACCATTAATAACGACCAATTCACCGCAGATTGTTGCAGCAAGAAGGTATCAGACCGGTAGTCCATGGACGCTAGAGTGTGCTTCTGTCAACCTTGATACCGCTGTAACCGATGACGATCTACCCTTTCCTTTAACCTATGACTGGACAGTAGACTCGATTAATACGGGTCAACTCTGGTTACGACGCTATAATATTCTTGACGCACAGTTCGACGCCCAACCCTCAGATTCCGTCAATTGGCCACTGACAATAACCGCGAAAAGCAATCAGGCCTATTCACACTACTATTGGACCACTAATTACCTTGCTAGGACGGTTATTGTAGATCTAACCTTAACTGCCAGCGATGGTTACCATATGGTTCAAAGTAACCATAGTGTTGAGTGTTCTGCTGGTGCGAGTGAACCACCGGTTGTCGAGGCAGGAGCAGATCAGATTGTGACGGGATACAATACCCAGTATGGGTATACGTGTAGCGGTATTACGCTGTCTGCTACAGCCAGCGATGATGGCTTGCCCGAACCTCTGGAAGTAGGCTGGCATAGACGTGAAGTAACTCCATATTTAAATAGTGACTGGATATTAAATGTCAATTTTTCCAACCGAGATGCATTGACAACATCCATTTCAATAAATGCTGAACCTCATCCAAACAGATCCAATCCCAGATCTGATTTAGTACCTGATTCAGTAACACAAACAATCGGTTTTGGTGCATCCGACGGTTGGCATACAGAACTGGATACGCTCAACATCACGTGTCAAAAACCGACTCCATAGTCGTCAGCATTCAAGCTCATATTGAGTTATCCTAGTTTAAATAGTGTTTAAGCCCTGCCTCATTTAGGCGGGGCTTTTTTTGACGAATCACTCATTTACTAATTTACAGCTACACTTACAGAAACCGGTCTGTTGCCACTCTTTGAAAATGTTTCTTTCTCTCTTAAAAAAAACCTATTTCACCATTTTTTGGATTTTCTTTGGCTACGCCATTTTGTGTCTCTACTACTACCTCAATCAGGTCAACATCATATTTCCAGCAAGTCGGATCGATAACGACACATTATTTAATTTCACCATTGATCACCAGGAGCTCTATGTTGATGCCCCAGATGGCGCTCGGTTACATGGAGTACTCTTCAAGGCGAAAAAACCCAAAGGGGTGATTCTTCATTTTCATGGCAATGCGGAGAACATGCTCTCCATGCAATACGCAGCCGAACCCTTTGTCGAGCGAAACTACAGTTTTCTGGCGATGGACTACCGCAGCTATGGCAAGAGCAGCGGCAGTTTAAGTGAAGAGAATCTGTTTGCCGATGCCGCGCTGTTCCTGGGTCATCTGAAAAATTCTGGTTGGGAGAGCTCTGAAATCATACTCTATGGACGATCGATCGGTACCGGTGTTGCGATCCAACTGGCATCAATATCCG
The DNA here is from genome assembly GCA_016842065.1 of Candidatus Thiodiazotropha sp. 'RUGA'. GTDB lineage: Bacteria > Pseudomonadota > Gammaproteobacteria > Chromatiales > Chromatiaceae > Thiodiazotropha. Next base: position 8,943 of record JAEPDS010000021.1, read on the forward strand.
ACCTGCGTGGCATGATTCTTTATGCTCCCTTTTACAGCTTGACTGCATTGGCTGATTACCACTTCCCCCTGCTTCCGGCTGAACTGCTGCTCAAATTTCCTATGGATTCCGCCGGCTATATGAACTCCGTCAAGCACCCTGTGCTGATCCTGCATGGTGCTGACGACCGGATCATACCGCTGGATCAAGCAGAAAGATTGGCCAATATCACAGGCAAGCTGATCGTGTTGGAAAATGGTCGACATAATGATCTCTATGGCCATCAGAGATTCTGGATTGAGATCGATAACTTTTTAGCCAGCATTTGAATTTCACAATGTTCGGATGCTCTTACTATCCGATTTCGGGTAACAGCAAAAACAGACACAGACTTTATGGGATTTTAATTCCTAGTGCATTTTAACCTGCAAGCAACCGCTCAAACCTGATAGGCACCCCAGATAACCATAAGTATTTTTTAAATCTCTATCAATTTGTTCTTGATTCGAGCTCCATCCATTTCTCAAGATTGTTAACATCTAAAAAAATATTGACTTGAGCCTCTTGATTAACTATTTATTTGTATCTAATTAAACGCGCGTGCAGTTTAATTGCGCTATGATTTTTAAATAGGGAACATCAGGATACTTCAGCCTGCGCAGTAACGACCAATAAACGAAGTAACTGATTGAGTAATAATAATTTCCAGGGGAATGATGTTATGTCATCAGAGAAACGGGTAGGAATGGGACCAGTCCCTCTTTCGCCTGAGATGTATATCAACGAAAAACAAGTCGAGGGAATGTCGATCCTGAAGAAATTTGGCTGGAAACTGGTCTGCATCCGAAGACCGGGCTTCGGCCATGCACTTACGGTGCTCAAGAACAGTCAGGAAAGGGCAATTGGTGTTCTTGGTGAGGATGGAATACTCAGACTCACCCCTGAACTCAAGATCCGGCAAGCCAGTTAGTGGGAATCACTCAGGTTTAGATTCAATACCATGGCGAGATAACTGGATAGAGTCCCGCCACCCAGAGAGACCCGTTAGTCGATATTTTCGATGGAAGCGGGATTTTCAATCTGATTAAGTTCCAGCGCTGTCTGGTACTCCGTGCTCTCCCATTCAAATCTCGGCAGACTGCTGAACGACTGGATCAAACCATTGGTCCAGGCTTGCTGCAGCTCCTTCAAATATTCTCCCTGCTCCTCAAATTTACAACGGCTGGCCAGTTGGAAATCCTCGGCCCGATAGAGTGACAGCTCATAGGGAGGCCCCACAGTGATATTGGACATGGTGGTTGAGCTGAGGGAGACCAGCGCCAGGCGGGCACAATCGTTCAAAGGCAGATCGTGGCTGAGCACCCGGTCGAGTACCGGCTTGCCATACTTGGTCTCCCCGATCTGCAGGTATGGGGTGCTTTTTGACGCCTCAATATGATTGCCTTGCGGATAGATCAACATCAAACCATGGGGTTGTCCCTGGATCTGCCCACCAATGATCAGCGAGACCTCACCACTGACGCCAGCTTGCTGTAACGCACTGTTGTGCTGCTGCTGCACCTGTTGACTGACCCGCCCCACATAATCCGCTGCCTCGAACAGATACCTGGCGGAGAGCAGACTGTCGACTCCGCTTGGGTAGTCGATATCCCGCTGAATGATGTTGATGATCTCCTGGGTGGTGGCCAGATTACCCGCTGAGAGAATCACAAACAGACGATCCGGCGCCGGATTGAAGACATGCATCTTGGAATAGGATGTCACGTAGTCCACACCGGCATTGGTACGGGAGTCAGAAGCGAACAACATGCCGTCGTTGACACAGATACCGAGACAATAAGTCATAAACCGACCTTTCTGTTTGTAAGAGTACCCGGGCATCTTAATACAAATCTGAAATCCCTGGATACCGTTTTACCGGCTTCTAACATAATTAAATTTTTCACCTGGCTGGCATAAAAACTGCTCTATACCCTGTTTAAGTATTGAATCGGCTATCAATACCACCCGAGAGCACCAAACTGGAGCATCCAGCGCACCATGTCAGTTCGCATCGCCATACAGCACCGTACCGAATACCACTTTGATCGCCCGGTTAATCTTGCACCTCACCTGATTCGCCTGCGTCCTGCGCCCCATACCCGCACACCCTTGCACCACTATGCCTTGAAGATTGATCCGGAGAAGAAATTTCTCAACTGGCAGCAGGATCCTTTCGGTAACCATGTAGCCCGATGTGTGTTTCCGGAAAAGTCCAAGAATCTGACCATCGAGGTCAATCTGGTTGCCGACATGGTGACCATCAACCCATTCGATTTTTTTGTCGAGGAGGCCTGCGAACACTTCCCCTTCAAGTACGAATCCCAGCTGAAGAAGGAGCTGTTTCCCTATTTCGAGTTGAAGGAGCGTGGGCCCAGACTGATGGCCTGGCTGAAGCGATTGAATGCGGATCCGGTCGGCTTCGGGTACCAGTCCCACGGTGAATCAAAAGAAGCTGAGGACGCGGATCAAGGTCCCCATATCGTCCACTACCTGGTCGAGCTCAATCAACGTCTGCAGCAGGATATCGACTACACCATCCGCATGGAACCAGGGGTTCAGAGTTGCGAGCAGACCCTGACCAGAGCCAAGGGTTCCTGCCGTGACAGCGCCTGGCTGTTGGTTCAGATTTTAAGACACCTGGGACTGGCGGCCCGCTTTGTCTCCGGCTACCTGATTCAACTGGTGGCCGATCAGAAATCCCTGGATGGCCCTTCCGGCCCTGAGGCGGATTTCACCGACCTGCACGCCTGGACCGAGGTATTCATACCCGGTGCCGGCTGGATCGGTCTGGACCCCACCTCCGGCCTGTTTGCCGGTGAGGGACATATCCCCTTGGCCTGTACACCGGATCCGGTCAGTGCCGCCCCGATCGTCGGCGCCACCGATAAATGCAAAGTCACGTTTCACCATACAAACAGTGTGCAGCGGATCCACGAAGATCCCCGGGTCACCAAACCCTACAGCGACACTCAATGGCAGGCGATCCTCACTCTGGGTGACTTTGTGGATAAGCAATTGCTGTACGGTGACGTGAGACTCACCATGGGGGGTGAACCAACTTTCGTCTCGATCGATGACATGGACAGCCCGCAATGGAACACCGCAGCCCTGGGTCGCCACAAACGAGAGCTGGCCGGGGTCCTGCTCAAGCGGCTCAAAGAGGCGTTTGCCACCGATGCCGTGCTCCACTATGGCCAGGGCAAGTGGTATCCGGGTGAGCCCCTGCCCCGTTGGGCACTGACCTGCGCCTGGCGCAAAGACAAACAACCGGTCTGGCGTCACCCTGAACTGCTGGACCAGCCCGACTCAGCGAGCGAATACAATGTTCACCATGCCCAGTTGTTGATCCGGCATATTCAAAAGCACCTGAACCTGCTGGATGACCGCTATGTGGTACCCGGCATGGAGGATAACCTCTACTACCTGTGGAAAGAGGGTACCCTGCCGGCCAATGTGGATGCGCTGGACAGCAAGTTGAAGGATCCCCTGGAGCGGGCCCGCTTGCGCCGGGTCTTTGAACAAGGGTTACAGAAGGTGATCGGTTACGCCCTGCCAATCGCCTGGGACTACCGGCAGGAGAGCTGGGTGAGCAATCCCTGGAACTTCCGGCGTGGCAATATGTATCTGATACCCGGCGACTCACCGATGGGTTATCGACTCCCCCTGGACTCTCTGCGCTGGGAGAAGGCTGAGGATCGTCAGCAGATACATCCCCGGGATCCCTTTGATGAACGGCAGCTACAGCCGGAAATCAGGGATCGGCTGCGCCTGACACAAAGTGGTATCACCATCCCCCTGCCGGAAGCCCCCATGGCAGCCGATGATCCCTCGCTTTTTGATCAGGAAGACGAGGACGATGGCCAGGCTCTGATCCGTACAGCCTTGTGCGTGGAAGCCAGATCGGGACACCTGCATATTTTTCTCCCCCCATTGACTGAACTGGAACACTATCTGGATCTGGTCAATGCGATCGAGGCCGCTGCGGTGGAGACCGGTTACGGCGTGATCATGGAGGGTTACGAGCCACCCAAGGACCCCAGACTGGAACGATTACAGATCACCCCGGATCCGGGTGTCATCGAGGTCAACATTCAACCCAGCAGCAGTTGGCGGGATCTGGTACAACTCAACCAGACGCTCTATGAGGAGGCGAGACAATCCCGTCTGGGTACAGAGAAGTTCATGCTCGATGGTCGCCACTCGGGTACCGGTGGCGGTAACCATGTCACCATTGGTGCCGCCGATCCCGCAGACAGCCCGATACTGCGACGCCCACATCTGCTGCGCAGTCTGTTGACCTATTGGCAACACCATCCGGCTCTCTCCTACCTCTTTTCCGGACTCTTCATCGGACCCACATCCCAGGCCCCCAGGGTGGATGAAGCGAGGGACGATTCCTTGTATGAGCTGGGCATCGCCTTCAGCTCGATGCCCCCCGGGGAAACTCCGGCGCCGTGGCTGGTGGACCGGATGCTTCGCCATCTATTGGTGGATCTCACCGGCAACACCCACCGTTCCGAATTCTGTATCGATAAACTCTACTCACCGGACAGCCCCAGTGGCCGTCTTGGCCTGGTGGAGTTCCGTGGCTTTGAGATGCCACCACACGCGCAGATGAGTGCACTGCAGATGTTGCTGTTGCGCGCTCTGATTGCCCGCTTCTGGGATAGCCCCTATGACCGGCCACCGGTCAGTTGGGGAACCGAACTGCATGACCGGTTTATGCTGCCCCACTTTGTGGCCCGGGATCTGGCCGATGTGGTGAATGATCTCAATCGAGCGGGTTATGCATTTGAAAATCCATGGTTCGATCCATTTCTGGAGTTCCGTTTTCCCCGCTACGGCACCATCAATGTGGATGATCTGGAGCTTGAGTTGCGCTTCGCCATCGAGCCCTGGAACGTGTTGGGCGAAGAGGTGACGGCCCAGGGGACTGCCCGGTTTGTAGACTCCTCGGTGGAACGGCTGCAGACCAGAATCAAAGGCATCACACCTGGCCGACACGCGGTCACCTGCAATGGCAGACCCTTGCCACTGCACAATACCGGCACCCATGGTGAGTATGTGGCGGGTGTTCGCTTCAAAGCCTGGCAGCCGCCTTCCGGATTGCACCCGACCATTGGCAGTCATGCGCCCCTGGTGTTCGATATCGTCGATACCTGGAACCGTACTTCCCTGGGTGGCTGCACCTATCATGTCGCCCATCCTGGTGGGCGTCATTATGAAAGCTTTCCGGTCAATGCAAACGAAGCCGAAGCCCGTCGCCTGGCACGTTTCCATGACCACGGCCATACCGGCGGCACCATCAATCTGACTGAAGAGAGAATCAATCCGGATTTCCCCTACACCCTGGATCTTCGCTCTAACCCGGGAGGCTCATGATGACCATCAATCGGGAGTCTTTTGAAAACCATCCATTCTTCGATGAACTGATCACTTCCAACGGTCATGCCAGAGGTTATGCCCGTAAACTGATCAGCTACCTGGGCAAGCTTGATGAGGGAGAGCTGGCATCCCGCCAATTAGGCGCAGAGTTAGCGCTCAAACAGATGGGCATCACCTTCCGTGTCTATACCGAAGAGGAGGGTTCCATCGATCGAGTCTGGCCATTCGATATCGTGCCCCGCCTGATCCCGAAAAAAGAGTGGGAGCGGACTGAATCCGGTCTTAAGCAGCGGGTTGAAGCACTCAATCTTTTCATTGACGATCTTTATCACAAACAGCAGATCATCAAAGATAAAGTGTTTCCGGCCGAAGTGCTGGCGGACTCTGAAAACTTCCGCGAGCAGTGTATCGGCATCAATCCACCTCTGGGTATCTGGGCGCATATTTGTGGCAGTGATCTGGTACGTGACGACAAGGGTGAGATGTATGTGCTCGAGGATAACCTGAGAGTCCCATCCGGTGTTTCGTATATGTTAGAGAACCGACTGGTCACCAAACGGGTCTTTCCGGAACTGTTTGAAACCTACAGTCCCCTGCCCATCGATGACTACCCATCCGAACTGTTCGATACCCTCTCTGCCCTGTCACCACGCCCGGGAGATCATCCTGAGATCGTGGTACTCACTCCGGGTATCTACAACTCGGCCTATTTCGAACATGCCTATCTGGCACAACAGATGGGATGTGAATTGGTTGAGGGTCGCGACCTGGTGGTGGAGAAGGATGATTGTGTCTATATGCGCAATATCGAGGGACTCTCCCGGGTGGATGTGATCTACCGCCGTATCGATGATCTGTTTCTCGATCCGGAGGCATTCAATGCCGACTCCATGCTCGGCGTTCCCGGATTGATGCGGGCCTGGAAAGCGGGCAACGTCGCACTGGCCAATGCCCCGGGTGCCGGTGTGGCGGATGACAAAGTAGTCTATTCCTATGTACCCGATATCATTCGTTACTATCTGGACCAGGAACCCATTGTCCCCAATGTGCCTACCTGGCGCTGTATGGACAAACAATCCTGTGATTATGTTCTGGAGCATCTCAAAGAGCTGGTGGTGAAGCCCGCCAATGAGTCGGGAGGTTATGGTCTGCTGGTGGGTCCGGCATCCACCCGGCAGGAGCGGGAAACCTTCAGTAAACTGATCAAAGATAATCCCCGTAACTACATTGCACAACCGACCCTGGCGATCTCCACGGTCCCCACCATCAGCAGTGGCCTGCTTGAACCGAGGCATGTGGATCTGAGGCCGTTCATCCTGAGCGGCAAGTCGATGGAGGTAACCACCGGAGGATTGACCCGGGTGGCTCTGCGCAAGGGATCCCTGGTGGTCAACTCATCCCAGGGTGGCGGCAGTAAGGACACCTGGATTGTTGACAGTTGATTGAGATGAGCAATGTTTATTTGAGGAGCGAGCAATGTTATCCCGAGTTGCGGAGACCATATATTGGATAGGGCGTTATCAGGAACGGGCTGAAAACACCGCGCGCCTGATCACCGTGAATACCAATCTGATGCTGGATCTGCCACCTAAGGTTGCGCCAGGCTGGGATGCACTCATCAAGCTGCTGGGTTGCTACGAGGCCTATCTGGCTCGTCATCCGGAGTTTACCGAACGCCGGGTGGCGAATTTTCTGATCAGCGATGAATCCAACTCCAGCTCCATCATCAGCACCCTCTGCGCATTGCGAGAGAACGCCCGCACCATACGCGAGATATTGCCACGGGAAGCCTGGGAGTCGATCAACAGTTATTATCAGACGGCCCTGGAGCGCAAACAGAGCAGCTTTTCCCGCCAGGGCAGACAAGCTTACCTGGAGCATATCATAGCCGGCTCACAGTTGATGACCGGGTTACTGGCCGGCAGTATGAATCACGACAAGGCCTACCGCTTTCTCAATTTGGGACGTAAGCTGGAGCGTGCCGATATGACAACACGAATCATCGATGTACGATCTGAAAACCCACTCCCGGAAGAGGCACCCGAACTGGCACCATTTGAAGACATCCTATGGATGAGTATGTTGAAGTCACTCAGCGCTTATCAGATGTATCGACAACATATGCAGGTCAGAATCAATCGTAATGACGTTCTCCAGTTTCTATTCAAAACACAGGGTTTTCCCCGTTCAATTAGCTATTGCACGGAAAATATCCGTTTCAATATCTCCCGTCTGCCGAAAAACAGAACACCGTTAAAAGTACTGAAAAAGATCGATACCCGCCTGACAGAGATGTTGACGGATAAGATGGATAACAATGTACTGCATGATTTTATTGACGATTTGCAGATCGATTTCGGCACCCTGCATGAAGCGATTTCAAAAGCTTATTTCCCACCTGCACTGTTGTCAGCGGCATGATTGACAAATGGAAGTTTGAGTCGCGTCATTGGGCTGTAACATAAAGATGATTTGATAACGAAATAGCGCGTACAATAGAACGCACAACCACAACGAAAGGTGACTCCGAGTATGACGACGAAGTCCATACAACGACCTGAACCCGGTTTTGTCCACGGACTGTTTCTCTACCTGCTTGTGTTTGCACTCTGGATGTTGTTGGTCGGCAATCTGGACACAGCGGAGATGGCTGCCGGAGCGGTGGTCGCTCTGATTGTCACCCTGGCAAGCCGACCTCACCTCAGCATCCTCACCGGGCTGATCATTTCACCAGCTGCCCTGCTTCCATTGCTACGCTACCTCGGCACCTTTATCGTGGCACTGGTTCAAGCCAACCTCGATATGGCCCGGCGCGTACTAAGTCCTTCACTGCCTTTGCAACCAGCCGTAGTGGAGGTGGAGACCAAACTCAAATCACCGTTGGGCCGTCTGATTCTGGCGAACAGCATTACCCTGACCCCCGGCACCCTGACTGTCGATGTTCAGGACCAGGTGTTGTTGGTGCATTGGGTGGACTGTCCCCCAGGCAGTGATCTGGCATCTACCACTCAGGCCATTACCAGCAAATTTGAACAACACCTGAAAGGCTTCGTGTTATGACATTAACCCTATTGGAGATCGTGGCACTGGGCTTGCTGGGTGCTGCGGTATTACTCAGTCTGTTGCGCCTGATCCTGGGCCCCACAACCCCGGACCGGGTGGTTGCCGCCGATACCCTGGCGGTGATAACAACTTCCGGACTGGTGATCCTCGCCGCCCTGCTGGGTAGCCCACTCTATCTGGATGTAGCGCTGATCTACGGCACCTTGGCGTTTGTCGGTGTGGTCGCCATCGCCCGAACGATTGAGGGGAATGGCTGATGAGACTGATTGCCGATCTGTTTCTTGTTGTCGGTGCCGCCTTCACCCTGTTCGGCGCCATCGGACTGATCCGTATGCCCGATGTCTATAACCGTATCCAGGCAGGCACCAAGGCGGTCACCCTTGGGTCGCTCTGCCTGTTGATCGGTATTGCTCTGCTCTACCCTGCCTGGTGGTCGAAGTTGCTGGTGATCGGCGTGCTGATTCTGATTACCAATCCACTCGGCTCTTCCACCATTGCCCGGGCACTGCTTAAGGCTGGGGTAAAGCCCTGGAGCAAAGCCAGCGTAAGCCAAGCAGGAGAGGCTGACCGATGAGTGAAGTAGAACTTTGGATTGCTCTGATCCTGGGCATCATGATGTTAAGCAGTGCGGTGCTGGCACTGGTGGTGAAAAACCATCTCGCTGCGGTAGCGGCCGCCTCTGTGGTGTCGCTCGGTTTGGCGCTGCTGTTTGCCCTGATGCGGGCACCGGATGTGGCGATGACCGAAGCGGCCGTGGGTGCCGGTCTGAGCAGTCTGATCCTGGCTTTGGCATTGCGCCGCCTGGGCTTGTGGCAGATCGATAGCGGCAGCGAAAACAGTAATCTGCTGAGCGCTTCAAGCAAGGGGAAAGACGATGCGTAATCTCACCGGCCTGTTGTTTGCCGGCGGCCTGGGTTTCATGCTTCTGGCGATTGCCAGCGGCATCGATTTCGGCACTCCGCCGATGCGCATCGGCGAAGCGATACAGTCCGCCTCTCCCCAGGAGGTCGGTGCTGCCAATATTGTTACCTCAGTGGTGCTCGGTTACCGGGGTATCGATACACTCGGGGAGCTCGCCATCCTGTTTGCCGCGGCATCGGCCGCCGGACTGGTGCTGGGTCGTCGGCATACCACCACGGGCACACAGCGCAAAGGTGGATTCGTACTCTTTCACGGTGGGGCTTTGATCTTTCCCTTTCTGCTGACGATCGGCTTTTACATCATCTTTCACGGCCATCTGACACCGGGTGGCGGATTTCAGGGCGGTGTGATTCTTGCCGCAGCCTTTTTCCTGCCCTTGCTGGCCAGGCCCGGCGCGCGCCTGCACCACTCCATTCTGAGTGTCATTGAAGCCTTCGCCGGCGCCAGCTTTATTCTCATCGGGCTTGCCGCCCTGGCCGAGGGGCAGGCATTTCTGCAACCGATGCTCAATCAGGATACCCTTGGCTCGCTGATATCGGCCGGCACCCTGCCACTGCTCTATATCGCAGTGGGTTTGAAGGTCGGTGCCGAGTTGGCCAGCCTGCTCTCCAATCTGGCACAAACGGAGTCTGAACAATGATCCCGGGTGTGACACTTGAACTGATCCTCTATGTCACCGCCCTGGGGCTGGTGATTATCGGCCTCGCCGGTGTGGTGCTCAGCAGCCACCTGTTCCGCATGGTGCTTGCGCTGGTGATTGCCGAAGCGGGAGCCAACCTGATGCTGGTACTCTCCGGCTATCGCTGGGATGCGGTGGCGCCAATCCTGATGCAACGAGCCGAACAGCCGGCGATGGTCGATCCGGTTCCTCAGGCCATGGTGCTGACGGCGATCGTGATTGGCGTCGGCATCCAGGCACTGGCTGTCAGCATATTGATTCGTATCCGCCAGCGTTATGGCAACCTGAAGCGTCGTGAAGTGGCGGAAAAAATGGATGCTGAAATAGCCGCCAGTGCGGGAATCCGCAGGGACATCAGTCAGGATGCCCCACTCGGTGAGCGTCCCCTGTCACCGCTCCCGGCTCATACCGCAGAATCCCGAGGAGGCGACGCATGAACAACCTGGTGTTGACCATCGCCCTGCCTCTGCTTGGCGCCTTCTTACTGCCTGTGGTAATGCGTCTCTCCCAGGCTCTCGGCTTATGGCTCGGACCGATCATTCTGGGTTATGGCTGTTGGTTGTTGGGTAATCTCTGGTTTAACGACATCACTCTGCCACTGTCGATTGCGCTTGGCGGATTCGATGCTCCCTATGGCATCAATCTCTACCTCGACTCTTTGGCCCTGTTGTTTGCCTTTGCTGTTCAGCTGCTGGGATTGATCTGCTGGCCCTATGTCTTAAATCAGGATACAGCCAGACGACAGGCCCTGATGCTGCTACTGGTTGCCGCCTCCACTGGACTGGCGCTCTCCGGAGACCTGTTCAACCTGTACGTCTTTTATGAACTGGCAGCTGTGGCCACTTTCGGGCTGGTGGTTGCTTCCACTACCTCGGCAGCCTACGCTGCAACCTTTCGCTATCTGATCCTGAGCGGTATCGGTTCCGTCTTGACGCTGCTCGGTATCGCACTGATCTACAGTCAGACCGGCACCCTCAACCTGGCCCATCTGGCGCAGCTGGCCCCGGAACTGCTGCACGACAGACTCGGATTGACCGCCTACCTGCTGATCCTGATCGGTATCGGTGTCAAAGCGGAGCTGTTTCCGGTCAACGCCTGGGTACCCGAGATCTACGCCACCGCCTCCAGCCGGCTCTCCGGCTTCCTTGCTGGACTGTTGTCGAAACTGGCACTGCTGATCATACTGCGGCTGCTGGTGCTGATATTTGATCAGCCGGAAGCGGTACAGATCATTCTCATTCTCGGTATTCTCGGTGTCATCAGTGGTGAATTCGCAGCCTGGCGTGCCAAGGACATGCGGCGAATGCTCGGCTTCTCCTCGATCGGTCAGCTGGGCATTATCTTTATCGCCCTCTCCTTACCGGATGAGCGGGGGCTGTTGGCCCTGCTGGCACTGTCGCTTCACCATCTGGTGATCAAAACCGGACTCTTCATGCTGGCTGACGGCTGGGGTGGGTCACTCGAACGGTTGACCGGAGCGGCCAAACGGTCACCGGTTGGTGCGGCACTGTTTACCCTGTTCGCCCTCTCCCTGGTTGGTGTTCCCCCGCTGCCCGGCTTCTGGGCAAAATTCACCCTGATCACCGAATTGGCTGCTCAGAGTGAGCCACTCTATCTGATCGGTCTGCTGGTATTTCTCTTGGCCACGGTTATCGAGACAAGCTATCTGTTCCGCATCGTGGCGAAGCTCTACAGTTCTGCCGAGACCACCACCGAACAGCCTGAGTATCAACACTTGCCCGGTCTCTCCCTGGCTACGGCTTCACTCTTTGGCATCACACTGCTGGCGGCAACGGTACTGATCGCTCCCATCGGTGATGGACTGCAAGCGATTGCGGCGGAGGCAAAGAATGCCGAGCTCTACATACAAACCGTGATACCGGTAACGCCCGGAGGCCAATTGTGATTTTCAGCCTATTGGATGAGCTTTTGATCTTTTCGGCTGCCACGGTACTGGTTGCCCTGATACTGGGTCGCGGTCTGGCGGTGGGCTGGATGGTCACCATTCTCTATGGTGGGCAACTGCTGGTCCTGATCAAGATGGCCGCACTGGGTTATGGTGGTGATCCCATCGCCTCCGAGTTAAGCCTTTCGGTGATGGGACAGGATCTCTCCTGGCGTTTCGATGCCCTGAGCTGGTTCTTTGCACTGATCACTCTGGTGGCGGCACTGCTCACCAGTTGGTTCTCATGCGGTGAGTGGGAGCGGAAATTCAAACAGCAGAGGGGCAATGTCTGGCTGTTTCATCTGGCGATGGCGTTGAATGTCTTCACCATGTTGATCCTGCTTGCCAGCGGCGATCTGCTCTCTCTATTCATCGGCTGGGAACTGGTCAGTTGGGCGGGCTTCCTGTTGATGGCCGTTGCCGGTGGCGTTGCCACCAAGGCGGCCATACGTTACATCACCTATGCGGTTGTCGGCGGGATGTCGATCTTCGGTGGCATTGCACTGGTCTATGCGGCGGCCGGTTCCCTGCAGTACGAAGCCATATTGATCGCAGTTGAAAAAATGAGTACCGGCCAGCTCTGGATGCTGGTACTACTCTTCGGCAGCGGTTTCGGCATCAAGATGGGATTGCTCCCCTTTCATCTCTGGCAGGCGGCCGCCTATGCGGAAACCCCAGGTCCCGGCAGCGCCTTTCTGGGTGCCATCTCTTCCCGCATGGGTCTGTTTGCCATTCTGCTGGTTTTGGTGAAACTGTTTGGTATCGTCAACATCGACAGCCTCAAAATCCCCTTCACCCTCATCGATGCCCGGGATCTGCTGGCCTGGATAGCGGTATTCACCATCATCTTTCCCACCTATACCGCCCTGAAACAGAATGACGCTCGCTATCTGCTGGCCTGGCACGGTATCGGTCAGGGTGGTTACATGTTGCTCGGCCTGGTCACCGCCAACTCCCTGGGGGCCGCCGGTGGTCTGCTGCATGTGCTGAACTATGCAGCCTGTCAGGCGGCGCTCTTAATGGCAGTATTTGCCGTCATGCATCGTACAGGCACGGCTGATCTGAATAAGCTGGGCGGCTTGGTTGCACGGATGCCCCTCTCCTTTCTGGTGCTGCTGACCGGCATCATCGGCCTGGCAGGCCTGCCTCCGATGAACGGTTTCGTCTCCAAATGGCTGGTCTATCGATCACTGCTTGAAGATGGCATGCCACTGCTTTTCCTCGGCACCATCATCGGCACGCTGGGCACCATCCTGTCGGTCTATAAGCTGATTCACAATATGTTTCTCGGCCAGCTGAGAGTGGAACACGAACAGGTTCGCGAAGCCCCCTGGAGCATGATGACTCCGATGCTGATACTGGCCGGCACGATCTTCGTCACCGGACTGCTGCCCGGCATCCCGCTCACTTGGGTAAGCGCCGCACTGCAGACGATTGGTCTCACTGGTCCCGAGATCACCCTCGGCGGTATCGAATCCTCCAGTGGCAGCCTCGATATGATCTGGGTGATCGGCGTGCTGTTTGCCGGCTTCGGTATCGGTGCTGTGATCTTCTACTCCGCCGGACCCAGTAAGCGGGTTCATCAGCTCGACAACTATGCTGGCGGTCACTTTCTCACCGCCGATGTGCGCTACCAGTACAGTGATAACTTCTACTCCGGCCTGATGCATCTGATCCGTGGCTGGTATCGTGGCAGTTTTCAATGGCTGGAAAACAGCATTACCTCACTGGTCGAGTTTCTCTCCCTTGGCATGCAGGGTATCTACCGCCGTGCCAACTCTGAATTCTATCTGTTAAGTACGGCACTCTTCATAATTGCCTGGGTGGTTTTCTAATGGCACCGATCGAACTTTTCATTGAGCTGACCCTGATGCCGTTGATTGCTTTTATCGTCGGCATGATGATGGTGCTGATGATGCGGCGTATTGCGGCAAGGATTCAACGTCGTATCGGACCGCCTTTCTTTCAGCCGCTCTATGACATCGTCAAGCTTCACGGCAAACGCACGCAGGTCTCACACGGCCTGATTCATGACATCGGAATCGTCATGGCGATGGGCGGCTACATTGCCGCAGAGACTCTGCTACCGGTACCCGGTATGAACGGCATCGCGGAAAAGGGGGGACTGATCACCCTGCTCTATCTGATGATGATTCCGTCCCTCGGCCTGGCGTTGGGTGTCGGTCAGTGTGCCAATCCCAATGGCTCGATCGGCATCGCCCGCGCGCTGACTGCGATGCTGGCCTATGACATTCCCTTGGTGATCGTCATCTTTGGCGTCGCCTATGCTGCCGGCACCACCAATCTGGTGGAGATCATCGCCACACAGCAGGCTGGTGGCTTCGCAACCTGGGGGGTGGTTGAGATGCCACTGCTGGCCATCGCCGGTCTGATCGCCATGCATGCCTCTCTGGGTAAACAGCCTTTCGAGATCTATATCGCCCCGGCTGAGATTGCCACCGGGCCGATGGTTGAGATGAGTGGTAAGTATCTGGGTGGCCTGTTCGTGATGCAGTGCTTCCAGCTCTACACCACCTCGGTTCTCTATGTGAGTCTGTTCCTCGGTGGTGGTACCACCTGGTTCGATTTTCTGATCAAGAGTTTTCTGGTGCTGGCCATTCCAGTGAGTATCGCCTACCTGTTCCCCCGTTATCGCACCGAGGATCTGTTGCGTCTGATGTGGAAATGGCCGGTGATACTGGGACTGATCGGCTTGGCTTTCGTAATGTGAATTTGCGCCCGCAGGCTGTGTGTGGCGAGTCCTTGTGAAACAGTGATTGGCTCTCAAGGAAAGTGAATACCGGCAATGCCGGACTGACGAGCCAGTAGCGAAACACTACGGGCAAGTTAACCCAACGACTTTGGTGATGGTTATGAGCAGATTACAAAAGATACCGGTAGTCGAAGAGAAAAAGGGCAATCCCCTGGCCCGGGTGTTCGATGATTTGGTGCGCTTCTGCCGCTCGCGCTCCCTGTTCATTCTCCACTACTGTACCGGCTGCGGCGCGATCGAACTGCCGCCGGCGATGACCTCCCGTTTCGATATGGAGCGCCTTGGCATTCAACCCATGGTCTCCCCCAGACAGGCGGATATTCTGTTGATTACCGGCTATGTCTCGATCAAAACCCTGAAACGGGTGATCCTCACCTATGAGCAGATGGGTTCACCGAAATATGTCGTGGGGATCTGCTCCTGCACAGTCAATGGCGGCATGTACTGGCAGAGCTATGCAACCGCGAAAAAACTCGATGAATATATGCCGGTCGATCTCTATATCGCCGGTTGCATGCCGAGACCCGAGGCGGTGATCAGCGGTCTGCAGAAACTGATGGATCGTATCAAGAACGGTGAAGCCGACAGTTGGCAGGACTACTACCGCAACTATGACTACTACCTGGGCAATCAACAGAAGCTGTTCGGCGAGGATTGGCAGACTCCCACTGACATCATCACGGAAGCGAAACACTATGAGCTGATGGGTGAAGGTACCCTGGGTCAACACACCCGCCTGCTGGAGCAGCATCAGCAACCCCTGGAGGCCCTTGAGATGCGCCTCGGCCACAAACTCAAGGAGCCGGTTGAATGAGTCAGCAAGTCGCCCATTGGCTGGACAATCTCCTGAAGGAGATCGAAGGCATCGAAGTTCGTCGTAAAAGCAGTCGTCGGGTGCGGGTTGATGTACCGGCGGATGCCCTGCCCGCTCTGTTGGAACTGCTGCAGGGACGAGCCGGCTATATCCATCTTTCCGCGATCAGCTGTGTCGACTGGATCGACGATGGCGAGTTTGAGCTGGTCTACCACGTCTGGTCCTATGAGAGTCACTCCCTGGTATCGGCCCATATACGCATTGCCCGTGAACCCGGGGTCTATCTCTCGGTGTATGACCTCTATCAGCCCGCCGCCTTTTTCGAACGGGATATCCACGAGATGTATGGCATCCACTTCGAAGGCAGTCCCAATATGGAGAAGTTCATCCTCACCGAATGGGACGGTCCGCCACCGATGCGCAAGGAGTTCGACAGCGAAGCCTACATCAACGAGCACCTGAGCTGGCAGGAGTACAACCCGGAGTGGCTACAGGAGCTGGTTGCCGAAGGGGGTGGTGTAATCATCCCGCCGGAAGAGCAGCGCTTCAGTCAGAAGAAGAAGTGAAGAGTTTTTGGTCCGCAAATGAACGCGAATAAACGCAAATGTTATTGATGGTTATTGGATTGCAAATGTATCACCCACTACGTCAATTGTTCCCAACTGAAGCTAGGGACACTTGCTTTGTTATAAGCGAGCTTCTTAATACATATGCGTTTATTCGCGTTCATTTGCGGACCCCAATTTCAAAAACAAGCGAAATCATATGAGACCTGAGAATTACGAAGCCCAGCGCCAGCCGCCGAGTAATGAGTATGAACTCAATTTCGGTCCGAACCATCCGGGTATCGAAGGCAACTATGCACTGAAGGTAAAGCTGCATGGCGATATCGTGCTGGAGGCCAAGGCGGATGGCGGTTATCTGCATCGGGGTTTTGAAAAACTGATGGAGCAGCGGCTGTGGATACAGAACATCGCCCTGGTGCCTCGTATCTGTGTGCCTGACCCTTCACCGATGGAGCTCTGCTACTCGATGGCGGTTGAAGAGTTGTGTGGCCTGAAAGTCCCGCAACGGGCTCAGTGGTTGCGGGTGATGCAGTTGGAGCTGTCACGCATCGCAGCCCATCTGTTCACCTTTGGCGGTCATGCGGCGACCACCGGTATGTACAGCACCATGTATTGGGGCGTGGCCGACCGGGATCTGCTGCTCGATCTGTTCGAGGAGTTTACCGGTGGTCGGGTCTACAGCATCTACAACATCCCCGGCGGTGTGCGCCGGGAGCTGCCTGAAGGGTTCCTGCAACGCCTGACAGAAACCCTCGACTACATCGAGTCACGACTGCCTGACTACGATAACCTCTTCTTCAAAAACCAGGTATTCGTGAAGCGCGCCAAAGGCACCGGTGTGATGTCCCGTGAGCAGGCCTTGGAGTGGGGTGTCACCGGTCCCAATCTGCGCGCCACCGGGCTGGCCTTCGATGTACGCCGGGATGACCCCTATCTGGTCTACGATCAACTGGCGTTCGATATCCCGGTTGAAGAGAGCGGTGATGCCTGGGCACGTACCCTGGTGCGCCGCAAAGAGTTGATGGAGAGTATCCGCATCCTGCGCCAGGTGGTGGAGATTCTGCCTGACATCCATGGTCCGATTCGGGCACCGATCCCCAATCCACTGGCCTGGAATGTCCCTGCCGGGGAGACCTACACCCGGGTTGAATCCTCCAAAGGGGAGCTCTGCTACTACGTAGTCTCCAATGGCGGCCCCAAACCCTACCGGGTGCATGTACGTGGCCCCTCCTCCATGCATGCGGTACAGGTACTGGAGAAGATGTCGGTCGGATCGCGCATCGAGGACATTGCCCAGACCATGTTCTCCCTGGATGCCTGTCCGCCGGAAGTTGACCGTTGAGATCTATGGGTAATCGCTGATGTCCAAACCGATTGATGATGCCAAACTGAGCAAACAGAACGTGACGATCGAGCATGAGGAGGCCGGCTCAATCCTCAGCCCGCTCAAGGCACTGCAGTTTTTCATGCGCAAACCGGTCACGGTTCCGCTGGAACCCCGACCGGCGGCAGACAACTACCGGGGCTTTCATCTTAACGATCATGAAAAGTGCATTGGCTGCAGTTCCTGCCAGAAAGTGTGTGACAACGCAGCCATCACCATGGTCAAGGTTCCCCATCTGCCGGAAGATCCGATCAACGGCGTGCGCAATCTTCGCCCGGCAATCGATTATGGCCGTTGCTGCTGGTGCGCCCTGTGTGTCGACATCTGTCCGACCAGCGCTATCTCTCTCTCCCGTGAATATGTTCATACCTGTACTCAGGAGGAGATCGACAGTTATTTCATCCTACCGGATGAAACCGGTATCCATGGCGAGTACTACGGTGAGGGGTGGCAGAAGACCAATGACTCCGATCTGCTCGATCTGAACCGACAGCCGATGGCAGAGTTGGAAGCCGAGGAGCGAATCGACAACTTCAATGAGATCGTTGCCGGTTACACCGATCAGCAGGCGGTGATCGAAGCCTCACGCTGCGTTCAGTGCGGTATGTGTCACGACGCCTGCCCAACCCATATGGACGCGCCCGAATATATCCGTTCGATCTGGCAGGGCAACCTGGAGGACGCAGTGCGCTGGATCTATCAGAGCAACCCCTTCTCCCATGTCTGCGGCCGGGTCTGCACCCATCGTTGCGAAGATGCCTGCTCGATCGGCCGACGGGGTGAACCCGTATCCATCCGCTGGTTGAAACGCTACGCCATGGATTCGGTGGATCATGAACGGATCAAGCAGATTGCTGCGGAGGGTAAAGCGGACTATCTGAGCGGCAAACAGATCGCCATTATCGGCGCCGGACCGGCCGGTCTCACCACCGCCTACGACCTGGTTCGCAAAGGGCATCAGGTAACGGTCTTCGAGGCTCGTAAGGAAGCGGGCGGTATGCCCCGTTACGGAATTCCCGAATACCGCCTGCCCTACGACATGCTCGACCAGGACATCGATGTGATCACCTCCATGGGGGTGAAGATCCAGACCGGTATTCAGGTCGGTAAGGATATCACTATGGCGCAACTGGAAGCGGACTATGATGCGGTGGTACTGGCCATTGGTCTGCATCTTGGTCGCTCCACCCGGGTTCCCGGTGCTGACCACAAACAGGTGCGCAAAGCGATCGATCTACTGCGCAGAACCACTGACGATGAAGCGTATGAGATTCCACAGAAGGCGGTTGTCATTGGTGGTGGTAACGTGGCGATGGATATTGCCAGAACTCTCGCCCGTCAACAGCAACAGCAGTTTGGTCAGGTTCAGGTGACGGTCACGGCATTGGAAGAGATGAGCAACTTTCTGGCTGACCCGGTGGAGATCAAAGAGTGTCGTGAGGAAGGCATTGAGATCTATGATGCACGAGGCCCCCAGGCCTGCATCATCAAAAACAACAAACTGATCGGACTGAAGACCTGGAAGGTCCGCTCCATCTTCGATGAGCAAGGTCGCTTCGCGCCGGAATATGATGAGCAGGATGAGCAGATTCACGCCGCTGACATGGTCATAGAAGCGATCGGTCAGATGTCGGATAACAATCTGCTTGGTGACGACCTGACGGAAGCCCTGGAGTGGCAAAGGGGCCGACTCAGTATCGATGGACAGGGTCGAACCTCAGTCGACTGGCTATGGGCCGCTGGTGATTGCGTCAATGGACCGGATGTGGTCCATGCCATCGCGGATGGTCATCGCGTGGCTGCCAGCATCGATGAGTGGTTGAATCAGCAATAACAGCAGGAGTGGCATCGCCATGTCTGAAGGTCATAGCAGCAGTTACGACAGACTGAAATCGAAAAAAAGCCTGGCGGAGATTCTGGATGTTGCAATCGAGTTCGAACGTACCGCCCGGGACTTCTACACGGACCTGATTCCTAAAGTCAGTAAACAGATCCGCTATCTGGTAGAGGAGCTGGCAGAAGAGGAGCAGCGCCATTTCGATCTGTTTACCGAACTGAAAAACCGTCCCGATCTGGAGAAGCAGGTTCAAACCCTGGTGGAGATCCCGGCAAGCGATAAAAAGTTCTCCGATGCCATCCACCTTCCGGAACTGGGTGACAGGCCCGACGACCAGTCGGTACTGCAATATGCGTTAGGTCGTGAACATGCGGCCATGGAACAGTACCATGCACTCGCCGAGAGCACCGGGGATGGTCCGATCAAGGAGCTGTTTCAATTCCTTGCCAATGAAGAGACGGAACATAAGAACCAACTGGAAAAGGTCTATTACGAAACCATTCACAGTGGTGGAGTCTGATCGTGATCAAGATTCCAGATTCGGTTTAATGATCCTGCCACCGGATCCATTCACTTTCTCTCTGCAGATTTTCCTTGCAGCCACCATCATGCTTTTATAACAGGATCTACTGCTCTCACACTCTATCGCTTCCTGAAACAGATAAATGGAACCCCACATAACCTGCAGGAGTACCGGACAATCAGGGTCCATCAGAATCATTCAAATTATTATCGGTCTTGAACTCTGCTTTGTCCGTCAGTCTGTTTTCGGATGCAAAGATCAAATTGACCATAATCACAGAAATACAACCAAGAAACAGTGCAACCGCAAAATCGCCCCCTCGCCATAGGCTGGCCAGTATCGGTACACCAATAACCATGATGGCGATACCGCCTACCAGTATCAGAAAGCTCAATGGGCGATTGAAAGCTATGTACTTTTTTCTCATTGCAGTTGTGATCTATTCGTCTAACGTTAGCGTTGACTGCACCTTTAGGTAGTAGCAACCGCCCCATCGACACGCTTCTCTATCGTGCCAGCTCTTTTCATCGACAGCTATCGACTATTAAAACCATTCAAGCAGGTGTGTAAAACACTGACCTTCTAATCCATACAAAATTTAGGTCATATCACCCACTTTAGGTCTTTTGACTCAATTGGGAACCCAACTGAATAACATTTAATTTTTTTATTTCAATAACTTAATCCCTGGCCTTGAAATTGCTATTACCTGGAATGTCCGCCATGGAAAGCAGTCAGCCGGATATCGATTCGGACTCGGGAACAGAGATAAAAGTTCGATAACGTTACAACTTTATTCTGTGACTACCTGGAGCAATGAGGTGATTGATCATCCGGATGATGACCATTACCAACCTTTTAACATGTACAGCAGAATTATAACTTATGAAGTCTTTACCTAAACACAGTATCAACTTTGCACTCTTATCCCTCCTGACCGTAGCCACCCAACCTTCCGCCGTCGCAGACGAAGCTGAAAACAGTGCCACGGATGAGGAGTTTGATGTCATCAGTGTTACCGCCTCCAGAATCGAACGAAAAACCAAAGAGGTTGCCGGCTCAATCGATGTCATCGACTCGGAACGCATCGAAAGTGAAAAGATGTTCAACATCAAGGATGCCATTCAGGGCAGCCCAGGCGTCTTGATCAATTCCAAGAATTCAGCCTATGACAGCCGCCTGATTATTCGTGGCGCCGGGCAGAAAGCCAACTACGGTGTGCGGGAGATCATGGTCATCCGGGATGGGGTTCCAATGACAGATCCCGACAGCTTTTCCCGTTTTGATTTCATCGATACCCAGGATATCGAACGCATCGAGATCACCAAGGGGCCTGGCTCACTGTTTGGTGCCGGCTCTGCTGGCGGTACCATCCAGATCATCTCAAAATCAGTATTCGATACAGACAGTAACCGAATCAAACTGGGAGCCGGTGAATTTGGACAGCAGAACCTGCATGGACGACTGGCCGGTGATATCAATGACAGTAACGCCGCATCGATCACAGCGTCATATCGCAAAACCGACAACGACTGGCGGGACTGGAACGAGTTTGAGTCCAAACAGCTGGCTCTGAAACACGGTTTTCTGCTGGACAATGGCGGCACTCTGGAGTCAGAACTGAGTTACCATGAAGCGGATCTGCAACTGCCTGGCTCCATGGATGAAGACGAGTTTGAGAATTATCTGGATAGCGGTGAGCAGAAAGATACCACCAGCAGCCCCTGGCAACACAGTGGACGCTACTCCACCATCTGGTTTTTCAACTCCCGTTATGAACAGGAGATGGATAACCTCACCCTGAAGCCAAGGGTCTACGCTAATCAGTGGGATCACTACCATCCGGTGACCGGTGCCATCAATGACAATCCGGGTACGACTGTTTTCGGTACCGATCTCGAGATCACATACAAACATCAGCTTTGGGGAGAAAGCACTCTGGTCACAGGTGTGACAGCTCGCCGGGATAACACTGAAGGCGCGAAGAAATACACCTATGCCGATGTTGAGACGGCTCCACCACCGGCCTGGAATCCAACCGGACCAGCGACCATTCTACATACCAACTCCGATCGCGCCGGTGATCTGCTTGAAGAAGAGGATGCCACCAATACCCTGTATGGCTTTTACATCCAGGAGACCATGCAACCGACTGAAAAAGTTAATCTTGAACTCGGCTTTCGTTATGACCGCAACAACTTTGACATCGATAACACCGCATTTGGTGAATACAGCTATGGCAGTGGGACCTATACCTTCTTTGACACACCGGAAAAGACAAAAACCGATAAAACCTTCAATCTTTTCTCGCCCAAGCTGGGTTTGACCTATGCGATTGATCAGCGCATCAATGTCTATGGTGTGGTTGCTCAATCGGGACAGGTGCCTTCCGAATCAGAGATTCAGAGCAATCCGAAACTGGATGCTGCCACAGCACAAAACGTTGAAGTGGGTTTAAAGGGGCGTGAGCAGGCGTGGTCGTTCGACCTGGCACTCTATCGCACCACAGTCAGTGATGAGATCGTTTCAACCCTCAATGAGGATCTAACCACTGAGTTTCAAAATGCTGGTGAAACCTTGAAGAAAGGTGTTGAACTCAGCGGTCGCTACGATGTTACCAACAACATCTGGTTGGAAGGCAGTTTTGCTTACAGTGATTATACTTTTACCGATTTTGATGAACTGGTTCGCAGCGGACGCACTCAAACCCCGGTTGACCGATCTGGCAACCAGCTTCCCTATATTCCTCGCCAGCAATATGGTCTGGGATTAGGTTACAACCACCCGCTCGGCATAAAAGCGGTGATCCGCAGCAACAGCTGGGGAAGCTATTACGTCGATAATGCCAATACTGAAAAATACGATGGTTACGACTTCCTCACCAATCTGATGCTCAGTTATCAGACAGGATCCCATACGCTGGCTCTGAATGTGGAAAACCTGTTTGACAAGCGCTATGCCACGGAAGTAAAGAAAAGCACCAGTGGCAATAAGACCTATTCGGCTGGCGCACCTCGTAATGCCATGCTCACTTATACCTATCTGTTCTGAGGATGAACACTCATGAAACCATCTAATTTGGCAATCATGCTGGCCACCTTGCTACTGCCCCCGACCGGGGCAGTCGTTGCGGAAGAGGAACAGAACCTCAAAAGCAAAAAGCCCGCAGCCTCTCATGGCCACCGGGGAGCCAAAACCTTTCATATAGACAATCTTGATGGCGCTAAGATCACCTATATACAACCCGATCTCTCAAGCCAAACCATCACTCCGGTAATGGGCAAAGTCACCATGCCGGTGAGCGGTGTGGACAACTATCATGCCCTGGTAGTGGAGAAGGATTGGGGTGACCACAAAGAGGTGATCATTCGTTACCAGTATATGTTCGGACGTCCCAGTAAACAGAACCCTGTCCGACTGACTGCTGCACAAAAAAGCGAGTTTGAGATTGTTCCGGATCCACTGCCGAGAGAGCACTACCGCTACCACAGTCAACAGACCTGGGGGTTCCTGGCACGATACCAGGGAGAACTATTAAGTAATCACCCTTTGACACTGACCACCTCAAACGGCAGTGAGCAGACTCTCTATACAGACGAACATGGCCGGGTCACTTTCCAGATTCCGGATGATTTTCCTGGCCTGACAGAGGGCGAAAGAAGTAAGCAGACAGCACAACTCACCATCAGTGGTGAGTATCAACAAAGCGATACGAACCACTCCACTCAACTGGTTGCCGACTACCGGGTCAATCCCAGCCACTGGCAATCCACAGAGTTGGGGCTGTTGGTGTTGGGCATAGGCTTTCTCGCTGGTGGCTATCTGGGACAAAACCTGAAGAATCGGGACAAAAAAGCATGAGCACCTTGAATCTTTCCGTGATACGCAAACTGGTGCAGATCAGTGCCTTTGTCTTTTTCGTTTATGGAGGTCTGATTACCGGTTACTACCTGGAAGAGAAACTCAGTGGCGCCCTGCCCGCCCTGAGCTGCGCTTACGATTTCCAGGGTTCGGATCTCTGTACCCTGATTCCCATCCAGCACCAGATGGATCACCGGCTTGGTGAGACCATTGCCAAAGGGGGTAACCTGTTGATGGGTGTGATGCCCACATTGATTACCCTGGGCACCTTTTTAGTATTGTTTGTGATACTCAACAAGGCTTTCTGCGGTTGGCTCTGCCCCCTGGGTACATTCCAGGAGCTGCTGCAGATGATCGGTCAAAAGATCGGCTTACAGCGTCAGGAATCACTCTCCAAATCCCTGGTTGCCAAGGTTCGCCCTGTAAAATGGTTTATTCTGGTGTTGCTCGTCTTCGGCTTCCCCTTGCTGACGGGTATGGGGATGTTGAACCATGACCTGGGAGACCCCTTCTGCAAGATATGTCCCAGTCGAATCCTCACCACGCTGGCGACCGGCAGTACCGAGCAACTTCATGTCGATACGGCAAATGCCACCACCATCACCCTGACGTTATTCGCTGACTTTCTGTTCGGACTCATGCTTGCATTGGGATTGACGCTGCGCCAACCCTTCTGCCGCATCTGTCCGATGCTGGCGCTGCATGCCGTGTTTCGCAAAATGGGATTGTTACGCTTGATCAAAAATGCATCCCCACGATGTGACCGCTGCGGACTTTGCGCCAAGGCCTGTCCAATGGACATCCATGAAATCCATACTGACATGACCAGTCGGAATGTCACCTTTGAAGACTGCACACTCTGCGGACGTTGTGTCGAGTTCTGTCCAGACAAGAATGTTTTACAACTTAAATATGCATTCATACCCCTTTTCAGTGCTGACCCTCAGTATTTCAAAAAGCGAAAAAAGGCGCAGACCAATTGGGAGAAACAGAACCTGATCGCCTGGTTTGGCAACAAAGAGAGTAAACGCAGGGCTGAACCCTCATGATCCCGATCGAGCCTGTCAGCCTGAGTTTTGGTTCAGCCCTGCTGCTGGGACTCAGTTTCGGATCAGGGCCCTGCACCATTGCCTGTCTCCCCTATCTGGGACCGGTATTTACCGGTAGTGACCAACATGACTGGGGTGCCTGGCGTACTCTGTTGCCCTTCTCACTCGGGCGGATCTCCGGATACACCTTGCTGGCAGCAGCCGCAGGCTGGGCCGGACTCTGGGTGGAAGACCTGGTGGCCGAACCCTGGGTACGCTGGTTCCTGGGTGGCGCGACCATTCTGGTCGCACTGTCGATTATTTTTCGTCGCCAGCCCAAAACCTGTAAATCCGCCTGCCAATCCAGTCAATCGGTGACGCCAGAAGCACTGACCTCAAGCCTGAAACCCCATTCCCTGAGCAAAAAGAGTCTGCCGGGCAGTCTCTATCTGATGGGCTTTGGCATGGCACTCAATCCCTGTGCCCCCCTGACCACCCTGATACTTGCAGCAGCTACCAGTGCCAGTCTTCTCAATGGTGCAGTTTTGGGCGCTGGATTCGCCATGGGTGCAGTGTTTCTGCCCACCCTGGTATTTGCAACAGGTCTTGCCCACTTCGGCCAACAGATCAGACTCCATTTGAGTCGCCACCGACTGGCTCTCGAAAACACCAGCATCGGTCTCCTCATAGTGATCGGTTGTGCCACAGCCTTTGGATGGATTACCCCATGAATATAGAAGAACTGATTGCAAAAGGAGGACCGGTGATATGGATTCTCCTTGCTTACTCATCAATAGGTCTGGCCATTGTGTTTGAACGCTACCTGTTGTTTATCCGTCTGCGTCGTATACCCAAAGCCTGGCTGTTGAAACTCGGCCAGCTTCTTGATTGTAAAGACCGCGCACAACAGATTGCGGAGTTAAAGGGACCTGAAGCCCGTATCATTCAAGCCATGGTTCAAGCCGATAGCGAAGGAGTCAAAGACCTGCAAGCGGTCGGCAGCCGGGTACGCGATGAAGAGGTTCAGCGGATGGCGTTCGGTCTGCGAACCCTATCGATCCTTGGCAACACCGCACCTCTACTTGGCCTTCTGGGTACCATTACCGGCATGATAAAGGCCTTCATGGTGATCGAACAGGCTGGCGGAAAGGTGGATGCCCAAGCCCTTGCCGGAGGCATCTGGGAAGCCATGACCACTACAGGCGTCGGTCTTGCTGTAGCGATACCTCTGCTGTTGTTGCTGCACTTTCTGGAAGGCAGTGTGGAAAGGCGTGCACTATCGATGACCCGCTGTATCTCTCTGCTACTGGAGCGTCGCCCATCAACCATCAGCCAGCGGGAGGAGCCTCAGACACCGCATTGGGAGAATATTACCGATGGCGTATGAGTATCGCAGACACTCCTCCCACGTACTCAACCTGACTCCGCTGATCGATATCGTCTTTCTTCTGCTGGTTTTTTTCTTGCTGACGGCCCATTTTATCGAGGATGAGGCAATCGACATACAACTACCAGAGGCAATCAGCAGTCAACCAAGCGAGGATCATGAGCCGTTGGTGATTAGTCTGCTGCCCTCCGGTGCAATCGCGCTTGATGGTGTAGCCACACCGCTGGATCAGCTCGAGGATAGTCTGAGCGCCATGCTTCATGCGAACAGCAAGCGGGTGGTCCAACTCAAAGGTGACCGGACAGCCCAGTTTGGTCAGGCGATCAAAATCATCGACGCCGCCCGACGTGCCGGCGCAGAATCTCTGGATATCCTGACAGACAAACCATGATTGCCGGCAGACCGTTAAGATACATTGCCGCCATTGCTGTTTCTCTGGGTCTGCATATGATCATGGTTACCAGCTGGTCTGAGATGCGCATAGAGCATGCAAAAATCGCTGATCCGAAATCCAATCCCCTACTGGTTCAAGTAAGCTTTACTCAACCAACACCTGAAGCAGTGCAACAAAATCCGGTTGAGAAAAAAGTTGTAAAACAGCAGCCTCCCAAGCCAAAAGCGAAACCCAAAGCCAAAAAGCGTCCCAGAAAAAAGATTGTAAAGGCCGAAAAACCAACACCCAAGAAAAAGCCGCAGCCAATCATCGAAGCAGCACCGGTTGAACCGAGCAAACCAGAGGCAGTTGCACAACCGGCCCCAGCGAAAACCCAACCCAAAGCGCAGTTGCTGGAGATCTATCTGGCAGAAATCCTCTCCAGTATTGAGCAAAAGAAACGCTATCCAACCCTGGCGCGCCGTAAAAACATTGAAGGAAAAGTCCGCGTCAGATTCAAGCTGTCCTGCGGTGGTGATATCACAGAACTTGAAATTCAAGGGGCCCATGGCCTGTTACGAAAAGCTACCAACAAAGCCATCAAGGCCGCACAACCTTTCCCGAAAATTCCGCAAGCATTACAGTGCCCTCTGCCCGTGACATACGCTATGGCCTATTCTCTGAAGCAGTGACTCAGCACCTGGTATCAGAGATGGGCTTTTTTGGCATGGTTAGCGGGTTGAATACACCTTTTGACCCTGTTTCAAAGGCTCCTTAAGAATCACAAGACAAAAAAAACCCGCATGAGGGGAAACACGCGGGTAAGGGTAAAACTACCTGATTCTTAATCGTGGTTTATTTCATTCTCATGGCACTCGACACAGCCAACCATATAACCTTTTTCAAAGGTGGCACTGTTTCCATCCGGACAGAATGCCGTGCTTGAATCACACTCCAGATCCCGGGTAACAGCCATGCGTGAGAGCACCGTACCCAAGCCATCTGGACCGTGGCATGCCTTACACTCATCCGAGTTACGCTCTGCCATATCGCCATGGCCGCCATCAGCGAACCGGGTATTGCCGACGGGATGCATACCGTGCGGACCGCCAAGGGTATTTCCTAAATCCCCTTCGTGACAGGTACTGCACTCAATGATGGTTCCTTTATGACCCTGCAGCTGATTGGCCGCCACGTTGTCGTTGGCTGCATCATGTTTATTCGGCCAGATACCATGTGTCGCGCCGTGACAAGCTTCGCAAAAGATTCCTTCATGACCCACACTGACACGATAGAGCATGGGATTACCGACGCGCGGGTCATCGGGCCCGGTCACCGCCGGGTTATCTGCCTCAATGCTGTTTTCAGCAAATCGCTTGTTGCTTGGAACAATCGGTGTCGCCTTGGCATCATCAGACAGATAGGCTTTGAAGAGTCTGATGTTGTCCGGATTGCTGTCGGTATCGGCTGGATTTACAACAGTACCGGGCATACCGGCCATATTGTCCATGGCATCACCAGTATGACAGGAGCCACAGCCCGGCTCATTGGCCCAGGGCACACGGGGTTGCTGTGGATCGGCAGTCGTATCGTAGAAGTTGCCGCCAAGCACAAAGTCTCCTGGATTATCCGGAGTCACCTTATCGGTAAAGTCCTTACCTACCTGCATCATATCGCCATGACAGTCCTGACAGAGCATACCGCCATTCGACATGGCACCGCGCAGACAATCGGTACGTCGACCGGGATGACACTGGTAACAGGTCTCCTGCAGCACCTCACGACGCTCCTGATGATTGGCGACAACACCAAACTCATCCTTGATCGCATCCGGCATGTCAGGAAAGATCAACGTACCACTCTCATCAGTGAGACTGCCGTGGTGACTGTGCATCACATTCGACATACTCTTCACCGAGATCTGATTACGACCATTGGCAAATCCGCCATACGGGTCGAACTCCGGACCCAACGGACCCAGCTGCGCAAGATCGAGTGCCGGTGTGTAGTGACACTGTTGACAGACCACTGGAGTCTGATTCTCCAGATCGGTGCCGTGCTTCTGATCATGCAGACGGACCAGGTTCAGATCCGTTGCATACTCCTTGCTGACTTCATCCGGCACCATCTCATACATCGGATCATCCAGTGATGAGGCGACCTCGGTTAAAGCGGCCGTTGCAAGACCGTTACCACCATCCACATCCGCCCCGTGACAGGCACCACAGTTGGCTTCACCGGAGATCGGTACCACGGTATCCACCGAGGCCAGAACGGTCTCACCCTGCTTGGCCTGGACACGATACAGCGGCCATGGGTTTTCCAGGCCGAAATCATCAAATGCACTGATGGGTATACCAGGCGCTTCAAACCAGTTCACGCCCTCTACCACATAACCGAACTGGAAGTTCCTATCCAGTCCAAGGGCAGGAAACATATCGATGAAGAAAGGCTGATCCGTGACAAAAGCCTCGAACTTCTCGAGCGCATTTTCCACGTAGGGACCATGACGACCTGGCATTGCCTGTTGCTCAGCAGAGAGAGCGAAATCCCCCAGGTAGAGTTGCTCAACATTGGGCATCGGCAGACCCAGGTCAAGAATACCTTCAACCGGCCCGGCCGGATAAAAAGCCGGAAGGATGCCGGGTGGATAGAAAGGATCGTAGGCATCCCGGGCCACATCCCAGAAGTTGGTCTTGAAGACCTCACCGGTGGTTGCATTCCTGCTCGAATAGGCTGGGCCGGATTGGGCTGAATTCAGACCAGTTGTAATGATCGGATCCTGTGGATTTGAAGCCGCTGAATAGTAAACTTCCACATCGTTGGGCCCCAGGATCTCCGGCTCGAGACCGCGCCTGATCACTGTCGCGTGGAGTACATTGAACGGTGGCAGGATGCTTGAAATGCGGGTATCGAAATCCCCGCAGTGCATGCCCAGGTCATTGACTGCAAATACACGGTAATCGCTGGTATTGATTAGCGGCTGCTCTGGAACCGGGTCACCGGGTATACCGTTCTGGCTGGTTGAATTGATCGATAGGGCCGTTGGCTGACCACCCTCCTGAATCGATGCTACGGTGATTACTTCGGTAGCAGCGCCTTCGCTATCCTTCACGCTAAGCATCACCTGAAAGATACCGGCTTCGCTATAAACATGGGATGGGTTGGCTTCACTACTGGTGTTACCATCACCAAAATCCCAAAGATAAACCAGCTCACCCATTTCCGGATCACTGGACCCTTCACTTGAAAAGTCGACCGCCTCATCCGGGCTACCTGAATAGGGCCCATTGGCATTCACTATCGGCGGCATATTGCCGTCGCCACCGCCCATATCACCGTTACAATTATCAGGTGCATCCTTAACGCGCATCTCATCCATGGCTCCGTCAGCACTGCGTTTTGCACTGACTTTACACGGAACTTCTGCGTCATCTTTTATCTTGATCTTGAAACGCCAGTCATCATCCTTGGAAACAACACTCTCTATAACATCCTCGGTTGCTGCATTCATGAGCACAACTTCGAGATCTTCTCCACCCTTGCCTTTTACAATCAGCCGGTTCTCCTCATACTTCCAAATCGCTTTTTTTATCGTGAAGTATTCATCCTCACTTTCACTTTTACTTTCGCTTGCAAAGAGCGTGTTGGAAGTCAGCGCCAGAAACCCTACAGGCAAGAAGGTATAGAAGATCGCCCTCGTCCATTTCTTTGCTCTGTTCATAGACTTGATAACCTTGGTAGTCGTTTGTTTACACAGGTTTTACGCCTATATGCAATACATCTGAAAAGCCAGATGCAGGCTTCATGCACGACATGCGCGGTGAAACAACTAAAGCAAAAATTAGCAGTCTATACTTAAGATTGTCTTAAGTGGGGAAGGAACAGGTTCACAATTAATCCGTGTCCATCTTTGCGATCCTGTAAGGTGATAATTCCCTGATGTAATTCGCAAATTTCCTTGACAATAGATAAGCCCAATCCACTCCCTGATTCAGTCTCTCCAGGGAGTCGGTTCAAGCGTTCAAATACCCATTTTTTCTTATCATCCGGAATGCCCGGACCAGAGTCCTCTACAGCAAGTTCAACACCCTTATAGTGATTCTTTATGAAAACGGAAATCTTGTTTCCACCGGGTGTAAATTTCATCGCATTGGTCACCAGGTTACTCAGCATAATTGCGAGCATTTCCCGATTGCCATTCAACTGTATCTGATCATCGGCGATCAGCTCCATTTCAACCTGTTTCGTGAGTGCCATTGGTGAGATATCGGACATCACCTCTTCTGCTACAGAGACCAGATCGAATACTTCAAACTGCATTCTTATTTTTTCCGGCTCTATCGATGCGAGTATCAATAGTTGATTCACGACATGATTAAGATGATTCAATCCTTTGTTGATTTGAGCCAATCCCTTTTCACGCTCTTCATCAGTACGACCAGTAACACTCGATTGCATCTGCACCAGCATACCGGCAATCGGGGTGCGCAACTCATGGGCCACGTCAGCGGTAAAACGATTATTCCGCTCAATCGAAACTTTAAGCCTTGTCAGCAGTGCATTCAGCTCATCGACAAGATCTGCCACCTCTTCTGGAATATGCTCCGCTGTGACTGGATTAAGATAGTCATAATCCCGTTCACCAATCAGTCGCGATACTGAGCGTAGCGGTCTGAATCCCTGCTGTATGATGAACCAGAGCATGCCTGAAAGAGGGAGTACGATCAGCAGTGGTTTCACCACATCCTGAACGAATGAACTGACCAGTGCTTCACTGACAGCATGACCTCGGGCAACATGAATCCGATAGTTGTATTCTGGAATATTAAGGGTGTAGACCCGCCAACCTTCACCATCGAATTCACTATCTGAATAGCCGTCTTGAACGGATGAAGTAAGCACATTATCTGGTGTCCCAGGCCCCTGAATAACCAGTTTATTGTCATCGGACCATACCTGAAGCAACAAGGGAAAGTCGTATCCCGACTCACTCAAATTGATCTGATAATCCTCAAGGTCGAGCTCTTCAAGCTCATGCTCCGTAGCAACAGCCAACAGCTCTGCCACCAACTTCAGTTCCGCATCGTAGACCAGATTGATATCCAGGCTGGTTCGCCACCAGGTAAAGCCAAAGGTAGCACCCCATAACAGCAAAATGGAGAAGGAAATCATCACCAACAATCGCAAGCGAATAGAGCGGATCATTATTTCACCTCCCCCGGTTCAACAGTTTATCCCGATGCCTCAATCAGTCATCCAGAAGATGTCGAGAGTACCTTGATTCAGGCATGGTTGATCCACAAATGGTCCCTTGGCGAATTGCACGTCGAATTACAAGCTCTAACTTGCATCCCTGTTTGTAAGCTGGTGGAACAGCGATGCTGTATCCCGGTTCTTTATTGTAATCTGTAAGATAATCAGCCAACGTTGCCTCAGGTTCATGTGCGACGGACAACATCAATCGATCACATAGTGGTCTGCTCAAACCACTCCATCGATACGACAATCCGATTTGGAGTTCTTATTATCAGTAATGACTTCAATCCGCTTGCGAATTATTCTTACATAGATTATTGCTGTTGATTGTTATTTATCGCTTCGCGAGCAGACCAGGTTTCTCAATCACATATCCGACACCTCTCACAGTACGAATCGGATGATCGCCCAGTTTCTTCCGCAAATGATGGATATGCACCTCTATGGCATTGCTCTCCACATCATCTTCCAGACAATAGACCTTTTCACTCAGCTTGCGGCGTGACATGACTCTGCCCATGTTCTCCATCAAGCTATGCAGGATATCGAACTCTTTTGCGGAAAGTGATATTGCACTGTTTTGAATGGTGACAGTATGTGCAGAAGGATCCAATACCAAATCACCATGCCGAAGCATTTCCGGCTCCTGGCCACTATGGCGTCGATGAAGTGCACGAATCCGGGCGCATAGTTCATCGATATCGAAAGGCTTGACTACATAATCGTCAGCGCCGCCATCCAGAGCCTTTACCCGATCGACCACCTCGGAACGAGCGGTCAATACAAGCACCGGAATCTGATTGCCTTCAGATCGCAGTCTGGCCAGCACTTCCAGGCCAGATAGCCAGGGAATGTTCAGATCGAGTAACAGAACATCATAATGAACACTTTTAACCGATTTCATCGCGGACAACCCATCGCGAACCCAATCGATGCTCATGCCACGGCGCTCCATCACCGTTTTGATGCCATCCCCCAGCATCTCATCGTCTTCAACCAATAACAGGTTCATATCGACTGACATACGTCCCCCGCGCAACAATATGCCACTGACCGAGCAGAGAGGCTCCTTCCTGGACTCAACCCAAACAACATTTGAGTGCCCTTCACCCGGCATTGAATTTGTGCCGTCCCTCCGATTACACGACAAATCTATGGCATACCTAATGTGAAATACCACGTAATAGCATAGCAAGCCAGCTGGACAGCAGGGTTAATATTGGGAATTATATACCAAAAATGTGTAAATTTATAATATTAGAAACGTGAAACAGACCACACTACGAACCCCGTTCCCACAGATCGACGCCAAAATAAGGCCCTGGCTATCAATAGGACTCAACTATATCAAACAATTTGAAGATTAGCAGAACCAATCAAACCAGCAAGAAGAAGGCGATCGCCGCCGCTGTAACCAGGCTGATCGTTGTGGGCAGGGTCACCAGCATAACGCCACTGCCCAGCATCAAATAGGCCGTCTCCACCACCAGAATCCCCATTGCGATACCTAAGGCCCTCGGCGTCTGCATCCACTGGGTCACCCCGGCCAGGGAGATAAATGCCAATCCCAACAAGGCGGCCCCCATCATCCCCGCAAATGCCTGATTCACCGGCTCGTTGCTGAAAAAGCCGACAATCAGATAGGGATCCACAATCAGAATCACCCCCCACAGTGTCAACATCACGATCGCGAGCACCAAAGACAGACGCTGCAAAACTCGGTTAGGCATAACCCCTCCCTAATTATCTTTTAATTATCATGGAATTATAGAAAATTTCTCGACCGAATAACAGGGATAGTTAGCGTTTGCCCTACCACCCGACATTAATACGTGATTTCAGAGGCTTGCACTGCAAGCCAATTGCAGACTCTGATCCTGCTTGCCGCTCTCCAGGCACACCTGTCCACCCATGACTTTGCGCCACACTGATTCCGTCATCAATCAGGTAACAACAGAGCAACAGCTGGAGATACCTTTTGTTCTCATAATGTTCTATACTTCAAACACTGCAGATTGGAACTTTTAGAGAACAGCATATGCTCACAGCCACACAACATAGAACTCTGGCTTTTATCCGCCGCTACATGAAACGGCGCGGATATGCCCCATCACTGATTGAAATCGCCGAGGGGATCGGCATTACTTCCAAAGGCACCGCTCACCGCCATGTACAGGCACTGGCCGAAGCTGGGCGCATACGCCTGATTCCAGGTCGCAAGCGGGGTATCGAACTGGTGGACGACGAGGAACAGTCCAAATACAGTCTGCCCCTGCTGGGCAGCATTGCCGCCGGCCAACCGATCGAAGCCATCGTCGGGCAGGAGCGTCTCGATCTGGCCGAATACCTGGCCGGCGCCAACCGCTACGCCCTCCAGGTCAAAGGCGACTCGATGATCGATATCGGCATCCTGGATGGAGACCTGGTGATTATCGAACGCTGTGACACCGCCCCCGACAATGCCATTGTCGTCGCGTTGATCGATGACCAGGAGGCCACGTTGAAGCGCCTCAAGCGACTCAAAAGCGGTCGTATCAAGCTGATTGCCGAGAATTCTGAGATTGACCCCATGATCTACGCCGCAGACCGGGTAAGGATTCAAGGGGTACTGGTCTGTCAACTCCGCCAGTACCACTAACCCGCCCTTAGCAGCAGCGCCTGTTAACACGACGCCCATGCAACTTGACGACACACGCCCGGACACCTGCTGGTCCCGCGCTATTCTCCTGGTGGACATGAACGCCTTCTTCTGTAGCGTGGAACAGATCGACCATCCCGAGCTGCAGGGGGTTCCAATCGGTATCACCAATGGTGCTCAAGGAACCTGCATTATCACCAGCTCCTACGAGGCCAGAACCTTTGGAGTACGTACCGGTATGCGCTTGAAAGAGGCGCAACGGCTCTGCCCCGGATTCAGACAGGTCCCCGCCAACCCGCAACGCTATGCAGAGATCTCATCCCGCATCATGAAAGCGCTGGCCGAGATCACCCCCGACCTGGAGATCTTTTCAGTGGATGAGGCTTTTCTCGACGTCAGCCACTGCCAACGCCTGCTCGGTACCCCCCAGCGAATCGCTCACCAGGTCAAGCGGGCCGTATCCGAAGCATCCGGGGGCATGGTCTGCTCAGTCGGTGTGAGTGGCGATAAAACCACCGCCAAATACGCGGCAAAACGGCAAAAGCCCAACGGGCTGACCCTGATCCCACCCAGCCAGGCCCGTGCCACACTGGCTGACATACCGGTCACCGAACTGTGCGGTATTGCCCGGGGAATCGGTCGCTATCTGGCTGAACGGGGCGTCTACACCTGCGCTGACATGCAGCGCCTGCCGATCGGCGAAATCGGACGCCGCTTCGGCAACCCGGGGCGACGCATCTGGCTGATGGCCCAGGGGCTCGACCCCGAACCGGTCCAAACCGATGTCGACGCGCCCAAGTCCATCGGACACGGCAAGGTCATGCCCCCCAATACCAGGGACCGGGAGATTATCGACACCTTTCTGTTACACATGACGGAAAAGGTGGCGGCGCGGCTGCGACTGCATCAGTTTCGCGCCAGCCACTTCTATATCGGCCTGCGGCTTGAGGGCGGTTTGCTGAGCCGCAAATACCATAGTGACCCACCTACGGACCACGGCCCGGATATTCTCGCGATGTGTGAGGACCTGCTGAACAACCATTGGGCAGGTGAAGGCTGCTTTCAGGTCCAGGTCACCGCCCTGGACCCCAAACCGACCGGATACCAGAAAGATCTCCTGAAACCTGCACAACAGCAGCGAGAGCGTCTCGACCAGGCGATGGATGAGGTCAACCAACGCTACGGAGAGTTTACGCTCGCCCCCACCCGTCTGCTCGGCCGCTCCAAAATGCCTAATGTGATCGCGCCGGCCTGGAAGCCCTTTGGCCACAGAGAGACGATTCTGATGAATCACTCTGAATCCTGAACCATAATCCTGATCTGACAAGATGTGTACCGCGGTCTACTACACTTTTAACAATCAAGAGTTTCGTACGGCATTTGCCGATTCCCGAGCCTGCCTGCCGGTGCGAAAAAAACAGGGTGATATAGCACTCCTGCCCTGGGGCAGAAGAAAACAACAAGCTGGCAAGCTGCCACTGGGCGGATGGGCCAGACTTGACGCGATCTATGGTGGACATTGGGATCGCTGGCGTCCACTCCCTGTGAAGCTCGAGATCCGCCAGTTCATGGAGATCGATTTTGAAGGAGCGCGTCGTTGGTTCGATGTCACCTCCGGTAAGTGGATCCAAGGCTTGATCGCTCATGGGCAGCATGAACGTCGCGTCTATGTCGTCACCATAACGCCGGAACTGGAAGACTCAGAGTATCAGCGCTGGCCGAGAATACTCAGTGCTGGCAGTCGCTCAAAGTCGTTGATCACAAACCATTTTGATCAATAATCCGGTACAAATCAGGGAACTGCTCGGTTGGATTAATCACTTGATTCTATGGGTAGGATTCTGACAACAGTCGATTAACCTGCGTGACTGACTCTTCACTATCCCACTCCACAGGGCCGATCGCCTTAAATCTCAAAACGCCTTGTTTGTCGATCAGAAAGCTGCTGGGATAAACCTTGACACGCCAATCCTGAGTCACCGATTTATCCACATCGAGCAGCACGGGAAAGTTGAATCCCAACTGACTGGCAATACGTGCAACCCGATTTCTGTTCTCATTGACATTCACAGCTAGCACCTGCAGATCATCGGTTTTCATTTGTTCAGCAAGCCTGATTAATGAAGGCATCTCCTCGATACAGGGTGGACACCAACTCGCCCAGAAATTAATCAACACCACCTTCCCTTTCGCTTCAGAAAGATTGTGCTGCACTTGGTTAAGGTCACTCAATTCAATTTTTGCCGGCATAGCTGGCGGCTTGACCTCTTCCAACCATCCTGCGTTTCCCAACTGACAGAACAGAAACAACAAAACCCCAAACATCAGCGCATAACCCTGCCTGGTGATTGTTAGATTGGCAAAATACCGAGTTACGACCATCTCATACTCATTTATTTCATGATACCAGGGTGGTTATATTACACCGTTTATTTTATGCCAGCTCAGCGTTTCCCCATGAGATAGTCTTTAACAGTAGCAGGTTTTTAGCTTGTTCCAGCAGCATGAGTGAATCGCATGAAACACCTTACTTCTATTTGTCAGTCATAAAATTCTTAAAGTTTTTTCAGTCAACGTCGATTACTGACTATGAAAATGGAATCAATTATAGAAATAGGGAGTCTCTGATAACTTCAAACCGGTGCGACCAAAAGCAGTTCTCGTGAAACACCTCTGTTGACGAACATATCAGCGGTTCTTCAAGGAAATCTTCTGGATTCCAGACAAGTTGTAGCAATTTAATAATGCCTACAGGCGGCTTGTAGGGACTCAACAACATTACCTGACTGAAAAACAAATATAACAGGTAATGAATTGTTTTATAGGGTAATTCCAGGAGCACGACATGCAAGTTGTCTCGATATTTTCATCGATCAAAACCAAACTATGGCTTGGTTTTGGGCTGGTTCTGTCACTCTTTTCAATCAGCACAGCAGTAACTCTTATCAGCCTTGACGGGGTTAACAGTGATGTTGAGAAGGTCGTCACAGACAGTCAACCGACCCTTTTATTGGCGAAAGATCTCACCTTCCATATAGAACAGGCCACCGCATCACTTGGTTTCTTTATGGTAACCAAAGAAGCGTACCACCTGCAGAATTACACGAATGCCCTAAAAAACTGTAAAGCGATGTTACAGCAACTGAGACAGGCATCTGCACGCAGCCCTGAGATTGATTTCAGTCACTCTTTGAATTCCCTTAGAGAGGATATTGGCGCGTTTGAAGCAACGGCCGATGTGTTGCAACAAAAGACCTCATCCTTCGAAAAGAACTTTCCTGGAATCGATTATGCAAATCAGCATATAAACCCGATCAACCGCACGGTGATGCAACTGGCGTCTCAAATGATTCTGGCTGAAATGGATGAAGATGCATCTGAAGAGCGAAAACAGCTACTCGTTGATCTGAGCGAATTACGCTATAGCTGGAGCCAGGTCATTAATGGGGTTAGAGGATATCTCGCTTTTAGAAGCAGCAACAACATTAACAATATCGGCCTTTATATGACACAGGCCGAATCCCTGCTGCAAAATCTGCTCGAGATGGATGACCTTTTGACATTGGACCAATACGACTCAATCACTGGCATAGCAGAGAGCGTAACGGCTTTTAAAGACCACTATGCCAAACTGCTTGAGATCCATGGTGGAGACGAGTGGCGTAGCGATGCTGCGCTGGTACGTAACAACCTTCATGTTAACCTTCAGTCGATCCAAGGCAATCTATCCAGCCTTGTTAGTCAGCTTCAATCCTCAATCAACCAAACCAGCGCCTCATTAAGAGATAGTACTCAGTTTGTGTTTGAACTGGTGATCGCGCTGTTTATACTTGGTTTAACATTAGGCATTGCAATAAGTTGGTTTATTGCCAAATCCATATCCAAACCGATCATGGAAACTGCGACTACAATGCAGAACATTGCAGATGGAGATGGCAACCTGATGATTAGCCTGGATCAGTCCGGTCGTGACGAATTAGCCCAACTGGCTGGTTGTTTCAATGTGTTTGTGAGTAAAATTCGTGACTTGATCAAGAAGACCGCTCACTCTACTGAATCTGTCATAGAATCAGTAGCTCAAACCTCAGACAACACCAATCAGATAATCAAAGGCATACTCAATCAAGAAGTACAAACTGAACAAGTAGCAACAGCAATGAGCCAGATGACCGCTTGTATCAGTGACGTGGCTAAGAATGCATCGATCGCAGAACACTCCGCTTTAACTGCAAACAAGGAGGCTCATAATGGATGTACTATCGTTCGGCAAACGTCGGTTGCAGTAAAGGAATTGGCCAACGAGGTAAAACTCGCAGAAGAGTCTATCCTCAACGTTGAACAGGAGAGCCTGAGAATTGGTGGCGTTCTTGATGTCATCAAGAGCATTGCAGAACAGACCAATCTGTTAGCTCTGAATGCAGCAATCGAAGCTGCCCGCGCTGGCGAGCAGGGTCGAGGATTTGCCGTAGTCGCCGATGAAGTGCGCAGTCTGGCGACCCGAACCCACGAGTCGACAGGTGAGATCGAGAATATGATTCAGTCGCTTCAGAACGGCACTCAGGAAGCGGTATCCGTCATGTCAGCTGGCCGGGAAAAAGTCAATTTAAATGTTCAATTGACCGATGACGCACTAAAATCACTCGGTACGATTAATCAAGCCGTTGAAACAATCAGTGAGATGAATACTCAAATTGCCACGGCTGCAGAGCAGCAGTGTACCGTTGCTGAGGAGATAAACAAAAACATCTGTAGCATCAAGGACAGCAGTAAATTGAACGCGGATGAGGCCAACGCGACAGCCACTACGGTCAATTCACTGGGCAATTTGGCTTCCACCCTACAGAGCGTAATACAACAGTTTAAGTTCTCAGGCGATAGTGGGCTTGACTTCAGTGCAGCAAAATCGGCGCATCTGGCCTGGAAAGCCCGGCTTCGCTCATTCCTGGATGGCATGTCATCACTCTCTCACGAAGAGGCAGTCTCCCATCATGACTGTGTGTTGGGCAAATGGTACTACAGTGATGGGTTGGACCAATATGGCGATATTCCTGAAATGCGTTCAATAGAAAAACCACACCATGAACTGCATGAATTGATCAAGAAAATTATTGAAAAAAAGGAGAGTGGTCACATTCATGAGGCAGAAGCGCTCTATACTAAGATCGCCCCCCTATCCTCGACAATCATAAATCTGTTGGAACAGGTTGAGAGATCAATTGATCGCGGTGATAAAGCAGCGTGAGTGAACTGAGAGGATGCTGCTTATGAAGTTTGGGTGATACCCTTAGAAACGTTTGAGCAATACAGCATCCTCGTGTTGCAACGGTCATACCCTGTTTTCAAAAATTGTCGGCCACTCAGATGAGCTCCCATGGATGGGACTGTTAGCGATAAACAGATTCAAACATCTGCCTCAGGACACCGAGTGTCTCACTGTTACACTGGGTATTTAACATTTTCCAGTTAAAACACTCTTTTTGCGTCACCCGATTCTCCATTCCTGTTTGGCCACAACAGGTTTCTGAATCTAAATCATGCAACCCCTATCATACTTGACTTTAAAGCTTGGTAATTTTAAACAATTTGTGACGGAATTGAACTTGAGTTAGACTGTGGTCCTTCAAATATACTGTTTTCGTATCGCCTTGTCCCAGCGATACTGACTGGAATGGCCCTTTCCCCGCCTCCTAACATTAGAGTTCTTCAACTGATGATTATCTTGTATGGCCATTCAATTCGCCTCAGATAAAGTGAAATTTGTCATATTGGATAAGTCGATGGTATGTAAACAGATGTATAGGACCTATACCCTACTCCAGGGTATCAAGCTTGCATCAAAACTCTAAATGCTTATCTGAAACTTTTTACGTTCAGTCAGACGGATAGTTCACTCTCAAGAATACCAGGTTTTTTATTGTCCATGGATGAATTCACCACCAAACAGATCATTGGTGCCCTCACAGAAGGTATTTTTATAACTGACTTAAGACTACGTATTGTAGAAGTGAATCCTGTCTTTACTGAAGTCACAGGTTACAGCAGGGATCAAGTGATCGGAAAAAAACCAAAGTTATTTTCCTCGGGTCGCCACAGTGAAGAGTTTTACCAGTGCATGTGGAAAACCTTGGAGGCGACTGGCAAGTGGCAAGGTACGATATGGAACCGCAGAAAAAATGGTGAGGTATATCCTCAGTGGCAATATATAACGACACTTAAAGATCCTGACGGTAAGTCAACTCACTATATTTCCGTTTTTTCCGATATCAGCCATCGGGACTCAATTGATAATCAAATTCATCTGCTTGCCTACTACGATAACTTAACCGGCCTACCAAACAGAGCGCTTTTTACAGATCGACTTAATCTTTCCTTGACACAGGCTACCAGAGACAAAGGAAACGTGGCTCTTTTCTATCTTGATCTGGATCGTTTTAAACAGATTAATGATGCATTAGGTCACTTCACCGGCGACAAACTTTTAAGTGCCATTGGTTACAGATTACGCAATAGTCTAAGAGAGTCAGATACGGTAGCAAGATTGAGCGGTGATGAATTTGCTGTCATAGTCTCATGTATAACCAGTACGGATCACGCAGAAACAGTTGCTCAAAAAATACAGCACTGTTTTAAATCCCCCTATACCATCGACCACAGAGAGTTACAGATCTCTGTAAGTATCGGCATTTGCCTTTTTCCAGCGCATGCGAGGGATAGTGAATCCATGCTAAGGCTAGCAGATTGCGCGATGTACCGCGCCAAGGAAATTGGAAGAAATTGCTATTCATTCTTTTCGGAAGAGATTGCCAAACAACTCCAACAGAGAGTTACTATCGAAAACGATCTTAGACATGATATTTCAAGCGGCGACTTGGAGTTGATGTATCAACCCCAAATTTGCTTGAACTCCGGTAAAATTGCCACCTTGGAGACAAAATTACAGTGGAGACATGCAAAATATGGCGATATCCCCCCATCACTGTTCTTGCCGATTGCTGATGATACTGGATTATTGCTGCAACTCAGTTATTGGACTTTTAAAACCGCTTGTCGAGAGATTGATAATTGGCGAAAAAAGTATGCTATCAATGTAAATATTGCAATCAACATATTCAGCATACAGGTCGAGTCCAGCATGTTAATTGAAACCATCAAAGAAGTGCTGACTGAAACCGACTTGCCTGCCAATTCAATAGAACTTGAAGTTACTGAAGAGGAAATCATGGAAATGACTTCGGATGAGTTTGCTGTTTTTGATGAGCTGAACAAAATTGGTGTACATATTGTAATCGACAATTTTGGTACTGGTTATTCCTCTCTTAATAACATCAAACGAATTGGTGTCAGAAAACTGAAGATCGACAGCTCTTTTACAGAAAAAATCAAAAAGGATTGTGCTAGTAACCAGATGATCGAAACCATAATCAATATGGCTCATAATTTAACCATGTCAATAACCGCTGAAGGCGTTGAAAGCGAGTTTCAACGAAAATATCTGTCGAGCCTTAATTGTGATTATGTACAAGGCTACCTGGCCGGCCCACCCGGCAAGTTAGATAATTTGATAACCATGCTTCCTGAGAACATCAATTTCAGTATGAAAAAAGCAGATGGTTATGGAAACAGCCAATGTTAATAATCGATTAATATTTTTATGAGCAGGATGACTATACTGTGAATTTGATATGTAATAATTCACGACCACACCAATACAGCATTACAGATTAAGTTCGAGTTTAAAAAATCATATTATCGATATGAGAATCCCATTGAAGCTAATGTATTCACTTCAGTATCCATGTACTCGACTGATTAATTTCTCCTAAAGTATATTTTGATGACTGAGCAAATCCCAATAATATCCAACACAAACAATAGCAACATTCTTGATAGATGTTTTTTTGGTTCAGCTCTGGAGCATATAACATGACCCAGAAAAAACTCCTGTTAGTTTCAAGTAGTGAAAAAAACTTAGACAGACTTAGCAAAATCCTGGTCAATGCAAATTTTGAAGTAAAGACAGCAGAATCCAAGGAAAATGCTCTGCTGATATCTGATCATTTCACACCGGATCTGGTTTTGCTTGACAACACTTATTACAATGATGACGGATCAGATTTAACTCAGAGACTTTTCGAATCAGGTATACTATTTTTGTTCATCTGTCAGCATGAAATAGAAAGGGTATCGTTAACTTCTACTAATCCGGACAAACTGCTCGATCTTCTACCTGACATCAATATCACTTTAAAATGGGCTACTGATATAAGACGCTTGAAGGAGACAGAACAGAGATACAGTAAGGCTATTCAAACAGGTAGAGTTGTTGATGTCGTAATTGGTATTCTAATGGAACGACACAATCTGCAACGGGAATCTGCGTTTGAGTTATTACGCCAAAGAGCCAGATCAGAAAGAGTTCAATTGCGCATTCTTGCACAGGAAATACTGGATGCAGAAGAGAAAATCAATGCGGTCACGCCAAAATAGCCTATTTTATTTTCAACTCAAACTATCTTTTTTTCCAAAGTGACAATCCTACTGTCACTAATCCTAGCGCTATGCCCGTAGAAAGAACCATTCTCGCCAACCACTCTGGCCAGGCCGGATTCGGCGTAATTAATGCAAAAATTCCAAGCACAGTCATCCAAAATGCAATTTTAGTCAATAGGGCCGCTTTTAACACTTTTACTCCGGGAGCTAAATTTTAATTTTATCGTCAGTTGGTTCAATGATACTTCAATTGAGTATTTTTCTCTGCTTAGTTACATCGCTGAGATTACCTATATTCATCATTGTGAACGTATAATCCAAAACCTGACTATAGTTCTCAATCAACAAATCCAATCGATTGTTCAGTTCAGTTCTCACATACCAGATTTTTTGCCTATTCGCTACATAAAAAGCCTGATAATGGATAAGTATCTTTTTTCCAGATTGATCAGAGGTTCGCCTCATTGTTGTTATTACCGATAAGCCTGGTATTGTTGTCAATTGCACATGGTATTGATCATCTATTCTGATGAGTCTTTGCTTGTCTTTGTCCGTAAACATATAAAACTGCTTTATTGCCCTCTCCTCATTGTTAACTACTGACGAAGAGATGTTTACGGTAATATAGTCTCCTCCTGACAAACCATATAACTTAAGAATGTACATTCCCTCACTTTCCAGAGAGAGCCACCTGTTATCCGCCGCTACTACAGCCATCGATGATAATAGCGCCGCTATACTTACTATGAGTTTCATCCTTGATTTCATAATTCTGATCTAACTACTCTTGATTAGGGTTAATACCCGATTATGGCATTACACTTACTAACTGTTTTTTAAGATATTTTACCCCTATCTACACTTAACACTGTGTTTAGTAAGTTAATTTCCTTAGTCTCAATAATACATGGATAGCCGGTGTACTGTAATGTTATTCATCACTATATCCATTTATAATAATCTCTTTCGTTATTAGTTTAGTGAACTTTTTTATTTAAAATCCATAGTCTAATGAGTTGGAAGCAACATTTATATTATATACATGATCCCATGTGCAGTTGGTGCTGGGCGTTCCGTCCTACCCTCAATCGCTTGCTTGAGAAGTTGCCTTCCGATATACCGGTAAGTTTTCTTTTAGGCGGTCTGGCACCAGATTCTGATCAGCCAATGGATGTTGATTTGCGCAGAAAAATAGAGGAGACGTGGAAGATAATTCAAACCAGACTTCCTGCTACTGAATTTAACTTCGATTTCTGGACGAATAACACACCACGTCGCTCAACATATCCGGCA
Source organism: Candidatus Thiodiazotropha sp. 'RUGA' (assembly GCA_016842065.1). Classification (GTDB taxonomy): domain Bacteria; phylum Pseudomonadota; class Gammaproteobacteria; order Chromatiales; family Chromatiaceae; genus Thiodiazotropha. Next base: position 53,183 of record JAEPDS010000021.1, read on the forward strand.
TGCAGGTCTGTCATCGCAGTGAGAGAGATAGAGCCTACTAAAGAAAAAGATATGATTTACGCCATTCAACAGGCCTACTACCTGAAGGCGATGAACCCTTCCGAATCACATCTATTAGAAGAACTTGCTGGTAAACTCGGAATCAGCGACACTGTGTTTTCAAAAACTTTTTACAGTGACGCCACGAACCATCAACTCCTTGATGAAATCGAACAATGCAGATCTATGGGCGTCCACAGTTTCCCCTCACTGGTATTCAAAGCGGACAATAGTTACCGGCCTATCTCAATTGATTACCAAAATGAAAATACTATGTTGGAAGCCATCTTTCAGATCTGTAACTGATGTTAATTTGACATAGCATCCTCTACGTCTCTGTTATAAACTTAAGTATTTATAATATCAACTTACATTTCGCGGCATATGCAAGATAACACTAAACTGGATAAACTTAGAAAGGATATCGTATTTTCAGCCGATTTAGCGGGTGAGCAGTTTATCTTCCACTCTACATGGGGCATATTTTCGCCTAAGGAAATTGATGCTGGCACACAACTCCTGGTTAATCTTCTCGAGATAGAGCCTGGAGATAGCTGCCTAGATCTGGGTTGCGGATATGGCCCCATTGGACTGTATATGGCACGGCGCGCCTATCAAGGTGAAACCTTGCTGGTTGATAAAGACTTTATGGCAGTAGAGTACGCTAATGCCAACGCCAAACGCAACAACCTAACAAATGCAAAAGCAATTTTAAGCAATGCTTTTGAGCATATAGATTCGCAAATCGAGTTTGATGTTATCGCCTCAAACATTCCTGCCAAAGTCGGTAAAGAGATGCTATCACTTATACTCAATGATGCTTATTCGAGACTTAAGCCTGGAGGTAAGCTCTATGTAGTCACCATAAACGGTTTACGTCAGTACATGAAACGCAATCTAACTGATGTTTTTGGTGACTACAAAAAACTGAAGCAGGGAAAAACCTATACCGTCGCACTTGCACGCAAGCTAACAGACTAAATTGAGCTAAGCTGGTTTTCCAGATAAATTGCCCAACACATGCGCCACTGCAACCATTCCAAAAGTTGCTGTTACCGTCATTACAGAACCATACCCCGCACAATTCAGATCACTCTGAAACCCCTTGCCTGATTCCAAGCAGGTCACATCAACAGGCGCGTTCTGTTGTTCTGTAGAATATACACATGGCACACCAAAACGCCTTTTCAAATTAACTGGAAAGTTGTACTTTTGCCTGAGTAGTTTTCTGGTTTTTGATAGTAATGGGTCCTGCTCACTGCGACTTAGATCTATTTTACGAATTTTTGTCGGATCAAGTTGCCCACCAGCGCCACCAACAGTAATTATGGGTATTTTTTCTTTTTTACAGTAGGCTATCAATGCCGCTTTTGTACGGAAGCTGTCAATGCAATCAAGTACATAGTCGAAATCCTTACAAAGTAACTGTTGCAGATTTTTCTCCTCAACAAACTCTTCAATACAATCGACTCTACATTCTGAATTGATCTGCCCTACCCTTTCAGCAAGAACTTTCACTTTCGCTTTACCGAACTCACTCTCAAGCGCCTGAAGTTGTCGGTTGATATTTGATTCTGCCACATGATCCAAATCATAGAGACTTAGGTTACCAACTCCACTTCGTGCGAGTGCTTCCACTACCCAGGATCCTACTCCGCCTACGCCAATGACCGCTATATTTGAACTCCGTATACAACTGGTTCCCTGTTGACCGTATAAGCGTGAAATACCTGAAAATCGCCTAGTGTAATCCATTCACAATCACCTAATGTCATGTAGTAACTGAACTTATAAAAAGAGTGTAGTAAGACATGGCATGCAGATATACATCAAAACAACCGAAGTAAGCTTAATTAATTCTCTTTACTAAACTCTGTAACTCTTCGATGAATTGATCATGCATTGAGATCAACTCCTCCAATCTTTGTTGCGCATGCTCCCGATTGCCACTACCTGACAAATTTCTTAGCTCCTCAGCCAGAAGGTGAATATGCTCATGAATTTCTCTAAGTTTACCATACTGCTCCAAATGTCCATATTTGAAGTAGCCAGCACCATGAAACCAGCGACCGAAGGGGCAACTGTTACTGTCTAACAAACTCCGAGTGGATTGTGAATCAGCCTTGGTTATGGCTTCTATTGATTGCGTTAGCCACTGTTGATGGCCAATAACTGCTGATTCCACATCTCTACTACTGTCTATCTCCAGTCTCTTATTCAAAGATTGCCACGCTGTGTTGTTGCGCCACTCTTCTCTCCAGTGGGTAACATCCGCTGCAGGCATCGGTCTAGCTATTCCGTAGCCCTGACCCAACTGGCATCCAAGCCGTAATAAGGCCGCACCATGTTCTAAGCTCTCAACCCCTTCAGCTATTACTGGATGATGAAATGCGAGAGCCAATCTAACGACACTCTCGACAATCGCTAAGTCTTGAGGATCCTCCAACATATCACACACAAAGCTTTGATCTATTTTTAATGTGTTTACAGGCAATCGATGAAAATAGGTTAGTGATGAATAACCCGTACCAAAATCATCCAGTGTTATCTGTACACCCATTTCCTGGCATCGTAACAAGGGTTGGATTATCCGGCTTAAATCCTCGATGGAAGTTGTCTCCAAAATCTCAAGCTCTAGCTTATTCGCAGGTACAGTGTCATATTTTATCAGTGCCTCCTTCACATGATGAACAAAATCCGCATGTTGAAGATGATGCGGACCAATATTTACACTAACCGTTAAGTCCATACCTTGGGATTGCCAGAGTTGCTGTTGCTCCAATGCTCTGTCTATTACCCATTTGCCCAACTCGATCTCTAGATCCGTATCGGTCATAATATGCAGGAAAGAGCCTGGCGCCAGCATACCCTGCTCTGGATGGAACCATCTTAATAACGCTTCCATACCGATCACCTGACCAGTGTACATATTAACTTTTGGCTGATAATAGAGGACAAACTCGTTATCTGTAATTGCTTTACTGAGACGATCATAGTTTTCTCGATAGGCTTTAACCTGCCTATCCTGTTCAGGATCGAACAGATGGATACAGCTCTTACCTCGATCCTTTGCTACATACATTGCTTGATCGGCATGTCGCAGCAGTAAATCCGCATCGGAATCATCTGAGGGATAGAGTGTAAAGCCAATACTGGCAGACACGACTAACTCAATATCCTGAAGAATGATAGGCTCTTCAATCACCTGCATGACACGTTGCAGAATAAATTCACAACCTTCCTGGCTTTCAAGTTCCGTCAGTATAATTACAAATTCGTCACCACCTATTCTAGAGACGGTATCACCACCTCTGACGGTATGTTCCAGTCGTTTGGCAATTTCAACAAGTACCAAATCACCGGTGTCATGCCCATATTTGTCATTAATTGGTTTAAAGCCATCCAGGTCCAGGTAGCAAACCGCTACCAGGTGCCCCCTCCTTTTCGCTCTTACTATGGCCTGATTCAATCGATCCGACTTCAAGAGGCGGTTTGGCAGTCCTGTCAAGGAGTCATAATGCGCGATTCTGTCTAGTTCTGCTTCAGCTTTTTTTCGATCGGTAATATCGTGGATGATAGAGTAGAGTACCTGTTTCCCTCCCCAGTCAATCGGCCCTGAGTGCACCTCAACGTCTCTAATCTCTCCACTTGCCAATGCGTGCTGAAAGTAGAAATGATTTCTTTCTTCCCTTTTTGCCAGATCCATCTCATGGGCAATTTCAGCATCCGTCAAAACATTAATATCTCCAATATTCTTATTCAACAACTGATCAATATGGTAGCCATAGTAGACTTCTGCAGCATGATTTGCTGCCAGAATCTCTCCACTACCCGGATCAATCGTCAACATAACCGCTTTACTTTTTTCGAACAACATCCTGAAGCGCTCTTCACTGTTTCTTAGCGCATCGGATAGCTCTTTCTCTCTCTCCAGTGCTTCACTGAGACCTGCGTTGCTCTTTTTCAGATCCTGATTGATGTCTGCCAACTCTCGAGTACGTATCTCGATTCGCTGTTCTAGTTCACGTCCAGATTGTTTCAGCTCTACTATCTGTTTTTGCAGAATTCCACCCATCTCATGCAAGGAATACGATAGCCGTCCAATCTCATCTTTACTTCGAATGGCTGTTTTCGAATCAAATTTGCCATTAGCAATCGATTCAGCATAACCAGAGAGCTGTTTAACGGGATCAATGACAGATCGCCGTAAGAAGAGATTTAGTAATAAGGCAATTACGACAAATGTAACCAGAACATTGATTATTATTTGTGCAATAGCCTCTTCCACTTTCTGGTCAACGATTGAGGATAGAAAGCCGAGCCTGACAACACCAACATAGTCTTCATCATGATCGAATAATGGTATTGATACATCATAGTATCTTTCACCATCGAATCGATCATAAATCTGCCAGATTGGTGATTTTACTTTAAGAATCTTTTCTGCTACTGGATCCGTAAAGTGATACCCGATTAAACTCTTGTCACTGTGGAATAGGACAACTCCAAGCTCATCTGTAACACCTGCATATGCGATGTGACTGTTCTTCTTGACCACTTCCACCAGTTTATTATCCATACCTGAAAGTGAATCAAGCGGCAGTCCTAAAGCAAGCAATTCAGTTAATAGACTTTCAATGCTATATCCGATGCCAAAACTGCCTGTTAGCAATGCATCTGTGTATTTACTACGAAAACTGAGTACATTAAGCATGGAACTGACTAAAAGCGATATAGCCAGGATGCCGATTGTAATTAAAAGAATTTTTCTACTAAGCCCCATAACGAGTGACTTGGCTATACCTTAGTTAACATATGTCAAAGAGAAACTCAGCCCAGAGATCAAAGCAGCTACTTTAGGCAATCCATAATTTGAAAAGATCAACATTCTCATGTTTTTTGATGTTATCCTCATAGATGCTCATCGAATGATGTTTTCACCAGCAAGTTGCAAAATACCAACCGGTACATTTATGCCAAATTTCTGGGTTTTATTTAAATCAACAGCGTAGCCATAACGCGCTGGCCATCTAGGCTCGATAAATTCAATTGGCACACCATCGAACAGCTCATAAACCATATCACCCAGCTGACGTCCCATACTCTCCTGGCAGGGAAATACAACGGCTGTAGCACCCCAGGAAGCAACGACATCTTTCTTAACCAAGCCAATCAATGGTTTCTCACCGTAAGCCTCTACAACCTCTGCAAAATGCTGTCTCGCGCCTAACTGGTCATTGGGTTTTAAAAAGGCATCTACCCGATCATTCATCTGCTTGATAACGGGAATTGCCATCTTTGCCATCTGTTCATCTCCACCCTCACCCGTTATCAATGGCAAGGGATAAAAGATCACTTCAATATCACTAAAGGCAGGATCATTTTTCAGAAGTGCTTTTATCCACTTATTGTAGCTTTGAGATTGAGGCATATTGGCATAGATCAATCCAACTCTACGTAATTCAGGCATTAATTGACGGAGAAACAAAAACCTTGACTTGACTGGAACAGGATAACTGACACCGGTGAAATTGACTTTTGGTGGTTGATCAAAGCTGTCAATAACACCAATACCGATAGGGTCTGTAGGCGCGCCAAATACAACTGGCACATCAGTTTCATAGAGAGTGTTTTTGGCGGCTATTGTGGCGACTGTGCCTCCAACATATACCACATCATACTTATTCGTTATTTCACGCTTTAGGATTTCAACACCCAAAGAGACACTGTTATCAATATAGTGATGAGTGATTTCCAGGTTTTCTCCTTGCCGATAGCCTCTCAGCGTCAGTGTCTCAATGAGCGAATTGCGAACATCCTCATAGGGACTTCCAGCTTGAGAATCCAGAATCAGCAGGCGATAAACTTTATCTATCTCAGGGGAGGAAAAAGCGCTAACGGGGCTAAGACAACCTATTATTGCCATCAAGACGCCAAGTGTGGCTTGTACTATGCTCATCTACCGTCTGCCAAGGTAGAAGTCATTGCTGTAGAGGTGCCGGCTGAACCTGGCAATCTCATATTGGATCATCTCTATCTGCTCCAGGTATCTCTACCAATCACAACCGTTTGCTGACAAGGATTTTCAACAGTATTTCCTTTAATATCAGCTAGCTGGGTCAACCAGCAAAATCTAGATACAACGGCATTCCCGATCCAATGGATTGCCACAAACAAAATGAGCGGCAAAAACAGATGTTAGGCCTACTCATGAACTGAATTATACCCTACCACAGCAACATTTCACCCGGGATCCCCAGTAAATGCTGTATTTATAAGCATTTAAACCCTAATATTTCAGTTCAGAACGTTCTTTTCAACTGATAGAGCAAATCTAACCGAATAAATTAATTTTATGACTTAAGATTATAATTCCTAATAAATTAGTAATATTTTCCTGTTCCGGTCAATTTCCTCCGTTACAACTTGTTACATCGGGTTACATCTCAGATAGGATCTTTAACACGCCTTATTCCAGAATATTGACTGTGGCTCATAACATCTATCTGGAGACTATCATGAGTAAAACAGTAATTATCATCGTCAGCCTATTGGTACTTTTGCTGATCAGTGGAGTCGCCATTGCACGTTACAAGGGTTTTTGTGGCAACTCAGAGGCAAGAATCGGCTGGATGGCAGAGAGATTGGATAAGCACTTGGATCTCACCGATAACCAGAGAGTTCACCTGGACAAGTTTCGCACAGAAATCATCTCCATGGCTGAGACTCTGCGCAGTGATCGCGAGATGTATGCAAATGAGGCTGCTGACCTGCTCAATCAGTCAAGCCTCGACCGGCAACGTGCACATACCCTTTTGATGCAAAAACAGGCACAACTGGCGAGCATCAGCAGTGATTTTATCGATGCATTCGCTGACTTTAGCGACAACCTTGACCAGCATCAACGGGATAAATTGCAGACCATGATTCTGCACCACAAAGCTCACCGGCATTGCGGAGCGGGTTGTAATACCCCTGCAAAGCCAGATCAGGAATAGTGTGTGTTGATCGTTTCATCGATCCAATCGCCCTACTCCAAGCATTGATAGGGCGATTTGATCATCTACACAATAGATTGTCGGATCAGAAACCGGGGTTGGATTTAACAGTGCGTGTTTGGGTGGTCTCTACCGATTAAGATATGCTTTGACCTGTAAACAGAAATCTTTGACTAATATCCGGATCGTTTGATGCCTCAGATACTGCTTATTGATGATGACCAGGAGTTGGCAGCACCTCTCAGCGAGTATTTCTCCCGTTACGGGCTGAGCCTGACCTCCGCTATCACCCCATCCCAAGGTTTTGAATTCCTTCGAACTTCCAAACCTGACTTGATCGTACTAGACATCATGCTTCCTGAAATGGATGGATTTGAGGTCTGTCGTCAGATTAGAAAAAGCAGTGATATTCCGATCCTTATGCTTACCGCCAGAGGAGAGGTGATGGATCGTGTTATTGGCCTGGAGATCGGTGCTGATGATTATCTGGCGAAACCCTTTGAGCCAAGGGAGCTGGTTGCCAGAATTCAGAATATTCTCAAACGCAGTCAGTCTCATTCCCCTCCTTCAGATACTCATGAACTCGGCGATATTCAGCTGAATCAAGTGCAGCAATGTGCCTCGATTGACAACCGTAACTTAAATCTGACTCATCTGGAATATCTACTGCTTGAGCTTTTTGTCTTGCATCCAGGTCAAGTCTTCAGTCGGGATGAGATCCTAACTGCGATTAAGGGTGTGGAAGCTGATCTCTACACCAGATCAGTTGACATACTGGTCAGTCGTCTACGTCAAAAAATTCAACCACTGGACTATATCAAGACGGTATGGGGTTCCGGTTACCGTATGGTGGGACCAACCCAATGAAACTTCGTCATAGACTCAGTATCCGCTTGATTGTACTGTTTATAATTATCAGCATCCTGATTATATTCGTACTCAACACTGGCTTCCGCTATGGTATACGTGATGAGTTCAAGCGTCTGGCGGAACCTCATCTGGTCGAATATGTCGATCACCTGCAACAACAGGTTGGCACACCACCAGATATTCTCGCAGCTTCGGCATTGGCCGAAAGACTTAGCATCGATATTCAGATCAGTTCACCTGGTGAACGCTGGTCCAGCAGTGGCGATTTTCTCGATGAAGAGAGCCTGGATTTTCATCAACATCAACTTTCAAGCGGGCGTATAGTTGAGGTCAGTCATCAAGCCAGCCGTTTCATAATGCGGCTACAAGAAGGTAATATCACTGCCTTGTATATCACCAAACAGAAGTTCAATAGCTCTCAATTACCCTTGATTGCCTCTGTCACCATCGCGGTTGTATTGCTTTTGATTGCACTGACCTATCACTTTGTTCGACGTCTTTTTCTGCCAATTGAGACAATTCGTCAAGGAGTGGCCAATTTCGGTTCGGGAGACCTGAAATACCGTATCAAACTTCAACGTAAGGATGAGTTGGGAGAGCTGGCCCATAGCGTCAATACCATGGCTGATGAGATACAGGGCATGCTGGAAGCAAAACGCCAGCTATTACTGGCAATCAGCCATGAGTTGCGATCCCCTCTAACCCGAGTGAGACTCAATGCAGAACTTGTTGAACATGGTGAGCCAAGGGAACGTATCATCCAGGATCTGAAACTACTTGAGCAGCAATTAAACGAACTGTTGGAAACCGAACGGCTGGAGTCCAATCATACCAAACTCGATCTGCAACTGGCTGATCCACTGCAGTTGATCGATTCGGTTACTAAGGAGCATTTTGCAGATAGCCAGTGGCAAAGTCACTTTGATGAGAATAACGGATCAATCCATTTGGACATTGCACGTATCAAGCTGTTAATCAAAAACCTGCTGGAAAATGCCAAGCGTCACACAAACCAGCAACATGGAGTGGTGGAAATCCATAGCCATGTAACCAAGGAAGGCTGGCATTTTCGAGTCAAAGATCATGGAGCCGGTATTGCTGAAGAGCATCTATCACACTTGACTGAGCCATTCTATCGAGTTGACAAAGCCCGCCAGAGATCCACCGGGGGATATGGGCTGGGACTCTATTTATGCCGGGTCATCGCAGAAGCCCATGGTGGACAGCTGACGATTGCGAGTCAAATGGGTAAAGGTACGCAAGTCTCGGTTACCATACCCCATATTAGGGCCTGTTAACACTAATCCAATTGGCCCTGTTGTGCCTGAAAAAGCGCCAATCAAGGCGCGAGGAGAGAGGTTTGGTGATTCCAAATGAACGACGAGCAACGCCGAGTGGCGCTTTTTCAGGCGCAACCCCCCATATTGATGTTGAAGAGGGGGCTGGGGCTATTTTTCCGCCCAGCGGCGTTATCATTCGCTCATGTAGAACAACTACACGTCGCTTATTCTGCCTTGCTGAACGAAAAAATAGCTCCAGCAGGGCCGATTGGATTCGTGTTAACAGGCCCTAAGGCCCGTCAACACTAATCCAATACGCTTAACCGGGCAAAGAGATTCCGGTTACTTTTTTGTACAGTGACACAGCATAAGAATCGGTCATCCCTGAGACAAAATCAGTCAAGCGTAACAACCGGGTATAGTCATCCTGTACAGGTATGGCATCATCTCCAATAAATTGTTCAGGTATCAAGCGAATCATCATCTGACTTCTGGGGGTGGCGCTGGTACCGCGCTCAGCAACATCATCGATAATTGGAATAAACCGTTCAAGCAGTTCACTGATGACTTGAAAACCGGCCGTCTCTATCTCGATAACTTCCGGTGCAATATAGATCTTCTCCCCAGCCACCTGAATCAGACGATCCATCTCCTGGCGATGAGGAATAGAGCTCATCAAAGGTTCGTCAAATTCACCTTTGAGAATCGCCGGCTCATGATCCAGAAAACAGCTGAGAATCTCACTGATCGCTTTACTGATCACCTTCGCACGTAAAAACTCAACTTTTTCCTTATCGCCTCCAATGCGCTTCAGTCGGGATGTTTGAATCAAGGAGTCGCCTAAAATATCACTGTAGAGATCAAGCGCCTGCTGATAACTGAGATGTCCGAGACGGAATCCATCCTCGATATCGATGACCCGATAACAGATGTCATCCGCAGCTTCCACTAAATAGGCGAGCGGGTGACGATGCCAGATAGACAACACGGGATCCCTTCTGATCAAACCAACCGCCTTGGCCACGGTTTCGAAATTCTCCTGATCCTGCGCTGTGAAGCCTGGTTTCTTGGCACTGACCCCATCAAAACGCCCTTTGCCGATGCAGGACTCTCTCGGGTATTTGGTGAATGCCGCCAGAGTGGCACAGGTCAATTGCAGGCCCCCCGGGTTATCGCGATTCTGCAATCTGGTAATCACCCGAAATCCCTGGGCATTACCTTCAAAATTCAGGAAATCCTCCCGTTGGCTGCCATTGAGCACTGCAACGCGCTGCCTGCCGTAGTCAGCGGTTTCCGCCCAATGGCGAATTGCATCTTCGCCTGAATGGCCGAACGGTGGATTCCCGATGTCATGTGCCAGGCAGGCGGCGGCACAGATATCACCAAAATCCGATGCCTCATATCCTTTCAGCTTGTGCCTGGCTATGATCTGCTCACCGACCAGGGTACCCAGGGAACGACCAACACTTGATGACTCAAGGCTATGGGTCAGGCGGGTTCGCACATAATCGATTTTGGAGAGGGGGAAGATCTGGGTCTTGTCCTGCATACGCCTGAAGGCGGACGAGAAGACAATACGATCGAAATCCCTTTGGAAATCCGTGCGGGAAGTTGTGCTGGTCGGTTGATCTTTCGATCCAAGACGTTGGCGGGATAAGAGTTGTGACCATTTCATCGACATGGGTCGATTCAATCCTTAAATAGAATGCTAATGTGATTGTTGTTTGGCTGTGAATGATAGCGACAGCTTGCCACAGAATCACCCCAGTATATGGGATTTCCACTGAAATAACCTGTTTCTGCAAACAAGCTGAGCAGACCGTAAGCTAACCTCAAGGGCTCAGCCGAAACTCAGAGTCCGACACCGGACACGTCTATCCGAAACCCGAATATAAGATATTTTTTTGTTATTATTCAGTTTCTTAAAGCCTCGTTAGCCAATCTTTCATCGGTTTCCCTGCCGCCTTTCAGTGCAATTATACCGGCCAGTCCGATCAGGAACGCACCAAAAACAAACTGCAGACTCAGGGTCTCTCCCCAGAACAGATAACCGTAGGCGGCTCCAAACAGGACGGATGTATAGGTGAACGGGCTTACTCTGGCTGCGGTCGCTATGGCATACCCACGCGTCAAGAGCAGTTGCCCCAATGTGCCGAATAATCCCAGCAGTGCAAATAACCACCACTCCGTGAAAGTGGGTTGTTGCCAACTCCAGCCCATGGGAATTGCGGAGATCAATGTACTCAAGAGTGCGAAGTAGAAGACCACTCTGATTGACGGTTCCGTTCTGCCTAATCGACGCAGGCTGACTTTAGCCAATGAGGCAAAGACACCCCCCAAAAGACCGATCAGGGCGATTTGATTGAACTCTCCACCTGGATTCAGAACCAGAATGACACCGACAAAGCCGATTCCGATCGCCAGCAGGACAGTGCGATACATAGGCTCACTCAGCCAATACCAGGCAATCAAGGGCATGAAGAGTGGAGACGTCATCTTCAGCAACATGCCATCGGCCAGAGGCAGATTGGCCAGCGCATAAAAAAAGCAGTACATGGCGGAAACGCCAGCGACAGAGCGTAGCAGATGCAGGTGAAACACCTGGGTTTTCAGGCGAACAAAGCCACCGCCCCAGACCAGCGGCAGTAGCAGAGCAACCCCAAAGAGATTTCGCATGAACACAGCCATTTCGCTTGGCAGACTCTGTGTCAGTTGCTTTACGACAGCTCCCATAGAGGCAAACATAAATTCAGAGAGCAGGATAAAGAGTGCCCCCAATAATATATTTTGCTTATAAAACATAAACTTAATTCAGGTTCAATCTACTTGAGGTTGACCTGACGGAGAATATTAAATTTGTTTAAATTCCTGTAAATGAGTACAAGTGGCATCGCTTCAATCGTATAGTGTGTGGCAGAATTGCCAATCTAACAGATTCCGAGAGGATAAGTTCAAATGTTTGACCAAACTCGCAGCCCGTTTGTCGCCCTGCTACTGATTCTGCTCAGCGGCTGTTCCAGCGTCTATTACGATACGATGGAGAGCGTCGGCTATCACAAACGGGATATTCTGGTGGATCGGGTTGAAGCCGCTAAAGATGCCCAAAGTGATGCCCAGGAGCAATTCAAGTCAGCACTTGACCAGTTTGCATCGGTTATCCGCCTAGAAGAGAGTGATTTAAAGCGTGCCTATGACGATCTAAACCACGAATTTGAATCGAGTGAGAGTGCAGCCCAAGAGGTCACGGACCGGATTGACAAGGTCGAATCTGTTGCAGAAGATCTGTTTGAAGAGTGGCAGGAAGAGCTGGAACTCTACGAAAATAAAAAACTGAAAGCCGCCAGTAAACAGCAATTGAGCAAAACCAAGAGCCGCTACCAGGGAATGCTCAAATCGATGCGTCAGGCTGAGCGGACCATGCAGCCCGTGCTCAATAACTTCCGTGACAACGTGCTCTATCTGAAACATAACCTGAATGCGCAGGCCATCGGTTCGCTAAGAGGAGAGTTCGGTAATCTGAAAGCGGATATCACCAATTTGATCAATCGCATGAACCAATCGATAAAACGTTCAGACGAATTCATACGCGATATGCAGAGTGCAAACTAGAGCCTGTTAACACGAATCGAAGTGGCCCTGGGAGTTTGTCTTAGCCCTTTTACATTCAGCCAATATGCAGAAACTTTGACCGCCAAGACATACGCTTGCAGATTGATACAGGACATCGATATTTCGCAATGATAACAGACACAGTCAATACCGAATAAGAAGATGCACTACTTTCGTGGCAGTTCTCAATCATCCTTCCATCCACTTTATCATCTGCATCATCTGATCGCGGTTGTTTTTTTAGTTTCCATAGCCTTCTCTTCCCATCTGTTTTTTAACGGTTTGGGTGGACATGACCTGATTCTCTTGACTGCCGTAATTTGTGGCTATATGGCACTCAATATTGGGGCGAATGATGCCGGCAACAACATCGGCCCCTTGGTTGGCTCTGCAGTAATCACTCTCTCCGGCGCGGTGGTATTAGCAGCCATTTTTGAGTTTTTCGGCGCTTTCCTTGCTGGCAGTGAAGTTATCAGTACGATAAAGCACGGCATTGTAGAACAACAGCAACTCGGTGGGTCTAGAGAGATTGTACTGGTGATGATCAGTGCCCTGCTTGCCAGCGGCCTCTGGTTGAATATAGCCACCGCCACAGGCACTCCGGTATCCACTACCCACACCATCGTTGGCGGAGTGCTCGGTGCCGGTATTACAATTGGTGGAGTTGCGGTTGTTAATTGGCAAGCATTGGGAACGATTACGATCAGCTGGTTCCTATCTCCCCTATTGGGTAGCGTGATCGCTGCACTGCTCCTCTATCTGATCAAGCGCAATATCACTTACCAGACAGAGATGTCTCGTGCTACAGAACGACTGGTTCCGGTGTTTGTAGGCTTAATGGCTTTCACCTTCACCACCTATCTGCTTACCAAGGGGTTGAAAAGCAGTTGGCGAACAGATTTAACCACCGCACTGTTTTGTGGTTTGAGTGTTGGCATCGGTATTTTTTTGATTATCAAACCAATCATCAAGCAACATGTAGCGATCTTGCCCAATACAAAATCCGCTGTTAACCGTCATTTCAATATTCCGCTTCTCATCGCCGCAGCATTGTTGAGCTTCGCCCATGGATCCAATGATGTTGCTAATGCAATAGGTCCTGTTATTGCCATAAAAGAAGCATTGGTATCCGACCAGAGTATAAGTCTTACGGCGCTGCCCACCTGGGTACTATTGGTTGGAGCCATCGGAATTCCACTGGGAATCGTGTTATACGGAAAACGCATGATCAAAACCATTGGTAATGAAATTACTGAATTTGATCAAATCAGGGCATTCTGCGTTGTCACCTCAGTCACCATCACGGTCTTGCTTGCCAGCCTTCTGGGCATCCCAGTGAGCAGCACCCATACTACTGTTGGAGCTATTTTCGGCATTGGTTTTCTACGGGAGAACCTGAAAAAACGATACGCTGTCTCCATGGAAATCCTGAAGCGCCAAGCAACCAAAAAAAATCAGCAGGATATTGATAAATTCATCCAACAATTTGATGACTCGTCATTTTCTGAAAAGGGCAAGCTCCTAAAAAGTCTCAATGACCGCGACATAACCTCGAAGATCACAGAGAAGGATAGAAAGTCACTAAATAAACTCTACCGTAAGGAGTTGGTTAAGCGATCGACATTTATACGCATCCTCATTGCATGGGTAATCACGCTTCCAGTTGCCGGCCTGCTTGCTTCTCTAATTTATACACTACTGGACTCAACCAACCTGGTAGCTGTTGGTTGATCATTTATAACCAAGTATTTTCATACACAATTGAGAACCACTCAGACAGTCATAAAGTTTGCGGAGAATCATCCTTTTGACTAACAACTCTTTTCCTACCAATTTACTGTAGTAAGAGAAGAAACCTTCATTAGGGCAGATTTCAATATCCTTCCTTTCATGTCATAATCAGCTTGGAAGAGTGGAATTTACAGCACACCAATTTATAAACTGCGTTTATACCTACACCGTGGCTGTCAGCAGGACGTGGTTAGTTGGTCTCTAAAGGAACTGACCTGCTTAATGACTATTTCCGGCACAAGCAATAAGACACAGTTTCAGTCAGTATCTGCTCGAACCAAATCCATCCATACCCGTCTGTTTCTACCACACTTATTTTGCACACTGCTAATTGTCTATAGCAGTCAGGCTACCAGCTCTGACTCCAGTCAGGATCAGGAGTTACATATTCTGCTCTCCTTACTGGAGAGCCAGACGGAACTGGCAACCAAAAGCGGAATTAACACAGACTATATTCCCGGTTTGGCGACCATTCTCTATGCAGATAAACTTATGGCTCGAGGTGCCAGACCGGTTTGGAAAGCCCTGGGACTTGTACCCGGCATAAGTTTACAAGCCATTTTTTTACGAATTGCAAACCAGTATTATGGATAGGAACAGGCGACAAAATGGACCCTCGATACTGGCTAAGAGTCATAGCCTGATACTGGTTTTTACAGCCTTGGGTATTACCCTCGGAATTTTAATCGGAACTTACTGGTATTTGACCCTTGAGCCCAGATTAGTAGCTCATGCACAATCCCAAGCAAATACTCTTGCGCAAGCTCAGGCAACCCTTCTGAGCAAACCACTGAGCATAACGAATCAAGCCCTCCTTGAGTTAAAGTTGACGCGGGCTATGGATAGCATCTTATTGATTCGGGATCCATCAATCGAATCACCGTTGATTCAAAGAATTGAAATTGAAATTGACTCCACAATGGTCAATGTTACACCCGAGAGTTTTCCCCTAAGCAGAGGAAAAGATGAGTGTGTGGACTGTTTTGTTTCAGAAGTACCCCTATTCCATGAGTACTCCCGTTCATTGATCGGTATAGCACGCATATATACCGGTCGAGATTTTATCGATAATTTAATCAATAACGTCCAGCAAAAGCTCTTGATATCCAGCATTATTCTGATGCTGCTACTTATTCTTGCATGGGCAACTGCTGAATGGCTGTTATCGAAGTTACGTCAAAGTCAGTCCAATTTACAGTTGATCATAGATGCTGTTGCTGACCCACTTTTTGTATACAGCACAGAAAGTGATCTACTTTTGAAGAATAAAGCAGCAGAATCATTGGCTTCTTCAGAACTGATGATTAATGGAAACATTGGAAGCCCAGACTACTTACCGCCGCGGGAGATGATATCCAGTGTGATTCGCAAAGGTCGGTCGATCAAGTACATTCACACCGTAAAACGATCCCACGGAAAACCACAACGCATGGAACTGCAAGCCAGCCCACTCTCGATCGATGATACTATGGCTGTTGTCATCACTTACCGGGATATTACAGAACATCTCGAAATCGTGGATGAATTACAGATCAAGAAACAGCAGCTTCAGCAATTAGCCGAGAAGGACTCACTGACGCAACTACCCAATCGTTTTCTGTTTACTAAACTGCTCAATCAGGCAATCTCACGAGCAGACCGTACCAACAGTTTATTGGCCATTCTGTTTCTCGACCTTGATCGATTCAAAGAGGTGAATGACAGTCTTGGACACGATGCGGGAGATGAACTGCTGATGACTACCGCCAATCGATTGCTGCATGCCATACGTTCCGGTGATGTGGTAGCCCGTCTGAGTGGTGATGAGTTTGTCATTTTATTGGAAAACACCAAGCGCACCGAAGATGCCTCGTCTGTTGCCCGACATATCATAAAAACCATCCGCCAACCGGTCACCCTGCAAGGCAAACGAATACAACCGGCCGTCAGTATCGGCATCAGTATATACCCAAATGACGGCAAAGATGGTGAGCGATTACTACAAAACGCAGACACCGCAATGTATCGAGCGAAACGTCAAGGTAGAAATACCTTCAGACTGTACAATACCAGCATGACTGAATCTATACAGGAGCGCATCAATGTCATCACGGAACTTGAAACCGCTACCGAAGAGAATAATTTTGTCATGTTGTATCAACCACAAATTGACCTCTATTCAAAGAAGTTAATCGGTGTCGAGGCCCTGCTACGCTGGAAAAGAACAGCCGACGATCTGGTATCACCCTACGAGTTTCTTGAACTTGCTGAAGAGATGGGGCTTACTCACCTGATAGGTCAATGGGTCTTATACAATGTCTGTCTCCAGACCGCACAGTGGCATAGTGACAACCTGGCTCCTCCAAGAGTCGCCATCAACATCTCTGCGAGCGAACTGCTGCATGATGATTTTCTAACCAATGTGGAGAATATTCTGCACACAACCGGTTGTGTCGGTGAGTGGCTGGCCATGGAAGTGACTGAGAATCTTTTTATACAGCGATTGGATGAAGCAGCAATGCGTCTACAGCGATTGAAAGAGATGGGAATTTCCATCGTTATCGACGATTTTGGAATTGGGTACTCCTCATTGGCACGATTAAAAAAGTTACCGATCGATCTGCTCAAGCTCGATAAAGTGTTTTTGGAGAATCTGAATAAGGATAGTGGCAATCTGGCAATCGTTCAGACTGTGGTTGATATGGGGCAGCGACTGGGTATCGAAGTGCTTGCAGAGGGAGTGGAAACAGCAGAACAAGAGACCCTTTTAATCCTGTCAGACTATCGAATTGCACAGGGTTACCGCTACGGCAAACCTATAGCCGCCAAGCATTTCCGCGATAGGCTGTTGGACTCATGATCCGCTTCCAGAGCAGATGATGGAGAGGTCAGATGAGTTGATGTGTGACGTCCATCCAGTCAGACAGGGACAGACCAACCTGGAATTGAGGCTCGACTGATTAGGGCCTGTTAACACTAATCCAATACGCCCTGCTGGGTCTGTTTTTGTGTCCAGCAAGGCAGAATGAGCGTCGTGTAGTCATTCTACATGAGCGAATGATAACGCCGCTGGGCGCAAAAACAGACCCAGCCCTCTCTTTTACAATCAATATGGGGGGTTGCGC
>JAEPDS010000022.1 GCA_016842065.1 Candidatus Thiodiazotropha sp. 'RUGA'
ATTCAGCGGGTGGCCAGAAACATCCGCAAACTGGTCGATGCGGAGGAGCGTTATGCCCATCTCTATCTCGGCCATATTGTGCGTATGCAGGAGGAGATCGGTACCGGTGGCGGCGGATTTCGCTTTATGTATGCGGCCTTCCTGCAGGAGGCGGCTGAGATTCTGGCGTCGGATCAGCTGGCCGAGGCGGCCGATGAGATGTCGTTGATCGGTGATGAGTGGCGGCTGTTCGCCCTGATGTGTGCACGCAAGAGCAAAGCCCGCTATGACGATACCTTTGACTCAATCGCCGACCAATTGGATAAGATCGCCTTGCGTGAAGGGGCGCTGTTTGCCCGCCTCAGTGCTTTAGAATCAAAGTGACGGTCAGTCGGTCGCTGCCGGCGGTACCGTTCAACATCCCCAGACGCTCACCGGGTTGCGCCTGATCCAGCCATTGCTGCAGATAGTCTGCGTTTTGGGTCAGGTAGTGCCCTAGGTTCTGCGTGTCGAGTCGCTCTCCCGGCAGCTGCATCTCATTCACTGCACTGTTGCGCAGGAAATCCCCGATCAGGTGGTGGCTGATCTGACGCTGGTGTAGAAATTCATCGATTCGTCTGCTGTCGCGCATCGGTCCACAATACTCGATTGTGGCAAGGGCGGCTTGCTGTTGCTGTGGGTGGCCACAATGAAACCAGAAGCTGCCTTCAGCCAGTGGGGTTGTGGCTGGCATATCCAAGCGTTGTCGATGTTGATCCGGATCATTGGGTACTTCATCGACGGTGCCGAGCAGGATCGGTGATGGGTCGCTGTGTTGTAAGGTTGCTGCAATCTGCAGTCCGGCCTCAAGTGAGCAGTGGTCCCTGGAGACGCTGATCGCCTGCCCCTGGATCCCCAGGGTGACACAGATATGGTAGGCGGTTGAGTTGTTGACGGTGTTTATGAAACCGATCGGATTGGGTAGTGTGCCGCTGTCAAAGATCTGCTCGCTATTGAGGATGGTGCTGTTGAGGTTGGCGTCGCCACTTGCCAGAACCAGGTGAGTCCCGGCATCGAAACTACCATCCCCGCAGCTCTGGTGCAGGCCCAGCAGGCTGAGCTGGGTGAGCCGATCCGAGCGGCGAGGCAGCTTATAGGGTAGCGCCTTCAACGCCTGGTTCAGATCGGGCAGCTGTTGCTCAACAGTCTGACTAAAGCCACCATAAGAAAACAGCGAGAGGTTCAAATCCATTAGACCTTTTCCACGACGAGTACGGTATTGCTACCGCCGAATCCAAAATAGTTGAGAAGATAGACGCCATCCGTAGCGTCAAGATCCTCATGCAGTGGGGTTAGCGAGAGCTCCGGATCGGAGATTTCAAAGTTGGGGGTCTTTGGTATGTACCCCTGTTCAAGTGCCTCGGCAAACAGAATCAGTTCCAGTGTGCCACATGCACCGAGAGTATGACCGACGTAGGGTTTGATGGCGGTGATCGGTGGTGTCTGTTCGGGAAATGCAGTGAGAATCCCCTGCGACTCTGAAATGTCATTCATATAGGTCGCTGTACCGTGGGTTTTGATCGCAACCACATCGGATCTTTCGGTAGCTGTCTCGCGCAGCGCATTTTCCAGCGTCTGGGCGATGGTCGAACCATCCGGATTCGATGTGGTGATACTGTACGGGTCGAAGCAACTGCCGCCACCGCGCAGCATCAAAGAGGCTGAACCTGTGCTCGGCTTGCTGATGATCACAGCGGAGCAGGATTCGCCCAGGATGATGCCGTCCCGGGTCTTGTCGAAGGGAGCAACACGCTGCTCGGCGATCAGTTGCATGCCGGCGAAACCGTTAAGGGTGGTCTCGTTATAGAGTTCGATGCCCACCACCAGCGCATGCTCGTAAAAACCCTGCTGCACCATATTCTGGGCCAGCAACAGGGCATTGGCACTGGAGGTGCAGGCCGAGTTGATATTAAAGGGTTCACTGTCGATGCAAAATTTGCGGCAGATCGATTCGCCTAGCCGGTTGTAGCCGGTAAACGGCATCGGCACTGCGGATTGATCTCCCGCCTCAAGCTTCTGTCTGTAATCAATCTCACTGCCGCGCAGGTCATAGGAGGATGAGCCAATGAACAGACCGGTGTGACGGATCTCTGCTAGGTTCAACTGACTCCTCTGCAGAGCCTTTTCGATGACTTCGAAGAGGATGCGTTCGGTTCGATCCGGATCGTCGAAATTATCGTCGAGCGAATAGTAGGGCAGCTGCAGTCGGGTGGAATCGAGTTGCAGTGTGGGCGGTCCGTATTGCCCGGTTGCACCGCGCGGACCCGACGGATTGCTCAGTGATTCGCCGAGGTGGGATGCGCAGGCATATCCGATGATGGGAAGCTTAACTGACTCCATGTCCTTACTCTGGGCGTAAATGGTCTGCCAGGTTGTTGATGGTGGCAAGAATCTCTCTTGATTCGGCGTCATTCTGGATGTGTACGCCGTAGCGGTTTTTGATCGTGACGATGACTTGAAGCATATCGATGGAATCGAGTCCAAAGCGAGCCTCCGGCCCGGCCAGATATTCGTCGTCCTTGATATCCTGGGGATCGAAATCATCTAACCGGCATTCTTCAACGATCATCTGTTTGAGTTCCGATTTGAACTGTGTATCCGTTGAACCTTTCATTATTTGATTTCCGTCAGGCCTTTGTATGAATGGAGCGAAAGTAAAAACAAACAGCCGGAGAATGCCAGCAGCTTGAGAATCTCGGGCCCGGCCATGGCCCATCCACCTTGTCTCAATAGGATGGAGAAGAAGCCTTCCAGTGCCCAGTTCATGGGAGAGAGGGCGGCGATCTGCTGCATCAGTTCAGGCATTACAAAAGTCGGCACCATGATACCACCAATGGCGGCCAGAATAAGGTTGCTGATTCCGCCAAGCGTGGTGGCCTGCTCAGTGGTCTTGGCCTGGGTGGCGATCAGCAGGGCGAAGCTGATTGCCGACAGGCTGGTGGCTATGATCAACGGCAGCAGCAACCAGCTCTGCTCGTTGAGTTGCAGTCCCTCACCGGTCAGTAGTGGTACCAGGTGGATGCCAACCAGCAGCATCAATGCCGCCTGTATCAGGTTGATTCCCAGGTAGGGTATCAGCTTGCCGATCAGCAGATAGCTGCGGGGTACCGGCAGGGTCTGCAGGCGATGCAGTGTGCCTTGCTGTCGTTCTGTCAGCAGGGTTGTGGAGATCGGCAGCACCACAAAGAACATCGCAAAAATCAGCCAGGCAGGAACACTCTGCTGAACGGAATTGGGCTGGGATTGCGCCTCGGCACCAAGGGTCTCGGTGACAACCAGGGATTTACCCAGCAGATGGTCGACCCGCTGCTGGCGCTCTGTTGCAGTGAGGTCGTCGTGTTTGAACAGCTGATTGACCTGATAGGCGCCGAGGGCCTGCCGTACCGCGCCCAGGATCGATCGACGCATTGAACCTGGGAGGGTGGCCGCATAGAGCACCCGCAGCTTTTCAGAACTTTCGGTCACCGGGGATTGGATGATCTTCTCAAACCGAGCGGGCAGCATGACGCCACCGATAATCACTCCCTGCTGCAGGGCGCGGGTCAACTCTGCCGCGCTTTCGTAATATTCAACCCGAACCCCTTCAAGTTGTTGGAAATGCTGGCTCAGCTCCCCATCGTCATGATTGTCGGCTGCCATCCACAGGCCCACAGCAGGGCGGTCCTTGGACTCACCGCTCATGCGGTCCTGCAGTGCCAGGGACATGATCAGGATGAATACGATCGGCAGCAGGAACAGTACCAGCAGGGCATGAATGTCACGGGAGACCAGTAACAGCTCTTTCTTGATCACTGCAAACAGCATACTTTCAATCTCTCAAGCGGGTATGGGTCAATTCGAAAAACAGCTTTTCCAGGGTATGTTTACCGTAGGAAAGATTGACCACAGACAGGTTGAGTGAAGCCAATACCTGCAGCAGTTCGCCGATTTCTGTCTGATCTTTCGGATGCCCGCTGATCGTCAGTTCGGAGAGGCTGAAGCCCTTAGTCTGCAGGCTATTA
The DNA here is from genome assembly GCA_016842065.1 of Candidatus Thiodiazotropha sp. 'RUGA'. Lineage (GTDB taxonomy): Bacteria > Pseudomonadota > Gammaproteobacteria > Chromatiales > Chromatiaceae > Thiodiazotropha. The sequence continues at coordinate 4,020 of JAEPDS010000022.1, forward strand.
TTCAGCTGCGCGTATCGGTTTTGGTCGTCTATTGGTGCCAGTTCGACGATCAGTTGAGGATCCCGTTTGAGGATCTGGCGGAGCGCACCCTGCACCAGGATCCTGCCATGATCCATGATTGCCACCTGGTCACACAGCTGCTCGATCTCTTCCATGTAGTGGCTGGTGTAGACGATGGTGCTGCCAGCCTTGTTCAGCTCCCGGATCGATTGCAGGATGAAATGGCGGGATTGAGGGTCTATCCCCACGGTGGGTTCATCGAGAAAGATCAGTCGCGGTTTGTTGAGCAGGCCGATTGCCAGGTTGAGGCGCCGTTTCAAACCGCCGGAGAAGTGTTTTGCCAGCCTTTGTCTCTGTTCTGTCAGTCCGGTCAGCTCCAGCGCCTGATCGATCAGCCGGCTCCTGTTACCCGCCTGTCCGGGATAGAGGCTGGCGAAGAACTGCAGATTCTCCGATACGCTCAACTGTGGGTAGAAGGCATATTCCTGGGGGATGTGGGCCAGCTTTTGCAGGATCGATGTTCGGTCTGCCAGGTAGCTTTCGCCATCGATCTCGATGTCGCCAGCTGAGGGTTGCAGCTGACCGGTCATCAACGAGATGAGGGTCGTTTTACCCGCGCCATTGGGGCCGAGCAAGCCAAATAGGGAACCCTTGGCGACAGCCAGGTCCACACCCTCGAAGAGCGGGGGGTGGTGTGGGTAGTGATACGCTATTTGCTGCAGCTTGATCATGCCTGATCTGGTCTCTGGCGCCAGTTTGCGGAGAGAGCAACCCTATGTGATTTGTAACGCCTTGGCAATAATCGTTATCCCCAGCTAGTCTTGCCTGCTGAATTGTGCCGCCTGCCGGGTTTCGCGGGATCGATAGCAGCGGCCAATAACAGGTTGGTAGAATCTCGCTGCCGGTGTAACCTGAACACGGTGCCAAAAGAATAATTCAGATTGATGAGAAGAGGCGTGGAGCTAGACCAAGAGCACGAACAACAGTGGCAGCTGTGGTGTGAGAAACTGGCCGATGCGGAACTGAGTCCGCCGGAGGACCGGCTGTTTATCAACCAATTGAAGCGGGTCTGGGAGGGCAGTGATTTTGTCCTCCAGGTGGCCAACCGTTTTCCGGAACTGTTGCCGGAACTGCACCAGCAGGGCCTGCTGGGAGGCCGTTTCGAGGCGGGTGAAATGGCCTCCCGGCTGGCTGACCATCTGAGTGGAATCAGCGATGAGCAGACACTGGGCAGGCAACTTCGCAAGTTCCGCCGTGAACAGATGGTGCGCATCATCTGGCGTGACCTGACCGGCCTGGCGGAGCTGGCTGAAACCTTGGAGGATCTCTCTGCACTGGCGGATGCCTCGATTGAGCTGGCGCTGCAGCACCTCTATGAGTGGTGTTGCAACGAGATGGGGGTGCCGAGAAACGAACAGGGGGAGGCTCAGCCCCTGGTAGTGTTGGGGATGGGTAAGCTGGGCGCCCGTGAGCTCAATCTCTCCTCCGATATCGATCTGATCTTCGCCTATCCCGAGTCAGGCCAGACCGATGGCGCACGACGCCTTACCAATGAGCAGTTTTTCATCCGTCTCTGCCAGAAGCTGGTGCAGGCGCTGGATAACCATACGGCGGATGGCTTCGTCTTCCGGGTGGATACCCGCTTGCGTCCGTTTGGCACGGTTGGCCCACTGGCGATGAGCTTCTCCGCGATGGAGAGCTACTACGGTTCCCAGGCCCGTGAGTGGGAGCGCTATGCCATGATCAAGGCCAGGGTGGTTGCCGGCGATGCGGAGGCGGGCGATGAGTTGATGGCGATGCTCAGGCCCTTCGTCTACCGCCGTTACCTGGATTTCAGCGCCATCGAGTCACTGCGGGAGATGAAGCAGCTGATCAGCAGTGAACTGCATAAGAAAGGTATGGCCGCCAACATCAAACTTGGACCTGGCGGAATCCGTGAGATCGAGTTCGTCGGGCAGGCCTTTCAGTTGATCCGGGGTGGGCGGGACAAAGATCTGCAGATCCGCCCCATACTCTCTGTGTTGAAACTGTTGCAGGCGCGCAAGCTGCTGCCGGAGTATGCGGTTAGGGAACTGACCGAAGCCTACGAGTTTCTGCGCCTGGTGGAAAACCGCATTCAAGCCTGGCAGGACAAGCAGACCCATCTATTGCCATCGGACGAGATGCTGAGATTGCGTCTGGCCCGCTCCATGGGGTTTGACGACTGGCCGCTTTTCTCACAGGTGCTGGAGCAGCATCGCAAACGGGTACAGAGCCATTTCGATATGGTTTTCGCGGCTCCGCAGGCTGAAGCGGATCAGGAGAATCAGCCTTTTGCTGCGGTATGGAACGATCTATTGGATGAGGAGCAGGCCGAATCGGTGCTCCATCAATATGGCTTCAGTAAGCCGGATCAGGCGCTTCATCTGTTGAATCACCTGCGCAACAGCCACGCCTGCCGTCAGTTGAGCAGCAAGGGCCGGGAGCGTCTCGACCAGTTGATGCCGCTGTTGTTGCAAGCGGTCGGACAGTCCGAGAGTGCCGATGTCACCCTGCCCAGAGTGCTCAATCTGCTGGAGGCGGTTGCCCGCCGAACCGCCTATATCGCCCTGTTGATTGAAAATCCGATGGTGCTCTCCCAGCTGGTCAAGCTGGCCGGAATCAGCCCCTGGGTGGCGAGCATGCTGACCCGTCATCCGATCCTGATGGATGAGTTACTCGATCCGCGCAGGCTCTATTCACCCCTCAAGCGGGAGGCGCTCAGCGAAGAGCTGGCCGAGCAGATATCCCGTATCGATGCGGATGACCTGGAGAGCCAGATGGAGCGGTTACGCCAGTTTGCCCAGAGCAACCGCCTGAGAGTGGCAGCGGCGGACATCGCCGATCAGATCCCGTTGATGGTGGTCAGTGACTATCTCACCTGGATCGCCGAAAGCATCATCGAGCAGGTGATTCAGCTGACTTACCAGGAGATGGTGCGGCGGCATGGAGAACCGCCTGGGATCGAGCCGGGAGAGACCGGTTTCGCAGTGGTCGGCTACGGCAAGCTGGGGGGTATCGAATTGGGCTTCGGCTCTGACCTGGATATGGTGTTTCTGCATGGCTGTGCCGATCGGAATGCCTATACCAAAGGCAGGAAACCGGTTTCAGTGGATGTTTTCTATGCCCGCATGGCGCAGCGGTTCATCCATCTCATGACTACCCGAACCCCGTCGGGGATACTCTACGAAGTGGATATGCGTCTGCGGCCGAACGGCAACTCCGGCATGATGGTGGCCTCCCTGGAGACCTTCGAGACCTACCAGAAGAGCAGCGCCTGGACCTGGGAACATCAGGCGTTGGTGCGGGCCAGAGTGGTCGCCGGGGATGCCAGGCTGGCTGAACGCTTCGATAAGATACGGCGCGGCATCATCGGTTCCGAGCGGGAGCCGGAGAAGCTGCGTGCTGAGGTTGTCGAGATGCGGGAAAAGATGCGTTCCGCGCTGGATAAGAGCAGCCAGGAGCTGTTTGACCTGAAGCAGGGCCGGGGCGGTATCGTCGATATTGAATTTATGGTTCAATACACGGTCCTTCGGTGGGCGCATCACCACCCAGAACTGTTGGTCTGGACGGATAACATTCGCCTGCTGGAGACGCTTTCCAAACTGGGATTGCTCGACAATCAAGCCGCAGATCGCATGATGGGGATCTACAAGGTGCTGCGGGCAGTCTACCATCGCAGTGCGCTACAGGATCAGCCGGCGCTGGTGGAGAGTGAGAAGCTTGCCGAAGAGCGGGCACTGGTGCAGGATCTCTGGTCCTGTCTGATGCACAATGATGAGTTGAACGAGAGAAGTTTTCATGATGTCGACAATGGCTGACCGTGACGGTGTCATCTGGCTGGATGGCAAAATGGTTCCCTGGCGCGAGGCGAAAACCCATGTGCTGACCCACACCCTGCACTATGGGATGGGGGTGTTTGAAGGGGTGCGCGCCTACCATGCCGAAAAGGGTACCGCGATCTTCCGTCTGCAGGAGCATACCGACCGACTGTTTCGTTCCGGCCATATCCTGAACATGACCATTCCCTTCGATCGAGAGACCATCAATGAGGCTCAGCGGGCGGTGGTGCGGGAGAACAATCTCGACTCGGCCTATATCCGGCCGATGTGCTTCTATGGCTCCGAAGGCATGGGACTGCGGGCGGACAATCTGAAAGTCCACTGCATGGTTGCCGCCTGGGAGTGGGGCGCCTATCTGGGGGCGGAAAACATGGAGAAGGGTATCCGCATCCGGGTCTCATCGTTTACCCGTCACCATGTGAATATCACCATGTGCCGGGCCAAGGCCAACGGTAACTACATGAACTCCATGATGGCCCTGCAGGAAGCGCTGCATGACGGCTATGACGAGGCTCTGCTGCTCGACGCTGAAGGCTATGTCATGGAGGGTTCGGGAGAGAACATCTTCATCGTTCGCGATGGGGTGATCTATACCCCGGATCTGACTTCGGCGCTGGACGGGATAACCCGCAAGACGGTGATCGAGCTGGCTGAAGAGTTGAATTACAAAGTGGTTGAGAAGCGCATCACCCGGGATGAGGTCTATATCGCTGACGAGGCCTTTTTCACCGGTACCGCAGCGGAAGTGACGCCGATCCGCGAGGTCGACAACCGGGCCATCGGTGCAGGTGGCCGTGGGCCGATTACCGGCGAGCTGCAAAAGCGCTATTTCGACCTGGTGCATGGTCGCTTGGCATCCCATCCGGAATGGCTGGACTATGTCTGATCAACAGGTCAGAGGAGAATCGCATATGACTCAGGCAGAAACACAATCCACCCAGCAGGAGATACACAAGGTCACCCGAAAGGACCTGCCGCTCTGCTGCCCTCGCCCCGGTGAAACCCTGGCGGCACTCCATCCGCGGGTCTATCTGCCGATTGAAAAGACCGGCAGCGCCACCTGTCCCTATTGCGGCGCCAGGTATCAATTGACTGAATAACTGAACCTGTCAACCCGGTAACCCTAGATCCGGTTGCCGGGTTGGTCAGCCCGAAAATCCACAACCTCGCACAGCTACGCTTCAACACCGGCAGGGGAATCCCCTGTTGTCTCATCACTGTTCAACTAGACCACTTCCGCATTCAACCCACTACCAATCTACAGATTTCCAGACGATTGGACGATATAGACAGAGATGATTGATCGACTTCAGATTCATAGGATGTGTTTATGTCTTAGATCAATGTCGGCAGGCGAACAAAATGGCACCATCAGCGGTCATGGAGGACCGATGCTCTCGGTCTGGATTGGTTGTGGATGACCGACTGGATTACGGTTATGAACGAAAATCATATTTTGCTGGTTGAAGACAATCCCGATGATGAGCTGCTGGCTTTACGTGCATTTAAAAAGTCGAACATCAGCCATCGGGTTGAAGTCGCTCGCGATGGCAGTGAAGCGGTGAATTACCTGTTGAAGATGGATCAGGGCAAATCCCTGCCGAAAGTTGTATTACTGGATCTGCAGTTGCCAAAAATGAGTGGTTTGGATGTATTGAAGACAATACGTGAATACCCGCGAACCCAGTTGTTACCGGTGGTGATACTCACCTCATCCGACGAGCAGCGGGACATGATAGAGAGTTACCGGCTGGGTGCGAACAGCTTTATCAGAAAGCCGGTGGACTTCACACAGTTCACGGATCTGATTCGTCAGTTGGTGGCCTATTGGATGACGATGAATCTGACACCGGGGAATTGCTAACGGATGGATAAGCCGCCACTACGTCTGTTGTTGGCCGAGGACTCGGAAGATGATGCGGTGTTACTGCTGCACTATCTGAAGAAAGATCAGTGGACGATTGAACACCATGTACGTGTGGACAGTCCGGAAACCCTGGCCAACGCATTGACCGACCCGTCCTGGGATCTGGTGATTACCGATCACAATATGCCCTCCTTCGACTCTGAAGAGGTGCTGAGGATGGTGAACGAGGCGAATGGCGACATTCCGGTGATCATCGTCTCGGGCAGTATTGGTGAAGAGCTGGCGGTCTCGATGATGAAGTGTGGTGCGGCCGACTACATCATGAAGAGCAATCTGACCCGTCTGGGTGCCGCCATCGAGCGTGAGTTGCAAGAGGCTAAATCCCGCGAGGCCAGGCGTTTGGCGGAAGACCGGTTGCAGCACATGGCCTTCCACGACTCTCTGACCAACCTCAAAAACCGGCATGAACTGGAGCAGGCGCTGCAGAAGGCCCTGGACGAGGCGCGTCATGCGAACCAATCCCACGCCTTCATGTATCTGGACCTGGATCAGTTCAAAGTAGTGAATGACACCTGTGGCCACATGGCCGGCGACGAGCTGTTGCGACAGGTCTCTGCGGTATTGAAAAAACGGGTGCGGGAGAGTGATCTGCTGGCCCGACTTGGCGGCGATGAGTTTGGTGTCCTGCTGCTCAACTGTCCCCTCGACCGGGCAGAGCAGTTGGCCAACATTCTCAGGGAGACGGTGGAGGCGTTTCGGTTTATCTGGGAGGGGCGGCCATTCAATACCAGTGTGAGCATCGGCCTGGTCGATATCACACCGATGACCGAGAGTGGCATCGAAGTCCTGAGTAATGCGGATATGGCCTGTTTTGCTGCAAAGAGCCGTGGCCGTAACCGGGTGCATATCTATACCGCTGAAGATGATGAGCTGGCGCTGCGACGGGATGAGATGCAGTGGGTCAGTCGCATCAACAGTGCGCTGAGCGAAAATCGTTTTCTGCTCTATCAGCAGCAGATCGTTCCTTTGGTGGAGGTGGATGGGCCGAGTCATACCGAGGTGTTGCTGCGTATGCAGGGTCCGGATGGGGAGATCATCTCACCCGGGGCATTCATACCGGCTGCAGAGCGATACGATCTGATGCAGCGATTGGACCGCTGGGTGGTCAACTCCATCTTCACCTATCTGGGAGAACACAGGCAGGATCGGGATCAGGGGCAGCTGTTCTTTATCAACCTGTCCGGGACTTCGCTGAGTGATCCCGACTTTTTCGAGTTCATTCGGGAGCGGATGAACAGCCTCAAGGTGCCGCCCCGATCGATCTGTTTCGAGGTGACTGAAACCGCCGCCATCAACAATCTTGAGATCACCGAGAGCTTTATTCAGGAGATCCGTGAGATGGGGTGCCACTTCGCGCTGGATGACTTCGGTGCCGGGCTCAGCTCCTTCTCCTATCTGAAATCTCTGTCGGTGGATTTTCTCAAGGTGGATGGATCGTTCGTCAAGCAGGTTGAGGAGGATGAGATGAGTCGGGCGATTGTCGATGCGATCAACACCATCGGTCATGTGGCCGGTTTGAAGACCATTGCCGAATTTGTCGAACGGCAACAGACCCGGGAGATGCTGCAGTCGATGGGGGTCGACTTCGCTCAGGGTTACGGGATTCAGAGGCCGCAGCCGCTTATCGAACTGGCTTAATGGTAGTTGACCTCGAGTGCCAGCCAATAGGCCCGGCTGTCCATGGGATACTCGTTGATGATGGTCGAACTGGCGGGTTCCGCAATCTCATCGTCCAGCAGATTCCTGATACCGAATGCCAGATCCAGATGCTCGATCAAGCGATCTTTACGCAGTGTCAGATTGAGCAGATGGTAAGCGTCGATATCATCCCGGTTGTCCCCTTTCGCCCGTTTCTGTTCTCCGATCCAGAACCACTGGCCGTCGAGTGACCAGTTCGGCAAAAATTGCCAATTCGCCCGGGCGTAGTACTGGAATCCATGGGAGTTGGCCAGATGCTTGCCGCTGTCACTGTCTTCGCTGCGTTGCCAGGCACCGTTGCTCTGCAGTCGGAGTTGCTGGTTGATCTGCCAGTCGAGCTCGAATTCGATGCCCTGTCCCCGCTGGTCCCTGGCGTTCTGATTGGTGTTGCTGGCGCCACCCTCATCGGGTACTGCCTCGATCAGGTCTTTGATCTCATAAACGAACAGGTTGCTGGCCATTCTCAGGTCCGGGGTGGGTCGCCAGTCGATGGCAAATTCCAGGGTGTCGATGGTCTCCGGGTCCAGCTCCCTGTTGCCCAGTTGAACCGGATTGTTCTGCGCATAGAGTTCGGAGAATGAGGGGGGGCGGAAGGCCCGGCCGTAGAGCAGTTTGGTGGTCAGGTCGTAGCGTGTCTGCCAGACCAGCGCCAGCCTGGGGTTGAAGGTGTCACCGAAGTCCGAGTAGTGATCATAACGGGCGCCGAGGGTCAGATCCCAGTTCTTCGCCAAAGCCCATTCGTCCTGCAGGGAGAGATACCAGAGTTCCCGTTTTACATTCGGGCTGTAGTTATAGGGGGTACCGGTGACATCGGTCAGGTTGCCATCCACCTCCTGTGGACTTCCTTCGAGCACACCGGGACCGAAATTCTGTTTCGCCCCGGCCTTGTATTGCATACTGTCGTAACCCATTGAGAGGCGAATCAGATGGTGCGCCAGGCCATCATAGACACCGATGATATTGTTACGGTAGATACGGTTGGTCGCCGACGGATGGCCAATGTAGCCGTCACTGAAGCGGGTAACGCCGACCGGATTGTTGAAGTCCAGATTACCATCAGCGCCAATCGGCAGGGTGGCGCCTGGTGGGAAGAGATTGAACCGGCTGACATAGTCGGCGTAGTTGTAGTTAAAGCGAAGCTCCAGATTCCAGTCCGGGTGAAACGCCTGATTCTGGTAGAGCAGGTCGAAGTTATAGATATCCTTGTCGTGCGAACCTTCGTCATCCAGCACTGGAGCGGCCCCTACACCGACACCGGCATCCCGCTGCCTTATTCCCCATAGGCGGGCGGTCCACTCATCCTTGCGCAGGCCGAGGTGGTAATTGATCAGGCGATTATCCAGATTCATGGCGCCAGGAGCCTGGGAGGCCTGGGTGCCGAAACTCTCATCCAGCGTGGTTTGCAGATCCTGCTGAATGATCCGCTGGTCATCGGTCTCCTGTTCCAACGCTTCGATGCTGGCGACCAGATCCCAACCCTGACGATTGCCACCGTACTGCAGCCAGCCGCTGTGGCTATCGAATGACCCCTGTCGGTAGCCGACACGGGCGCCATCGATCTCCTGGCCATCCTTGGTGATGATGTTGATCGTGCCGGCAAAGGCATCAGCGCCATGGATCGCGGAACCCGGTCCTCTGACCACCTCGACCCTGGAGATCATCTCCACTGGCATCTCAAAACGGTGGCCGAGATTACCGTTCCACAGATCCTTGATCGGCGCGCCATTGATCAATACCAGCACTTGCGGGTTCAGTGCGGTGGTGATGCCTCGAATGTTGATGTTGGTAATCAGCGGGCCGAAGTTGCTCGAGGGGGTGACATGCAGTCCGGGTACCGTCTCCAATACTTCATAGAGACTCCTCGCCCCCATCTCCCGGATCTCCTGCTTGCTGATGACACTCGTCACCGAAGGGGCCAGAAACACCGGTTTGGCGCTGCCGGTGGCGGTTACCAGCTCGGCGTCGGTCCGATAGTAGTCCTCTTCACCCGGTCCGCTGAAGAGGCTTTCAGCCTCACTCATCTGTTGCTCTGTGATCACCGGTGGGTTGGCCATTGCGGCTACAGAAAACAGCAGTGGCAAGAGTGAGACGAAGAAGCTATTAGTCAGGGGCGTAGAGGCGTGTGTCATAGATTGATCTGCAATTCTGCCCAGATCTCGCGTCCATTCATCGGGTAGTCGTCGGGAATTACTGAGGTGCTGGGTTCCCGCACGTCCTCATCGAACAGGTTGCGCACCGCCAGGGCCAGATCGAGATGTTCAAACAGGGCCTGTCGGCGCAGTGTCAGATTGGTGATTGAGTAGTCGTCAACCGCTTTGCGGTTATCGCCCCTGGCCCGTTCACGCTGGCCGATCCAGATCCATTGGGCATTGATCGACCAGTCCGGCAGAAATTGCCAATCACCAGCCAGATAGGCCTGCAGGCCGGGGGCGTTCGGTACCGGGTCACCGCTTGCTTTGTCTTCCGAGTCCTGCCAAGCCATATTCGAAGACAGTTGCAGGCTGTTGGTCACCTGCCATTCTCCCTCCAGCTCTATTCCGTGGCCTTTCTGATCCCTGGCATTTTGCGATGTTGTGGTGGCCTCACCTTGATCCGGCAGAAACTCGATCAGGCCGTCGATTGTATAGGCAAAGAGATTGGCGGCCAGCCGCAGATCGGGGGTGGGCCGGTAGTCGAAAACCAGTTCCAAGGTATCCAGAATGGCCGGGTCCAGATCCGGATTACCCAGACCGATGGGGTTGTTCTGCGCATGGATGTTGGTAAAACTGGGTGCCCGGAATGCGCGTCCATAGAGCAGTTTGGTGGTCAGGTCATAGCGGGACTGCCAGACCAAAGCGGCGCGTGGATTGAAAGTGCCGCCAAAATCCGAATAGTGGTCGTAGCGTGCGCCCAGGGTCAGTTCCCAGCCTTTGCTGAAGTTCCACTCATCCTGTGCGGAGAGATACCAGAGGCGGCGATCCACATCGGGCATAAAGATTCTCGGATCGCCGGTGAGATCAGTCAGGCTGCCATCGACAACCGTTTGCGTGCCATCCAGGACGCCGGGTCCCCAGTTCTGATACGCCTCATAGGTAACATCCGTATACTGATAGCCAACAGAAAAGCGCATTTGATGTTGAGCGATGCCGTCATACAGGGCGACACCCTCTGTGCTGTATTGGTTCTGGGTACGGATTGGAAAGCCGATAAAACCATCCGTGAACAGGGTGAATCCGGCGGGATTCGTAAAGCTGAGATTGCCGTCGCTGCCAATTGGTAGCACGGATCCCGGGGGAAAGAGTTGCAGGTTGGTTATTGCCTGATGGTAGAAATAGTTGAAGTCTAAATCGAATTCCCAGCCGTCAAACCAGTGATCGTTATGGTAGGCGACACTTCCCAGCACGACATCACTTTCAAGACGGTTACCGTCAGCCATGGCGTTGGCCAGACCCGCACCGGCACCACGATCGTTCTCCCGCCAGCCCCACAGATAGATCTGCCAGTTCTCCCGGTTCAGGCCAAGATAGGCATTCAGGATGTTGTGCTGGGTATCCATGGCGCGGGGGGCCAATGAAGCGGAGGTATTGAAGCCCTCATCCAGCAGGGTCTGAAAATCCCGCTCGATGATTCGTTCGTTATCCCCATCCGATTTCATCATATCCAGGGTCATGGCAATGTCCCAGCCCTGGTATTGGCCGCCAGTCATCGCCCAGGCATCCTTTCTTGCAAAGGAGCCTCCCCGGTATCCGCCTTGTGTTCCAGCGATCTCCTGGCCATCTTTAGTGATGACATTGATGGTGCCCGCAAATGCGTCGGCACCATGAACCGCAGAGCCGGGGCCCCGGATCACCTCAACCCTTGAAATCATACTGACTGGCAGCCGAAACTGACTGGGACGTCCCCCCTGATGAAAATCCTGAACCGGTTGGCCATTGATCAGTAGAAGCACATGAGGATTGGCATTGGAATGGATACCGCGAATCGACCACTGGGCCTGATAGTTGGGTGAGGGTGACATAGAGACATGCAAGCCGGGTACGCTCTCCAGAACTTCATCCAGTGTGGTGGCACCCATCGCTTTGATCTCGTCCTTGGTAATCACGCTGGCAACGGATGGCGCCAGGAATACCGGTTTGGCGCTGCCGGTGGCACTGACCAATACGGCATCGGTTCTGTAGTAGTCCTCTTCAACCGGTCCACTGAACAGACGCTCTGCCTCCTCCATCTGCTGGTCCGTAATGAGTGGGGTGTCGCTTGCCTGGGCGGCAAGCGGGTAGCTTGAGAAGAGTATCGGTATGAGGCTCTTGCAGAGAGTGCGTGACATATTGAATCTCTGTTTGTTCCTATTCGTTGCTCTGCATCACTACCCCTGGTTGGAGAGTGATTCGAGGCTGAAATCTACCAGCAAATCTATGACGAAAATTGTAAACCTAGGAGGGTGATTGAGAAAAATCAAGAGAAAACGCATTCTTAGCTGACATGACTCAATGTGCTATCTAAACTAGTGCCTCTATGGGACTTAAAAGTATTCGCTATCCTGCCGGCAAGCTGCCTTCGATCCGGGTCTATCTGGTGTCGATGAACCTGGCATTGCTACTGCTTTTTACCGCGATCAGCCTGTTGTTCTGGCAGCAGATAAGTAACTTCTATCAAACTGAGCAGGCCGAGGATATCGTCTCGATTCATGAAGCCATGCAGGCCCGCAGTGCTTCACTGGTTCGCAGTATGGCCCTCAGCGCAAACCAGGCAATCACCGGATACGATTTCAGTTTTCTGATCAATCTGATGAAACAGGTCACAGATGGTGATCAGGATATCCAGTACTGCACCGTGCTCAGCAGCCTGGGACAGGTAGTGGCTCACAATCGGGTTGACCAGGTCGGTACTCTCGCGGGCACCCCTGTCGATAAGCAGGCATTGGCCTTGCTGAAAGATGAGTTCATCGATGATCAGGTAACGGATTTTTCGATTCAGATCATCGACACGCCGGGTGCCGTGGAGATGCAGAGCCAGATGATGCAGGTTGTGACTCCGGTATTCAATGGTCAGGAGCTGTGGGGCATTTTGTATTGCGGTATCTCATTGGCGGGTATGCAGCAGAGCATCGATGAAAGGACCGCTGAATGGGATGAAGAGATTTCCCGGATCTGGATTTTCTACGTCACTGTGGCCGCTATCTTCATCCTGTTCGGTTTTATGGTTTCACTGTTTATCACAAGGCGTCTGCTGCAAGCGGTCGACCAGCTTGATGCCGGCGTCAAGGAGGTCTCTGCCGGTGATCTCAACTACCGCCTGAGCATGCAGGGGTTGATGTGTGCAGAGTTCGGCACCTTTGCCACTTCGTTCAACCGTATGACCAGCAATCTGGAAAGTTCACATCGGACGCTGGATGAGTACAACCGTTCACTGGAGTACAAGGTAAAAGAGAGAACCGTCGAGCTTGCCCGCAGCAATAAAGAGCTTGAAGCGTTCAACTACTCGGTATCCCACGATCTGCGTGCCCCATTGCGCAGTATTGAAGGGTTCAGTCAGGTGCTTTCAGAAGAGTATCAGGAGAGTCTTGATGAGACCGGACTCGACTACCTGCGTCGGGTCAGAGCCGCGGCATCCCGAATGGGGGTGTTGATCGACGACATGCTGAGGCTCTCAAGGCTTGGGCGACAGGAGATGCAGGTCGCTGAGGTCGATTTGAGCGAACTGGCCAATGCCACCCTCAGCAAGCTGGCAGAGAGTGAGCCGGAACGTCAGGTAAGTTTCCAGGTTGAGCCCGGCCTGATGATCCAGGGCGACCGTCAATTGCTGGCTATCGCTCTGGATAATCTGATCGGCAATGCCTGGAAGTACACCGGCCGCCGGGAAAAAGCCGAGATTGTTTTCGGTAAAGCTGTAAAGGAGGGCAAATCCTGCTACTTTGTACAGGACAATGGCGCCGGGTTCGATATGCGTTATGCCGATAAGCTGTTCGGTGCATTTCAGCGGTTACATAAAAGCAGTGATTTTGAAGGTACCGGTATCGGTCTGGCGACTGTCGCCAGAATCATACATCGACATGGTGGTTCCGTATGGGCGGAATCCGAAGTGGATGCGGGCGCAACGTTTTACTTCCAGCTGCCTTAGGGCCTGTTAACACTCCCAGGGAGCAGACTGATTGCATAACCTGAAACGACTTAACCTGGGGTGGTGGCTGTTATGGCTGCACCTGCTGATTGTGCCTGGTCAAGTGACCGGGGATGATGGGTTGCGTTTCTATTACTTCAATCCCGACTCGCCACAAAACAATCTTGGCCGCCTGAAGAGCGACATGGAGTCGCTGCTGGAAGGTTTCGATCTGGCCATCGAGTTTCAACCGTTCGCACACTTAACCGATTTTGATGCCCGGGTACGCAGTGATCGCCCGGCTTTTGTATTTGCCCCTCACTGGTATCTGAAACGTAATGCGGATGAGATTCGCTTTAATCCCCTGTTGCAATCCGTTCATCAGCAGCAAAACAGCTATCGCAAATTGTTGGTCGCCAGGCTTGGCAGCGATGAGATCAACAGGCCTGAACGACTGACCCTGGCCATGACCAGTCTTGGCCCGGGTTCAAAACAGTTACTGGCAAATATGCTCAACTCCGACGGCTTCGTGGCATTCGACAAGCTGAGTATTGTTGAAGTGCCTAAAGACGCCGATGCGATCTTTGCGGCGGCATTGGGACAGGTTGATGTGGCTCTGGTCTCCCAGGCCAACATGAAGCTGTTTCGGAAGATCAATCCGAGACTGATTGATTCTCTCAAAGTCATCAGTGAATCGACGCCGATCGATATGCCTGTGCTGGGCTATATCGATGGGGTTGTGACTAAGGAACAGGCGGCTGCACTCAAACAATTCATGTTTTCCTCTCAAAACAGTACTGTCATGCAAACACTTCAGATTGAAGGGTGGAGCAGTCATGAAAGATAGATATCTGCTGATTTTTATCTTGCTGTTGTTCACCCAACCAGTTTGGTCGGCCCAACAGACGATAGCCGTGCTGCTGTCGGATTCGGAGGCTGTTTACCAACAACCTTTGGATGAGTTCAAGGCGAAAGTGAAACGTCCGATCGTGGTCTTCAATCTGCAGGGGGACATCCAGCAGGCACCGCAGGTGTTAGGCAAAGTGATGTCGTCAAATCCTTCACTGATCGTGGCGTTTGGCGCCAAGGCTGCCTACTTTGCCAAAGCCGCAACGCAGAACAGCCAGCAGGTGCCGGTGATTTTTGCCATGGTGCTGAACTGGCAGCGCTATCGCCTGTTGGAGGGACAGGAGAATCTGGCCGGCATCAACGCCGAGGTTTCACCTGGTACCCAATTGCTCTCCATGAATCTGCTGTTTCCGGAGGTTGGCCGATTGGGGGTGATCTACAGCAAGTCACACAGCGAAATGAGTGTCCAGGAAGCGAAAAGTGCCGCAGAACTGGTGGGTATCGAGATCAATGCCAGGTCGATTGAACGGGCGAAAGAGCTGAAGCAGGCCTATCGCAGGCTGGCTGGTGAGGTGGATGCAATCTGGCTGCCGACAGATCCGGTGCTCTATACCCTGGAAAATATCCACTGGCTGAAGCGGCAGTGTGTCAAGGACCGACTGATCTGTATCGGCCAGTCGGACAATGTGGTCAAGCTTGGGTTGCTGTTGGCCGTCAACCCGGATATCCCGAGTATTGGTGGACAGGCCGCATCCCTGGCGACACAGATACTCTCGCTGGGGGTCAAGCCGACACAGATCGGTGTGCAGGATCCCTTGGGTACCCGCCTGACACTGAATGCCAAAACCGCCAGTAAGATCGGTGTCAAGCTGGCAGAAGATGTACTTCATCTGGCCGATGAAGTGATTGAGTGAGTATGCTCTTGTTAACCTGGCATACTCTGATGCCGGGTTGATAATATCGGGTCAGCGGCGAAAGTCGGAGACCGGATGGACGCTGACTTCGCCATCCAGTTCCAGTGTGCCAATCTGGTCACCGGTCGGATTGGTCACCACAATGGTGATATCCTGAAACAGGGGGCGTCGGATGAATTTCACCCGCCAGCCAAAATTTTCAATTCTCTGTAGCGTGTTCTGTTGCCACTGATTGAGAAGTTCCGCGAAGTTCTCCGGAACCGGTGGTATGCCTGTGCGTTTTTCCCTGGTCATGTGATCTACTCCCTCAGTTATGATGCTTGAAGCTGCCTGTTGACACTCCAATGTCACTAAGTTCATTTTAATTGTTTTCGGATTTGATGTACAAAACTAATGGGCATCCCGGTTGACAGGGAGCCGGCTCTGGGCGCAGTCTTGGCCCATGAACGCTCGACAGAGCGTCAGGATCACAATCGATAAAACAAAATTAAGATATTGACAGATATGCCAAAATTCAGTGCACTCACATGGCTGGTTATCATCGTTGCGCAGATCACCTATGGTCTGATGGTCTATGCAATCACCCGAAGCTACTATGAACAGAGACCGGTGGTTGCTGTGACACCCGCAACTTCCGCTCCGGTTGCCCCCCATTCGATGCCCAGTCCCAGTTCCAGTCCTAGTCCGGCCGCTTTGAATCCTGGAATGGGCTATACCCCAACGATCGAGGATCTCAAGGAGGAGGATCCAAAGCTGATCGCCAGGCTGGCGGACAGTTATTTCGCACAGAAAAACTACCCCCAGGCAATTGAGCTCTACGAGCGCGCATTGACCATCGACCCAAAGGATGTGGAAACCTATAACGATCTTGGTCTGGCGCTGTTCTATACCGGCCAGAATGCACAGGCGGTCGATATCCTGTTGGCAGGCATTCAGCAGGATGGTGAGTTTCAACGTATCCGCTTGTCATTGGGATTCATCCTGGCTCAGATCGGCGATAAAGAGGGGGCTGCGGCCGCCTTCAATAAAGCCATCGAACTGGGCGCGGAGAACAGTGTCGGCAGAGAGGCGAAACGCATGCTGGGTGAGCTGTAACTTTGCCTCGCTCAACAGCGCTGGGATCGGTGTCAGGATAGAACTCATAAAATTGCATGGATAACGGATCCTGGAGGTAGCTATGGCTCAGCAGATCGACTTCTCCGGACAGTCGGTATTGGTGGTTGGTGGAACCAGTGGCATCAACCTGGGAATTGCTGAAGCCTTTGCTGCGAATGGGGCGAGGGTGGCGGTTGTCGGCCGTTCCAGTGAGCGGATGGAGCGTGCTTTGTCACGTCTCTCAGCATCTGGGGGGGAGACCATTGGTCGCTGTGCCGATGTGCGGGATCTGTCGGCAGTGGAGCAGGTGATCGGCGAGATCAGCGAGCACTTCGGTGGTATCGATGTGCTGGTCTCCGGGGCAGCCGGTAACTTTCCAGCCAGCGCCCTGGATATGTCCCCGGCGGGCTTCTCCGCTGTGGTCGATATCGATCTGTTGGGTAGTTACCATGTCCTGCGCACCGCTTATGCCTACCTGTCGAAGCCAGGTGCCTCTGTAATCAATATCTCAGCTCCCCAAGCCTACATACCCATGCCCTTACAGCTGCATGTCTGTGCTGCCAAGGCGGGGGTGGACATGCTGACCCGGGTGCTGGCGATGGAGTGGGGTGAGTCCGGGGTAAGGGTCAACTCGATCGTACCCGGTCCGATTGCCGACACCGAAGGGATGAAGCGCCTGGCGCCTACCGCCGAAGCCAGGGCGATGATCACCGACTCCGTGCCTCTGAAGCGGCTGGGCAGAGCCGGGGATGTGGCCAATCTGGCACTGTTTCTCGCTTCACCGATGGCCAGCTATATCACCGGTGCGGTGATGCCGGTGGATGGGGGCTGGTCGTTGGGTGGTCTGAGTGCCATGGCGCTGGAGCTGCAGCGACACTTCAAACCGGGAGGTCGGGACTGAAAGTCGTATTGAAATCGGTAATAATGGCGCAGCTGCCTGTCAGGATCCGAACCGTTATCAACTAATAAACGGGAATGGCTGCCTTAGCGGTAATGGTGTCGATGTAGAGGAAACAAAACGAGATGTTCAACTGGCTTGATCGCATTCCCATGCATATGGTCGTACTGCCTGCACTGCTGCTTGGGCTGGCGCCATTCGTCCCAGAGCCCCACTTATGGGAGAAGCTGAAGATGCTGATGGCCGGTACGCTGCATCGCCCGATCGATATCTTCGACCTGCTGTTGCACGGCATTCCGGTGATTCTGCTGGTGATCAAGGTGGTTCGTGGGGAACGGGAGCCTGAATAGGTTCTCAGGGGGGGCTGGCTCAGCAAGTCAGGCGCGCTTTTTTCCCAGCCGGTCGAGCCGTAACCGCTCCCGGTCATCGAACAGCCGTTTGGCGCCGATCCATACCGCTGCAGTGGCGCCGAAGCCGGTTCCTGCCGCAATCAGCAGCATAATCAGAATTTGGTATTTTGAGGCTTCCATCGGTGGCGCTCCGGCGAGGATCTGACCGGTCATCATCCCGGGCAGGCTGACGATGCCGGCTGCAGCCATCGCATTGATGATCGGGATCAGGCCGCTGCGCAGGGCGTTGCGGCGAATCTCCCGGATGGATTGGTCCCAGGTGTGGCCGAGGATCAGACGGGCCTCGATCTCCTGGCGTCTCTGCCAGGCGTGCTGGGTGAGATTGTCCAGGGCGATGGCGATCCCCGACATGGTGTTGCCCAGCATCATGCCGAGTAAGGGGATCAGGTATTGCACCGAATACCAGGGCTCTGCCTGGATGATTACGGTCAAGGCGAGGATGGTGACACTGAATGATGAGATGAACATCGAGAGGGTGCCCACGCCAAACCCCCAGATGCCGCTGAAACGGCGCTGCTGTCTCGCCATCACCTCATAGCCGGCGACAAACAGCATGAACATTGCCAGCGCACTGATCAGCAGCGGATGGGATTGAACAAACAGAAACTTCAATACCAGGCCGAGCAGGCTGAGCTGAATCACGGTCCTCAGAGCGGCAATCAGCAGCTTGCCTTCGATGCCCAGGGAGAGCCGCAGTGAGATCAGCGCCAGCGCCACCACCAGGGTTGCGGCGATGGCAAGATCGAGTGGGGTCAGCAGGATCAGGTTCAAGAGACCTCCCTGAGTCGTCCCGATTCGATCAGCCAGCTGCGCTCACTGACCCGTTTTCGCTGTTGCGGATCATGGGTGACCCAGAGGACGGCCACCTGGTGCCGCTCTCGCCAGTCAGCAATCAGTGCTTCCACTTTGGCCGTATTGGCCTGGTCCAGGTTGGCTGTGGCCTCATCCAGCAGCAGAACCTGGGGCTGGTTGCTGAGCAGTCGGATCAGGGAGAGTCGCTGGCGTTCACCGCTGGAGAGGCGGCTGACCTCCCAGTTGATCGCTTCCTTCGGTAACTCCAGCTGTTCGAACAGTTCCGTCTGCGGCTGTTTGAAATGGTCGCCGACCCGCTCCAACCACCAACCGCTCTCAGCCAGCAGCAGGCCCACTTTACTGCGCCACTGGGGGGCGCTGAAGGTCGACCTCTCCTGATCGTTGAGCGACACCTCCCCTGCGCACGGATCAAGATCGGCCAGCGCTCTTAACAGGCGGGTTTTACCCGATCCGGACGGGCCGCTGAGGGTCTGGCATTCGCCTGCCTGCAGATGCAGGTCGATCGGCTCCAGCAGCGGTGCACGGAACTGCTTCAGGGTCAGGCTGCCCATTACGCAAGCCGCTCGAAAAGCAGATCCCAGACCCCATGGCCAAGACGTTCGCCACGCTGTTCGAATTTGGTTAATGGCCGGGTTTCGGGGCGTGGGGAGAAATTGCCGTCACCCGCCTGATTTTGGAATCCCTGATGGGCTGACAAAACGCTCATCATCTGGCGGGCGTAATCTTCCCAGTCGGTTGCCATATGCAAAATACCGCCAGGGATCAACGCCCGCTGGATCAGTTCGGCAAACTCATCCTGCACAATGCGTCGTTTGTTGTGTTTGCGTTTATGCCATGGGTCTGGAAAGTAGAGCTGCACCCGTTGCAGAGAGCCGGGCTGAAGGTGGTGGCGCAGCAGCTCCATGGCATCGTGTTTGAGGATGCGGACGTTGTTGAGTTGATGTTGATCCAGCTGAATCATCAGATGGCCAACCCCTGGGCCATGCACCTCAACCCCGAGGAAATTATGCTGCGGCTGGTTCTGCGCCATCTGACGCAGGCTCTCACCGTTGCCGAAACCGATCTCAAGGGTGACCGGTTGTATCTGTTCGAACAGTCCGGAGAGATCGAGCGGGCCACTCTCAAGCTCCAAGCCATATCGGGGCCAGAGTGCCTCGTAGGCTTTTTGCTGGCCTTCGGTCATGCGACCCTGGCGCAGTACGTAGCTGCGTATTGGACGTGACTTTTGCTCAGATTGGGACATAAGGGTCGCCGGTCGGGCTTCTGCTGGCAATCCGGTGCGACGCTGTCGCACCGGAGTTCGCCGATTTGGTGAGTGGACGCATATCCGTTAGAAAAAGAGTCCGTCCGTCGGGGATGAGGCAGAGGCAAAGCGCTTTGCCGGCATACGGCCTGCGAGATAAGCCTCGCGACCCGCCTGGATGCCCTTCTTCATCGCCGAGGCCATCAGCACCGGGTTCTGGGCTGCGGCAATGGCGGTGTTCATCAATACCCCGTCACAACCCAGCTCCATGGCGACAGCCGCATCGGATGCGGTACCCACTCCGGCGTCGACCAGAATCGGTACCTTGGCGTTTTCAACGATGGTGCGGATGTTGAGGCGATTGCGTACCCCAAGGCCGGAACCGATTGGTGCTGCGAGCGGCATCACGGCGGCACAACCCAACTCCTCGAGCCGTTTGGCCATGATCGGATCGTCGTTGGTATAGACCATCACATCAAAACCCTCTTTGATCAGGACCTCGGCCGCTTCCAGGGTCTGCACCACATCGGGAAACAGGGTCTGCTCGTCACCGAGCACTTCGAGTTTGACCAGATTGTGGCCATCCAGCAGCTCTCTGGCGAGACGGCAGGTGCGGATCGCCGTTTTCGCGTCGTAGCAACCAGCCGTGTTGGGCAGATAGGTATACTCGCTCGGCGGCAAGGTCTCCAGGATATTTGGCTCATCCTGGTTCTGGCCGATATTGGTGCGTCGGACCGCAATGGTGACGATCTCCGCGCCACTGGCGTCGATTGCCGCTCGGGTCTCCGCCATATCCTTGTACTTGCCGGTTCCCACCAAGAGTCGGGATGTAAATGTGCGTCCGGCGACGCTAAAGCTGTCTGTCTGATTATCGTTTGACATCGGATTCTATCTGTAGAAGTTGAAATAAAAAGTCTGTCTGCAACTCAACCGCCGCCGACCGCATGAATGATCTCAATGCGGTCCTGGTCGTTGAGGATATGGCCACTGAAAGTCGTGCGCGGAACCAGCTCCTCATTGACCTCGACGGCGATGCGCTGGTCAGTCAAATCGAGCATTTCAATCAATCCGGCCATATCCAGTGAGTCAGGAATTTGCTTTTCCAAGCCGTTTAAGTAAATCTGCATCTCATATGATCTCTGTCAGGAGTAGAGTCAGGTTCAGTTTCTGGATTCTACCTCAACTCAAGGAGACAACCTAAGCAAAGGACAAAATGATAACAGCCCCTGATCTGACAGAGCCAAACAAAGGGGTGGATGCAGGAGAGAAAAGTGGATTGGAGTGAAGACCTCATACCCTTGGATCAGGCAGGAACCCTGGATGGGCTCTTTTTCCAGCGGGTGCGTCGCACCCCGGATGGGATTGCCTACCGGAATTACGACCGTACCAAAAAACAGTGGTATGAGTTGAGCTGGGATGACATGGCCCGTCATGTGGCCCGCTGGCGCCAGGCGCTGAGTGGTGAGGATCTGGAGCCGGGTGACCGGGTGGCGGTACTGCTGCGCAACAGTCCGGAGTGGGTGATGTTCGATCAGGCTGCCCTTGCTCTGGGGCTGGTGGTGGTCCCCCTCTATACCGACGATCGTGCGGATGCGATCGCCTACATCCTCAAAGACGCCGCGGTAAAGCTGCTGTTGGTACAGGATACCGGGCGTTGGAACCGAATGGCGAATGTGGTTGAGGAGCTGCCTGATCTGCAGCGGGTGGTGGTGCTCGAGACGGCCAAGCAGCCCGATCCTGGAGAGGATGACCTGGTGCGGGAAGCCAATAACTGGTTGCCGCCCCATGGTGAGGCGCTGCAGAAGCGCAAGGCGGATCCCCATGCACTTGCCTCGATCGTCTACACCTCCGGCACCACCGGGCGACCCAAAGGGGTGATGTTGAGCCATTACAATATGCTCTCTGTTTCCCACGCCTCGGTGACGGTGGTGGATTGTTATCAGCAGGACAGCTTTCTCTCGTTTCTGCCTCTCTCCCATACCCTGGAGCGGACCGGGGGATACTACCTGCCGATGATGGCGGGTGCCTCGGTCTCATTTGCCCGTTCCATCCCGCAACTGGCGGAAGACCTGCAAACCATTCAACCCACGGCGATTATTGCCGTACCGAGGATTTTTGAACGGGTCTATGCGCGGGTTCAGGACCAGCTGAAACATAAACCGGCGTTTGCCCGGATGCTGTTTCAGATGGCGTTGTCGGTGGGTTTCAAGGAGTTTGAATATCGCATGGGACGCCAGCGCTGGTTTCCCGGCCTGTTGCTCTATCCCCTGTTACGGCATCTGGTGTCGGCAAAGATTCTCGACAAGCTGGGTGGCCGGCTACGGGTCGCTGTGAGTGGTGGCGCCGCCATCTCACCGGAGATTGCCAAAGTGTTCCTTGGCCTGGGATTGCCGATGCTGCAGGGCTATGGCCTGACGGAAACCAGTCCGGTGATCAGTGTCAATCCAATGGATAACATCAAGCCGGAGAGTGTCGGCGTGCCACTGCGCGGGGTAACCACCAAGATCGGTGAGGATGATGAGTTGCTGGTAAAGACTCCGGGCATGATGCTCGGCTACTGGAACAACCACGCCGCCACCGCTGCGATGATCGACCCGCAGGGCTGGCTGCATACCGGTGATCAGGCACGTATCGATGAAGATGGCCATATCCATATTACCGGCCGAATCAAGGATATTCTGGTGCTCTCCAATGGAGAGAAGATTCCGCCATCGGACATGGAGATGGCCATTGCGCTGGACCCGTTGGTGGAACAGGCGATGGTGGTGGGTGAGGGCAAGCCCTATCTGGGCGCATTGGTGGTGCTCAATCCGGATCTATGGGGAGGCCTGGCCGAGGAGTTTGATCTGGACTCCTCAAATGAGGAGAGTCTGAATGACGAAAAGATTCAGGGCGTTTTACTCAAGCGCATACGGGGTGTGCTCAAGGATTTTCCAGGCTACGCCAAGATCAGGCGGGTTGCCGTGTTGCTGGAGCCCTGGAGTATTGAGAATGGTCTGATGACGCCGACGATGAAGATCAAACGGCAGAAAGTTACGCAGCATCATCAGGCGTTGATCGAAACCCTCTATAAAGGTGGACCGGTGTGATAGGTTTGGCTCTGTCCGGGTGGCAATTTGAGTCTGGGCTGGTGTAGGATTCCCATTGTTGACACGACGGTCTCAGTCGCCGGGTTAATCGCGCTACGCAGCGGGTGTAGTTCAATGGTAGAACTGTAGCTTCCCAAGCTACTAACGTGGGTTCGATTCCCATCACCCGCTCCATTCATCCCCCTCTGCGGCCTGGTACTGACAATCCTTATATTCAGGCGACGGGCTATTCCAAGCAGGTTTTTTTATGTCTTTCAATCGCTGCGTGGCGACGTTGCGGTTTACCCTTCAACGCTTCGATCTGCTGCTGCAACTGCTGGCATTTCTCAGCCTCGCTCTGCTGTTTTGGCGGTGGCTCGGTAAACGGATGTGCTTTGGGTTCGAACATCACTGACTCACCCCTTTCGGCAATCGCGTTTGAGAGGGGTAGCGCGAATAGTGTCAGTAACAGGATCAATCGGGTTGAATTGTGTCTCATTTTCTCTTTGTTGCACTGTTTCAATCAGCTTAATGAACGGTGATGCGGGATCAGGAAAGCGCAGTGGTAGTGTGCTGAATCCTTCATCAGTTCTATCCTGATCCGGCTGCAGGATCCATGCATTGAAACCAATGTATCACTAAATTTACACAATGTTACACAGTCAAAGTGGGGATATTCTCTTGTATGTCTTGATAGCATGTATGATTTAAGCTATTCAGGAGTGTTGGACAATGACTGAAATGACTGCCGTTGGTCTCGGAATCCGGCTGTCACCTGAATCAATTTAAGTCACTGCTGGGACCCGTCGGGTGAGAGATGGCTGGTCCTGAGACGAAGTGGAACTGCAGGGGGTGCTCGTGAGAACAATCAAAAACCTGGTCGCTATCCTAAGCTTGATGGCGCTAACGGCAACAGCCTCTGCGTTGGGACTGCGCCTGGAGGAATTCACCCCGATCAAATACTTTACCAAAGAGGATTGGAGTCAGGCCAAACAGGTGGCGAAAACGGCGCTGGAGCAGGGCAAACCCGATGAAACCTTTGACTGGCATAATGAGTCTACCGGTCATCGTGGCTCCTACACGGTGTTGCGCCGACTGGAGATCGATGGGCGGAAATGCGGCGACCTGTTGATAAAACATAAGGCTGGGCCGGCCAACGCCCGTGGGGACTATCGCTTCTGTCAGACGCCGAACGGTGAGTGGAAAACCATGGGCAGGGCGCCCTCCAATTGATTGCGGGGTGACCGGTAGAGAGTTGTTAACGCTATGTTTGTAAATAAAAATATACCGTTCTTATGGGGCTGTCCCAGGTCGGGGTTCATGTGGCTTGAATTGTTGGTATGTGGCAAAGATGATTGAGCTTTTTCAGGCGCAGGACCGGATTGAGGCGCAGATGCTGAAAGATTATCTGCAGGAACAGGGAATCGAAACAGTGATACTCAACGATCACCTCAGTGGCGCACTGGGTGAACTACCGGCTAATATATTCCCAACGCTTTGGTTATTGGAAGACCAGGACCTGAGCAAGGCCAGGAAACTGAAACAGCAGTTTTTAAACCTGCATGCACCGAAGGCCGCCGCATGGCGCTGCCCGGCCTGCGGTGAACAGATCGATGGCGGATATGAGATTTGCTGGAACTGTTCCACCCCTGGCCCAAAAGATAACAATAAGGAGTAGAGGATGGGTAAGACCCTGAAAGTGTTAGGCTGGTTGGTCGGGATGGTCGTGGTGCTGGTCATCGCAGCTATCATCCTGATTCCGATGTTTGTCGATCCCAATGATCACAAAGATCGAATTGTTGCCGAAGTGAAACGGGCCACCGGCAGGGATCTGAGCATCAGTGGCGATATCGGTCTGTCTGTATTTCCTCGCATGGCACTGGAGCTGAACGGCCTTACCCTGAGTAATGCACCTGGTTTCAACGGTTCCGAATTCGCTTCGGTCAAACACGCCTCGGTAAGTGTCAACCTGCTACCCCTGTTATTCAAACAGCTGCTGGAGGTTGATACGGTTCAGGTGGACGGGGCCAGGTTGAATCTGGCGAAAAGCAAAGACGGCATCACCAACTGGGAGGATATGGCCGGTGGTAAGGCGACAGGCAAGAAGCCGGGGTCGGCCCCTGAGACTGGAGAGTCCAGAGACATGGGCCTGCTCGCATTCACCATTGGTGGCCTGAATATCAATCAGGCGAGTGTTGTCTGGGACGATCAATCCACCGGTGAGCGTTACAGCGTGGACAACATCCAGCTGGAGACAGGGGAGGTGGCGCCGGGTGAGCCGGTGGATCTGAAGTTCAGTCTCTCGGCCGGCAGCCAAAAGCCGTTAATGGACGGTAAGCTCTCCATGACCACCCAGTTGGTGGTAAATCCCGACACTCAGTCGATCGGCATGGATGATCTGGATCTTGATGTAGAGGTCAGTGGTGAGGGCTTGCCCGAGAAGGGAGTGGCTGTTTCACTGCAGTCGGATGTGGCGCTCAACATGATTAGTGGCACTCTGGATATCCAGGATCTTAGCCTGGTGTCAGGCAACCTCAAATTGACCGGCCGCCTGGAAGGCCTCGATATCCAAAACAATCCCAGCATGAAGGGAGAACTTCGGCTGGCTGAATTCAATCTGAGGGAGTGGATGGAGCAGTTCGGTATGGCTGCGCCGGATACAGCCGATGAGACTGTGTTGGAGAAACTTCACTTCTCCACCAGCTTCGTCGCCAATCCTGAACAACTGCAACTGGACGACCTGGTGGCGACCCTGGATCAGACCAACCTGAGAGGCAAATTTGAAATTGTCGATTTTGCTGATCCCACCTATCTGTTCAATCTGGATGTGACCAGCATCAATCTGGATCGCTATCTTCCTCCACCCAGTGAACAGACATCACCACCGGCTGGTCGTCCGGGTAAACAGAAAGGGGGCAAAGAGGAGCCCCTGTTCCCGACCGAAATGCTAAGAAAGCTGAAGCTCAACGGCACCATCCGTATCGATAATCTGACGGTCAACAATCTCCACTCCGAGGCGATTCTGGTGAAGCTGAGAAGCCGGGACGGCAAGCTCAGCGTGGAGCATGAGATCGGTCGCTTTTACGATGGCCTGCTGAAGGGGGATATGGAGTTGGATGTGAAAGGCGCCGAGCCCCGTTTGAAGCTGAATCAGTCGATATCGAGAATATTGTCGGGTCCGCTGCTGAAAGACCTGACTGGGGAGGACACCCTGCTGGGCAGCGGTGATCTGGAGATGGCCCTGACCAGCCGAGGGGAGACCGTCGGTCAGCTCAAGCGGTGGTTGAGTGGGGATGTTTCATTCGACTTTCGTGATGGGGCTGTTAAGGGATTCAATCTGGCGAAAATGATCCGTGATACCAAAGCCCGTTTGAGTGGTGAGCCGATCCCGGTATTCAATGAGCCTGAGCAGACCGATTTTTCCGAACTGACCGGTGTCGCAAAGATCGTCAACGGGGTGGTCGACAATCAACGCCTGCATGCCAAGTCCCCCTATATCCGGTTGGAGGGCAGTGGCAAAGCCTATCTACTGGAGGAGCGGCTCAAATATACCATCCGGCCGGTGATCGTGAATACCTCGACCGGGCAGGGGGGCAAGACCCTGGAAGACCTGAAAGGCATTCCAATACCGGTGAAGATCAAAGGCAACTGGAATGACCCCGAGTTCTCGGTACAGCTCTCCAAGATTCTGGAAGAGCAGCAGAAGGCCAAGCTGAAAAAGAAATTCGATGACAAGATCGATGAGAAGGTCAGTGAAGAGTTGGAAGAGAAGCTGCCCGAAGAGCTGCAGGATCAGTTGAAGGACAAGCTGAAAAACCTGCTTTGAGCAGCACGCCCCCAGCCGCTCTACCCGACAGCACGGAAAGCCGCAAATTCGCTGAGCAGGTTCTCGCCTGGTTTGCTCAACATGGCCGCAAACACCTCCCCTGGCAGAACCCCCGGAATCCCTATCGGGTATGGGTCTCAGAGATCATGCTGCAGCAGACTCAGGTCAGCACGGTGATCGACTACTTCAATCGCTTCATGGAGACCTTTCCGGAGCTCAAATCCCTGGCTGAGGCGGATTCGGATCTGGTCATGCACCACTGGTCCGGGTTGGGTTACTACGCCCGGGCACGCAATCTGCATCGCTGTGCTCAACAGGTGATGGCCGAATACCAGGGCAAGCTGCCAGAGGAGCTTGAGAGTTTGCAAGCCCTGCCCGGGATCGGACGGTCCACTGCCGGTGCAATCCGCTCACTGGGGTTTGGACGCTACGCAGCGATACTGGACGGCAATGTGAAGCGGGTATTGGCTCGCCACTACGCCGTCGAAGGCTGGCCAGGGCAGGCGGCGGTAGTGAAAAGGTTGTGGCAGTTGAGTGAGCATCTGACTCCGCAGCGTCAGTGCGCCGATTACAACCAGGCGATGATGGATCTTGGTGCAATGGTCTGTGTTCGCACGAAACCTCTATGCGAAACCTGTCCGTTGGCGCACAGTTGTATCGCCAGAGCGCGGCACGAGATCGATCGATATCCTGGTAAAAAGCCCAAAACGAGTAAGCCGGAACGCTCAGCACAACTGCTGGTTGTTCTGGATGGGGCTGACAATGTGTTGCTGCAGAAGCGGCCGCCCAGTGGCATCTGGGGTGGCTTGTGGAGTCTGCCCGAGTGTCCTGCGGAACAGGGGGGAGAGCACTGGTGCCAGGCCAATCTGGGGTTGCGGGTGAAGCAGTTGCGCCGATTGGCTCCCCGCAGGCACACATTCAGCCACTTCCATCTGGATATCACTCCGGTTCTGTTGAAAATGGAAAAACCACTCAAAACGGTCATGGATGAGAATTCCCTGGTTTGGTATAACCTGTCGGAACCCGAGGATCTCGGTCTGGCGGCGCCGGTGTCGACGATCCTGCAACAGATCGACTCCAAGCCCGATCGCCGAAAACAATGAAGGAGAGGCCAGATGAGCCGTACAGTAGCGTGTGTCAAATTGAAACGAGAGGCCGAAGGGCTGGATCGGCAACCCTATCCGGGCGACCTGGGCCTAAGGATTTTCGAGAATGTCTCCAAACAGGCCTGGCAGGAGTGGTTGCGGCATCAGACGATGTTGATCAACGAGAACCGGTTGAGTCCGGTGGATCCCAAGGCAAGAAAGTTTCTTGAAGAGCAGATGGAGCAGTTCTTTTTTGGCGAGGGATCGGAGCTGCCACCGGATTACAAACCACAGGCCTGAACAACCCTCCGATGGGAAAACGGGGTACCAGAATGGCAATCCAACTTGACTCGGCCCTGTAACCTCGGTTTAATACGGCCCTCTCACCGAGGCCAGGTAGCTCAGTCGGTAGAGCAGGGGACTGAAAATCCCCGTGTCGGCAGTTCGATTCTGTCCCTGGCCACCACTTAACACTGCACTCTTTCAAGATCGCGCTCCCTGACCGGTTTCAGCTGGTCTCCTTCTGTGACTGACCGGCCTGTCCATGAATGAACTACATGGACTGTGTAGAGATCTTTGAGCGTTTAATCCTGTTTTTCTGAATAGTTGTATCGAGATAGCATTCGATCTCTAGCTCTTGATTTCTGCGGGGCTGGTTTATCCTCCAGACTTCGCCATGAAACGGATCAACTTTTCAGGCCTTTCCCTGAATTCATGACGCTCTGGTTTAAGGGCGATGGCTCGGCGCAGGTGGTCAGCCAATCCGCTGTCGTCTATCCCATCCCGGAGCAGCTGACGCAGTGGGTATGCGTGCTCATGGCCCAGACATAAATAGAGATCACCGTCCACGGTCAGTCTCACCCGATTGCAGGTTTCACAAAAATGTTGTGATATGGGGGTGATGAAGCCGATGCGGGTATCGGTTCCCGCAAGCCGGTAGTAGCGAGCAGGACCACCGCCGGGCAGTATGTCTGGTATCAACTCGATGCGCCGTTCCAGGCGTTGCTTAACGGTTTGTAGATCGATGTACTTATCCACAGCTTTGCGACCGGTATCGCCCATGGGCATGGTCTCTATGAGACGTAGTGTGAATCCTCGCTCAATGCAGTAGTCCAGGATGGCCTCGATTTCATTGTCATTCACTCCTCGCATCACAACCGTGTTTACTCGGATTGGATCAAATCCTGCTGTTTGGCAGGCCTCTATACCCGCCAGTACTTTGCTCAGAGAGCCGCCAGTAATCTCTTCAAACACCTTTGGGTGGAGGCTGTCCAAACTTACGTTGAGGCGCCTTACGCCGGCCCTGTAGAGGGGGGCGGCGAGTTTGTCCATGCGAGTGCAGTTGCTGGATAAAGCCAAGTCGCATATGCCTGGAATGTGGGCCAGACGGTCGACAAGTTCTGTTAGATCCCGACGCATCAGAGGTTCGCCACCTGTGAGGCGTATCCTGTGCACGCCCATGAACGCAAATGCCCTGGTAACACGTTCGATTTCTTCAAAGCTGAGCCAGTTGGCAGGTTCCTCGAAGCCTTTAAAGCCTTTGGGCAGGCAATAACTGCAGCGCAGATCACACCGGTCGATTACTGAAATCCTCAGATATTCAATGCGGCGCCCATACAAGTCTGTCAAGGTGGTGGTTGGCATGGAATGTCCTCCGGCAAACTATATAAAGTAGGTATATTTCAGACTGCTTTTACTTGGTTCTGGTGCAGCCAGAAATTACAAAAAACTACTTCTCAATCTCGTATCGTTTCATCTTCTCCCATAGATTCTTTCGTGAGATACCCAAAGTATCTGCAGCCAGATTAATTTTTCTGTTGTTTTCAGACAGCGCCTTATTGATCGCCTTTCGCTCCGCTTCCTCGATTGATTGTCTCAATGTCGTTGTATTAATCTCCTGGCTGTCAACCACCTGGGTCTGAAGGTCGCTGGTACCGATCCAGGGGGCATCGCACAAAGCGACGGCTCTCTCTATCACATTTTTGAGTTCGCGTACGTTACCTGGAAAAGTCATGGATTGAAGCAGTAACTCCGCCTCTTTTGACAAGCCTTTAATTGTGCTTCCAGATTTTTTAGTCAGATCACTGACAAATAACCTGGCCAGATAGATGATGTCCTCCCGGCGCTCCCGCAAAGGGGGGATATCTACGTGTATTACGTTGAGTCGCCAATAGAGATCAGACCTGAACTCCGAGGATTCTATGGATCTTTTCAGATTGACCTGGGTTGCGGCAATGACTCTGACATCCAGTGTGATAGGTTCTGCACCACCTACACGTTCAATTTCACGCTCTTGCAGGACGCGCAGTAGTTTGACCTGTATGTCGGGAGATACTTCGGCAATCTCGTCAAGGAAGATGGTACCTCCTTGTGCTTGTTCAAATCGGCCGATGCGTTGATGCATTGCCCCGGTGAATGCGCCTTTTTCATGCCCAAACAGTTCACTTTCGATCAGGCTGGAGGATAGAGCGGCACAGTTGACCCGGATCATAGGTGCGTTGGCGCGCTGGCTGTTGTTGTGAATGAGACTGGCGACAACCTCTTTACCGACACCCGACTCACCGGTGAGTAAGACTGAGCTGTCACTCCCGCCAAGGCGTGCGACCAGTCGCTCGATTCGACGCATTGCAGAACTCTTTCCAAGGCGCCCACTGCCGGGTTTGAATTGACTTTCTTCTGCGTCAGAACTGAGTAAAGTTAAGCGGGTATCAGCGATACGTGAGAGATGGCGCTCGACCTTCTGAATGAAGTTGTTGATATCAAACGGTTTGGTCAAGTAGTCGAGTGCTCCGGCTTTAACCAGTGTGACAGCATCGGCTATCTCACCGTAGGCCGTTATGAGGATAACCGGAACACCAGGAAAGTGGCATGAAATATCCTTGAACAGTTCGATGCCAGTACCGTCTGGTAGACGGATGTCTGTAACGACAAGATCAATGTCGCCCTTTTCGAGTTCTCTTCTTGCGCTGGCTATATTGCTTACGGCGCGGGCAGGGATCTCCTCTAGGTGCAGTCTATCTTCAAGTGACAGGCGCATGATCTCATCGTCCTCAACAAGGAGTACGCAATAATCCTTCAGGCTATTGTTTGTCGAGGTTTTGTCGATACTGTTTTGTATCATGCTGCCTTCTTGGTGATTACCGGTATTGCTACATGGAAAGTTGTACCCTGACCTTCTTCACTTTTGATTTCAATGATGCCTTCCATACTCTGGACAAGACGGTAAATTATCCAGAGGCCCAATCCTGTGCCGTCCGGTTTCGTGGTAAAAAAAGGATCAAAGAGTTTGCTTCTTATGTTGGATGGGATTCCCGGACCGTTATCGCTGACTTCAATGATCAGGAACGGTCCGCTCTGATGAAGGTTGCAGATAACTGTGCCGCCATCGGCAACAATCTCTACGGCATTCTTTAACAGGTTGCATACAATCTGCTCTGTCTTGCCGGGAATGTGAAGATTTTGATCAGTATTGTTTTCCCAGATAAAGTCGATATTTTTGTCGCCGCTCTCGGCGGCTATGAGATCATGTAATTTATCGATGCGTTGAATGCTAATGGATTCATCGCCCCCTTCGATCTTGAGTCCCACCAGCAGATTGTGGACGATTTCTTTGATTCTGTGCAGACCCTGGTCAATGACAGGTAAGTAACGATCGATGAGATCTTTATCGTTAGGATGTTTGCGTAAAGTATCGATACAATTCAATAGGCCAGCAAGTGGATTGTTGACTTCGTGAGCAACACCTGCAGTGATGCGACCGAGGGCCACAAGCTTTTCATTCATGGCAATCTCTTCCTCAAGCATTTTTTTCTCAGCTAATTCCGCCATGATTTGATTGAAGGTTACGCTGAGACGGCCGATTTCATCCCGCTCTTTTATCGGAATCGGTGAGAATTCAGTCATTTCTCCCCGGCCGACTGCTTCCAGGCCTTGAGTGACTGCGGTGAGGGGTTTGACCATGCGTCTAGAGACAATGGTGCCCAGCGCGCTGCCGATGATAACGAAGCAGAATATCAGGGCAAGAATGAGAATTGCTGTACTTGTTGCTTTTTCGTATAACTGGGCGATCGACAAACGAACTCTTACAACTCCCAGATATTTTTGATCTGAGAATAGTGGTACAACCCCTTCCTGGAAGCCCGTTTTTGAGAAACTGTCACTGCTTAGCACGATGGGTGTCCTGGTGCTCATGGCCTGCTCGTAGAATTCTTGCTCGAGTCTGTTGCGTGGTGTAAAGGGTAGACCCATCGGGTTGTCTGCAGGGTGAAGGTGCGCCTGAATTCTGCCCTCGGCATCGAGTATCATTGCTGTTATGACGCCATGATTGCCTTTTGCTTCAGGTCTTCCGGAAGCCATGTTCTTAAGGCTTTGGTAAAGCTGCCAATAGTCTTTGCGCAACATGGCCTTGGGAGTGGTGGCGGCAATTGATTCTGATAGTAACAGCGCCTTTTCACCCAGTACATCATGAAAGCGTTTCCAATCCTGGACAATCATGACTCCTCCGATCATGAAGCCAACAGCAGCTACGACGGCGGTAATGGTGAGTGATAACTTTATCGCCAATGGCCAGGATTTAGGTTGATATAGATGCATATTGGATTAGTGTTAACAGGTCCTAGAAAAACTAGTCAGTTGCGATCATTTGGGTCATTAGTTCATTTCTTTTTGTTGTGTTTGCCAATGCGCGTATGCCATTGAACAGGGAATCAGGGTAATGATCAAAACCATCCAGTTTGAGTCGAGCAAGAAGGCGTTTACCGAT
Source organism: Candidatus Thiodiazotropha sp. 'RUGA' (assembly GCA_016842065.1). Lineage (GTDB taxonomy): Bacteria > Pseudomonadota > Gammaproteobacteria > Chromatiales > Chromatiaceae > Thiodiazotropha. The sequence continues at coordinate 36,543 of JAEPDS010000022.1, forward strand.
TGGATCCTGGTCCATGTCTTCAAGTGTTTGTTTCATTAATTTAACGGTTGCAGAATCCACGCCTAAGCGAGAAACGATAGGTGGAAAACCAAAACCAGGAGATTTGTTGATGATGCGGGTCTGTTGCGTGATGTCCGGCCTGAAGATGGCAAGATATTCCCAGATATAGGAGTCGACCGCCCCGCCATCGGCTACCTGTTCAGAGACCGCTTGCACTGTCTCGGCGTGATTGAAGGTGAAAAAAGAGTGACGAAAAAAGCTTTCGGTACCCTTATTATGTTCTGTTATCAGGCTTAGGGGATAGAGAAATCCTGAATTTGAGTCCGGGTCGGAAAAGGCGAAAATCTTGTCTTGAAGATCTGTAAATCGTGTATAGGGGCTGGAATGGTGGACGATGATATAGGAGTGATATCGAGGTGCTCCACGATAGACAGGTACTGTCAAAAGCGCTAAGGATTCGGGGGTTCTTTTTTGAACATAGGGATAGCCACAGATCCAGGCGAATTCAATGCCTCCAGCGGTTACCAGATCCATCACTTCACGATATGATTTCCTGAGTACAAACTCTATCTGGCGACCCATCTTTTGTTCAAGGTATTGGCTCCACTGATCAAGGAATCTGAGATTTTCGGTAAGTACTACAGCCGTTAAGCCAAAGCGGATAGGCTGTTCTGGTGTGGCCGCATAGGTAGGTGGGAGCCACAACAGTAAACAAAAGTATATCAATCGCACATGGACTCCTCATTTTCCAATTACTGGTAAGCTTTACCACCAGGGTTGATGCTGTACCTGTTTCGATCTGCACAGTATTTCTTGTTCGGATTGAAAAGCCGCAACGGCAACCTACCGTTGAGCTTTAACGAATATTGTCATCCAAGTACAAGATAATTTATTTATTATAATATTTATGGATGCTGCTTTATGATTCTCGGAACAGATCAATTGATTAACCATGAAGATAGTATTAGCTGCTTTTTCGTAAAGAGTGAAGTGAGTTTTCTATCTGTCCCTCCAACATCATGCGTATTGTTACCTATCGGTAACTTTGTACGTCCTTCTAGTGAACATAACTGTCTGAAATAAGTTAAGAAAAGCAGGTTAGTTACTAAAACTCGGGAAACGTTACCATCAGGTAACGAAAGTCTTGGTCATCTCTACGTCGATTGCTTTTATTTGTGGTTTTTCAGTCATCTGAGTGATTGGCAAGCCTCTTGCTGTACCACTTTCGAAGAATAAATAGAAAAACAGTGAACATTTCACAGCATTGGTATGGGAGGAGTGGATGACTATAAGTGGTGGCAGTGGTGATGGGTTACATGTGACCTGGAGACTGTTATTGCTTCTATTCACTGTTGTCGCTGTAGCGCTCTTTATTGCTTATCAGGGGGTTGAGTATTACACCTCACAGTCCTCTTTTTGTGGTGGTAGTTGTCACACCATGACAGAGCAGTATGAAGCCTGGAAGAGTGATTATCATCATAAAGAAAACAATCCCAACGGGATGCAGGCGGATTGTATTGATTGCCACTTTCTGCCGGGTGAGCATAAGTCATTGAAGGCAAAGTATGAGGGTTTACGCCATCTTGCAGCTTATCTATACGACCCTAAAGCTCCACTACCTATTCGGCCGGTAATTCAGGATGGGGCCTGCCTACAGTCAGGTTGTCATAATCAGAAGAAGCTGGCACAGAAAGAGATAGCGATGACGGAAAATGTTCGTTTTAAGCATGCAGTACATCTTGGAGACAAGGCGCTTGATGGAGACAAGATCACTTGTGATACATGTCATTTCAAAACGACAGAAAAAAAACATTTCGAGGTGCCGTATGAGATCTGCTTTCTTTGTCACTTAAAACTCCAAAAACCCACGCTTGAAATAGCCAGAATGGGTGAGTGCTGTGAAGATGGCAGTTATCAAAAGATCAGTTTTGCAGGTAAACCATCTGTGAACTTCAACGAGGGTAAATCCCGGTGCGATATCTGTCATACAATCCCTACAAGCTCATTACAGAGCCAGTTGCAGGTTGATGATGATACGACGACAAAGAAACCGATTACCCATCAGACCATACAGCAGGCGGATGTTGCCTGTGAGAGCTGCCATTTTGAGGTGGTAAAAGGTCACGGCGAGATCGAAACAGGAAATGTGGTCTCGAATGGATGTCTGACCTGTCACAATCGGAGTCAAACGCTACTGGCTTCTGCGAGCGACCGGTCATTGATGCATGGCAAGCATATACCAGACAAGGCCGACTGCTTTGACTGTCATAGTGTAGTTGAACACAGAAACAGAACGGATCATCTTGACTTTGTGCGGGAGGATTGTCAGCTATGTCATGTCAATCAACATAAGTATCAGAAACTCCTCCTCTCCGGCGCGCCTGTAGACAGTGAAATTTCCGGCGCGCCACATCTAATGTACGAGGTCAATGTCAATTGTATGGCCTGTCACCTTAAAAAGGCAGTGAGTCGTGGTCACGATGTTAGAACTGCTGCCGGAGATACCTGTGCGGCCTGTCATACAGAGCAGCACTACAAAATGCTCGATGATTGGAAAAGTCAATTAACGAGAGAAGTCGAAAGTGCAGAGGAGGTTGAAGCTGAGGCGATTCAACTTCTTACTGCATCAAGAGGCAGTCTAAGCCAGCAGCAGCTGAATCAAGCTGAAGAGATGATCGCAAAGGGGAGTGAGCTGCTCAATGTTGTCCGAGTCGGTAATGGTGTGCATAACAAGAAGTACGCAATCACCATACTTGATGGTGCGTTTGGCAATTTCGAAGACACTATTGAGCTGATTAAAGGAGCAGTGGTAATTGACCAGGGAGTGTCTCAAGCGCCATTAACAAGTTCGGAGGTGATGAGATGAACAGGAGAGAACACGATGAGTGATAGAAAAACATCCGATATCAGTCGGCGAAAATTCTTAACTGATGCTGGGGCAGCAGCAGCTGGGGTTGCCGCAGTGGCAGCACCTGGCGTAAGCCTTCATGCAGCAGAAGGAAAGAAAGCTCCGCGCTGGGGAATGGTTATGGACCTGCGACGGTGTATAGGATGCAGGGCCTGTACAGTTGCCTGTAAATCGGAAAATAGGGTCTCACTTGGTCGATTCAGAGCCGTTATACAAGAAAAAACCATGGGAACTTTTCCAAATACAAAGAAGGCGTTTTTACCTTTGATGTGTAATCACTGTGAAGGAAATAAGAAAGACGGTGTTCCTCCTTGTGTTAAAGCGTGTCCAGAGTATCCTGGCGAGCGAGCCAAGTTCAAGACAGCTGATGGTAAGACCATACGTTACCGTAGTGGTGCAACCTATAAGCGACCGGATGGCTTGATCCTGATCGATAAGGAGAAGTGCATCGGTTGTGGAAAATGTATTGATGCCTGCCCATATGGTGTTCGATCATTCGATCCATTTGTAAAGGCCGGCGGTGATCCCACCAAGCAGGCAGCAGACAAATGCGACATGTGCGCTCATCGAGTGGATAACGGCGTTGAACCGTCCTGTGTCAATACCTGTCAAGGTCGAGCTCGAATATTTGGCGATCTAAATGATCCAGACAGTCAGGTGTCCAAGCTTGTCAAAGAGCATAATCTGGCTACACCTGACAATGTACTGCTTCATGAGAAAGGTACCAATCCTCAGGTGTTTTATATCGATCCCGATAACATATTAAAAACACTCTATACACAACGAAAGAAGGGTAAACTGGATCATTTTGTGGATCAGATCGTGTAATCCCTGTGAGCTTGTATTGGAGAGGAATTGATATGAAAAAATTAAATCGTCGTGGTTTTATGAAACTGGCTGCAGGCAGCAGCTGTGCAATGGCAGCAGGGTTGGGCTTTACTCAAAAAACACTGGCCGGATCGATCAAGCTGCAGGAAGGCGGGCGTGATTTTTCTCCCACAACGAAGAAGGAGCTTCAAGCAATCCCTACAGCTTGCTGGCAGTGCGTCACGCGCGATGCGATGATCGGTTTTGTCGAGGATGGTCGTGTGGTGAAGTTGGAGGGGCATCCGGATTCTATCCGGACTTTGGGTAAACTTTGCGCCAAGGGACAGGCTGGTATAAATCATGTGTATTTTCCGGATCGCATACTCTATCCGATGTTGCGTGTTGGTAAGCGTGGTGAGCACAAATGGAAACGGATTTCTTGGGATGATGCTCTGGACTTGATGGCATCAAAGTTAAAGCCGCTGCTTGATGCAGGTACACCTGAGCTGTTCATGTATCAGTACGGACGCCATAAGGGCAGTCAATCTTCGATCATGCATGACTTCATGGATGCCTTCGGTTCACAAACCATCGGCACCCACACATCAGTATGTGAGGGACCCAAGTGGGTTGGGCAGGAGAGTCTGTGGGGAGGCATGTACGATAATTGGGACTACGATCATACCGATTTCGTGGTCAATTTCGGCTCCAATCAGTTCGAGACCCATACCAACCACATTCCGACGTCACAGCGCCTGATCCGGGCTATGGTTGAACGAAATGTACCGCTATATACTTTCGATGTGCGGCTTTCAAATACCGCTGCCAAGTCCACTGAATGGATTCCTATCAAGGTCGGTAAGGACGGTTTGGTGATGTTGTCGATGGTCAATGTGATCATGAACGAAGGCCTTTTTAGAAAGGATCACCTGAAATACATGCGAGTTTCACCGGATTATCATGCGACTGAAAGTGAAAAAATAGCCGCTATTAAAGAGCATGTGGCCAAGTTTACCCCGGAATATGCTGAAAAAGAGAGTGGGGTGCCGGCTGATAAACTCAGACAGATTGCCCGAGGATATGCAAAAGCAAAATCGGCCTGCCTCATCGGCTATCGTGGTACGGTCATGCATTACCACGGAGCTGACCAGGAGCGTGCAGCAATGCTGCTGTCTGCGATTACCAATAACCTTGACAGAAAAGGCGGTCGGATCATGGGTGTCGGTGCTGGATGGAAGCATCCGCATTCACAAAAAGCCAAAATACAGAGGGGGCTTGATATCGTAAACGGTTTTCCTGGAGAGGCTGCTTTCCCCACACATCAATGCAGCCAGCAGAATCTTCCGATGATCAAGGATGGTCAAAATGGGCGACCGAAAGTCTACTGGTCGAGTTGTAATAATCAAGCCTTCATTAATGGCAATAACGTAGAAGCGGAAGCTGTTCTGAAAGATGAGAGCCTGATACCTTTCTACGTGAATACAAACATTGTCTATGACGAATCATCTCAATACGCCGATCTCATCTTGCCGGATGTTACCTATCTGGAACGCTGGGATTATGAGGATATGGTGTCACCAACCGGGGTTGCAGAGTACTACATTCGTCAGCCCTTGATAAAGCCACTTGGCGAGTCGCGGGATCAGGGTGAAGTATTTGCCGGTCTGGCGGAACGGTTAGGTATTAAACTTGCGTACTCAACCAAGGAGGACTATGTCCGGCAATCTTGTGAGATGACACCCGGTGTCAAAGAGGCTGGTGGTTTTGAGTACATGAAAAAGCATGGTGTCTGGCACGATAAGAATGCCAAACCCAATTATGGTTTTTATGAAGCCAAAGTGGATGTAACTGGAGACGGGATTATTCTCGATGATAAGACCGGCGTTTATTGGAACTATAAGAAAGCAGGGGTGACTGAGGCTGAAGCCAGAAGTAAAGGCTATCTTGGAGTAGAGGGTGCCAAAAATGCCTATGTAGCTCAAGACATTGAAGGTACGCCACGCAAGGCCTATCCTCCGAACACATCGTTTGTGAAATCCGGATTGCTAGATTTCTACTCCGATAATTTTGCGGCAAAGGGATTTCCGGCATTCCCCACCTACACGCCTGTACCTGAGCATCAGAAGATGGGCAAGGATGACTTGCATCTGACCACCTATAAAGTTGCTGTACATACTCACTCACGTACAGCTCATTGTAAGTGGCTTTCCGAGATAAAGCATGATAATCCGGCATGGATCAACAGCAGAACCGCTGCTGAGCGGGGTATTAAAGAGGGTGATCTAATCAAGGTTGCCAGTGACCTCGGTGAGATAACTACAACTGCACACGTTACCGAGGGCATAATTCCCGGCATAGTTGCTATCTCACACCACTTTGGGCGTCAGCAGTCGGGTATCTACGGTTCAGGGAAAAAATCACCCACTCCAGGAGGGGCTGCAGCAGATCCGGATGTTGCTAATAAGTGGTGGGACAAACACGGCATTCATCCTAACACGATCATTCCAAACAGTTCGGATCCGATCAGTGGTGGGCAACGGTGGATGGATACGGTTGTCAAGGTTGTCAAAGCGTAAGTTTGATTGTATCTAATCGGAGGGTTGAGATGGGAACTGACTGGAAAGAGTTGGCTTCGGGTGCAAAATCAAGAAGCGATATATATGGTCTGTTGAGCGCAGTTTACCGTGAGGAACCCACCGAGACCCTGATCAAACAGATGAAAGGTCCCCAGTTGCTGGGGGCCTTCACCAGTTTGGGTGTCAAATTAGGTGAGCGGTTCTATACCGACCCTGAATCTGAGGTGGCGGAACAGTTGGCTATCGAATTTACTCGCTTGTTTATAGGGCCTGGCCCGCATATATCGCCCCATGAATCGGTTTTTGTCGATGCAGACGCTGGAGCAGGTGGACTGTGGGGAGTGCAAACCGTTGAAGTTAAGAAATTTATTGAAACAACTGGTCTCGATTATGACTTGGGATTTTGCGGTGTTCCCGACCACGTTAGTGTTGAGCTGGAGTTCATGCAGAAACTGAGTGAGTGGGAGGCGGATCAATGGTTACAAGAAGATCGCAAGAGTGCCGAATACTGTTTGACAGTACAGCGTATGTTTCTGGAAAAACATCTGCTTTGTTGGCTGGCACGCTTCTGTGATGAGGTAATGGATCAGGCAGAAATGCCTTTCTACCGAGCTATTGCAGATTTAACTAAAACTTATATGGAATATGAAAGGGAGAGTGTTGCAACCTTGGCATCTGCCTAGAGTGTAGTAATCCATTCTGATCGATAGCCTGATGAGCCCTGCCGATCTCAATGTACTCCTCCACAGTGCATGGGCGCTTATACTATCCAGCTCGATTAGATAGCAGTAGCTGTGTCAGTGATGCTCTTTAATGGAGCGGCTTGAAAAGTGAGGCTATCAGGGTGGTTGGGTTGCCTCCTCCACTCGATTCCGCCCTGATTCCTTCGCATGATAAAGTGCGCTGTCTGCAAGCGATACCAGCTGGTCCGGCCCTTTTACCTTCTCATGAACACCGGCCACACCGACGCTGATGGTGACTTTTAGAGGGTTTCCCTGTTCGTCTTCGACAACCGCATTATGGGCCACCTGAATACGGATTCGCTCTGCCAGGGCCAATGCTCCTTCCAAGGGGGTTTCAGGCAATACCAGAATGAACTCTTCTCCCCCATATCGTCCGGCGCAATCCACGTCTCGGGTCATCTTACTGATGATCTGGCTTATTGATCGTAACACCTCGTCACCGATTTGGTGGCCGTGGGAATCGTTAACCTGTTTGAATAGGTCGATATCCAGCATGCAGATCGCCAGATCCTTTTTGTAGCGCTGAGCTTGAGTGAAACTTTGTTTTAAAAACTCTTCTGTCATGCGACGGTTACACAGACCCGTCAGAGCATCGTGAGTTGCCATACGTGTCAACTCATCCTGCATACGTTTGCGATCGGTAATATCCTGAAATGAGACCACCACCCCGTGGACGGCATCATCTATGCTGACTGGTGCAGCGGTATAGGTAACTGGCAGTGTACTGCCATCCTGGCGGCGGAACGCACCTTCCTCCACTCGATGAACTTTCTGCAAATCGAGTGCATCTTCAATTGGGGTTGGTCCCAGTTCTCTAGTTTCAGTTTCGAGTAATTGATCCAGCAGCGGGCGGCCTTTTTGGTTTTTCTCCCGCCAGCCCAATATCTCTTCTGCTTCACGATTCATCATTACCAGATTGCCATCGGCATCCATCACAATCAGTCCCTCAGCCAGTTCTGAGGTAATGCTTCGCAGACGTTGCTCATTCCTTCTCAAACTCGAGATGGCCGCCTTCTCCTGAAGGCGGGCAGACGCCATGAACACACTTCCGATAAGGGCCAGCAGTGACAATGCTAATAACAACGCCAGACCATAGCCTAAGCGTTTAAGGGATGCCCGATCCAGGATCTCCCGAGGCACATGAGAGACCACCTTCCAGAAATATTCCTGATTCCCGACAGCTGCCCCGCTGGCACCATCGGGATCCACACTGCCGGTGCTGGAAGTGGCTTCCTGGCTCAGTGGATAGACTGTGCGCCAGGTGAAGATACCTGCTTCGCTGCTTCTTTGGCCGTTGTCCTGCGCTAGCATTTCCTGCCAAACATTAGGATAGCGCGTGGAAAAACGTCGCTCGTTCTTGAACATAAAACCCCATTCATCAGCCGGGCTTGGAGCACTTAGCCAGTAACCATCGCTATTCAGCAGCATCACACCGCCTGTAGCGCCAGACATTGCGCTCTTCAGGTAGGCGACCAACTCATTGCCAAAATAGTTGACCAGTACTATCCCCCGCTTCTCTCCCCTTGTATCGAAAACGGGAGTGCCAACTCGAATCATGGGTTTTAGGGGCTGTTCAATACGTCCCTGCTCCACATTGAGATCAAAGGGTGAAATAAAAAGTGTGCCAGGATCGAGCTTAAATGTGTCGCGAAAGTAGTAGCGCGTGCCCTTGTTCTGCAAGCTCTCCTCACTGACCGCAGCTACACTTCCCCGATTATAGTTTACCCGTACAACCTCTTTGCCTGTTGTATCCAAGAACCGGATCTGATCGAAGGAAGCCTTATTGCGGGCAAAATTGAGAAACTCCTCCTGCAATTGTCTCTTGGATTGGAGGCCTTGACCATTGAGCAGGTTTTGAAGGTTGGTAGATTGGGAAAGTACGTGTACATCCTTGGCAATGTTTTCCAGGATTCGAGTAATACTTCGACTGCCGAGCAGGACCTGATTATTCTCCCGCTCTGCCAGTAGCTCTGTTTCGACAGAATATTCCAGGTAGAAAAAAACACTCAATATGAGGGTGAGTACAAGCAGGCTGGGTATGAATATCTGTAGAATTTCCCCGGCATAGCTGGTTCTCTTAACCTTCAGAGGTGTCGTTGTTCTCGGGATCGGCATCTCCCTCTCCCCTTTTTTTCTCTTATTAAATTTAATTCTAGTAGGGTATTTGTCTGTTTCAATGCCGGTGGCAAATTGTTGCATTGGCTGATGAGGCAGGGTCAGCTGGTTGCCAATACCCTCATAGAACGCCTGCTTGTCTGGACTTCAATCTTTGCGTCCTGCCTTGGATGCCCTTATATCCGATTCATTCTTATATCAGTTGGTGCGTCTTGAACTGCAGCTAACTCCCTGCCTGTGTGATCTCTGGTGTGCTTTTGGTGTGCCATGGCTGCGGCTTACGTTTGGTCTCGTGTCGAGCCAGCTCGTATGTGAGGCAATAACCCTGTTGTTTATAACGGGTAATAGCTCGGAAATTTCGAGCATAGTGCATAAAGAAATCGATTTTTAATCCGAGGTTTCTGCCCATACCATTTAATACAAGATCCAACATGAATTAGAGGTGGCATCAAATGGCAATAAACAGAGTACCAACGATTTCTCCTTCAGATCTGTTTGCCAGGCAGAATCAGGGGGTAAAGATTGAGCTACTTGATGTACGTACGCCTGTAGAGTACAGAGCTGGCCATATTCCGGGAGCAAAACTGTTGTCGCTTGATGAAATCAGTAAAGAATCTCTGGCGCGGGAAGTTGGTCAGCCAAACGAGACGGAGCAGACTTCTATCTACCTTACCTGTAAAGGTGGTTTTCGTGCTGAACAGGCAGTGGATAAGTTGCGTGACTCCGGATATCAGGATTTTGTGCTTGTGGAAGGTGGTACCGATAGCTGGGAACAGTCAGGTCTGCCTTTAAAGCGATGTGGCGGAGTCATCTCACTGGAACGACAGGTGCAGATTGTCATAGGCGGCATACTTCTCCTGAAAGTGGTGTTTGGATTTACCTTGCATGAGATGTTCTTCCTCACCGGAGCCTTGATTGGGGCAGGTTTGATTATGGCCGGGATAACCCGTTGGTGTGGAATGGCCAAACTGATAGCAATGATGCCTTGGAACAGAAATATCAATTGCCGTGAAAAAGCATTGGTTTGATAGGGTTTTCTGAATAGGAGTGATCAAGATGATCTTTCGTCAATTTTTCGACCATGAGTCTTCCACATATACCTATTTGATTGCTGAACGCATGGGTGGTGAAGTGTTACTGATCGATCCGGTGAAGTCTAACGTTGACCAGTACATGCATTCGATCAGCGGAATGGAGATGAAACTGGTGTTAGCCGTAGATACACATATCCACGCAGATCATGTGACCGGTCTTGGTGATCTGAGGCATGCTACTGGTTGTGCCAGTGCAATGGGTGAGATGTCCAATACTGAATGTGTCTCGATCCATTTCAAAGAGGGTGACAAACTCAAGGTGGACAATCTGCGTCTGGATGTACTCTATACCCCAGGGCATACCGATGATTCCTACAGTTTCGTATTGCCGGATCGCGTTCTAACCGGAGATACGCTGTTGATTCGCGGTACCGGGCGTACTGATTTTCAGAATGGAGATCCAGCAGATCAATACGACAGTCTGTTTGATAAATTACTCAGGCTTCCCGATGAAACACTGGTCTATCCGGCGCATGACTACAACGGCAAGACAGTGAGTACCATCCACGAAGAGAAACTGTTCAATCCAAGATTGCAGGTAGCGAATAAGCAGGCCTATGTGGAGTTGATGAACGGTCTGCAGTTGGATAATCCCCGCCTGATGGATGTTGCTGTTCCGGCAAATCGTAATTGCGGCCTGAAGTCTGCTGCTCAGGTCAGTCAACAGACTCTTTGTGATTCATACAATATAGGAGGGTGATATCATGACATTGACTACAATGCTTTTTTTGGCGATGACCGGTAGTGTGATACTGCTGAAGATCGGACTGATCGCATTTGCCCTGCTGTTGCTTGTAAGAGGGACCATGCGTGCTGCGCATCCTGGTTCGATGGATCCGAACTACGCAGAACTCCCGCTTGAGGCTCGGCTGCAGGGTTCGTATAAGCCCTGAGCGATTGTTTATATAGGGTTGCTGACACTGCTGTATGAGATTTTAGGCATGAAAAGCAAAGGTCGATAAGGCTGCATAATTGTCCCACTGTCAGTTCAGCAGATATATGAGCTCCCCTCTCCCTTGTGGGAGAGGGGTAGAATAGGCTCATTTGCCTATATGAAATCTCAATGGGATAAATGTGGCAGTTTAGTAAGCTTTTCTTTAGTCTGGTCTAACGCTTCGTGTACACCCTCTCTCCAACCCCTCTCCCATCAAGGGAGAGGGGTTTTCAGTCAGTAAACCTTCCTCTTCAACCATTCCTTCCTTTGGGTATTGAGTAGATGTGATTATTCTGATGATCGGAATAATCGAAATATTTAGCGGCGAAATACGACTCAAATGGAAGAACTGAAATTGAGACAGAAGAGTCAATATGAATGTGACTAAGATTCAATAGACTGATATCGCAGATGAAGCGAGTCGGAGGAGAAAATGGATACTACATATTCTGAAACGTTAAACAGTTCCAACACACCTGAGGTCCGCACTCTGAGTGAACGGGCACCATACGACTGGTTGCGTAATGGCTGGCAGGATTTTCGACAGGCTAGCTTGCCGAGTCTGACGCTTGGGTTGCTGTTTGTTGTGGCAGGTTATGCCCTGGTCTCAGCAAGCTGGAACACGCCGTTGTTGACGATCACTTTCGTTACAGGGTTCTTACTCGTTGCTCCGGTGTTCGCATTGGGTTTCTATGAGATCAGCAGACGCATTCAGCAAGGCGAGCCTGTTGGCTTCAAATCAATCGCCTACAGTTGGCAAAATCATGGCTGGTCGGTACTGCTATTTGGTCTGATCCTGGGTATCGTGATGGTTGCCTGGGGTAGACTAACCGGCCTGTTGGTTGCTCTTTCCCTGCCCACATTCGGTCCATTCAACGATCTGCTGAGCTGGCAGGCCCTATCGGATCCAGGTTTTGTGGTTCTCTACGCCGTGGTGGGTTTTGTATTGGCGGCACTGGTCTTCAGTATCAGTGTGGTTTCAATACCGATGCTGATTGAGCGTAAGATCGATGTGATAACCGCTGTGATGACCAGTCTGAGAGTGGTTCATAAGAACCCGAGAGTGATGGCCCGCTGGGCCTTTATAATTGCCTTATTGACCATTGTCGGAATGGTTACCGGGTTCATCGGTCTGCTTATCATCATGCCTCTGTTGGGTCATGCAAGTTGGCATGCTTATAAAGCGGCAGTTGCTGATTGATAACCGCTCAAAGCCTCTTTACAGCAGTGGCGATAAGAGCCTACACGCCGACTCAACCATTCTTCTTGATCGGGGTAGGCTCTTCCTGTAATCCAGCTTGATTTCATCGGCAGTGGCGCAGAGTTTTACGAAGTCCTGCTCCATTTGACTGGTTATGGCCTGGTCCAGAAAAAATAGGTTGGATTCAAAATTCAGGCGAAAACTGCGTTGGTCGAGGTTGGCTGAGCCGATGGTGGAGAGGTATCCGTCAATGGTAATGGTTTTTGCGTGTGTCATGCTGTTTTTCAATTCGAATATTTTTACACCGGCCTCCAGCAGTTGATCCTGAAATGACCTTCCCGCATGGAGTACAAGAGGATGATCCGATTGACTGGGCAGCAGTAAGCGTACATCGATGCCCCTAAGGGCTGCAGTTCTTAGCGCGAGCAGTATCGGTTGGTCAGGGACGAAGTAGGGTGTTTCGATGAATACCTTCTGCTGGGCAAGGGTGATTGCGGTGAAGATGAACAGATGAATGCTTTTCCAGCGTTCATCTGCCGGTCCGCTTGACAGGAGCTGTGCATGAACCGGTCCATAGTGTGTTGGTTGCGGAAAATAGTCACGTCTGACCAAATCTTCAGCTGAGGCATGAAACCAGTCCTGGCAGAAGGTCTCTTGTATGGAATGCACCACCGGTCCTTCCACGCGTGCATGCAGATCGATCCATGGTTCATTGATGGCTGCATACTGATCACCAATATTCATGCCGCCAATGAAAGCCTGGTCACCGTCGATTATCACCAGCTTACGGTGATTTCTATTGTTCAGGGCGAGTTGGCGATTCAGAGGATTGACTGGAAGAAAGCGTTTGATGCATCCCCCAGCCTGCTGCAGAGGCTGAAAGAAAGTGTGTTTGACTGCGCGTGAGCCGACATCGTCAATCAGCAGTCGGACTTCAACCCCTCGGTCGGCAGCGCGCACAAGGGCGTGCAGAATTCTTTGTCCGGTGCTGTCGGCCTGCCAGATGTAGTAATCGAGATGGACATGCTGGGTTGCCTTGTCGATCGCCTGCTGCAGATCGTCGAACAGCAATTGACCGGATCTGAATATCATGATCCGGTTACCGGCCAGAGGGCCATGGCCATCGAATTGCCGAGCCAGGTGGATTAAGGACCGGGGAGCCAAGTCGGGCTCTGAATGGCGCTTGGCCTGAGCCTGTAAACGTTGAATTTCCGGTGCGAGGCGTGTCTCTATTCGATGGCGTTTTCTGCGCCTCAGGTGTAAACGGGTTGTTCCAAACAACCAGAAAGCGAGCAGCCCCAAAAAGGGTATGAAGACGATCACCAGAATCCAAGCCAGGGTGGCACCTGACTCTCTGCGTTGAAGCAGGATTGTGGGGATCAAAATCGCCACAATGGCTAGGTCGAGGAGAATCCACGAAAGATTGAGCCAGCCGGTCGTGCTGATGGTCATAGTTTATTCAACAGATTGTGTAGCCGTTATGCCTGTCATCTCAAGAATCGAAAAAAGTGAATCATATCGAGCCCGATTCCGAATGTGCCAATCATGACTTCATACGATAATCCATAGTGTAAAGACATTATGGAGAAGATTCATGGCTTGTTCAGAAACAGTCACCCAGGTATCCCTCGATTCACTCGATAGAAGTATCGAGCTATTGACTTCGGTTGATGCAGCGGATGCCCCATTCCTCAGTTGTTACCTTGACCTGGAAACCGGTGCCGAAGCCTGTCGGGAATTTCTTGCCTCGGAGGCGCAATTCATAAGGTCGGGATTGGACGACATACCGCAGCTCGATTTTGATGAAGCCTATCAGAGGTTGCTGGAGCAGTTCGATGGTGTCTGTGGAGAAGGGGTTCGCGGTGTGGCAATTTTTACCCGCAGCATGATGGGCGGACGTTTTAGTGAAGTGATACCCAGCATGCTGCCTTTCAGGAATCAATTGAGCTTCTACCGGGTGCCCGATATTCGGCCTCTGTTGAGTCTCAGGGATGCTTACGCAGAGCGCTATCTGTTGTGGGCGGCTTCTGATGGGGTCGAGTTGTTACGGATTGAGGGTGGAGGTGTTCAGACCCTGGCCTGGGTGGCTGAGAAGCGAGTGGAGTGGCATGCCGCCAGGCAGAAGAGTCTGTTGTCGAGAAAGAGACCGCTAAAGAGCGGGCGACAATTTGGCGGATTTGCCCTGCAGACCTTCTCAAGGGTTTTGAAATCGGCGGGTAGACTCAAACTGGTTTTGGCAGGTGACGCCAATCGAATAGAGAAACTGCGGCAGTGGTTGCCCCGCCATCTTTTAAAGGCCGTGTCACAAACCGTAACAGTCTCACCGTTTCTGGATCGGGGCAGGGCATTGAGACAGATTATCGATCACTCTGCAGCCGGTTGTCGTGCGGCTGTGGATCTGTTTACGAAGTCCTGTCTGCAGGTTCCACTGGTCAGGCGCCGATGTGTTATCGGCCCAAGTAGTACACTTGAGGCAATCGAATCCCGGGTGCTGGATACCTTGCTCATTACCAGCAACACGACCCCCTCTCTGATCAACTCAACACAATCGAGTGTGTTGCAATCTGTGGACAAAGAGAGTGGGCAAGCAACTCTGGTCAATCGGGGCAGGTACTGGGATCCCGGGATTGAGCTGAGCCGGCTGGCATGTCAACAGGGTATAAAAACCCTGGTAAGCAATACCCGTGAGCTGTTTCGCCAGGGAGGGGTTGGTGGATTGCTCAGTGATGCAACCAATGTGGCTGTGATGCCCAGGCCGAACGCTTCGGTAGCCACCGATAGGGTCGCTTAGCGGTGTGTCATCATGGTCAAAAAGATACATTGTGACGATCCCCGGCTGGAGCATCAGATACAGGAGTTGTTGAACCTGCATATGGGACCGATGGACGAACTGGTCGATAAGCTGGAGATGCGTGTTGCACAGACCGATGAGGGGACGCAAGAGCCGCTCTATCATTGCAGCGTGGTGGTTACGGATCCCCAAACCGGCAAACTGGCTGTGGAGGAGCGGCATGCTGATATCAGCCTGACGGTGAACCGTGCACTTGCGCGTATTGTTCGTAGCCTGATGCGTCGACAGCTCAACCGATACTCCTTCTGAAGCCTTTCCAACCCGGCTCTACTTCCTTGGGTCATTGCTGCGGAAACAGTGAGCGGCTGTTTCCCTGCAATTGACCCCTTTTTCCATTGATTCAATGCAGGATTTCTGGTTCCGTTTGAGATCCATGGAAATTCGTAATAGATCGAAAAAACCGACTCATTTTTTGTGAAAATTCGAATTTTCTTTTTCTTTGCGAAGTCTCATAACTATTACCAAGCGTTTTCAAGACGCTGAGGAGTGATCCTTCAGGTAGTGAAAAAATATGAGGCCAGATTCCATGAGTGACAGCGACAAGAGTTCCCGGAGGGTTGCGAAGCCGGTCAGTGATGTTCTGTCAAACAGACAGCTGATTGTTGTAAATCCCCTCTATACGCTATCCATCCTGGCTCTGTTATCCCTGCTCTGGTTATTGCTCACCGGGGAGGATTGGAGCTCCTGGCTGGTCGGTTTGCCGGTGGTGATTTTGGCCACTTGGAGCATCCTGCTGTTGCGTGCTCCGACTGAGGGACGATTCAATCTGATGGGCTTTTTCAGATTCCTGCCCTACTTCATCTGGGAGTCCGTATTGGGTGGTATCGATGTGGCCTCTCGAGTGGTCGGTCCGAAGATGCGTATCGCACCAGGCTTCCTCAGCTACCAGATGCGGCTGTCCCATCCATCGGCAAGACGGTTGTTCGTCAACAGTCTCAGCCTGTTGCCTGGAACCCTGGCGGCAGACCTGGATGGGGATACCCTGCAGATCCACGCGTTGGATCGTGCTATCGATCCCGATGCTGAGTTGAAACGACTGGAGCAGATGGTCTCCGCCGTCTATGGGGAGGATTTATGAATCTGCAGATCCTGTCCCTGGACTCCCTGTTGCTATTGGCGCTGATTCTGCTGCTGTTGAGCCTGGTGTTGGGAATGGTCAGAGCGTTGAAAGGACCGAGTCTGGAAGACCGGCTGTTATCGATTCTGTTGCTCGGTACCGGAGGAGTAGCAATTCTGTTGCTGCTCTCTGTTTCGATGCAGCTTACTGCGCTGCTCGATGTGGGATTGGTGCTGGTGCTGCTGGCGGCGGTTGTTGCTGCTGCCATGACACGACGGGAGAGTGACGATGCTTGATCTGTTAGCGCTGCTTCTGATCTTCAGTGGTATCAGCTTCTTTTTCTTAGGTGCGATCGGTCTGTTGCGACTGCCTGATCTGCACGCCCGGCTGCATGCGTTGACCAAAGCGGACAATCTGGGCCTGGGGCTGCTGATTGTCGGTGTGGCACTGCTGCATGGCTCTCTGCTTATGGCGATGAAACTGCTGCTGATCTGGTTGCTGGCACTGCTTGCCAGTGCCGCATCGGCCCATCTGATCTCCCAGTATGCCTTGCGGAGGAATCGGTCGTGATGAATCTGACGCTGCTTCCGGATCTGCTGTTGGCGGGGATGTTGATCGGACTGGCCTGGGCGGTGCTCAACAGTGATGACCTGAGGCGGGGTGTGGTTCTGTTCATCGCCTTTGGTCTGCTGTTGGCGATTGTCTGGGCAAGGCTGCTCGCCCCCGACCTGGCCTTGGCCGAAGCGGCCATCGGGGCTGGTCTCTCCGGCGCCTTGCTGCTGGTCGCATTAAGGGATGGCAGTGGTGGTGATCAGCGCAGCGCAAAGCGCTCAACACTCAACCGTTGGTTGATCGACCTGTTCGTGCTGGTCATGACCTGCCTGATCGGTTGGGTGCTCTGGCTCACCATTTACGCCGAGCCGGTGGAGAGATTGGCCCAGCTTGCCAACGCCATGCTGGAGCGCAGCGGTGTGAGTAATCCGGTTACCGCCGTACTTCTCAACTATCGGGCCTACGACACCCTGCTCGAGTTGGTGGTGGTGTTGGCTGCGGTGCTCGGAGTGCTTGTGGTCGGACGGGAGCGTAGAGGCTATCGAGAGCCAGGTCCGGTGTTCCATGGTCTGGTCCACTGGCTGGTTCCTTTGTTGATCGTGACCGCCGGTTATCTGCTCTGGGTTGGTGCTCATGCACCTGGGGGAGCCTTCCAGGCAGGGGCAACCCTGGCGGCGGCCGGCATTGTGCTGCGGCTGGCTGGATATGATGCAGCGGGTTTACCGGATGGCAGGCTGTTGCGTTGGTTACTGGTGGCCGGAACCGGGGTATTTCTGCTGCTCGGTCTTGGCATGACCGTCAGCGGTGGAGGTTTCCTGCAATACCCGGAAGCCTGGTCTGGCAGCCTGATTCTTGTCATCGAAGTCGCTGCTACAGCTTCGATTGCTGCTGCTCTGGTGTTGGCGTACCGAGGTGGCAGGAGCGATGGCTGGTTGCTTGTGGATGAAAAGGATAAAAATCGGGAGATCTCCTCATGACCCAGGCTCTGATCTATGCACTGACCGGTGCGGTTCTGTTCATGCTGGGGGTGCGGGCTACCCTGTTACGGGAAACCCTCTTGCCAAGATTGTTGGCATTGAACGTCTGTGGTGCCGGGGTTTTCCTGATCTTTGTCTCCCTCGCCTACCGGGGCGATTCACTGCCGGTGGACCCGGTTCCCCATGCCCTGGTGCTGACAGGTCTGGTGGTGGCGATCAGCGCCACCGCGCTGGCGTTGGCACTCAACCGTCGTTTGCGGGAGATGGCCGATGAATAACCCGCTGATATGGCCCGTTGCCGTCCCACTGCTGAGTGCATTGCTGGCGCTGCTGTGGCCCCGCAGATCCACCTGGATCGGTTTGCTGGGGAGCGCTCTGTCACTGGCGGCAGTCGTGCTGGTCAGCCGGCAGGTGATTGAGTCGGGTGCGATTGAATTGGCGCTGGGTGGCTGGTCACCGGGATTGGGTATTGCGCTGCGTGCCGATGGTTTGAGTGTGTTGATGCTGTTGATGTCGACGTTGGTGAGTATGGCGGTGGCCGTCTATGCCAGTGTCTACTTCTCCCGTTCAGAGCGACGCAGCGAGTTCTGGGTGTTGTGGCTGTTGCTGATCACTGCCCTGCATGCTTTGTTTCTCTCCGGAGACCTTTTTAACCTCTATGTCACCCTGGAATTGCTGGGTCTGTCAGCGGTGGTGCTGGCCTGCCTGGGTGGCAGCCGTGAGTCACTGCAAGCGGCATTGAATTATCTGGTGTTGGGACTGCTTGCCTCGATGGCCTTTCTGATCGGAGTCGCGCTGATCTATGCCGGCTATGGCACACTCGATATGGCTGCCTTGGCCGCTGCGATCGAGTCGGGCCCCACCGCTTGGGTGGCCCTCAGTCTGATGACCGGTGGACTGCTCATCAAGTCGGCCCTGTTTCCGCTCCATTTCTGGCTGCCCCCTGCCCATTCCAATGCACCGGCGCCGGTGAGTGCCGTACTCTCGGCACTGGTGGTGAAGGCGGCTGTGTACCTGATACTCAGACTCTGGCTGGCGCTGTTCGACGAAGTCGTCACCCAGACGGCGGCACTGGTCCTTGGTCTACTGGGCGGGGTTGCTGTGCTGTGGGGATCCTGGGTCGCCCTGCAGGCTGAGCGCCTGAAGCTGATGGCCGCTTACTCCACGGTTGCCCAAGTGGGTTATCTGTTCCTGTTTCTACCCCTGTTGGCCGCACTGCCTGAAGGGACGACAAGAGATGTTGCCCTGGGCGCCCTGGTGCTGTTGGCGCTGACTCACGGCTTTGCCAAGAGCGCTTTTTTCCTCGCCGCCGGTGTGATCATGCAGCGGGCGGGCCATGATCGCATCGCCGAGCTGGGTGGCACTGCACGGGCGCTGCCGGTGACCGCTTTTACCCTTGCACTGGCCGGCGTGGCATTGATCGGCCTGCCTCCCAGCGGCAGCTTCCTGGCAAAGTGGCAGCTGCTCTCCAGCGTATTCATCACCGGGCAGTGGATCTGGTTACCGGTGATCGCTGTCGGCACACTGCTGGCCGGGGCCTACACATTCCGCCTGTTGGGGTATGCGTTTGCGCCCGGTGAAGGGGTTGGTCCCTCACTCTCAGTGGGGCGGGAAGAGATACCGGCCGTACTGTTGGCGCTCGCTGCAACCTTGTTATTGGGTTTCTGGGCCTCGGTGGTGTGGGAACTGGTTCCAATCAGTGCCTATGCTGGCGGGGGGGGATGATGGCGATGTCGGTCTGGCTACCGGTGGGGATTCTGCTCAGCTCCTTGATCCCCGGCGTGTTGATCTTCTTCCAGCCGGAAGAGCGTCACCGTTTGAGGACCTGGCTCAATCTGCTGGGTGCCCTGATCAAGCTGCTGCTGGTGGGCATGCTCATCTGGGGGGTCTTTCATGAGCAGGTCTTCGAGACGCGTTGGACGATGGCGCCAGGTCTCGAGTTTGTACTGCATGCGGATGCCCTGTCAGTGCTGTTCGTCTCCCTCTCCACCCTTTTGTGGTTGGTCACCACCATCTACGCCATTGGCTATCTGGAGCAGACTCCCCACCGCAGCCGTTTCTTCGGTTTCTTCAGTCTCTGCGTGACCGCTACGGTGGGTCTGGCCCTGGCGGGTAATCTGTTCACCTTCGTGGTCTTCTATGAGTTGCTGACCCTGGCCACCTATCCGTTAATTGCCCATAAAGGCTCGCCGGAGGCGCTGCGCGGGGCGCGTATCTATCTGCGCTACACCCTGTTCGGTGGTCTGTTGTTGATGATCGGCGCAGTCTGGCTGCATACCCTGACCGGTGGCGTCGAATTTGTTGAGGGTGGCATTCTTCAGACTGCGAATCTTGATCAGAGCACCTTGCGCTGGATCTTTCTGCTGCTGATCGTGGGGCTTGGCGTGAAGGCGGCACTGGTACCTCTGCATGGCTGGTTGCCCCAGGCGATGGTGGCGCCGGCGCCGGTCAGCGCTCTGCTGCACGCGGTGGCGGTGGTCAAGGCGGGAGCCTTCGGTATCGTGCGGGTGATCTATGACGTCTATGGGGTTGAGTTTGCCGCTGAACTGGGGGTACTGACGCTGCTTGGTGCGGTTGCGGCGATCACCATCATCTACGGTTCACTGAAGGCACTCTCCCAGGATCATCTGAAAAAGAGGCTCGCCTATTCAACGGTGAGCCAGGTCTCCTACATCGTGCTCGGTACGGCGATCGTCGGTCCTCTGGCGACCATCGGCGGTCTGGTCCATCTGGTGCATCAGGGGGTGATGAAGATCACCCTGTTCTTCGCCGCCGGTAACTATGCGGAAGCGCTCGGTATCCACCGGGTCAGCGAGATGGATGGAGTGGGGCGGCGTATGCCCGGCACCACACTGGCTTTCACCATTGGCGCGCTGGGTATGATCGGTATCCCCCCGGTGGCCGGTTTCATCTCCAAGTGGTACCTGGGATTGGGGGCGGTGGAAGCCGGTGCTGCGGCCTGGGTGCTGCCGGTCCTGATTGCAAGCAGTCTGCTCAATGCCGCCTATTTTCTGCCCATCCTCTACCGGGCCTGGTTCAAATCCCAGAGTGCGCCCTGGCCGGCGGATAAGACGGCCGGTTGTGTCAGGGAGTTGCCCGATGCCCTGCTTTGGCCTCCGCTGACCACCGCTGCGATGGCGTTGTTGATCGGCCTGTTGGCTGCGGCACCTTACAGTCCCCTGGAATGGGCCGAGCTGATTGCCGGCAGGGAGTACAGACAATGAATGCACTGATCCTGATGTTATCGCCTCTGATACCTCTGTTGATGGCCTGTTTCGCCTATCGTCTGCAGAGCCGCTGGTGGCTCTTCGCTGCCGCCTTGCCCGCACTCTATCTGGGGCTGATGGGGGAGCAGGGAAGCACCATCACTCTGCCCTGGCTGATGCTGGGGATGCATTTGAGTCTCGATGCCACCGCTCAACAGTTTCTTCTTTTCGGCGCCATGATCTGGATGCTGGCCTCTCTCTATATACCTGGCCGTGATCTACTGCCGGGAGCGATGGGTTATCGCAAACAGAGTTTTCTTCTCGCCATGGCGGGCAATCTGATGTTGATCATTGCGGCTGACATGTTGACCTTCTATGTGGGTTTCGCATTGATGGGATTGAGCGCTTACGGTTTGATCTGGGGCCCATCCCAACGTGCCAGAAAGGCGGCGCGTGTCTACCTGGTATTTACCCTGATCGGAGAGCTGGCGCTCTTCTCTGCATTACTGTTGCTGTTGGTGAACAGCCAATCACTGCTGTTCGCAGAGCTGCACAGCGAATCGATACCACAGTCTGCCATGGCGCTGTTGCTGCTGGGGTTTGGCATCAAGGTTGCGCTTCCCGGACTGCATCTGTGGCTGCCTGGAGCCTATACCCTGGCACCCATATTCGGTGTGGCACTGCTCAGCGGACCGATGATGAAGGCGGGGCTGTTGGGTTGGTTGCGCTTTCTCCCGTTTGGTGAGCCGCTCGATCCGTTGTGGGGAAATCTGTTGCTCTTGCTGGGCGTGGCGGGTGTGGTCCTGGGCATGCTGGTGGGCATGTTTCAGCGGGATCCCCGCAGCGTGCTGGCTTATTCGAGTATCTCAAAGATGGGGCTGTTCAGTGCACTGATCGGTTTCGCTCTGAATCACCCCGGTATGGTTGCCGGGCTGTTGCCGGTCATCGTGCTGTTGGCACTGCACCATCTGATGGTTAAACCGATGCTCTTCATGGGGCTGGATCTCTGGCAGAAAGGGACAGCGGCTTACTGGCTGTTGCCTGCTTTGACCTTGTTGAGCCTTTCCCTGATGGGGTTTCCCCTGACCGGTGGTGGCGCGGTTAAGAATCTCATCTCTGATGCACTGAATGAGAACCTCGCCTGGTTGCTGTTTCTCGGGGGTATTGCTGGCGCGTTGCTGATGAGTCGTTTCCTCTGGTTGCTGTGGACCAGTAAGCAGTCGGCTGAGTATCACCGGCTCACTCTCTCGGCATGGCTGATGGTGCTGCCGCTCGCTGTCTGGGCGCCTTTTGCTTGGGACGGCATGTCAGTTAAAGCCAGCGCTCTGCTGCCCCTGTTGTCAGCTGCTGTTTTGCTTCTGGTTGGGCAGTTCTTACGGCGACGGTTCGATCTACTGCAACAGCCCATGTTATCCGTGGGCAATTCGATGAGCTGGCGAATGCCACTGCTTGCCGGAGAGCGCGTTAAAGCTGAGTCCGATTGGCAGCTGGTGAAACGGTTACGCCAGCGCTATTGCCAGGGTTTCGCTCGATGGCAGGTCATGGGACTGCGGGATAGCGCCGTCTGGTGGCTGATGTTGATGCTTTTGCTGGCTCTGGCTTTGAGGAACTAGGAGGCGTGTAATGAAACGATTCAAGAATATTCTGTTTTTCGCGGATGGCAGTAAACAGGCGGACCATGCACTGGAACGGGCCTTTCTGTTGGCTGAAAGCAACCATGCCAGGCTGACCTTGCTGGATGTGATTGAACCGATCGACATACCGCAGGATTTCTCCCAGCGGTTTGATTTCGACCTGCAGGAGATACTCAAGCAGCAACGATTGGAGCAGTTGCAGGAGCTTGCCGAACCTTTCCGAACCGCTGACAACCTGGTCTATGCCAAGGTGTTAGTGGGTAAACCTTTTCTTGAAGTGATCAAGGCGGTGATATCCCATGGTTACGATCTGCTGATCAAATCCGCCCGCTGCTGTGACGGATTATCCGATCGTCTGCTGGGCAGTACCGACTTGCATCTGTTGCGCAAGTGCCCCTCTCCTGTCTGGGTCGACAGGCCGGGAGGCGATAGTGACTACAAACAGGTGCTGGCGGCAGTCGATCCGATGGCCGAGGCGAGTGACAACTGTGCCTCGCTTGTCATGGATCTGGCCACATCCCTGGCGCGTCGGGAGTCGGCTCAACTGAGTGTGGCGCATGCCTGGAAAATGAAGGGTGAATCGATGTTGCGTGATGGCCGTTCCCGTCTCTCCCAGACTGAATTCAATCTGTTGATCAACATGACTGAAATGAGTCACAAGAGACGACTTGAGGAGCTACTGAAAGACTATGGTATGACAACCGATGATCCAGCAGTAGAGTTGGTTCATGGCGATGCCTCAAAAGTGATTCATCAGCTTTCAGACAGTCTCGATGCTGATCTGATTGTCATGGGTACGGTAGGAAGAACGGGTGTGCCGGGGCTGTTTATCGGTAATACGGCGGAGGATGTATTACAGACGACCAAAGCTTCGATACTGGCGGTCAAGCCGCCAAATTTTGTGTCGCCGGTAAAATGAGTTGCGTTAATCCGAAAGGTCAGTTTAACTCAAGGATCATTGATGGTGATCCAAGTCATTGGCTGATTGCTGCAACTGTTGTTCGGAATGGTTTGTCTGCCTGACCTGGAGGCTATATGCAGAATCTCAAACTGAATCTTAAACATCTGCGCTACTTCTGGGCTGTCGCCAGTCACGGAACGATTGTGCAGGCAGCGGAGGCGCTGTTTATTACGCCGCAGACGATCAGTGGCCAGTTGAGAGAGTTGGAGTCACAGGTCGGCAGTGAACTGTTTCGTAAAGAGGGACGACGTCTGGTGCTGACCGAGACCGGGCGACTGGTCTTCTCCTACGCGGATGAGATGTTTCGTCTCGGTATCGAGCTGCAGGATATGCTCGCCGGTCGTACCCAGGGAACGGTCATAACACTCAAAGTGGGGGTGGCCATGGTCGTCCCAAAACTGCTTGCCTATCGTGTGCTCGAACCGGTGCTGCAGATGCAGGATCCGGTGAAGCTGATCTGTCATGAAGCGCCATTGGTCGACTTGCTGGCCGATCTCTCGGTACATAAACTCGATATGGTGTTGGCCGACAGCCCGATCAATCCGACCCTCAACATTCGTGCCTATAATCATGCCTTGGGTGAAAGCGGTATTACTTTTTTTGCCGCACCTGATGATGCGCAACGATTACGTAACGAGTTTCCTGTGAGTCTGCATGGGCAGAATATTCTGATGCCGAGTAGTGGCAGCAGCCTGAGACGTAATCTTGAAATCTGGTTCCAGCGTCAGCAGATCGAGCCGGTGGTGGTTGCGGAGTTTGAGGACCGGGCGCTGATGAAGACCTTTGGTGAACGCGGTACAGGGGTGTTCACCACCCCAACCGCTGTGGAGCAGGATGTGATCGACAAGTATCGTGTTGAGGTTGTCGGGCGCTCCGACGAGATAACTGAGAGCTTCTATGTGATATCCCCTGAGCGTCACATCAAACACCCGGCGATCAATACCATTACTCAAACGGCGAAGGCTGATTTGTTCAATTAGAGTCAACAGACCCGGCTTGGTGAACTGTGAAGATCAATCGTTTAAACCTTCTGAACTGGAGCTGGTGTCTACCCCAATCATTGCTAGGGCTTGGCTGGTACTTACTGATTACCCGGCTGCTGGATAGAGAGGCGCAAAAGGTGGATCGTTGGGATGACCTGCGTGTCATCCGCTACCGGCGATTCACCGGGGGTGTCAGCTTGGGACCGTTTCTGTTCTTCCACGCTTCGCTCGCCGGGTATGAGATGCTCTATCACGAGTATGGACACTATCGGCAGTCGATGCTGTTGGGGCCACTCTATCTGCCATTGATCGGGGTACCTTCACTCGGTTGGGCTTTGGTAAAAAAGGCAGGGCTCTTCCAGCAAACGCCCTACACGGCTTTCCCGACAGAACGTTGGGCTGACCATTTGGCACAAAGCTGCGTCAGGTTGGAGAATTGAAAATCCCTGCTAGGGTTATTGGTTAATAGAAAAACTGAACACGAAAGATTCAATCCGAGGTCGATGATGAAAAAGTTGCGGCAACTTCTCCTGATGCTTTTTATTGCCCTGACACTGGTCGCTTGTCCGGGTGACAACGATGATGATGACAATAACGGCACTGATACCACAACCGATAGTGGTGACAATGGTGATACAGGGGATGACACCGGAGGCGATACAGGGGGAGATACGGGGGGTGATACCGGAGGCGACACAGGAGGTGATACTGGCGGTGACACAGGGGGCGACACAATTTCAGGTAACCTGGTGCTGCAGACGGCTGACAGTCCGGATGTAACGCCTTGTCCAATGCAGGATATCCTGACCGACAGCTCGGCAATCGCGGCACTGCGCACCGCATTGTCTTCCGGCACCTTGCTCTACCTGGACGTTCCTTTCAACGGCAGTGACAGTGATATCTACCGAAAGAAGTGCGGCCTGGAAGGCTTTTGGAATCCGGCTGACAACAGTGCGGAGATCAGTCTCTCCTCGATTGGACTTGATCCGGCGAATGCGCCGAATGTGACCGATCTGGTATTGTTCGGTAATGCGGGTATCTGTGCGGATGGTTTCAACAACAGCAGTTTCGGGGTTGGTGAAGGTTTTCCTGTAGCGGGTACCTATCGCAAGGAGATCAAAGCGTCGCATCAGGGAACCACCTATCATCTGCGATTCAGGGCTGTTGTGAGTGGTACCTCGGCGGGCAATACCTTCAGCTCCGAGGGTATTACCCCATCTACCGGACTGAGTACGCTGGTATACCATGTCAATGGTGTGGAGACCGATCATGATGCAGTATTTGCTGCCTTGGTGGATGCCATGAGCGCCAGTAGCAGTGCAGCCCCAGGGGCCACGATTGAAGTTAGAAAGAGTGCCGGTGGGGCGGTGATCTTTACTGCTGTTGTTGAGGTGATTTGCGTCTCATCAAGCTGAGCAGGGCTGGCAGCAGGGTCAGGTCCAATAACAGGGCAACTGCCATACCGACAGATAACAGTATGGCAATGTGTTGATTGGCTTGCAGTGATGAGAGGCCCAGTGTGGCAACACACAGGCATAGCATCAGAGTTGTCGATGTCAGTGCGGTACCGCTTTTGATGGCGTTGTAACGAAGCAGACGGCGAAACGATGTAGGTCTCTTGCGATGCCATAACAGGTGAATGGTGTCATCAACGGCCAGGCCAAACAGCATCGCGGGTACACCAAGCAGGGCGAGTGACCAATGGATGCCGGTTGTTCCCATGATGCCAACCACAAACCAAAGCGGTAACAGGGTCACCAGCAGTGCAGCCATCACCAGACCGACCTTACGAAAAACCGCGAAAAGCAGCAAGATAATGCCGCTCAATGAGATCAGCAGACCATTCAGCGCACCTGTTAGGCCTAATGACTCCACTTCCGGGTAGAGATAGCCGGGGCCGTCAAAGACGATCCGGTGATAGCTGAGCATGGTTTGATCGAAATGCCTCAGCCAATCGATGATCTGCTGTTGCCGCGCTCGTTCCATAGGCGAAAACAAGACATCCAGCCTGAACACCCCCGAGTCATCCAGATACCCTTTCAGGTGAGAATTGGTTGAGCCTGTTTTGCGGCACTCATCATCGCACAGAGTAGGGATGATCGCCGCGGGTAATACCAGGCGGACCTCCGGCAATTTACTCAGGTAATCTGATGTGGCACTGACCGCATGTAGCAGCGAGTCTCTCTCACTCCCGATGTTTTTTGTTGGAGTCAGATAGAGGGTTAACGGTCTTAAATCACTGCTGAAACGCTGTTGCAGTATCTCGGTTTGATGGCTCATCGGGTGATCACTGGCAAAGATATTCGGAAACGGGATCTCGCTTGTAACCCGAGTCGCAAACGGCGCCATTGACAGGGTAATGACTAACCAGGCAATGAGTACCGGCAGCGGATGTCTGCCTGTTGTTCTGACCAGGGAGTGACTCAGCGCGGCAAATCGATTGACTCGTGACGGCCGTCTGGGTTTGCGATGGTTTGGTTCCAGCAACAGCCAGCCGAGCAGAAAGGTGATGACCAGCGCAAGTCCAGTGCCGGCGGCTGCGGTCAATCCGAAACTGCGCAGTAGTGGCGAACTATCCTGCAGGGCCAGGGCGCCAAAACCGATAAAGGTTGTGGCGGTGGTGATGGAGCAGGGCCCTATTAACTCCCGTAAAGCGTGCCGGAATGGCTGGGGCGTGCCACGTCGATGGTGGCTCTCCAGTCGGTCTACCAGGTGTGCCGCATCCATCGATGAGACGGCCCAGATTAGAGGTATGACCGCAAGTAGCAGGGCATTGAAACCTCCGTCCAGGCTGAAATTGAAGATCAGCAGGGTAAGGGTGGTTGTGCTGCTGGCGGTTAAAAAGATGAAAGCCGGTGCCGGCAGGGATCTGAAGGCAAGCAGAGGAATCGTCAGGATGATCAATCCCAGCAGCGGGGCGATTCTTGGCAGGTCGTCGTTGGCAGCCTGCCATGATTGCGAACGGATCGACTCTGGGGAGTAGAGTGCGATCTGTTTCAGTTCAGATGGTTCAAGCCGTTGCTCGAGCTCAGCTTCAAGGGTCTGGTGGAGTGACCTTTGGGTATGTCTGGATGATCGATTGCTCTGTTGCCAGAAAAGAGCTGATCCGAAATCGGAATGCTCAGCATTGTTGCATTCGCTGAGTCTGAGTTGGGCTTGTGTTGAAGTGGAGCGGTTATCCGGTGCTGACAGGCAGAGCATTTTTATGCTCTCCGGTAACGCCTCTAGCTGTTGCAATAACGTCTGCCTTCTTTCCATGGGCAGGCTATCGGAAAAGTAGAGCAAGACGAAATGGCTGGTGTTTTGCAGGGAATCCCGTAGCTGTTTTGTTTCAGCGACGATCTGTGCAGGGAGCAACTGCTCGACAGTGGGCGTTGAGGATGGTCTGAACCAGCCTGCCATGGCAGCCCAGACCGCGATCATCAACAGGGTGGCAAACAGAAGGCGTGGGTTCAGCGGCATATGGGTTTGAGCCATGCGGTATTTGAATCAGATGCAGCTCTTCCCTGTGCGAAACTCAGTTGTCTTATGCAAGTGTGTGAAAGATTCTTTTTATTGTGGCTGAAGATCAATGGAAAACAAGCCGTGCCATCAGACCAGTTCCCACAGCGGGTTTGATCATCGGATCAGGCGCTGTTTTCTATGATTTTATAGTATTCGATGTTCAGGCTGGTGATGTCCTTGTATTTAAAAACCAGGCGATCACCGGATATCTCATAGAAGCGGCGCGCTTCACCGGGCTGTTCGGCGTTCTCTGGATCAGCCGATGCATCATCTGCAATCAGTTGGCGTCTGACCACGGAGGATAGAATGATGCGGTCGAGATTTCCTGAATCAGTTAGGTAGAAATCCTCCAGGATGCCGTAGTAGAGATAGGTCGCTTCAACCTGCTGTACGGTTACCGCAAGTTTGACGAAATCCGCCTCATCCCCTTCGTCATTGAAACCCTTCAAGAGATAGAACCAGGGGGTATCGAAGCGAAAAAAATCACTCAGCAGTGGGTGTCGGTCGAGCTTCAGTTTGATCACCAGTTTTTGCGCAATCAGACCAAACAGATAGGCGCAGATATAGATCGACATGAGATAGGTGATGAAAGCGGGCATGTGTACGGCGGAGCGGTTGATGGCCAGCTCGAGCAAATCACCCCTGGCGGCGGT
The DNA here is from genome assembly GCA_016842065.1 of Candidatus Thiodiazotropha sp. 'RUGA'. GTDB lineage: Bacteria > Pseudomonadota > Gammaproteobacteria > Chromatiales > Chromatiaceae > Thiodiazotropha. Next base: position 65,299 of record JAEPDS010000022.1, read on the forward strand.
AAACAGGGTCAGAAATACCTGATAATCGATTGATATGGTTGTGATCAGGTTGGTCAGTTTCAGCCAGAGTGCGTGAAGGAAGATGGCCAGGATCAGACTTTTGACGGTCTCAGAGGTGAATGGCCGGTTATCGAGCTGGGTTCTTTCCGATCTGGTGAAGGCGCCACGGAAGATGAAGCCGGGCAGGATCAGCAGAAAAGTGAGTAGCGCGGGAAAAGCAACGTTCACAGGGTCGAACTGCGAATCAGTTTATCGGCTCTTTTTGTTGTTTCGTACGGGTACGATGCGTAGCTTGACGCCGCCTTTTTTGACGGTATCGGATTTGCCCGCAATCCACTCCTGAAAGGCATCCGGATTGGTTTTTTTCAGTTTGCGGTAGTTGTCTGATTGCAATGCTTTCATAAAATGGCTTTCCTGATTTCCGCCTGAGGTCGTCCTGTGGCTAGTATAGCGTTTTATCCGGGCGAACAGTAGTTCGGGCTTGGGCCACGGCATGATAGATGGCGACAGATTGAACCTGTTCAACCTTTGCTCCCGTATGGTCAATTTGGCAAGCTCGGCTGGTGATGCATAACTGCCTAAAAAATATATATTATTTCTCGCGTTATTTTTTTAGCTGGTTCAGCAGCAGGGTTACCCGCAATCCCCCTTCTGGCCGGTTCGCCAGTGTCAGTTCGCCCCCATGGGCCAGTATGATGCTGTTGGCGACGGCCAGCCCCAGCCCGGTTCCACCGGTCTCCCGGTTGC